>NZ_JYNN01000108.1 GCF_000934765.1 Thiomicrospira microaerophila | reverse complement strand
TGTCCTTTTAGTATTTAATTACTTAAAGATCTGTTTAGTGGGAAGCGAGTTCTTGATAAAAACTCGGATTGTCTTGAATGGTTGCCAACACCTTAGCGGCAAGACCTGTTGGATTACGTCGTTTGGTTTCCCAGCTCTTCACCGTATCCACACTGGTACCTAGGGCACTGGCAAACTCCTGTTGAGATACCTTTAGCTGGGCGCGAATAGCTTTGACATCACTGATTTCAAAACGTGTAACCTTGCCTTCTTTGTGTCCATTTTTGATTTCAACCGCCTCTTCTAAGGAAGCTTTTAACTCTTCAAATAAACTCACCTTAGTGTTCCTCTTTTAGTTTGTGTGTTAATTTCTTCAAAACTACTTTTTCAGCAAGGGTTAGCGTCTCTTTCTGGCTTTTTGGATAAGCCATCACGAGATAGATAACATCTACGAGTGCAATAAAGTAGATCACTCGCACACTCCCGCTTTTCCCCTGATTTCCAACCGCCATTCGTACTTTTCTAAGCCCACCTGTTCCTTGAATAAGACTGCCCTTTTCAGGTTGTGCAATCAACTCTTTTTGCAACTGCTGCAATTCATCATCGGTAGCCAAAGATTGAATTTGCTTAGTAAAAATTGACGTTTCTATAAATTCAATGGCGTGACTCACTCAGGAAATCCTTTTTATTTAACATGTACATTGTACATAAAATTAATTTCATAAGAAACTTTCAAGAAAGCCTTTATGCTACCTTACCCATTCAAAGCTTTTGATACTTGACTGTCCTTTAATTAGTGACGACTTGGTGCATAATGCATAAAAGTGGGTGTCCTTCTAACTTTAATTTCTAGATTGCAAATAGCCAATATTTTTATTAGAAGGGAATAAAAGTGGGTGTCCTTTTAAATAAATCTTTACTTAATGCTTAATGTATTGACATGTTCCTTAGCTACGGCAAACATTAAGCTAATGATTTCAAAAGCTCGATAAAAGCTGGGTTCGCAAGCGTTAAACCAAAAATCATCAATCCAATAATCACCTTGAGTAAGG
>NZ_JYNN01000107.1 GCF_000934765.1 Thiomicrospira microaerophila | reverse complement strand
AAATCCATCCCATTTTCC
Source organism: Thiomicrospira microaerophila (assembly GCF_000934765.1). Lineage (GTDB taxonomy): Bacteria > Pseudomonadota > Gammaproteobacteria > Thiomicrospirales > Thiomicrospiraceae > Thiomicrospira > Thiomicrospira microaerophila. The sequence goes on along the minus strand of NZ_JYNN01000107.1, from coordinate 1,085 downwards.
TATAATTACACTCAAGTTAACCTTTTAACCGGAGCCCAGCCATGACCCGTGCCCGCCAACAGCTTATTTCATTATCCAATTAAAAGGACAGCCACTTTTATTCCCTTCTCATAACGCCCCTTATGTTCAACCCATGCCGCCTTTTGAACTTTTCTGGATCAAAAAATACTTGCTCGTTGTGTACCAATATTGATACAATTGAGTTATGAATACACCAACACTAAACGTTAGATTTTTTGCAACCGCTGCGGGTACTGAACCTGTGCGTGAATGGCTGAAATCGTTATCTGCCACAGACAGAAAGACCATTGGCGAGGACATTAAAACCGTTCAACTGGGTTGGCCTATAGGTATGCCCTTGGTTCGGAAATTGGCGAAAGATTTATGGGAGGTTCGCATTCATTTAGATGGTCGGATCGCACGTGTGATTTTTACGGTGTTGTCCAGTACGATGGTGTTATTGCATGGCTTCATTAAAAAGTCTCAAGCAACGCCAAACGACGATTTAGCAACAGCTAAGGCGAGAATGAAGCAACTCAGAGGTGAGAGATGAACACAGAAATGAATCATCATTTAGGCAGTAGTTTTGATGACTTCTTGGCTGAAGAAGCTTTATTAGAAGAAACTACGGCTGTGGCCATTAAGCGTGTGGTTGCATGGCAGATTGCGCAAGAAATGAAATCACAAAAGCTGACTAAAACAGCTTTAGCCGCCAAAATGCACACCAGTCGGGCTGCGTTGAATCGTCTATTAGATGACCGTGATACCAGTTTAACGCTCACTACGCTTACCAGTGCGGCGAATGCTTTGGGTAAGTCGTTACGTATCGAGTTGGCGGGTTGATCAGACGCCACTCGTTTCAATTAACAATTCAAATTAACGTTAAAAGGACACCCATTTTTTAACCCAACCCACCCAAGCCTTCACCCAGTGATATTAAAAGGACCACCCAGTGATATTAAAAGGACAGCCACTTTTAAATGGACAAAATTAAAAGGACAGCCACTTTTAAATTGCAAAATCCATCCCATTTTCCTATAATTACTCTCAAGTTAACCTTTTAACCGGAGCTCAGCCATGACCCG
>NZ_JYNN01000106.1 GCF_000934765.1 Thiomicrospira microaerophila | reverse complement strand
CAGCAGAACCGGTGGCAGCAGAACCGGTGGCAGCAGAACCGGTAGAAGTTGAAACCGTAGAAGTTGAAACTGTAGAAGCAGAAACTGTGGAAACTGAAACTGTGGAAACTGAAACTGTAGAAGCAGAAACCGCAGAAGCTGAGACCACAGAAGCTGAGACCACAGAAGCTGAGACCGCAGCCGCAGAACCTGCTGTTGTTGAACAGCCGCAAGTGCGCTCATCATCGGTAACGATCAATGGTGAAACGGTGGCGTTAAGCTTTAGCCAAACCGCAGAAGTGGCCACGCTTGAAGTGGGTGATGCCTCCATGGCCACGGATGAAGTGATTCAACCAGGCCTGGCTATCTATGAGTCGTCAGGCGGAACCACAAGATTGGATTCGGTTGTGGATATCAGTGATCGGGGTAATTCGGTTTCAGCGACAGCTGGCTCAGCCGATACGGCACAAGCCAGTATTGAGACGAGCTCACCGGTTGTTGAGCAAACATCGATTAGCCTCACCAATGAAGAAGGTGTAGAGGAGTCAATGGATGTCAGCATGCTAGAGGATGGCACACTGGTGATTGATTTACCAGCCAATGCCAGCGTAAGCGATTCGCGCCAGGCCACCTTAATGGGTGTCGCGGCCGCTAAGCGTGCCGGTGTGTCGGTGGATAGGCTCAAAGCGGTGGTGATTAATCGTCGATAAACCGGTCTGCATTCCCACGCACAGCGTGGGAACGAGGTTAATGCACACTCTCAAGAGATCCCGGCCTTCGCCGGGATGACGGTTTTTTTGAACCAGTACACAACGGGCTGGGGATGGCCGGGTCGCTGTGCGCCTCGCAATGACCGGTTATTTCTTAACAAGGACTATTACTATGAATTTAGATGCGATTGCGCTGGCATAGACCAGATTCACCTTAAATTTTTAAAGATACAAACACAGGAACACACTATGAAAACACTGATGTTTTACAACAATGTACAACCGTTAAACAAAGAACTACACAAAAACCTAAAAGTACGCCAAACCGATACCCCAAACCTTGGCTTTGCAAAAGACACCAATGGTGTGGTGATTGCACTCACTGAACTCGCCCTTTGTTCAAAACACTATGTCACCGCGTTTGCCGTCACCAACGAGCAGGCGGATG
>NZ_JYNN01000105.1 GCF_000934765.1 Thiomicrospira microaerophila | reverse complement strand
TTCCCGAAGGCACCAATCCATCTCTGGAAAGTTCTGTGGATGTCAAGGGATGGTAAGGTTCTTCGCGTTGCATCGAATTAAACCACATGCTCCACCGCTTGTGCGGGCCCCCGTCAATTCCTTTGAGTTTTAATCTTGCGACCGTACTCCCCAGGCGGTCAACTTATCGCGTTAGCTGCGCTACTAATCTTTTTAATAAGACCAACAGCTAGTTGACATCGTTTAGGGCGTGGACTACCGGGGTATCTAATCCCGTTTGCTCCCCACGCTTTCGCACCTCAGCGTCAGTTTTAGTCCAGGAAGGCGCCTTCGCCACTGATGTTCCTTCTGATATCTACGCATTTCACTGCTACTCCAGAAATTCCCCTTCCCTCTACTAAACTCTAGACTGCCAGTTTCAATCGCCATTCCTAGGTTGAGCCCAGGGCTTTCACAACTGACTTAACAATCCGCCTACGCGCGCTTTACGCCCAGTAATTCCGAATAACGCTTGCACCCTCTGTATTACCGCGGCTGCTGGCACAGAGTTAGCCGGTGCTTTTTCTGCGAGTAACGTCACAGCTAGTTGATATTAGCAACTAACCTTTCCTCCTCGCTAAAAGTGCTTTACAACCCTCGGGCCTTCTTCACACACGCGGCATGGCTGGATCAGGCTTGCGCCCATTGTCCAATATTCCCCACTGCTGCCTCCCGTAGGAGTCTGGGCCGTGTCTCAGTCCCAGTGTGGCTGATCATCCTCTCAAACCAGCTATAGATCGTCGCCTTGGTGAGCCATTACCTCACCAACTAGCTAATCTAACATAGGCTCATCCTCTAGCGATAGCTTACAAGTAGAGGCCACCTTTACTCCTTAGAGCATATTCGGTATTAACGTAAGTTTCCCTACGGTATCCCCATCTAGAGGGTAGATTCCTATGCATTACTCACCCGTCCGCCACTCGTCAGCAAGAGCAAGCTCTTCTGTTACCGTTCGACTTGCATGTGTTAGGCCTGCCGCCAGCGTTCATTCTGAGCCAGGATCAAACTCTTCAGTTTAATCTTGAACATATATAAAACACTCGGAATTGACAAAGTTAACATGGAAGAATTGCTTCTACCTATACTTCATTTGTCGTTTCGAGTTAATTTTTGCTTCGGCGCATCTTCGCACTTCCACATAAATTATCTCTGAATTACCTGATTTTTAAAGAACTTAATTCGTTCACTAAGCAAGTGTTTCTCACTCAGTAAGCCAGCTATTCTAGCCAACTTCGAAAC
>NZ_JYNN01000104.1 GCF_000934765.1 Thiomicrospira microaerophila | reverse complement strand
CGCCAGTTTGGCTATTACGTGTCTTACTGGGACTTGATGCTGGAGTGTTTAACCAACAAAGCCATGACACGGGTGTTTGACTGGGATTATCTCTACGAACCGAGTGCACCGGGTGAGGGTCCAATGAGCAGGTCTCTTTTTCGTCTTTTTTGACTACAATCTGTCCTTTTTCTGTCTCTTTTTAGCTTGTTTTAGGTTGAATTGAATAGCATTTTTGCTGATGGTGAAATTGACTTTTTTTGACTTGATGGTGAGTGCATTTATGACCTTGAGGTTGTTGGTCGGTTAGATGGGTATTTGTTAAGTAATTGTTTTATAAAAGTTATTGTGTTTTAAATAGGATGTGTCATGCATGTTTGGTGGGTTTAGAGAGCGGGATGTATCTTAGCTGTCTATAAATTGTCTTTAACTTGTTTTAATCGCATAAAAAAGGGGTAAATTTGTGTGATTCTATTGTCCGATTAACGTTTTTTTTATTGTCCGATTAACATGGGGAGGCGAGCTTAAAAATAGTCACAAATTTTATTGTATTAATTCTGTGTGTTTACTAACTACTTACTCTAGATCAATCCATGCATACAATCGATTCAATTGGCATTGTTTTAGTGTTACTTTATTCAAAAACTGATTGTAACAGTACGCCCTTAGCCTAAGTGGTGTCCCATGCGCGTCGGCTCCACTCCGCGTGTGTTGGTTGGCTTGGGAGTGAGAAGGGGGCAGAATGGTGGGCAGGGCTAGGGAATGTTTGAAGGGATGGTCTGAGGGTTTTAGTGTGTAACATAAATCAATAAATGCGCTAACAAACTGTTATAATTATGTTTTTTACTACAATGTGTATGGCTAGGGTATGGATCAACACGCATTAAAAGTGGCGGCTCAAAACCTGATTGAGCTCATGGCCCAGCTTAAACAGGTGCTACTTGATCATCAGTTGGCTATCAGTGGCTTTAGACCTTTGAGTGATAGCCAGCCGGCAACCCGTGCCATTCATCCAGCGCGATTAAGTGAATCTGAGTTAAGCAGGCTTGCAGATCAAGTGTGTGATCTTTGGATCAGCGATAAGCCTTCTGTTCATGCCGCTGTGTTGGTATGTAATGAGTTGGCTGTGCTTGAGATGATTAATCAGGTAAATCAAGCCAAGACCAACTTGTGCCATCAGATTGATCGTGTTAAAAAACAGCTGTTTGTTGAGCAAGAGCGTCGGGTTAATCCACAGGCCAGCGATCTTTTTTTAGATGCGATGTCACTGGCGAGGAGTGAGTTCTTAAACAAAAACCGTGATAACCGGTTTAATGCGATGGTCGC
>NZ_JYNN01000103.1 GCF_000934765.1 Thiomicrospira microaerophila | reverse complement strand
AAAGCGTCAGGTTGTCGAAAAAGGACGTTTTGATGAGCGATATCAAATCACAGTGCCCGAGATATTATCCGCCAAAAAAAGTGAACAAAACAATGGATAAAGATAGCTCACACTACAAACAGGTTTCGTTGCTCATAAGAATGCTGCCTGTAGTCGCAACCGAGCCAGTTTTTGCACTTAAAGGTGGCACAGCTATTAATTTATGTTTACTGCCGAGTAGGCGGCTTGGAAGATCGTGAAAATCCTTCACTCCTATGCCAAGGAGTTTACTGCCGAGTAGGCAGCTTGGAAGAATGATGGCTGAGATCAAGAGCGCACGCGTACGGTTTACTGCCGCGTAGGCCGCTTGGAAGCGCGTATGCGTAGGCTAACCTTGTGTAGTATCTTGAGGGCTGAATAAGCCGAAACCTAAGGCGCTATTTTTTAGCGTGTTTGTCTAGTACATCATCACCGCTGTAAGCGATGATAGCCAGTACGGCAATCGCGATGATAGCGAGAATGATTTTTGCTGTTTCCATGCAGGTGGCCTCTAGAAAATGTGAACTTGATTAGGGTAACACTGAGTGTGTTGATATTCAATCTTGTTGGTATCACAAATCTAAGTGTAACGGGCTTAACATGATCACATTGTAACAGTACGCCTTTAGCCTAGGTGGCGACCCATGCGCGTCGGCTTCACTCCGCGTGTGTTGGTTGGCTTGGGAGTGAGAAGGGGGCAGAATGGTGGGCAGGGCTAGGGAATGTTTGAAGGGATGGTCTGAGGGCTTTAGTGTGTAACATAAATCAATAAATGCGCTAACAAACTGTTATAATTATGTTTTTATCTATTATGTGTATGGCTAGGGTATGGATCAACACGCATTAAAAGTGGCGGCACAAAACCTGATTGAGCTCATGGCCCAGCTTAAACAGGTGCTGCTTGATCATCAGTTGGCTATCAGCGGCTTTAGACCTTTGAGTGATAGCCAGCCGGCAACCCGTGCCATTTATCCAGCGCGATTAAGTGAATCTGAGTTAAGCAGGCTTGCAGATCAGGTGTGTGATCTTTGGATCAGCGATAAGCCCGCTGTTCATGCCGCCGTGTTGGTATGTAATGAGGTGGCTGTGCTCGAGATGATTAATCAGGTAAATCAAGCCAAGACTGATTTGTGCCATCAGATTGATCGTGTTAAAAAACAGCTGTTTGTTGAGCAAGAGCGTCGGGTTAATCCACAGGCCAGCGATCTGTTTTTAGATGCCATGTCACTGGCGAGGAGTGAGTTCTTAAACAAAAACCGTGATAACCGGTTTAATGCGATGGTCGCAAAAATGGGGTTTGCGGCAATGGACTTTAC
>NZ_JYNN01000102.1 GCF_000934765.1 Thiomicrospira microaerophila | reverse complement strand
TGGAAGGCGTGGACGTCAGCGGCCTGACCGATGGCGAACTGACCATCGATGCGGTGGCGACCGACAACAACGGCAACACCGTCACGGCCCAGGACACGGCGGATCTGGATGCGGTTGACGGCAACCTGACGGTCACGGCGGAAGACTCCACCGACGGCAACCTGAACATCAGCGGCACCAGCCAGGACGTTCCAGAAAACGGTGAGGTGACGATCACCATCACCTCTGAAAACGGCGGCACGCCGGTGGTTGTAACGACCACCGTGGATGCAGATGGCAACTACAGCCTGACCGATGTGGACGTCAGCGGCCTGACCGATGGCGTGCTGAGCGTTCTTGCCAGTGCCGAGGATCATAACGGCAATGCCGTGACCGACACGGCGACCGCCGAGCTGGACAACCTGGCGGGTGCGATCACCGTCGAGCTGGCTGATGTGAATGGCGGCAACGACACGGCGGTGCCGATCAGCGGTACCACCACTGACGTGCCGGCCGGTGCCACCGTGAATCTGGTGATTGAAGACCAGAACGGTGCCACAGTCACCACAAGTGCGGTGGTGCAGGGCGATGGCACCTATCTGGTGACTGCCGACCTGTCGGGTCTGGTGGATGGTCCGCTGACCGTGACGGCGAGTGCGACGGATCATAATGGTGATCCGGTCGATACGACAGATGGCGGCCACAAGAGCACGGTTCCACCGACTCTGACAATCAGCTCTGATGATGCTTCACTGGCTGCGGGCGGATCAACAGAGATCACTTTCTCCTTCTCGGAAGATGTGCTCGGCTTCGATGAGACCGATGTCAGCGTCGATGGCGGCATGTTAAGCAACTTCACCCAGGTCGATGGCAGTACCTGGACGGCCGACTTTGAGGCTTCAGGCTCGTCGCCCATTGATATCAGTGTGGCCGATGCAACCTATACAGATCTGGTCGGTAATCCTGGTTCTGGCGATGGCCATGCCATCAACAATTTGCCTACCAGCGCCGACGATACACTGGCGGCGGATGATTCCGAGAACATTGTTTATGATGCGTCAGCGCTGTTTACGGACGTTGATGGCGATAACCTGACTTTCTCGATATCCGGGCAACCTGCGTCTCTGGCTATCAATACCAATACCGGCATGATCACCGGTACGCTTGACTCGTCTGATAGCCAGGGCGGGGCGGCTGGTACTTACACCATCACCATTACTGCGGATGATGGAAACGGTGGGCTCGCCACCGCCGAGCTTGAGCTGACGGTCAGCAACCCCGCGCCGATCGCGGTGGATGACAGTGGCACCACGGATGAAAAAAGCCTACTCACAGTGGCGGCCGATGGCGTGCTGGCCAACGACAGCGACCCGGATGGCGACCCGCTGACGGTATCGGCCGTTGAAGGCGTGGCCGGCAACGTCGGCACCCCGGTTGCCGGTGACAACGGCGGTGAATTCAC
>NZ_JYNN01000101.1 GCF_000934765.1 Thiomicrospira microaerophila | reverse complement strand
GTGTTGGTTTAACTTGTTGAAAATTATAGCCTGCTCGGATGGGTTTTTAAATGGATTTTTTACTGGTTGAAAAACTTGTCATTGCGCAGTTGGCTGGAGATTCCGGCCTGCGCCGGAATGACGGGGGTGTGCGCGACTGGTCAGAGATTGCCGCGTCGCTGCGCTCCTCGCGACGCGGGTGGTTTGTATTCGTAGTTTCAAGATAAATGTAGACTGGCTTAGATCAGCTCGTCGGCTTGATAGTTTTTTTGGGCCCGTTGACCGATGATTTCGTTCCAGCGCATCGGCGAGATACCCAGGCCTGGTCGTTTTATGGTTAGATTTTGCTCGCTAAATTGCTGACCTTGTTGAATGGCTGTTTTTGCAACAATACTTTTTCTAACTACCTGTTTGTTTTTTTGCTCGCTGGCGCTGGGACGTTTAATGCCATCGCCTAGGGCGATTTCAATGCTTCGAATTGCACGAATCATGGCGTTGAGTTCATGCGGCTCTAAACTGGCTTTGTGATCCGGCCCCGGTAGGGTTTTGTCTAGCGTAAAGTGTTTTTCGATAATGCTTGCACCTAAGGCAACGGCGGCGGTCGGCACTTCGATGCCCGGGGTATGATCGGAATAGCCGACTTTGAGTTTGAACGCCTGCGCCATGGTTTGAATCGCAAGAAGATTGACATCATGCATTTGAGTGGGGTAATCGGTCGTGGCATGCAAAAGGGTTAGATTATCTCTGGCGGTTCCTGCCGCTATTAACACCTCGATGGCCGCTTCAATGTCAGCGAGCACCGCCATGCCTGTTGAGAGGATGACCTGTTTATTGTATCCGCCTATCTGTTTTAAATAGGGGTAGTTGGTTATTTCACCTGAAGGGATTTTCCAACGCGGCATGCCTAGCCGGTGCAGTAGTTCAATACTTGGCATATCGAAGGGCGTAGACATAAACTCAATGTTTTTGTGTTGGCAGTAGGCGATTAAATCTAGATGATTCTGCGCGGTTAGCTCTAAGCGTTTGAGCATGGAAAACTGGCTTTCTTTTACGCCGGTGTTAGCGGTTTGATAGTCAGCTTGTTGTGCTGCTTGGGTGACAAGTTGCTCGGTTTTAAACGTTTGGAACTTTACGGCATTCGCGCCCGCTTCGACCGCTACATCGACAAGCTGTTTAGCCAAGTCAATCGAGCCATTATGATTAACGCCTGCCTCTGCAATAATAAATACTGAATTTGTCATTTTGACTCCAATATACGTCCACGCTCAACATAGCAACCAGGCCTGGTGATGTCTTTTAAAATTAATGCACCTGCGCCAATAATGACATGATCTGCAATAATTAGAGTCCGCTCAAAAAATCAGCGAACAAGAAACCGAACAATTCGAACTCAGCGCTAATTTGTTTTTTTCATGCGCTAACTCTTTTTAGTG
>NZ_JYNN01000100.1 GCF_000934765.1 Thiomicrospira microaerophila | reverse complement strand
CTTCCAGAAACCTAAACACCACGCTTAATCAACATGGACGTATGTTAGGCGATGAGGCCTGTGCTGTAAAGTATGGGCACGGTCGGACGCTTACATCGTAATTTGGGATTACTCTGAGTTGATTTTCAAAACGAATAATCTGAAAAGTATCATGTTTCAATTGTTCAAGCATCGGATCGCGAACACGGTCTTGAAGGTTTCTAGACTCTTGAACGCGAATATAGCGTAAACGATCATCACCAATCCGGATATTTCACATTTTAATTAGTTGATATTGATGTCACATTAAAGAGAATGTTAAGCAACATCAAATGTGAGATTCATGCAGATCTTCAATTGGTGTTTGTTGTCAATCAAGTAGTGGTCGTTATGAACGGATATGTTCCGATATTTGCCTAAAATTTTTTAAAGGTGAAGGATCGTGATTTTTGATAAGATAAGACTATATTAACTGAAACGGCTGATAGTGAAATATCATGAAGCACTAAAAGTTTGGAGAAGATTTGTCACAGGATTCAGGTTCTTCAGAATGAAAGAATTAATGAGATAAAATATCACAGTTAAAAACGGCATAGTTTAATAGCAAGCTTGAATATAGACTTCATTCAAGCTTGCTAGATTGCCTTGAGATTAATTTTTTGGCAAGTCGGGTACCAAGTTTATACAATCTTGTACACCCTGTTTTAAACTCACAAAATGTCGATTAAGCAGTGCTAGATTATACGCAATCGCATCATTGTTTAAATCAACAATTTGTTTTTTGATAGTGTCACTCATGCAGTAGCTGTTTCTGCTTGCTATCATGTTAGTGTTGTGCATATGAAATGATTCTTGTATTCCATTTTCAAAAATTGATAACAACTCAGCTAGCTCACCAAATAATGCTCTGTTCATGTTTTGAAACTCCTAAATGAATAATAAAAAAATATGTGCTTATCTTATAAGCTTAAAAAAATAAAAATCTTTTGTTGTTTACCCCCCTTTGCTCAATTCTATCGAGTCTCTCTAAAACGTCATTGAGTACTTCTTGAATCGCTTTGACATCTTGATGCATCGTTAATGAGCGTAGTGCTATTTTTTTAAAAGTATCAAAATTATTTAGCTCTTCGTGTACGATTCTTTGTGTGTTTAACTTTTCACTCTCAACCAATTTTCTTATTCTTCGCAGACTCGATAATTCAGTTACGTGACCTTGTGCGAAAAGCGACATCATAGCGATGATGATATCTTCATCATCTAGCGTGTGAACCAGCTTGCTAATCTCAAAAAAGTTTGGATGTTGTGATATCGTATCGATTAAAGATTTTTTTAAGCCTGTGGGGGCTTGATTGCCAGCTTGTGTATTAGACTGACTTTGTCTTTTAGCTCTTGAAATAATATCTGCAATATCTGCTTTTAAGTTTTGTGACTCACTTAAAAAGTCCTGGTTTTGATCACTCATGATTTGTATCCTCGTTGTTGTTGTTGTTGTTGTTGTTGTT
>NZ_JYNN01000099.1 GCF_000934765.1 Thiomicrospira microaerophila | reverse complement strand
TTAGAGCTCACGACCTGAGCAAGCAGCTCCGCACTGGCATAACTGCCATCCATTAGGCAGGCGGGGCGTAAGTCACAGACGATTTGACCTGTTTGGCGATGACGGTACTTGACATAGACGTGGCGGCCAACAAAAAAACGCGCGGGCACGATATCCAGCACCTCTTTAACCTCTTCACCCATGCGCACCCAGTCCTGACTCGTGGTCCTTTATGCAAGCGACGCTGACTGCGCCAAAAGGTGGCTTTTTTGTCGAGCTGCGTTGTTTTTTTCATGATGAGTCCTTGGATTAATTGACGCGCTCATGATGTCAGATTTAGGATGGGGCGACTAGTATGGGTGCGGTCGGACGCTTACGCAAAAAAATGGCTCAAAAAACGTCCATTTTGCAAATCAAAATGGAAGAGCAAAAAAACGCGATTTTTGCACCCTAAAATTTTAAAATCTCGACCCCCGTTCTCTTTGATATATATTACGGAACGAGACCCCCCAAAAAGTAAAATTCAAAGCTTTAAAAATATAAGCATTTTATTCCACGACAAATAATCCCATCAAAGGGATTAATTGCCGTGATTAAGATTCGCCATTAATAAGATGTTTTTAAAGACTTCAAATTCACCTGAAACTCATTGCAGGGCTTCGCCCCTTAATGATTGTCAGTATTGCGTATAAAAAGCGGGCAAAATAAGGCGTTTTAAGCTAAATTTAACCCTGTCCTGTTCCGTAGGAGACAGCACCCCTAATTAAATCGTTTTTTTACATAAAAAATCTCGACCCCTGTTTTACAGTTCATAGGAACAGGACACCCCTATTTTTAATTAAAAAATGAATTGCATGCAATGTATCGAAAGTAGCTCAAATTCGGCTAAATATGACATTGAGATTTTAAAATTCGAGCAAAAATGGGTGATTTTCCATGGTTTATGATTTACTTTTTGGGTAGTCCTGTTCCTAATGCTGCAAATCTCGACCCCTGTTTTACAGTTCATAGGAACAGGACACCCCTAAAAGTACCCTCAAAAACGACCTATAATTGAGCCTTGCATGCACTTTAAAACCACCACCAATCACCCCTATCGGGCTGAAGGGTGGTGAATAGAGCTTCGCCTGGTGTGTTGAGTGTTGGAAGTTTTGGTCGGAAGATTGAGGTTTTTTTGCCGCTTAAATTTGTCCAAGGTCAAAAGTAAGCGGTGGGCGATAAACGCCGGTTAAAAATAGGCGATATGAGGCGACTTTTTGTGTCAACCGCTACCTTATATTATGCCATGGTGAGAAAACGTCTACAGCACCCCTAAAATTGCGTTAAATCGCACATTTAAAACTGGATTGCGATTAAATGCTGGAGTTGTGTGTTTTGAAGATGAAGCGATAGCCTATTCAGCTGACTTTGGGGATTGTTTACTTGTTTAAACCAAATTACAACCTATTTTGTCTTCATTTTGATGCTAATTTTTTTGCAATTTGCTACAAAATGCAAATAGTTTTAATATGCAAACAAATTGCAA
>NZ_JYNN01000098.1 GCF_000934765.1 Thiomicrospira microaerophila | reverse complement strand
TGTGAGACAGGTGCTGCATGGCTGTCGTCAGCTCGTGTCGTGAGATGTTGGGTTAAGTCCCGCAACGAGCGCAACCCCTATCATTAGTTGCTACCATTAAGTTGAGAACTCTAATGAGACTGCCGGTGATAAACCGGAGGAAGGCGGGGACGACGTCAAGTCATCATGGCCCTTATGGGATGGGCTACACACGTGCTACAATGGTCGGTACAAACAGTTGCGAAGCCGCGAGGTGGTGCTAATCTGAAAAAACCGATCGTAGTCCGGATTGGAGTCTGCAACTCGACTCCATGAAGTCGGAATCGCTAGTAATCGTGAATCAGAATGTCACGGTGAATACGTTCCCGGGCCTTGTACACACCGCCCGTCACACCATGGGAGTGGGTTGCACCAGAAGTAGCTAGTCTAACCTTCGGGAGGACGGTTACCACGGTGTGATTCATGACTGGGGTGAAGTCGTAACAAGGTAGCCCTATCGGAAGGTGGGGCTGGATCACCTCCTTTAAGAAATAGCAACGGCAAGTCTTTGCGCTTTCACATAAATTGTCTCTGAATTATCTAGAAAAACTTAAAGGGGCTATAGCTCAGCTGGGAGAGCGCCTGCCTTGCACGCAGGAGGTCTGCGGTTCGATCCCGCATAGCTCCACCAATTTAAGCAGGTCGGTGCCAAGCGCGCAAATCAGGCCTAAACAAATTGGGTCTGTAGCTCAGTTGGTTAGAGCGCACCCCTGATAAGGGTGAGGTCGGTGGTTCGAATCCACCCAGACCCACCAATAACAACCGCTCATGTGGTTTTAGTTAGTTAAAAAGCAAATCATATAATGAGATGCGAAAATATAAAAACTAACCAAGAATATATGAGCGGTTCTTATTGCCAAAAAGAGAAGCAGGTGATAGTATTCCGCTTCTCGGTAATAACCGAAGTTCTTTAAAAATTAGGAAGTAATCTCTGCAAAGAGACGTTGTAATGATTGATGAGATCGTTATAACGAATTCAATCTAGTCTCCAACTAGATTGAAGTAATAGGTAATACATGTATCTTGATGAGCAATCTCAAGCGAACATGTCAGCGAAGAATCTTAGTTACGTTGTATGCTCAAAAAGCACGCTTTGATTGAGTTATTTAGCAATAAATAAGTCAATACAAAAGGTCAAAGCCAACGCGTTAGTTTACTAATAAGTTATTTTTGAGTTGTATAGTTAAGTGATTAAGCGTACACGGTGGATGCCTAGGCGGTAGAAGGCGATGAAAGACGTGATAGCCTGCGAAAAGCTCCGGTGAGGTGGCAAATAACCTTTGACCCGGAGATGTCTGAATGGGAAAACCCATCCTTTCGAGGATATCCCTTTATGGGAGGCTAACCCGGGGAACTGAAACATCTAAGTACCCGGAGGAAAAGAAATCAACCGAGATTCCCTAAGTAGCGGCGAGCGAACGGGGACCAGCCCTTAAGCAAAGACTAGGTTAGCAGAATGGTTTGGAAAAGCCAACGATACAAGGTGATAGTCCTGTATGCGAAAACCTTATTTTTGTGAAAACGAGTAGGACGGGACACGTGAAATCCTGTTTGAATATGGGGGGACCACCCTCCAAGGCTAAATACTCTCTACCGACCGATAGTGAACCAGTACCGTGAGGGAAAGGCGAAAAGAACCCCAGAAGGGGAGTGAAATAGAACCTGAAAC
>NZ_JYNN01000097.1 GCF_000934765.1 Thiomicrospira microaerophila | reverse complement strand
TGCAAGACCACGGTTCAAAAAAGTCGAATTTGAAAATTTAACTTTGGGAATAGCTGGGTTTTGCAAAGGTCTCATACAGTGTAAGACAGCTTGAAAAGAGGCACAAGTTTTTGTTCAAATTTTAAACATCAACTTGACGATTAAACATCGCCCAATTGAAGTGTTAATAAATAACTGGAGCGAAAAGCGGCTTAAACTTACAAAAAAGGGTAAATCAACCCTAGGATTCTGTCGGGCGTCAATAACTTATGAGCTAGGCACGATTGAGTTTTGAAAGATGTTTATTGCTTTGGACAAGCGATAGCACTAGCAAAAAATCAAGTTAAGTTTTTGAGAAACCAAAATAGCGTTAATAGCAAGAATACTATATACTAAAAACATATAGCAACAGGAGAGTTCAATGATTACCGCAACCGTTTTTGAAAACAACAAAACGCAAGCTGTGCGCTTGCCCGTTTCCGTTCGGTTTGACTCCAAGGTAAAGAAAGTATTTATTCGCACACTGGGCAAAGATCGAATTATTACACCGGTTGAAAATACATGGGATAGCTTTTTCTTGTGCCCTGAAACATCCGCGAGTGAAGACTTTTTAAACGAGCGCCCTGCACAAACCGAAACGACCAGAGAATCGTTTGATGATTAAATTTCTACTTGATACCAATATCTGCATCTACGTGATTAAACGTCGCCCGATTGAAGTATTAAACAAATTTAATGAATTTTCCGGGCACCTCGGCATATCCTCGATAACCCTTGGCGAACTTTTACACGGCGTAGAGAAAAGTCAACTCAGGAGCAAGAATCTTCAAGCTGTTGAAGACTTCTGCAGTCGCTTAGACGTGATAGAGTACGATGACAAAGCTGCCGCTCATTACGGTGAAATTCGCGCTGAGCTTGAACGTGCCGGCACACCAATTGGCGTAAATGATCTTCACATCGCTGGTCATGCGAGAAGCCTTGGTACGATTTTAGTGACCAACAATTTAAAAGAGTTTGAACGAGTAGACGGCCTACGATTACAAAACTGGTTAAATTAAGAGTTATAAACCGTTTGGAATCTTCTTTAGGTTGAATGAAATGGCTTAAAATGATAACAGATTGCTTACCGTCAATTTAAAAGTGACTGTCCTTTCATGTCCCACTGATCCAATGGATAGCTTTATTCTGCAGTGCCTGAGGTCTATGATGCTCCACCTCTTGCCAAACGGCTTCTGCAACTAAAATCTGTTGAAAGTCACTCACTACATCAAGGGCACCGAGCTCATCTAAATGAATGATGGGACCCGCATCAGCAACAACAAGTGACTCAGTCCTCGCCATACAAGCCCCATTCAACATCCTCTTGAATGAATTGCTCTGTCAGGACAACTTGATGGGACTCCAAATAGCGACGTAGCGATTCAGAAAGTAACGACTCTATATTCTCAGCCCTGCCTTGATGAACATAGGCTTGAGCTTGCTGCCATAATAAATCTGGAACTTCCGCTTGAATCGTCGTAGACATAGTTTAGACCTCTTAAAATATCTGAACATTTTTAGTAACTATTCACCCCATACAAGCTACTCATCTTGATTGGGCGTGATAGCCTCCGTCATAAAAGGAAGTGGCTCTCCCTTAAAAAGCGATGTCATGGCCTCTGAACTCGTGAGGCCTTGTTTCGTTGCCGTTGATAAATAACTTCGGACACGACACAGGATATTCGCACCACCCATTGATCGAAAGCAGCCTGATACTTTCTGGTGCACCTTAAGCATGCGGATATCGCGCTCACCTTG
>NZ_JYNN01000096.1 GCF_000934765.1 Thiomicrospira microaerophila | reverse complement strand
ATTGTTTTGGCATTGATAGCTGGAAAACGGAGTGTATTTGGGTTAGTATTACGCATGGTGAGCTCGCTATTGTTGTTTACGAAAGTTTTTTGGTTTAAACTTAATTATATCAACAAGTTATGAGATCTTCACCATTTTTATGAAATATTCAGGCTAGTATAGGCTTTTTTAGCAATAATTGAAGTGCAAGGTAGCTATTGCAGGTAATAGCTTGAAAGTGTAATGGGGTGATTTTAATAAGCGGTTTTATTAGCCATAATTTAATAAATGAAGATGCCAATATAAACAAAAGGTTTGATACTATGATAACGATATGTTTGAGAAATCAACAAGAGAAGCTTAAATCTAAATTTAGGAAAATAATAGCTATTTCACTTGGTTCATTGATGCTAATTGGAGGTCATCAAGTTCAGGCAGGTGTGTCAAGTCAATTGGGTCAAGGGTTTATTGTGAGTCCAGAACAACTCATGCGACCGACCGATGATTCTGCTACATTAAGAATTTCATCGAATGTACCCGGATCGAAAGTATTTATTAATGGCCATTTTCGCGGTGAAACACCTTCTAGTTCAAGAGAAACCTTTGATGTAAAAATTGCAGAAGGTACTTATCATATTCAACTTGTTAAGCCGATAGATGAGTATCATGAATATCGTGGCGAGAGAAAAAACTTTACTGTTGTAGATTTTACATCACCTGCACTAAGAATTAATTTAACAATTAACCTTACTCCTTTAGGTATTATTGCCAGGCAAGAGGCTGAACAAAATGCACGTATTGCAAGAGAGAAAGCTGAAGCTGAAGAAAAAGCGAGGCGAGAGCGCATAGATAGACCTTACATAGAACGTTATGTAGTTAACAGTAATGGGACAGTTTATGATAAGTTAAACGATGTAACTTGGATGCGTTGTAGTTTGGGGCAAGATTGGACTGGGAGCAGTTGTATGGGGCGTGCTAATCGTTACAGATTTAGCCAGGCTGAAGATGCCGCAAAACAAGCCCATTTTGCAAATAAAACTGATTGGCGTTTGCCTACAATGGACGAACTACAGACGCTTGTATATTGCAGCTCTGGCCAACAACGAGAAAGCAAACTCGATGAAAACGGACAAATAGCTAAGCAGGGAAGAAAGCAACTTGATGGTGGATGTGAGGGTAGCTATCAGCAACCAACGATTTTTTCTTCGGTGTTTCCGAATACGGCAGTAAGTTGGTATTGGTCTGCTTCACCCGCTTTGGGGTATGGTGATCAAGTGTGGGCTGTCTACTTTCATAATGGTGCCGACAGCTACGCTCATCGCAAGCACTCTATTCCAATTAATGTTCGTTTGGTTCGGACTGGAAATTTACAATAAGTTACGTCAATTAATGAATGACAAATTTGCGCGAGGCTTAACCAAGCTTTTCAGCTTTTGTTTTGACGTCTTGATGCAGAGCAATCGCACTATAAAAAGCTACCTAAAACTTCACCCTTTTTTTCAGTATCAATGGGAGAGAGTTGCAAGATCGACTCTCTGAATCCGTCATCGCAACAAGCTTGTAGTCGTTTATTCTTTACGCCCAGCTTTGAACCCTTCGCATGACGTAATAAATTCAAGCTTAAACGCCGAATTATCGCTAGATTTTCAGCGGCATGACCGATTCGAGCACGTGACTGGTCTTCATTGAATGCCATATCCAGCACCCAGTGTAAGCTGTTCTCAATCCCCCAGTGTTGGCGAATATATTGTCCAAGCCGTTTTGCATCCGCAGGGTGTGAACTTATAAAGCAACGGCGCTCTGTGGTGGTTTTATTAGCCA
>NZ_JYNN01000095.1 GCF_000934765.1 Thiomicrospira microaerophila | reverse complement strand
GTTGTTGTTGTTGTTGTTGTTGTTGTTATTAATAATATTTAATGCAGTTAAAAAACCATTATTTGCCAAATTCGTGAAAGCTTGGCTCAGTTGGGCGCGTTGAAAAGCGGGTAAAGTTGATAATATTTGTGCGAAATTTTCATTCTGATTAAGTCGATCAATGACGTTACTGTGAATGATAGGTAGCGTAAAACAGGGCAATTTTTCAAGTGCAGGTGTTAACTGTGGTAGCCCAAAAAACTTGTTTTTTACTATGTAGTAATCTGTAGCATAGCGCGCAATACTCCCAGTTAATAGATCTTCTGCTTGTTTGACAGCAAGGGTGGAGTTGAAGACATTGTAGAAAACATGAATGTCGATTTCTAGATCGCTACACGTCATTCCAATGAGTTCACCTACACGCTCTAACTGCTCAGATGCGCCAGCAGGCGTGTTAAGAATGATGTGCTCGCCCCGATAATTCTCGATAATCTCAAACAATTCTGCGAGCAAATCTTCAGCACTGTCTTCACCTGTTAAAGGGGCGTACACTACCTGTGCTTTGGATGATCGCTCAAAACGGGGGCCAACATCGGGCTGACCCCCAACTTGATTTGCATCAGTGTCAATCAGCAAAAAAGGAATGTCATATAGCTCATAAATAGAGCCAATCATGACTGCCAAGAATGACTTTCCAGTTCCACCTTTATTTCCATGACTAATGTAAATATGTTTTTTATTATTCACCCCTATTACTCCTTAATTAATTAAATAAATGTGTTGATGTGAGTATTAAAACGCTTGATTTGTGCAATTTTTGATTGGCCATTTTTTGCATAAGCATCAAAAATTATTTCGTCATTAATTTTGTCTTTAAAGATAAGTTTAAAAATACCTTTACCCGTATCAAGACTAAACTCTTTACTTTCTTTAATAATTGAAATGGTTTCAGAATTTAAATTAGTGGCATTAAATATATTTGATATATTCATTGGTTCGTGGCTATTTTTATTAATTGCCTCCAAATCCATATTTACTTTTTTGTTTTGTTGATTTTTAATAACATTGTTTTCTTTTTGTTTTTTTCTGTAGCGCTGAATTGCTTTTTTAACAGCAAATAAATTTAACTCAGTTAACTCACAGAATTTTTCAAGCGTGTAGGGACCCGATTTATTGACAAGGTTCGATCGCACAAAATTTATGATGATGTCATAATGCTGATTTACGATGTACTGAATGCTAAATCCTTCGCTTAACATTTCTCTAAAATCAAAACATAATCTTGTTAATGTTTGTTGATGATGAATTAAATTATTTGATTCCATTTTTATTACCTTTCTTTGCGTGTATTTAAACTTTATCAAACTTTTTGAGATGAAACAGCGGGTACGTGTTGGAGTGTGTCGTAGTCAATGATTTTCATAAATCAAAGTATCTTTTATACGTACAGGTACTTAAATTTGTGTTTTTTCACATGTTTTTGCATTGTTTTTGAATGCGTTTTGTCTTCACACTGTCTCTTTTTCGTCTTTTTTGTCTACAATCTGTCCTCTTTATGTCTCTTTTAGCTTTGTTTTGATGTTGAATAGTATTTCTGGGGAGGGTGGAATCAGTTTTTTTGACTTGATGGTGAGTGCATTTATGACCTTGAGGTTGTTGGTCGGTTAGATGGGTCTTTGTTAAGTAATTGTTTTATATGTGTTATTGTGTTTTAAATTGGATGTGTCATGCTTCTTTGGTGGGTTTAGGGAGTGGGATGTATCTAGCTGTCTATAAACTGTTTTTCACTTGCTTTAATCGCATAAAAAAGGGGGAAATTTGAGTGATTCTTTTGTCCGAGTAACGTTTTTTTTATTGTCCGATTAACATGGGGAGGCGAGCTTAAAAATAGTCACAAATTTTATTGTATTCATTCTGTGTGTACTAACTAACTACATACTCTAGATCAATCAATGCAGTTTACCTAAGTCAAAATCTACATACAAATTTAGGAATCACCCATCTTAATTCTAGACAATTCTCTTCGCTGTTTCTTATCTGGTTTATGGTCTGGACGAGGGCTATGAAACGCACTAAATTTTCTTGCTTCTTGATTCTTACATTTATAAATTTACCAACCTTACACTTTTGCCCGCCCTGTATGTAACTTTGCCCTGTCCTCCTAGGAGCATGTAAGAAACAGCAAAACCCTATTAAGATGGCAGTAGCGTCAAATCCATAAAACGCTCTTCAATATAAAGATAGCATGAACCTTGATGACCCAAATTAAGATCAGCGCCGTTTCTCAGCAACCCGGCAACAATCCGTGACTGCCCCGATACCTGAGCTAACTGCACAGGTGTGCAACCCCATTCATCAACCAGATTGACTTGGGCGCCTGCCTCTAACAATACCCAAAACATCTCGGGGCGTTTCTTTATAATCGCGAGCAT
>NZ_JYNN01000094.1 GCF_000934765.1 Thiomicrospira microaerophila | reverse complement strand
GCTGGCTAAAGTCAGTGCCCAATCGGCCGAGGCCATGGTCAGTGCGCGCCTTACCTACCGTTTGGGTGAGGGCTTGATCGAGATATTGTGGGTAGGAAAAAAGCAATCTGAAAAAGCGAGTTAGGCTCAAGCCTTTTATGAATGTGCTTAGGTGTATTTGGAATGAAATGGATAAAGCCCATCATCATGCTGTTATTAACGCTCCCTACTCTACTAGCGTGCAGCAGTTCAACCGATAAGGCCTATAAACAGGGAAAAACAATCGAATGCCGTGTTGAACGTGGTCTATTTTTTGGTGGCAACTACACGATTGATGTAAACAACAAAAATTCTAAGCCTGCTAGAAAATTTGGTGCGCATGGACAGTCTATTGAAATTTACAAACTGGAAAATGGCATAGAAGTAAAACGTGCTAACTGCAAGCTAGTATGAATGTTTTTGGAAAGGATTTAGAATAGAAAAGCACTCTGAGGAAATCTTATTGACTTGATGCATTTGGGTCCACGTTAAGCGCCCAAGTGCCTTCCTAAAGGGAAAATACAAACTACTGTGCTGACCTTGCTAAACTAAATTAACGAGGTATTTATCCAAAGGATAAATGCAGAGTGCTTCTAAGAATTAGTTTATCATGTGTATGTGACATCTCAAGGTCTTTTTTTAAAAAACTCAAACGTCGCTGAAGGCGTATAAAGGGTATTTGATAAATACTTTCGACAAAAAAAGTGCGCTCTGAAAACAACTGCAGCCATATACATTCAGATCCAGTTACCTGTCTAAGTGCATCCCCTAAAAGGAAAAAATCGTATCTACACTAATATCGTCTGAGCTTATCAGCCGATCTACAGATAAGTGTTTATCTGCCGCAGAGCGCACGCACTCAATTATAGCAACTTCAACCATCCATGTAGACAAAATCATCTTCAATGTCTAAACCTAATGCAGCAAGTTTAGCTCGTTGCGCCTGAGGATTATCACCCAACCAAACAGTGGGAATATAGTTTTGTTTATGCATTTCATGATTTGTTACAAAGTAGCTACGAACATAGCTTTTCACTTCTTCTTTTCGATCGTGTGGAAAAACCTTTGAGTGTGCGAGCAAATCAGCTACATAAGCATCTAATGCAAACAAAACCCGTAAATCGGTGATACGGTGGTAATACGCGAGCCAGCCATAATGACGCTGGGTCTCACTGCACACCAGTCCACTTATCCGATAGTTAAGGCGTTCAATGAACTCATCGATATCTTCATTGTTAGGTTTAGTTGAAGCAAATGCATGATTGAACTGTGACACAAATTTAGCCAAACGAACATACAATCGCGATAAAGACGATTCACGTACACTACGCTCGCCGTGTTTAAACACATAACCTAAAAACTCAAATCCCTCATCCAAGGATTTAAGATGACGCTTGGTTTCATCTCCATGGAGCGCTAAACCTAGGTTTTTCACTTCAAGTTGAAGCCAACGCTCCGCTTCAACCACTTGATCTCGTGGACCTATGATCAAGATATCATCCACAAACCGAAAATAATGCACGGCTGGAAATTGTGCTTTGATAGTGCGATCAGTCGCTTCTAGATAGAGGTTAGCCAGTGTATTAGAAATG
This sequence comes from Thiomicrospira microaerophila, assembly GCF_000934765.1. GTDB lineage: Bacteria > Pseudomonadota > Gammaproteobacteria > Thiomicrospirales > Thiomicrospiraceae > Thiomicrospira > Thiomicrospira microaerophila. The sequence goes on along the minus strand of NZ_JYNN01000094.1, from coordinate 916 downwards.
GATAAACCTTGCGGCACACCCACTGAAGGTTTAAACCGGTAATAGTGTTTTCGCGGCGTGCGTTTTGGCACGGTAGGCGTAATGAGTGCATGTTCAATCAGACTGCGTGCTGGTGAAGAGACAATATCTTGTGAAAGTGTATTCACTAGTGCGCTATGCGTAATTTCATCATAAAAACGCTTGATATCACCTTTATATACCCAACTATCTTGCTGACCCATATTTGAAACAAGATCAATGACCCAACCAATGGTTCGCTTGGGCAAGGACACTGGCACGCGCTGATGATAAACCTGTTGCAAAAAGCGATTGAGCTGGCGAAGTACAATGCGGTCACGAACAGTGGCGATGGATATCATGCGTGGCGCTTTATCACGACCTTTTGTGACTAGTTTTTCAGTGTAGGGCGAAAATCGATAGCGGCCAGAGGCTATCTTTTGGGCCATGACATCAAATACCTCTTCATCCATTAAGGCAAATTCATAACCGCTGATACGATCAATGCCACGTGTAGGTGAGTCAATAAAGCGTGCTTCAAAACACGCCTTCAACCCACTGGCACTAAAGAGTTCATTAAAAAGTGTGGTTTGATCCATCGTGGGTTGGCTCATTGATTATTCCCATTAAATAGTTTGTGATTCTACATGTCCAAGATGAACAGTGCCCAGCTAATAAGTTCGCTACTTGATGCCACTTAGGCGGCGACCGTTTCTTCCAGATAAATATAGCAACTTTCAAGCTGACCCAGTTTTAAATCAGCCCCTTTTTGCACCAAGCCTCTGACCATCTGAGATTGCTCAAATAACTGGGCTAACCTCAAGGGTGTGCAACCCCATTCATCAACCAGATTGACTTGGGCGCCTGCCTCTAACAATACCCAAAACATCTCGGGGCGTTTCTTTATAATCGCGAGCAT
>NZ_JYNN01000093.1 GCF_000934765.1 Thiomicrospira microaerophila | reverse complement strand
GGGGTGACTGCGTACCTTTTGTATAATGGGTCAGCGACTTACTGTGTGTTGCAAGGTTAACCGAATAGGGGAGCCGTAGGGAAACCGAGTCTTAAATGGGCGATCAGTAGCATGCAGTAGACCCGAAACCGGGCGATCTATCCATGGCCAGGATGAAGGTTGAGTAACATCAACTGGAGGTCCGAACCCACTAATGTTGAAAAATTAGGGGATGAGCTGTGGATCGGAGTGAAAGGCTAATCAAGCTCGGAGATAGCTGGTTCTCCCCGAAAACTATTTAGGTAGTGCCTCATGTCTCACTGTTGGGGGTAGAGCACTGTTATGGTCTAGCGGGCCGTCAAGGCTTAGCAGCCCATTGCAAACTCCGAATACCAACAAGTGCAATCATGGGAGACAGACAGCGGGTGCTAACGTCCGTTGTCAAGAGGGAAACAACCCAGACCGCCAATTAAGGTCCCTAAACTATGCTCAGTGGGAAAGGATGTGGGAAGGCTTAGACAGTCAGGAGGTTGGCTTAGAAGCAGCCACCCTTTAAAGAAAGCGTAATAGCTCACTGATCGAGTCGGCCTGCGCCGAAGATTTAACGGGGCTAAGCATAGTACCGAAATTGCGGATGCCGTAAGGCATGGTAGGGGAGCGTCGTGTAAGTCTGTGAAGGTGTGCTGTCAGGCATGCTGGAGATATCACGAGTGCGTATGCTGACATAAGTAGCGATAAAGGGAGTGAAAAGCTCCCTCGCCGAAAGCCCAAGGTTTCCTACGCAACGCTAATCGACGTAGGGTTAGTCGGCCCCTAAGGTGAGGCTGAAAAGCGTAATCGATGGGAAACAGGTTAATATTCCTGTACTTTTTATAACTGCGATGGAGAGACGGAGAAAGCTAGGCCAGCAAGGCGATGGTAGTCCTTGTTTAAGGTGGTAGACAGAAGACTTAGGCAAATCCGGGTCTTTAATGTCGAGAACTGATGACGAGTCCTCTTTTGGACGAAGTGGTTGATGCTATGCTTCCAAGAAAATCTTCTAAGCTTCAGGTTATAAAGAACCGTACCCCAAACCAACACAGGTGGGCAGGATGAGAATTCCAAGGCGCTTGAGAGAACTCGGGTGAAGGAACTAGGCAAAATAACACCGTAACTTCGGGAGAAGGTGTGCCCTTAAGTGTGAAGGACTTGCTCCGTAAGCACTCGAGGGTTGCAGAGACCAGGTGGCTGCGACTGTTTATTAAAAACATAGCACTGTGCAAAATCGAAAGATGACGTATACGGTGTGACGCCTGCCCGGTGCCGGAAGGTTAATTGATGGGGTTAGCGCAAGCGAAGCTCTTGATCGAAGCCCCGGTAAACGGCGGCCGTAACTATAACGGTCCTAAGGTAGCGAAATTCCTTGTCGGGTAAGTTCCGACCTGCACGAATGGCGTAACGATGGCCACACTGTCTCCACCCGAGACTCAGCGAAATTGAAATCGCGGTCAAGATGCCGTGTACCCGCGGCTAGACGGAAAGACCCCGTGAACCTTTACTATAGCTTTGCACTGGACTTTGATACTATCTGTGTAGGATAGGTGGGAGGCTATGAAGCGCGGACGCCAGTTCGTGTGGAGCCATCCTTGAAATACCACCCTGATAGTATTGAGGTTCTAACCTCGGCCAGTGAATCCTGGTCAGGGACAGTGTATGGTGGGTAGTTTGACTGGGGCGGTCTCCTCCTAAAGAGTAACGGAGGAGCGCGAAGGTACCCTCAGCACGGTCGGACATCGTGCAATGAGCGCAAGAGTAAAAGGGTGCTTGACTGCGAGACTGACACGTCGAGCAGGTGCGAAAGCAGGTTCTAGTGATCCGGTGGTTCTGTGTGGAAGGGCCATCGCTCAACGGATAAAAGGTACTCCGGGGATAACAGGCTGATACCGCCCAAGAGTTCATATCGACGGCGGTGTTTGGCACCTCGATGTCGGCTCATCACATCCTGGGGCTGAAGTCGGTCCCAAGGGTATGGCTGTTCGCCATTTAAAGTGGTACGCGAGCTGGGTTTAGAACGTCGTGAGACAGTTCGGTCCCTATCTGCCGTGGGCGTTGGAGAATTGAGGGGGGCTGCTCCTAGTACGAGAGGACCGGAGTGGACGAACCGCTGGTGTTCCAGTTGTCATGCCAATGGCACTGCTGGGTAGCTACGTTCGGAAAAGATAACCGCTGAAAGCATCTAAGCGGGAAACTTGCCCCAAGATGAGTTCTCCCTAGACTTTAAGTCTTCTAAAGAGCCGTTCAAGACCAGGACGTTGATAGGCAAGGTGTGGAAGCGCAGTAATGTGTGAAGCTAACTTGTACTAATTACTCGTGAGGCTTAACTATACAACTCAAAAGTGACTTAACTGATGTGTAGCTTGAGATAAAAGCGAAACCAAGATACAGTATCCTATTACAAAGCAAAGATTACTTCTTAGCAAAGAATTTTAGTAAATGGCTAAAACCCATTTACAAAACCGAATTGCTTGGCGACCATAGCGAAATGGAACCACCTGATCCCTTCTCGAACTCAGAAGTGAAACGTTTCAGCGCCAATGGTAGTGTGGGGTCTCCCCATGCGAGAGTAGGTCATCGCCAAGCTCCATACATCTAAACCCCTCGTAAGAG
>NZ_JYNN01000092.1 GCF_000934765.1 Thiomicrospira microaerophila | reverse complement strand
TAAGATTCCTGCCTTCGCCGGGATGACGAGACGCCTTAATTTTGGATCAACGCATTACTGGCGGCGGTAAAACCTTTTAGCGATAGCTGCAAGAGGGTGTTTTCAGGCTGCCCTAATCCACGAATCCCGATCTTAGCCTTCTGCCCTGCTCTGAGTTGACGCCATACTTTATTATCTAACGCGATCACAGCGGCACAGCCGTTGGCGTTGCATGTCAAATAGGGCGCGGAACCGACTTCACCTTCATCGATTTGAATTAGCAGGCCGGGGCGTAAATCCACGCCTAATGGCACGCTGATTTCAAGCAAACGCTGCTCGCCGTTTCTTGTAACAATCGCTTGAAGCACACGCTGGCTTTGTTCGCCCTGCTCAACCGAGAGGGTTTGCATCATCTGACACTGCTTTGAATCTTGTTGTTCCGCACACACCAACAGCCAATCTTGATAGTGTGTTTGTTCTATCTTCGGTTGTTGTGCTGTCGCGTGACTGCTGAGGCTGAACACGCTGATAACGCTTATCGCCGCGAGCTTTTTAAGTTGTGGTGCTAACCAGGCCTGCTGCATTATGCCACCTCGTCCTGCGTGTCGGTTGTAGTGTTGGCTGTGGTGGTTTTTTCAGCTTGGATTGTTTTGGCCATTCGGTTCATGAGATCATTGAGATTATTGAGCGATAGCAGGTGCGCATAGATAAGGCCGAGATAACCTTGCTCCATCAGCTTTTTGATTTGTGCCGGTTTTAGGGCATTGAGTTTGGTTTCACTGATAACGTAGAGGCCATTCAGTTGAATTTTCTCGCCGCTGTTGAGCTCCATGCGTGGATTGCCGGGTTCGAGCAGGTTGAGTTCTTTTAGCGTGTCGATGAAGCCTTGCGTCGCCTGATTGTCATTTTGAAAGCTCTGTAAAAAGTTGAGGTTTTGTTGCAGTAATTCGGTAGGCTCGCCGGCTTCATTAAACAGGGGTTGGCCTTCTTCTTCGTTAAACTGTTCAAACGTGTCGTCAATGCACACGGTGTATTGGTCTTGGTTTTGGGCGATGACAAACGGATAGCGGCGCACAAAAGCGGGAATGTAGTTGGCATCCCATTGGTTGTCCTCGGTGAGGTAGAGGTTTTCGTTATCACGCATACCCAGCACACACATTAGCGCGTACGCATCCGCCTGCTCGTTGGTGGCGGCAAACGCGGTGACATAGTGTTTTGAACAAAGGGCGAGTGCGGTGAGTGCAATCACCACACCATTAGTGTCTTTTGCAAAGCCAAGGTTTGGGGTATCGGTTTGGCGTACTTTTAGGTTTTTGTGCAGTTCTTTGTTTAACGGTTGTACATTGTTGTAAAACATCAGTGTTTTCATATTGTTTTCCTGTTTTTGTTTGTTAACAATTTAAGGTGAATCTGGTCGATGCCAGCGCAATCGCATCTAAATTCATAGTAATAGTTAAGAAATAACCGGTCATTGCGAGGCGCACAGCGACCCGGCCATCCCCATGCAGTTGTGTACTGGTTCAAAAAAACCGTCATCCCGGCGAAGGCCGGGATCTCTTGAGAGTGTGCATTGCCTCGTTCCCACGCTGTGCGTCACGGCCATTAAGTTAAGAAGAAAACCGTCATTGCGAGGAGCGCAGCGACGCGGCAATCTCTCAAGGGCGTGCACCGCCTGCAACAGATTGCCACGGCCTTCGGCCTCGCAATGACGCTTGTTTTTTTTGCCTCGCGACGCAAGTTTTAACCTCATTCCCACGCTGTGCGTGGGAATGCAGACCTGTTTATCGACGATTAATCACCACCGCTTTGAGTCTATCCACCGACACACCGGCACGCTTGGCCGCCGCGACACCCATTAAGGTGGCTTGGCGCGAATCGCTTACGCTGGCATTGGCTGGCATATCAATCACCAAAGTGCCATCTTCAAGTAAGCTAACTTCCATCGTTTCTTCAATCCCTTCTTCATTGGTGAGGCTAATCGATGTTTGCTCTACAACCGGTGAGCTCATCTCAATACTGGCTTGTGCCGTATCGGCTGAGCCGGCTGTCGCTGAAACCGAATTACCTCGATCACTGATATCCACAACCGAATCCAATCTTGTGGTTCCGCCTGACGATTCATAGATAGCCAGGCCTGGTTGAATCACTTCATCCGTGGCCATGGAGGCATCACCCACTTCAAGCGTCGCCACTTCTGCGGTTTGGCTAAAGCTTAACGCCACCGTTTCACCATTGATCGTTACCGATGATGAGCGCACTACCGGCTGATCAATAACAGCAGCAGGTTCTGCTGCGGTGGTTTGGGTTTCTACAACCTCAGCTTCTACAGTTTCAGCCTCTACGGTTTCAGCCTCTACGGTTTCAACTTCTACCGGTTCTGCTGCCACCGGTTCTGCTGGGGCCGCTACTGGTGCAGGAATGGCGTCAGCCACCCCATCTGCCGCACGTGCATCTGCAACCAAACTGGGGGTAGACGTGAGCACGGGGGTTTGCGCCTCAGGCACATTCACCACAGTATCACGTTGCTGTGCACCCGTATCGGTTCCGGCTTGCGGATTGATCGTTGCGCGAATATTCTCAGGGATACTCACCGTATAGTTATTGATATCCGCATTTTCTAGCGCAACCAAGCTTAGACCCGATACACTCACATCATGCGTGCCAACCGCGATGCTTGCAAACTGACCGCTCTGACCCGTAAAGCTTAAGCGCTCACCCGCAACGACACCCACTAACTCACCACCAAGCAGCGTAGCGCGGGTATTGCCATCATAAAACTTATCCTCTGCGCTCATTCCACTAATGGTTAAGCCTTTCGGCGTGATCGA
>NZ_JYNN01000091.1 GCF_000934765.1 Thiomicrospira microaerophila | reverse complement strand
ATATTATTGTTTGATTAGTCCGACAGGCTCCTAGGCGGTCTTTTTGAATCGCACCGCTTAGGGCTTTTTCGTTCATATTATGGGCATGGGTTTGTTCTTTATGGGCCATGTCTAAAATGAGTTTTCGAGCATCTTCAGGGTATTGTTTAAGTTGTTCTGGCGGAGGAATCGGCCCTGAAAAGCTTTGGTGGTGTGTTGCTGTTATCACAACGGATGGCGGTGAGTTTCTGAGTAACTTTGCAAGTTGCTTCTGTTGCCCCGTTGTTAATTCACCTTGCTCTAGCTCGTCGACTAAGTTGACGAGCTGCATTTCTTGTGTTGGATTGTCTGTATTCAATGAGGTATTCGCGTTCATTTTTGTTTGGCTTGCTGGACTTCATATTGCACTAGGGCACGGCTTAGATATTTTCCAACTTGCGTCCAATGGTCGTTTAACCGCTCCGAAACATTACTTTTTGGTACATATTGTTGATAGCCCCCAGTCGGCCAAACTTCTATATGGGCTAAACTTTTTATAAACGATAATTTTGCTCTTTCCATTGTTCAGACCTCGTTTTTAGTTTTCAACTTGATTTTGTATTATGCCACAAATCGTTTGTTGTTGGGCGGGGGCCAGGCCTGGGTAGATGGGTAAACATAAAATCCGGCTGGCGATGTCTCTTGAGATTAAGCAGGCCTGGTTGGTTGCTGGAGATTGCCGCGTCGCGTCGCTCCTCGCAATGACAGGTTCTTTCAAATAGTCTAACGTATCGAGGCTTGGGTAGAAGTAGCGTCTTGGGATGATGTTGTTTTCTTTTAGTTTGGCTTCGACTTTGAGCAGTTGTTGTTCACTTTCAAATAACACTGGCGCATAGGCGTGGTTGTTTTGGCTTTGTGGGTTCCATTGTTGGAATTGCACCAGGCCTGGTGGTAATTCGGTTTGATAGCTTTGCCAGATGCGTTGGCGTTCGGTTTTGATGGTGTCGATTTCATCGAGTACGCATAAGCCCATCGCGGCTTCAAATTCGTTCATTTTAGCGTTGGTGCCAACCGATTCGATAGTGGTCGGGCTGGTGATACCAAAGTTAATTAGTAGACGGATTTTTCTGGCGAGTTCGTCATCATTGGTAATAACCGCCCCGCCTTCAATGGTATGAAATAGTTTGGTGGCGTGAAAGCTGATGGTGCTAATGTCGCCGTAGTTTAATACGCTTTGTGTGTGACCATTTGATCGGTGTAGTTTGTGCCAAAGGCATGGGCGGCATCGTAGATGACTTTTAGCTTGTGTTTGTCGGCTATGGCTTGTATCGCTTCGACTTGGCAGGGGTTGCCAAACACGTGCACCGGCACTATCGCGCTGGTGTGTTCGGTAATCAGTTGTTCGATATTGTTGGGGTCGAGGTTAAAACAAGTTGGGTGTATGTCGGCAAATACCGGCTTTAACCCCTCCCAAGCAAGCGTGCTGGTGGTGGCGGCAAAGCTAAACGGCGTGGTGATCACTTCGCCTTTTAGGTCGAGTGCTTTGTAGGCGAGCTGTAGGGAATGATCCGTTGGCGACTAGAATCAGGTGTTTTACGCCTAGATGCTCTTTTAGGCGGCGTTCGAGTTCTTGCAATAGCGTGCCGTTATTGGTGAGCCAAGCGGTGTCATAGATACGGTCTATGTAAGACTTGTATTTGTCTTTATTGGGTAGATAGGCTTTGGTTACTGGGGTCATGTTAATTCTTAATGGTTAATTTTGAGTGTTGAATGTTTGGTTTTGAGTTTTTAGTGGTGTTGTTTTTTTGCCCAAAAATAAAAAGCAAGCCCTAATACACCAACCAGTATGCTAACGACTAAAACAGTTATGTCCATTGCGTTCATTTTTTAATATCCTCTTTTATAAGCCCTAAAATTAAAGTGCCGATTGCCGATAGGGCTATAAAAACGACGCCAGAAATATAGAATATGGCATGATCTGGCGTTTCTAGTGATTTATAGCCAAAATAACCAAACTGCGCAATCGCAACAATCTTGATGATTTCGGAAATGTATTTTGCTTGTTCATTATTAAAGGTCATAACATTGCGTTCAGTTTATCAAATCCGCTAGATATTGACCATAGCCGTTTTTGGATAGGGCTTTGGCGGTTTGGGCGACTTGTTCGTTGGTGAGCCAGCCTTTGCGCCAGGCGATTTCTTCTAGGCAGGCGATTTTGTAGCCTTGGCGTTTTTCGATGGTTTCGACGAACATGGCGGCTTCGAGTAGGCTTTCGTGGGTGCCGGTGTCTAGCCAAGCGAAGCCTCGGCCTAGTAGTTCTACGTTTAGATCGCCTGCCTCTAGATAAAGTTGGTTGATGGTGGTGATTTCGAGTTCGCCACGGTGGCTGGGTTTAACTTGTTTGGCGATTTCTACGACATCGTTGTCGTAGAAGTATAAGCCGGTAACCGCGAAGTTAGATTTTGGGTTTTGTGGTTTTTCTTCGATGCTGATGGCTTTTTGGTTTTCGTCAAACGCGACGACGCCAAAACGCTCGGGGTCTTTTACTTGGTAGCCGAATACGGTAGCGCCCGCTGGCCTGGTGGCGGCGCGTTTTAGGATTGGGCTGAAGCCTTGCCCCCAAAAGATATTGTCGCCAAGCACTAGGCAGACGTTGTCGTCGCCGATAAAGTCTTCGCCGGTGATAAAGGCTTGGGCTAGTCCGTCGGGGCTGGGTTGAAGTAAGCGTCCGACCGCACCCATACTAGTCGCCCCATCCTAAATCTGCCATCATGAGCGCGTCAATTAATCCAAGGACGCATCATGAAAAAAAAGCCACTTTTTGGCGCACACATCTTGATCAATGGCAACGCAGTGAACAGACACAGACCGACTACTGCAAAACCCATGAGCTATCACGTGATCAATTTGCCTA
>NZ_JYNN01000090.1 GCF_000934765.1 Thiomicrospira microaerophila | reverse complement strand
TGGCTAATAAAACCACCACAGAGCGCCGTTGCTTTATAAGTTCACACCCTGCGGATGCAAAACGGCTTGGACAATATATTCGCCAACACTGGGGGCTAACGTATGCACACTTCTTTTCTCGTTCTCACGCTGTGCGTCACGGCCATTAAGTTAAGAAAAAAGCGGTCATTGCGAGGAGCGCCGCGCCGCGGCCAACGAAGTCAGCACGAAGCCTGAATCTTTCACGGGCGTGCTCAGTCTGCCAAAGATTGCCACGGCCTTCGGCCTCGCGATGCCCCATTTCTTTTACCCAGAACCGTCACCCTGCGCGAAGTCGCAGGATCCAGCCGCTGGCGGCAATAGACCCTGCGACTTCGCGCAGGGTGACAGGGCAATTAGGGAGGCTAGGAGCCATTTATTCCTTAACTTAATGGCCGTGACGCACGACGTGGGAACGAGAAAAGAAGTGTGCATACATTAGCCTTTAGGGCGGGGAGGATGTCAATTACATTTATCTATAAGGGCTTGGATTAAGTATTTCAAGTCAAGCAAGTTATCAAGTCAGTTTAATTCTTGTGCTAAAATAACGCCAGTAAATCCATAGTGTGAAAAAAATAAATGACGCAACAACAAAATGACCTACCCGAAAATGATGACGATTGGCTTTATGGTGACTCTACCGAGCATAGTCACGACAGAGGGTATAAGTTCCTCTTTTCGCATAAAGAGCTAGTTCAAGAATTGATTGAAGGCTTTGCGCCGGCTGAACTGGTAACCAATCTTGATTTTAGCTCACTGCAAAAGGAGAATGGCAGCTTTATTACCCCAGCGATGAAAAAACGTGACTCGGATGTGGTGTGGTCAGCAAAACTCAAAGGATCAGAGCAAGACGTTTACTTGTATTTGATGCTGGAATTTCAATCGGAAGTGGATTTATCCATGCCTGTGCGCATGCTTCAATATGTCGCTGCACTTTATGACGACCTTAATAAACAAAAACGCCTGTCCTTCAAAACAGGTCTGCCGCCGGTATTTCCTGTGGTACTGTATAACGGCCAACTCAAATGGACGGCTAAACACCAGATGGCCGATCTATATCGCAATCTGCCGGATTACTTAAAACCCTATCAACCACAACTGCATTACTATCTGATTGACGAAGAACGTATCCCCGATGAACAAATCGACAGTGTGATTAACGGCATCAGCACGATATTTAGTTTTGAGAAAGCACACGAATACGCCCAAGCCCGCCGCAGTACCCAAAAATTGGTGGGTTATTTAGACGGCTTGGGCGACGATCAACGCGCACTGGCGATGGCGGTATTAAAATGGGTGATGGTTCACTTGAAAAAGAACTACCCAATGATTAATATTGCACCTGTAGAACACATCATAAAGGAGCCGAGCATGTTGGCACAAAACGTAGAAAACTGGGAAAGAGAACTGAAGCTGGAAGGCCAACTAGAGCAAGCAATCGAAATGATTCGAGAGTTTAATTTATCGGTAGAGTTAGTGGCAGAGCGTTGCCATTTATCGCTCAAAGAGCTCAAAGAGCGTTTAAAACAGACCGAAACGTAAAACCCAGCCTTATCATTTAACCCAAAACAAAAACGCCCCAATCAAGGGGCGTTTTGTCATCTGATGTCATAAACTAACCCACCACTTGTTTACCGACTACGGCTTCAAGTAGTATTAAAAGGACAGCCACTTTTATTCTTTCAGCTAGTATTAAAAGGACAGCCACTTTTATTCTGTATTAAAAGGACAGTATTAAAAGGACAGCCACTTTTATTCTCTTTTATTCCTTTCTCATAACGCCCCTTATGTTTAATTATTTTCGCTATTGACCCATTTTGCCGAATAAAGACTGATGACCCATTTAGCAAGACTTCACGCAGGTAGCAGCCAAAGGCCTTGTTTTCTATCCGCTTCTAGCGGATAATGTTCATGATGATTTTTATTGAACTGCCAATCTTTATTCGTTGTGCCGATGCATTATTTTCTGATGAAGATTTACGCTCAATGCAAACGATTTTGTTAGAAAATCCAGATGCCGGTGATCTTATACCCGGTGGGCTCGGACTAAGAAAACTGCGTGTGCCTATGAAGGGCAGGGGCAAGCGTGGTGGTGCGCGCGTTATTTATTATCACTGGGTTAAAAAGTCACAATGCTATTTGCTCTATGCGTATGCAAAGAATGTAGCAACTGACCTCACACCCGACCAACTGAGAAAATTGGCGGCGCTAATGCAAGAGGAAATAAACCATGCATGAACAACAATTTGAAGAACTCTTAACCAGTGTTAAGGATATGGGCAAACACATGCGTGGTGAGCCAATAAACGTTCGTGTGCGTGAGTTTCCAGAGCCCGATGTAAAAGCAATTCGAGAAAAAACCGGCTTAACACAAACAGGATTTGCCTATCTTATTGGTGTAAAACCAAAAACATTACAAAACTGGGAGCAAAAGCGCGTTCGCCCCGCAGGCCCAGCACGCGCCTTACTTAAAATAGTTGAGGCCAACCCAGATGCACTGGCGGCTATTCAGGCCTAATGGCCTTGAAGTAATGCAACTTATAAAAAGGATACCAGAATAAAAACGACACTCACTTTGATATTGATAGGAATTAAGAGCCCAACGAAGCACATCTGCGCATATTTAACTTGTCAGGACATCATCCGGACGCTAAGATAGGGTTAATGAATAAATATGGAGTTTGCTATGAGCACATTGAACCTATCAAAAACCGAACGGATTGATGTCCGTGCCAGTAGCTCGGTCAAGCAACTGCTGCAAGAAGCAGCACGCTCGTGCCACAAGAGCGGGAATTAAAAGGACAGCCACTTTTATTCTCCCTTCTCATAACGCCCCTTATGTTTAATTTGTCGATGCTGTCTAGGGGTGATATACTCTAGTTGTAGATTTGACAGGATT
>NZ_JYNN01000089.1 GCF_000934765.1 Thiomicrospira microaerophila | reverse complement strand
CATCACTAAAAAGAGTTAGCGCATGAAAAAAAACAAATTAGCGCTGAGTTCGAATTGTTCGGTTTCTTGTTCGCTGATTTTTTGAGCGGACTCTACTTAATAGGCTTAATATAACGCCCCAAAAAATGTAGCCCTTGATTTGGGTGATGTACGATTTTGGTTTTATCGGGGTGCAACGCCAAATCCAACCTACTAAGGGTCTTAGAAACAAAGTGTCTGGCCAGATGAGCCTGTTCCTTTGTTTGGGTTAGCAAAACAAAATCATCTGCAAACCTGACAAATGGAATATTCTCCTTGTGCAACGCATCATCAAGCTGGTGCAAATACAAATTAGTTAAAAAAGGGGAAATCACAGAACCCTGCGCAAGCCCACGTCGGCTGCCGAACAAGCTTTTATGATGAGGGCCCTCTGCCAACCATCGCTCAATTAATCGTAATATCTTTTTGTCCTTGATATGACGGCGAACTTGTTGCATCAGCGGTTTATGAGCAATCGAATCAAAAAAATGCCGAATATCAGCATCAACCACCCATTCAAGTCCTTGACGCAATCGATCGCGCGTTCGAGAGACGGCGTCTTCTACACCCCGATTAGGCCTGTAACCAAAACTGTCGTTATAAAACAAGGCTTCACCCACTGGCTCAATAGCATTTAAAACACAACGTTGAACATATTTATCGCGAACAGATTGTGCTTGTATGATTCGTTCGCTTCCATCACCTTTTGTTAAGCTAAATTGTTTTACACGATCGGGTCTATAGGCATCCGACTCAACCTGCCGGATTAAAGTAATAAGATGTAAGGGAAAGTGGGCTTTGAGCAAATCCATATCAACTTTAGGCTGCCAATGTGCTTTTTCATTACGAAATCGCAACCAGGCCTGGTTCATCGACTCAGGGCTAAAAGCCTGCTCAAAAAGGGATGGTTGGGTCGATCGAAACATGATTCATCTCCTCCATAGTGTCTATCGGTAAACAAAGGGCTAATTGGTTTTTGAATGTTTCAACATACTGCTTAATAAGTTGGCGCAAGGTTTGTTCAGTGCCCAGCCAGTCCTGAGTCTGTTGATGCCATTTAGCATAAAAAGAACGCCTTGCTTCTTTGGCAAGTCGACATCCTTCTGCATCTGACACACTAAAATCATCGTGCTCAAATTCATGAATAATTTGCCAAATCCATTGATCGATTTGCGGGCGAAAAGCCTCAAGTAAGTCGAGCGCTAATGCAGGTCTAGCAGGATAAGTGTGATGAACAAACCCAAGCCAAGGGTCAAGACCAGCCACTTCAATCGCCATTTTTACTTCTGAAACCGCTAGGGTGTAACTCAAAGACAAAAGCGCATTAACCGGGTCTTTGGGGGGCTGTCTATTGCGCCCATTAAAAGCCCAACCTGAATGAAGTTGACCACCTAAAGCTTGAAAATAGGATTTGGCTGAGCTGCCTTCATAACCCATTAGCTGGGCTAAATCTTTAGCATTATTAGTGTGCGAATCTAACTTGGCCAAACCATGCATCAATAAATGTGCATTCTGTGCCGCAAATTTTTGTTCAATCACCCATTTGGCTATCTGCAAGCGTGTGATTGAAGAAGAAAATGCCGCATATTGTTGTTGTCGCCACCGTGTATTGACCGCTAGCCCTCCCCCCATCCAGGCAGGTTCACCTTTGCCTCTACTCGGCAGCAAAGTAACAGCAATAGCATGTTCACTGAAAGCACGCCACACATCACAGCTCACCATAGGTTTGCCGTATATAACAACACTGTCCAAAAATCGGATGGGCAGAGTTTCTCGATGGAGAGGCGTTTTGATCTCTAACACACCCGATTGTTGGGTAAGCTGCGTATCGGGCTTGTCAATAATTAAAGGTAGTTTGCTCATGATTGATCTCGCACTGTTTTAGATTTAAAAGGCCAAAGTGTATAAATCCAGTGACTCTGATTGACATCACCTTTTTGGTTTTTGTTAGCGCTAGTGCTATCAGGCTCAACCAAAAGCTGGGTTTGTGTTTGAAGGCCAGCCATCCAAACCTTTGATGGGTGTGCAACCGGATATGAGCGAATATCATCCTCTCTTTGATTGACTAAACCCTTGATGTCAGCAAGAAGTTGTTGCATGCCTTGTTCGCTCGCGTGCACAAAAAACACCGATTTTTGCGCTACTAACCCGCGCTTCTTCATCAAACGATGCACGCGCGACAGTCGACGGGGGTTAGCTATGTCATAACACAATAAATGCCATACTTTTTTTGCCATAAACCACCTTAGTGCACATGATGAGGTTGATTAAAATCAATACGTGCGCCTTGGGCGCCTTGCGTGTAAATGTGGCGATCATTATTTAACCAAGCAAGTAATAAACGATCAGTTGCAGGGTCAATCTTTTCACCAAGCTCAATAAACAAGGCCTGTGCTTCCTGACGATTCAAAAGACATTCATGAACAGATTTTTGGCTACTAATCCGCCAGCGAATAAGCGACTTATGCACCTGACGACGACGTTTATTGCAAACAATGTCATAAGCAATGATGGCGGGAAATCGAGACATACGTTGTGCTCCTGCTTAACAATCGAGCACACAGTTTAGATGTAAAGAGAGAAAAATTAACAAACCAAAAGCTTGTCAGAATTTGACATTTATTGGACGATTTATACCGACTCCTAAACAAAAGTAGTGCGTCATTTTTCACAAGTTTTTAATAAACTAATATATGATGACGGGGTAGTACAATAATCCGTGAAAAATTTATTAATTGGTGATAAAGGAGATAGAACATGGGATTATTTTCAAGTTTGGCTGGATGGTTTGGTAACAACGATACAGTTTCAAGTGTTGAGGCAACCGAGATTAATCCAGCCAATGGCTTGCCAATGATAGGCGGTATGGGTGGGGTTGATGTGGCCGGCAATCCTTATGGCATTGATTCTAGTGCAACAGAGTTTGATGATTTTACAACCACCAGCCATGATGTGTATTATGACAATTCTTATGATTCTTTTGATTCGGGTGGTTTTGGTGGTTTTGGTGATAACTATTAGTATGACAACCTATTAATAATAAAAAAGGGAACGTAACTATTCACCCCATACAAGCTACTCATCCTGATTGGGCGTGATAGCCTCCGTCATAAAAGGAAGTGGCTCTCCCTTAAAAAGCGATGTCATCGCCTCTGAACTCGTGAGGCCTTGTTTCGTTGCCGTTGATAAATAACTTCGGACACGACA
>NZ_JYNN01000088.1 GCF_000934765.1 Thiomicrospira microaerophila | reverse complement strand
GAGCTCGCTATTGTTGTTTACGAAAGTTTTTTGGTTGAAACTTAATTATATCAACAAGTTAGTCGAGTTTCACCCCTTTTTATGAAATATTCGGGCTATAATGAACAGGATGTCTATTTTCACAAGCTTTTAAGTTTTAAATTGGCGCAATTTTTCTTGGAAACAGTGAATACTACACTAATATACCATCCATTAAATTAATCATAAGACAGTAATCCAACATGATAAAAACCACTCTTTTGGACACTACACATCCTATCCACGGCGTTTTTGCTGCACATGAAATGACGCCTAATCTCTCGCCCATGCTGGACAAGCGACTTGAAGTCAAAGAGGTTTGGGTTTTTTATACTGAAAACATGTTGCCTAACGCGCAACGCCTTGAGACGGTCTATCTGAATCATGGCTTAAGATGTAAGCTTTGCGAAGTATCCACCGCGTTTGACGCGTTGGTGCTAGTGGATGAGCTTAGAGCCCATTGCGAAGGATTAGACATGGCGCAGATGGCGTTTAATATTTCTTGTGGCACCAAGATTTATGCGGTCGCCACCGTGATGGCGTTTGGTCAGTCTGATGCCGCTATTTATTATGTGCTACCGAATGATGAGTTGGCTTGGTTGCAACCTCGCGGTCGCGAGGGCTTTAATCTATCCGATACGATTAAGCTTGATGAGTTTTTGATGGCGCATGATGTTTCCATGTTTACATTTACGCAATACAGTGAGCATGAAACCTTGTTTGCTAATCTGGTGATTGATTTTTTGGCCGTGAAGTTTATCGCTATGCAACGCTACAGGGACTTGCATGACTTTTCTCGTTTGTATCACCAAAAAAGCCTTATTCAGTTTTCATTGACGAAACAGGGATACCGGTTGGTGGAGAAACCAGAACTTCAGGGTGATTTGCTGGTGAGTTTTTTACAGCAATTAGCTAAGAAAAACCTGATAACACTCAATGTTTCAACTCATCATGTGGTCATGAGAGAGCCGGCGCCAAATTGGCAGCGATTAATTATCGGTGGGGGTTGGTTTGAGTATTGGGTGTATCGTACGATTAAAAAACTTCAGCAGGATATCACTGAAATTCAGGATGTTGCGTTTGGCGCTAAAATCCATCATGAAAATGCGATGGATGAAATCGATGTGATGTTTTTGCTCAATAATCAGTTGGTGATTATTGAATGCAAAACCGGTGGCACAGCGAATGTTAATCATCATATTCATCGAATCAACAGTTTGCGTAAGTCACTCGGTGGTGTGCTTTCGCATGCGGCATATATTACCACTGAGCGCCTTGATAAACACTCGAAGTTCCGCACCAAGGCGGCTCAACTTCAGGGTTTAGCGATATTTGATAGCCATGATCTGATGAAACTGGAGGACAACTTGAGAAAGTGGGTTTTAGGCAAGCTGTCCTCAGAGGTTTAGATTTTCAATATATAAATCGCTCAAGAGCGGTTTGAAGCTGGGCAAAACGATCACCCTGGATGACTTCGATGTTGTAGCGTTTAGCTCGCTCATAATCATTGGGTTTGAGTGGGTTAAGACAGATAAAAATGCCACGACCAAATGCACCGCCGGTTTGGCTAGCAAGTGTGTCGAGTTTGTAAAGGCTGTCTGGCACTGGACTATTTTCCTTGTCAGTTTGGTAGGTTTTGCACTCAATAACCACAAGTCGGTTATTTACCAATACCGCGACATCTAACTCATTTTTAATTGTATTCGCTTTGCCTTGCAATAAGCTGTAAACCTCAAGCCCTTGGGCTAAGTCTTGAATACGTTTGTTTTTTGCCATCATTTTACGGATAGTGTGGTACACATGTTCTTCTAGCCAACCACCAGCACAGAAAAAGCGGGCTTGTTCACTGGGAAACTTTATGTAGGGTCCTTGCCATTGAATGAGCCCATGGTCTTGCAGCAGCTTAAGCAGTGCGTTCAAACTTGGAAATCGGCTTTTAATCTCATTTTCGCTCACTAAATTCGGGTTATAGCTTGCTGACACAGCATGAAAATTCAAGGTGGAAATAGCACTTTGGTATTGTGATAAATTCATCACCAATTCGTCGATCAGGGGTCGCCATTGTGGTGCGACGCGAGAATGGGATTGATTAAGTGTATCCACGCCATGCGATAGCAGGAAGGGTTTTATTTTAACGCGATCAATGATCTCATGGCGTTCGGTTGTTAAGGGTACATACCAGCTTAGGGTGTCATCAAGGTTTTGATAATAAGCTTGGGTTCCCTCATCGGCGGTCATTAAGGCCAGCTCATATAGGGCGATGGACATGGTTTTGGTGCCACTGGTTATGTTGCAGTAGATTTTTGAATCGGGTGTTTCTTGCTTTAATTTTTCATACAATTGAATCAAAAAATCATGCAACTGATGCATGTTATCGGCAGAAGGTAGCACATCTAAACGGGTTTTGATTTGATACATGGCAAGTGCTTGCTGTAACCAAAGTGCGTGTTGTTTGAAACTATCCGTATGGAGCAGTATGGCTTCATCAACCTGTAAATTGGGATCAATGAGAGGCACTAAATTAGGTGTAGGTTGTTTTGAAACGAGACATAGGTGAATATGTTTGGTTGCCATGCGTGCTCCTAAGGGTTAAAAACGGGTCATATGCGTTAGATTCGAAATACAGAGTATACTGTAATTTATGCAATAATCGCTAATATCTAGGTCTAATACGCAGGGATTTTGATGTTATGTGCTTGGATGATATTTAGCTGAGTTTGCAAATAAGCGAGGTAGACGGAGTGAAAAGCTTTTATAAGACTTTGGAATTAACAATGCTATTGTCACACATATAAGGGCATACCAGTGGTTTGTACTGGCAGCCGATTGGCTTTAGTCCGACAGGCTCCTAGGGGAGATTTGCAATTGACTCACTTACTCGATGGTGAAAACGGCGCCAGTCCTTCGCTTTTAATGCTATTTCAATGAGTTGTGGTAGCACCATCAACAGTGCATTATTTAGCTGTGCCATACGTAGCCAGCAGATCAGCGTTTCGCTTGCATGGAGTTGCGCTAGTTGGTTGTAGTCGATCACGCTGTTGGGTTCTAATAAGCCAGTTAAGTAGTTCAACAGTAATTGTATTTCAGCTTTTTCTTTCGCTTGTTGTTGTCTTTTTAGTCGGAAATTGGCAATTTTGTTTAGAAGATAGCGGCTAAACACCACGGGGTCTTCTTGATCAGGTGCGCGACGAAACAATACTGTAGGTTCAATCCGACCATCATCGAGTCTGCGTGAAAACATTGGCATTGACATGTACTCGCGCCCTTTCACTTGCATCTGCGGGACTTGCACCATTGAGGGGATGGCATCGGTTTTTTCCGTTTGCGCACGCGCCATTTCAATTAGATAGTCAGTGTGATCAGTGAGCAGTTGGTATTTAACGCCATACTGTGTTTTTGACGCTTCAGCAATATACGGGTAGCGTTGGTCGGCAATCCACTTTACTAGCGAACTAGACTTGGGTGGGTCAATCGATTGAGGGGTGAGTCGATAGGTTATCACCTCTTCACCTATGCTGACTTTGCATTCAAATTTATTGGGTGATTTTTGGTAAGCGTCCGACCGCACCCATACTAGTCGCCCCATCCTAAATCTGCCATCATGAGCGTGTCAATTAATCCAAGGACGCATCATGAACAAAACAA
>NZ_JYNN01000087.1 GCF_000934765.1 Thiomicrospira microaerophila | reverse complement strand
AACAATTTTAGGGTGAATCCATAATAGGTCTAATCTAGTAGTGGGTGTGTGTAAGCATAAGATTGTTTTGTACTTTGTTTAAGATATAACAATTTTAGGGTGAAGGGTTACTCGGCGGAACTATAACAAATTTGGGGTTGAAGAAAAAGGGTGCTAAATAGAAAAATTATCAACGCTATTCCAATTGCTCTAAATTTGTGTATTATAGCTAAACTATAACGCTACATTCTATTGTGTTATAGTTTGGTTCTGTAGCGATCATGGGGTTTAAAAAATGAGTTCTAGTATTATTGATAAGTTTAAATCTGTTGAAGAAAAAGCTAAAAAAAAACTCATATCAAAAATTGAAGTACGTGAGTTAGAAGAGCAGGCTATTCTTGAGAATGATATGCCAGAGTCTCATAAATCCCTAATGAAAAGCCGAATGGGCGACCATAAAATTCATAGTGTTACCCAGTCTAATGAACTGGTTCGGAGTTCGCAAAAGCTCTCAATTCAGGAAAAGCGTCTTATCGTCCTGGCTATTGCTCAAATAAACCCAATGGAAACATCAAAAAGGCTTGAGTACAGAGTTAAGGCAAAAGATTTTGCAGAATTCTTTAATATTAAAAGTAAGGCAGTATACTCAGAGCTTCAGAAGGCCTGTAGTAGCCTCTTTGATCGTTCATACAAAACTTATAACAAAAACAAAAAACTTCGTATAGAGGGACGTTGGGTTCAACGAGTGACCTATTTTGATGATAAAGGCGAAGTGCTAATTAAGTTTGCTGAAGACGTTATGCCTCATCTTCAAGGGTTGGCAGGAAAATTTAGCTCTTATCGTCTTAACACACTTCCCAATTTTTCAACAAATTATGTTTGGCGCATGTTTGAACTTATGAATTCGGTTAAGCGCGGAAATTCTTTCAGTGGCTTCTTAGACATCACTCTTGATGAGCTCCGCCATGCGCTTGAGATTCCTGATAGCTACAGTTACGGCAATATTAAGCAAAGGATTTTAAATAAAGCTATTTCTGAAATGATAGAGACTATGCAAGTGGATATTGAGTTAATTGAGAAAAAAGACTCATCTATTGGCCGTGGTGTTGTTGCGATACGGATGGTTTTTGAAGAACGTAAACAAGGTCTTCTTTTTTGAAAAATACATGTTCCGGCAGATACTTAAAGGGGTGTGATTATATTTTCAAATTAGCAAATCGAACATATGATTTCGAAATCCTAAAAAAGGCGGCGGCGTACTTTGCAGCACACAGCCAGTAAAGTACGCCTGGATTGATGCACATAAAACCCAATATGGCGTAACCAACTTATGCCGCTTATTTGATGTTAAGCGCAGTAGCTATAACAGTTATGTGAGCGCCAAACAGGCACAACGCCTCAAGCGAGACCAAGAAAACCAGACCCAAGCCGAACTTGATCAAGCCATCAAAAAGCTGGTTGAAGAGTATGACGAAACGATAGGTGCAAGACGCATAAAAGTAGCGCTAGCGCGCCATGATAAACTGAAGGTAAGCCGCGTCGTATTGCTGAGCGCATGAAAGCGCTGGGATTAAAGGTGATCACACGCAAGTGGAGTGCAATAAAAAATGGATAAATTCCTTTGTGAAAAAGTATATTTTTAGTGGTTTCATGATAGTTACTGTTGTCAAAAAATGAGTGCCAGTGTTATCTCCTTAATGGCTGTAATAGCCACTCCCTATGTGACAGATCAAGCACTACTTGAGAGTTGGGGTAAAATTTGGGTTGACACTCCAGATCATTGGTATCCGTAGCAAACAAGGTGTACTGGCTGCAAACATGAGTAAAGCGTTTTTGACGTCTTTGAGATAGGCTACATCGTCCATTGTTTTAGAAACCTTATCTCAACTTAACTGCATATAACAGTACGCCAGTGCCTAAACTTAAAATGTTCAGCAGATAAATGAGGGAGAATCCGCTGATTTAAGTGTTGATATTTATTTTAACAAAAGGCCAACCATCAAAATGAACTGGTTCGAACAACTCACCGGCTTTGCTGAAACCGATTACCACAGCACCCAATCCCAGCTGGAGATGGAGGGCAATACGCTCATCTGTCTGCCAAATGGTCAGCGTTATCAAGCAGGGCGCTTACTCACGCCTACGCTCGCTCAATTGCGTCAACAAACAGCCGCGCTACCCATCATGAGCGCACCGAGTCGATTATCCGAACGGGTGGGGATGTTCGCGATTTACATCAAAACCGCGACGCGGCTATGAATCTAGCCAAGTATGCCGTGAGTTACACGGTTTAAGCCTTTGGAGAGGAAGGCGCTGGCTTGATGGCCACATCAAGTAAAACCGTCCTCGTTGAATTAGGAATTTAACACCAAACTTGGAAAGAGTTATCCATGACCAAGTTTGGGTAAGTTTAAAATAACGGTGACAATCTTGTGTCTTTAACGTTTAAACAAAGTCACCATAGCCATAGTCAGCTAGCACACCTTGAATCCAAGCGTATACTTCAGGGCTAATGTTAACCGCCACAGGCGTAGAGGTTTCCTCATCGTAATAGTATCCCGAGTAAACACCTATTAAGCTTTCTGCCCCCCAAGATTCAGTGTAAATAAGAGGGGAGCCGCTTGCACCTTGAGAACCCAGCAAGTTTTCTGATAGCCATAAATTGTTACTACCCGAATCGGCAGGTATGCCGTCTTCGTTAAAATACCCGGTGTCAGCGTAATGCTCAAGCAGTCCAAAGGCCGACCACATGTAATAATCCTCCCAAGGTGTATCAGGGTTATCTTGTTGCAAATATTCAATAGGGTAACCCGCCCACATAACAAAGGTATTGGTTAAGCTATCTTGCGGGTTTTCAAGTAAATTGAAAAACAGCCAGTCCGCATCAACCGGTTCAGCCAATGTAATAATAGCGAGATCATTCTCAGGCCAGTTATCTGAATCGACATCATGATTTAAACTATATATGGTTGTTGCCAATGCGGGGTTTAGTGTATGAATATTTTCACCATTTAAACCTTGATAAAATCCAATTGACTCTATAGTGCCACCATCATCATTATCCATAACATGTGCATTTGTTAATACATGCTGTGGGCTAATTAAAGCCCCTGTACCCGTGTTAAACGTATCGCCAAAATCGACCTTAATCAAGCCAATCATTTGATAAGGTCCCACGCTGGTATCGCTTACCCAATAAAGCGGCAACCCGTTTAGCTCTACATGGTCATGTGGCATTTCATTAGACACGATCGGTGCGTCAGCTAGATAGGCTATCTGGGTTAAAAATGAACTTGTTTCACGATCAATTTGGATCGTGTGAATTTCATCATTAAACACAATCTGAGTGGCATTATAAGCGTTGATTGCAATCTGTACGCGATGATCACCTTGCTCATACACAACATGGCTTCCATTAAACCACTGCGCATACTCATCGGCCCAACCAGACATGACAATACGGTTATCACCACCCAGTAGATTAATCAGTGCCGAGGTGTTGTAAGGCACAATCACCTGTTCACTGTATTGACTACCAATAACGGTATCTTGATCTTGTGCAAGATATTCGGTTAAGCCGCTAAACACCACAAATTGTTGATTTGCATTCACTGTAGTATTCAACAAGCCTTGATCTGAAAATACAGTGTTATCGTTTAGATCATGTGCAAAACTGACATCCTTCCAGTGCTGAACGATGTTGCCCGACGTTGATAGCATCTCAGAATCAACATAGTTAATTGTAAAATCATTGTTACCAGTATACCCAAGCCAGATTTTAGAAGTCTGCGTTATGTGGGTGACATCGCTGGAATCAGAAAGCGCGGATACGCTAAACTTATAAAATTCAGGGTTGTCCTGAGCCAGCTCTGATATCTGCGCGCGAATCGATTCCACCTGTGATTGTGTGCTGCCACTTCGTTGACTGTTAAAGTCAAGATAACGGTCTACGCCACCCAAGTTTATAGACACGCCTTTAAGTTGTGCAAAAACGGCTTGTTCGTGCATAGGTTCCAAATCAGACATGGTTAATTCATAAGCTTGCACCCAATTAACAGGCGTAGGCTCCGGTGTAGGCTCTGGTGTAGGTTCCGGTGTAGGTTCCGGTGTAGGTTCCGGTGTAGGTTC
>NZ_JYNN01000086.1 GCF_000934765.1 Thiomicrospira microaerophila | reverse complement strand
GTAAACTAGAGCAGTAAGTGCGCCCCTTAGTTGGGGCGTTTTTTATGCAGTTAGGATTTTGAGTGGTCGCCTTGGTTTAAGCGGCGCATTAACTCATCGAATGACAGTTTGTATTGTTCTGCGACCTTTTGTCCAGTCCTTGACAAACGGGCTTACATGGGAGCGATGAAAAATACTGGCGAGAACTCATTAAAAAAATCCCCCATCACACGAACAAAAACTATCGGCCATAAAACCGCACCACACACCTCAAAACCCTTGTAAATATGGGGTTCTTGCCCGTTTTGTTATAATTTTTATACAAAAATATTCTGTATCACACTGATATGCTTGCAAATTTTAAGTAAATTATTTTTGCATATTTATCTAATTGTGTTTAGAATTCGAATACAAAGTGCTCTTCAGCAAAAGAATTCTATAAGCAGGGTATTATGTTGCAACTAAAAAAACGACTATCGATTACACTCCTATGTGCAGGCCTAGTGCTGTGGAACGCACCGGTTCTATCGAGTGATGACCTTACCAAGTTAACTCGAGGCGGCTTTTCATTTGAGATAGCTAAAAAAGATGGCAAGATAAACCTTGATGACGAAGGCGTATTCAAAGTTAACATCAACACAACTCGTCGCCTGCACTATGGCATGCTCCCTGCAGATAAACTCAATAAACTTAATAAGGAAGACATTGCGTTTAAAGATTGGTTTGGTTTAGCGATATCGGATACCAAAATGCTCAAACCACAACAAGGTTTTTTTGCCTTCAATAATATAGGCAAATTAGCCAATTTTTCAGGACTTCAAAACACCTGTCAAGATGGAGTCGTGACGACCTGTACCGCGTTCGAAGTAGGTCAAAAAGACCAGTCAAAAGATATTGTTGCTGGAAATGAATACTATCTCTATACCGATTTTGACAGCCTATCGATGCCCAGCATAATGAACTACGCAACGCTAGTCTCTATTGCCGTTGATCTCGCCACCCAGCCGCTTATTGTGACCAATGAACGAACAAGAGGTCAAGATCTTAGAGAAAAAGCGCAAAAATCCATGATTAATGGTGATGTGTTTGACTATATTTACAATCATGCTAACTTATCGCTAACTACCGCCAAAATACTCACCAATTTAATTGAGCTTTATTTGCATGCTGAAGGGAGTGAGCCCAGTTTTCCGATCAAAAAACCCGCTCAAAGTGAGTTAGGTGTCATGGTGCTCGATATCAAAGAGAGCTTTAAAACAATAGAAGAGGCGCTTAAAGCCCTCTCTACTGTAAAAAAACAAGCCATTGCCAACACTGTAACCGATGGTTCATTGCGAAAAATAACCTATAGTGAAGATAAAACCAATGCGCTAGTGAGCGCGCAACTCAATGAAAGCACCGGAAGTAAAAAGAGCTCAACCGGTGCCTTCAGTGCAGATTACACCATAGAAGACATGCTCACCTATGCCATGTTACAAGCCTTACTTAACCGCTTTACCGATAAAAATTCAACCACCGGAAAAGAATACTTTTACTTTCCAAAAAACCCACAAGACAAAGTAAACTACTTTGTTAGTGCCTACAAGGCAGCGGGCGTATCCTACAACAAAAACACAAATTATCTGAAAGCGGATCTAGATCAAGCCGAAATCTCTGAGGTCATGAAGGTTTATAAAAAGCTGATTGAAAAAGAAAAGCTTGATCAAAAAGAGCAGCTTATTGCACAATCAATGGTCTTTGCTATTGGCGTTAACCTCTTTACCAACACGGGTAGTAAAGCGATTAAATTTCTGAGCTCAACCAAAGAGCTCGAAAAAGCACTGAAAGCGATTGATAAAGGTGAGCTAGTCAGCGCCTCCGGCAAAATGTTAATGAAAGGATTTTTAACCCAGGTTGATAATATTGGCCAAGACTTTCTACAAAGCATTCTGACACGTGTAGCGACGTATGCCGTACCGGGTATTGGCTGGGGACGCGCAGCGGTTGATCTTGCAAATGCGGGGAATCAAGTCGCCCCATTTGCCTATGACATATTTACCGCACCAAGACGTATCCCGTTTTTAGTGGAGCAAGAAGGTGTTTATGCCCCTTTTTCCGTCGCGTTTGATAAATACAGTTTTTTACGCTATCCAGGTATACAACATAATGGCGCTCAGGATAAGCAAGAAGTCAATAGCGTTGATCCATTTAGCAATGGCCAATACGCCTACAGCCACTACTTTCTCTATGGTGAGCATCCACTTAACCAGTTTCAACCATGGAATATTAACAACCGTAACGCCACTTTAGCGGCCAGTGGAGTCGCCTATAGTTACGATGTGATTGCGGCGGCCCGAGGCGAGTCAGGCAAAGAGGCCATGACAGCCATACATCAACAAAAAGACAACTTCGACGATGGGCTCTACGGCATTCAATTTCACGTAGCACGCCATGAGCACGACGACCCCTACTCAACAGGCCGCACCTTCACCAGTCCGCTTACAGGCATTACCAACCAGACCAATGAAGTGCTCGAAGAAAACTACCTTATCGATGTGCTGGGCATTCAAATCAAAAACAAAACCCAATACCACCTCAACCAAATGGCACGTGCAACACCCACAGACAATTGGATACACAAGCCCTTCAAAGCCGATGACAGCAAACAAAGCACACCCAACTCAGTGATCGACTACCTCGCTAAAGATAAACAATTCGAAAACCAAGGACTTTATTACATTTCCTTTGCAGACGGGTTCGCAAGTGCAATAGAAACCAAATACAAGCACGGTGCTATTGTTAATAACTATAAAACAGACAAAGGGATTGTACACGTCACTCCCGGCATTTACACTATCGATGCCCAGCTCGAAATTATTCCACCCACTAGCGCCAAAGTTAAAGGTAACACAGTATTTTCGGATAACCACAAAATGTTTGTCATGGCTAACGTGAGTAATGGCCTAGACACGGCTTTAGAAAAAGACCCTAATGTGATTCCTTATATTGCGATTAATCAAACGCCCAACACATCAACGGCAATCGGGCGTCGCTTTGAATATAACCCAAATCAAGGCAGCTATCATTTTGCTTTCAAACTCCATCGCCCTAATAACACGCCACTATTTGTTCAAGACTATGATAGAAAAATACGTATTGCCTTTTTCTTGAGAGACCTCAGCACAGAAAACCACACAGAACATTTTTTCTACACCCTTGACCCAAATCAAACAAAACCCGATCAAGATGGTGTTTACCGTATCCAACTTCCTGCCCACTTCTTTATCAAACAAGAAGAAGGGAAACACTTCGCCAATGCCGGTTTACGTCTTGCTTGGTATGACAGTGTTATGACGCAATATGCCAACTATGTCGGAGTCGATGAAGCGGATATTGTTGATGAACTATTTAAACGCAATAGTCAGACAAGCCAAACTTACGATGCCGTCAACAAAATATTTATGGCGCAATACACCTTTGATGGCCACCCAGCCGATGCAAATTTCGCCCTTGACCAAATCGGGGCACCAGTCACTCAACTCAAGACATTGCCTGATATTGAGGCCGTGCACCCAAGCAATGCGCAAGTGCTCAACTTAATGGATACCCGTGCATTCAAGTGGAGCCACTCCACAGATTTTGCCTATTATGAACTGCAAATATGGGGCACCAACGCTAACGCATTCACGCAAACCCTGCCTGCGCAACGCGTCAATGCCTACTGCAAAGATGAGACATGCGTCTACCCCTTCAACGAGCTCGATACCGAGCTTGTCGAAGGCACGCTACTATGGCGTGTTCAGGGCTATGGTCACGGCATCAACGGCGTTAAAACGACTGATATAGAACGCTTTACGCTAACGCGAAGATGGCTTGAGCTCAAAACCGATGACCCACTTAAAACCCAGTGGGATGCCTTCACAGGGGCCGGCCACTTTAAAGAAGGTGAGTACATTCAGTTTTGTTTTGGCAATCTACATAGTGAAAATAATCAAGAAACGCTCATCGGCTACCTGATTGAAGCCAAAAATTTGAGCACTAATGAAACCTTCTTAATGCTCGGTGAGTCTCACAACCCGCAAACCGGCTGCTCAGAATTTAACCTACCACAAACGGGCAAAATAAAACTTCAACGACTTGCCTCTGAAGTGGAATATTATGGTGAACCAGAGCTAGTTAGCTATGGTCTATTAAACCCAGAAAACATTCGTGTCATCGCCAAGGACGCAAGTGGCGAAAGCGGTGTTGACGAAGGCGATTCAACAGAAGGCAGCACAGAAACAGAAAAACGTAAAATTGCATACACTCAGGTTCTAGAAAGCTACCGAGATTCAACGGGGCAATGGATTAGTACCTTTTACACAAATGGTCATGTTTATGCCAACCTGCACTTTCGCAGTGGTACACTTGATCTAGCTGGTCGCACACTAATTATCGAAGGTGATCTAATCCATTCTGGCGGCACACTCAACATCAATGGCGGCCAACTTATTGTCAAAGGGGATTATAGAATTCA
>NZ_JYNN01000085.1 GCF_000934765.1 Thiomicrospira microaerophila | reverse complement strand
CATTAGCGATACTTTTTGTGACACGGGTATAACAGGACACTGTAATCAAAAGTTCATTTTAATTGGCATTAAAAAAATTGGCGTGACTTCAAGCCTTGCTCTGCACATCTTTCATCTGATCAGCAAGCTCGGCACGATCATAGCCCATCGTGGTTTGAATGTGGCTGTGCCCCGCTAACTGCTGCGCTATACGTGGATTACCCACTTCCAGCCACTCGGTGACGCGGGTTCTTCGCATATCATGGGTGGAGGGGAGGTTATCAAAATCAACACCTGATTGCATGGCTACCTTTTTTACTACGCGCCAAACGGATGAATTGTCGATGCCATTTAAGTCCAAAAGCTCACCTTTTTTGTTAGTACGCCCAAGCAGAAAGAGTCCCTTAACTGGCAATGAATTAATATGCTTAAGCCAATCTGATAGAATCGTTGTTGACCTCGTATTTAAGGGCACTTCACGCTCCTTGTTTCCCTTACCGACAACCCTAACCACTTGCTCTTTAAGGCGCACATTTGCGATTTTGAGTTGCGAAATTTCTTCGCGTCGTAAACCTAAATCAAAACCTAACGAGAGGATGACCTGATCACGCCTGGATTTATCGGAGTCAAGTTCAGTGCAGGCAAAGAGGGCGCAGATGTCCGGTTTAGATAACGCTTGGCCAGTAGGTAGACGCTCACCCTTAATGGCTTTTATTGCCTTGATTTTAGCAAACTCATTCCCCTCCATAAAACCTAACAACCAGGCCTGGTTAGCCACACCTTTTATCGCGGACAGTATTGCGTTGATGGTGGTGTACTTGAGCTGCTGCGCTTTTAAGTCCTCGATGATTTCAAGTGTCTTGGGATAGTCGAGTTCATGCCAGGGATAAGTGCTGGGCTCATCAAAGCCGTGCATCGAAGAGATTTTCTTAAGGCGCGAGAACACTGTTTTTTTGGACACACTGGAGCCAAGCAATGACAGATAGATTTTAAAAGGATTAGAGAGGGACGCCATAATTTTAGTGAGCTATGAAGTTAATAGATGTAGTATAGCAAACGATTTACATAGCGCAATAGAACATAAGTTTACGTTGCACTTTGTGTAAATATAATAAAAGTGAATTTAAAAAATGTTAAACAAAGCGACCAGTCTATCGAAGCTCGACAGTTTTTTAAAAAACGGCACAGCTCGGGCAAGCTATAACAATTTTAGGGTCTTGCATGCCCCCCAATATCCACTAACAAGTCTGAATATTATCCTCAATCCTCATGCTTAATAGAAAAGTCATTCGCCAATAAATCAAGCTGCTCTTGATCAATCACCGCTGATGTCGAGTCATAGTCTTCAGGGTTAATATTAAACTCCATATGTACATTGACATTTGACCTGCCTAGCGGATGAAATATGGCATACCGGTCGGAATAGCCCGGTATGTACTCATTATCGTATTTCAATCTCGTTACAACAACCTCAGTCCATCGACCCGAATCTAGAGACACACGGTAGTAGGGAGTATGTTCATTAAGTTTTCCAATATTGTTTTTAACAAACCGCTTATGAAGCTTGTAAGCAAGTTTTGACTTGATTTTTTCGTTTTTGTCCAGTTTCGCTTGTAACCCATCAATTTTTCGGTATAGCTTCTTATCCTTCTTAAAACAGGCAGTTAATGTAGATATAAAATCATTATCGATCATCTCAAGTTTCATCCGTTACTCCATCTTATTTGCCATATAAAACAATTTTTCATAAACTTATTATAGCCAATCGCGCTGATGGAAAGGGTGCAATCAAAAGTACGCTAAAAGCTAGGAACATTGTTTTGGTCATGCATATGGATGCTTGACTCTCACAGGTCATCATGATAGTGACCTACCATATGCCATTCTTTGTCTAAGAGCGTCACCGGCTAGGATTAATCTACGCTTGTCGCGTAACCCCCTCAAATAACAGCAAGTTGGGCTGTAAAGATACCCTTTGGACTGCTATACATTATAGAAAGGCCTTTCTACACAAATGGCTTACGTAATAATTTTGCTAGGAATAGATTTATTTCTAATTATTTCGCCAGTCTGAAAGCTTTTTTTCAAGTCAGATGCAGATTTATAAGCGTAAAACCTCCACTTTTAACTATTTTTATAGACCAGTGCCTGCTTATAATTATTTTTTTGATAAAATGCTAATTTATAATTATATTACCAGCGTAATAATAATTTTACTAGGATGTTCTATGGAAATAAATATTTTGGAATCTCGACCTGCAGGCTATGCGTATCTGCTTGATAAATTTGAGCTGTCAGGCATGCCCCCTTGGCACACCTCATTTGTGTCGTCATCAGGAACTCTCAGATCGAAGGTTCAGAATGGTGCAGTTGAAGACATATACCCGACAAGGTATTGGCCCGGAGAAAGCGTCGGAGACCACCTTGAGTTTGCGCTGAAATATGACGGCGTCAACTTGGGCTTGCTGGCGCACATTTTTGAACATACCTCTCAGCAAGACCTAGTCGAATATATCAATTCCAAGCCGACAGGAAAGTATGCTCGAAAGATTTGGTTTTTCTATGAGTTCCTGACGGGTAAGCCACTGCCTATCGATAACATTTCTCAGGGCAACTATGTCGATTTACTGGAGGCAAAAGAATATTACACGGTTCAAAACGGAGAAAAATCCCCACGCCACCGCATTGTCAACAACCTCCTTGGCCCCAAAACCTTTTGTCCAGTCGTCAGGCGAACTGAGAAACTTTCCAAACTAGATTCAGCCGATCTGCGTAAAAGGTGCGAGGATATTGTCACGGCCTACCCACCGGAACTTCTTCGCCGGGCGTTGAGCTACCTCTATAACAAAGAAACGAAATCATCCTTTGAAATTGAGCATATTAAGCCTAATGCTTCCCGGACTGAAAAATTCATTGCCTCTTTAGAACTTGCAGAAAAGGAGGATTTTTGCGATAAGGAAAGACTGATCGAACTTCAGAACCGCATTGTTGACCCGCGATTTAAAGATAGTGACTACCGGTCTAGCCAGAATTATGTCGGACAGACGCTCGCTTATCGCAAAGAGATCATACACTTCATCTGTCCAAAGCCTGATGACCTGCCAAGTCTGATGTTGGGTTTAATCGATTCCCATAAACGGATGAAGGCGGGAAATGTTTCTCCTGTCATCCATGCCGCAGCGATTGCCTACGGTTTTGTATTCCTGCACCCATTTGAGGATGGAAACGGACGAATCCATCGATTCCTGATCCATAACATCCTTTCGATGAAGCAAATGGTACCACGCGGACTCATGTTCCCGGTTTCGGCCGTCATGCTTAAGAATCCTGTGGATTACGATGCATCGCTGGAAGCGTTTTCAAGGCCGCTACAGGGACTCATTGATTATCGGCTGGATGAAATGGGTCAAATGAGCGTCGAGAATGAAACGGCATGCTGGTATCAGTATATGGATATGACATCTCAGGCAGAAGCCTTGTACGAGTTTGTAACCAAAACAATTGAAGAAGAGCTCGTGGAAGAACTCAGCTTTCTGGCTAACTATGATAATACCAAGAAGGCGATTCAGGACATCATTGACATGCCTGACCGCCTGATTGACCTATTCATCCAGTTGTGCCTGCAGAACAACGGCAGCCTTTCAGCAAGAAAGAGATCGGCTCACTTTGATTTCCTGACCGATGAAGAAATCGCGGCCATGGAGCAGGCTGTAAGCAATGGCTATAAACAGGCTTGATTAATCAATAGCTTGGCTCCCGTATCGCTTTTTACTTATTTGAATATTAAAAACAGATTGCTTAGAGTCTTTGGAGCCGAGCAATGATACTTTTGCTTTAACCTGTTTATCTGGATCAAGCTTCCGTGTTTTAGTAAATCAATCTAAAAACAAGATGAAAATTTGGTTACCCTTATCTGCTGGGCTCTCTATTCCTGCTGGATTGCTCTACGCTCTATCCAGTATCCCAATCTGGAAGAGGTTGGTTGATTTCAATCATAGCGCTCAAACCGACCCAGAAGGACACGGTTTTACGTTACATCAAACACAAAGTGCTTTTGAACAAGCGGGTTTATGGGGAACAGAAAAACTTCACCTTATTAACAGCGCA
Source organism: Thiomicrospira microaerophila (assembly GCF_000934765.1). Classification (GTDB taxonomy): domain Bacteria; phylum Pseudomonadota; class Gammaproteobacteria; order Thiomicrospirales; family Thiomicrospiraceae; genus Thiomicrospira; species Thiomicrospira microaerophila. The sequence goes on along the minus strand of NZ_JYNN01000085.1, from coordinate 545 downwards.
ACGACCCGACTAGAACTTGACTGGTCTACCCTACCTCACTTAAGTTTATGGCTTGGCAATGTCACAATGGCGAGTATTGTTCTCATCATTATTATTTTTCTTGCACTACTTTTTCTTCAAATTCGTTCTGCAAACCCAACGATTAAACCACTCTTGGTCGGAGGTTGGCTTTTGTTGCTGGTGAGTCAGCTATTTGCAATTATGCCCTCTTTTGGTCTCCTGCCCTTCACGGGACATTATGGTTTGCTTTTACTCACACCTGGAGAGATCACTCTTGTAGCCGCATTGCTACTCGCTTTGAGTCATTCAGCAAGACAAACAAATAACCCATAGCGAGGTATTCTCATAACGATAGGGCTTTATGTAATCAGTCAAGTATACTGAAACTAATCTACCTTGCGCTGATTTTGGGCCAACAAAGCCATTACTTCTTGCGCACTCATAATGGTATGTTCACCGGTTGCAAAACCGGTGTCAATGTATATTCGATTACCTATAACCTTGGGCGCTTTAACGGTTGTATGCCCGTGCAGAACAAGATCAAT
>NZ_JYNN01000084.1 GCF_000934765.1 Thiomicrospira microaerophila | reverse complement strand
TGGCACTACCGGCTGTAATCGCATCCCCATAGATACTGCTGGCCGCAGCGATGCTTGCGCCCGTCAGTTGGTACTGGGTAATGCTGTAGTTTGCAGTGTCCGAAGTAAACCCAGCAAAGGTGTAGTTGCCGGCATCATCACCACTCAGCCCGCTGGCTGTCTGGGTGTAATTACCCACGATGTCATAACCAGCGGTACTTTTCGTGCTGGTGTTAACCGTCACAGTCGAGCCAACATCATCACCCGATAGCCAGTTCCCAAAGCTCACAGCACCTGGGTTCAGGCTGCTGCCGTACACACTGGTACCACTAGTTATTGATGCACCCGTCAGGGCACGTTGGGTGACGGTGTAATCACCGACAATATCATCAACACTATAGTTATTTAGATCATCACCAGACAAGGTTACAATCTGAATACCCGTATGTGTTCCAGCACGAAGCCATCCAGCACTACTCAAAAGTCCATCTGTTGCAAGTACAACGGAACTTGAAATATCATCGTGTTCTATCACGCCAGTAAGTGTTAATATTCCTACATTATAGGCATCACCATAAATACTCTCTCCAGCAGTGATAGAGCCTGTTAAAGCTTTGGGAGTAATCGTTCCAATATTTCCGCTAACAGCAATAGGGCTAGTAAGAGCGGTCAAATCAACGCCGTATATTTGTGTTTGTCCGCCATTAGTTGTCAGTTCGGTACTCTCGGCAAATGTTAAGCTGCCTGTAACAGTCTTGTTTTCACCTGCGTTCTTGTTATCGAATTCAAAAGATGTCAGTGTGCTACCAGCCAAAATCGCTGTCGCTAAATCTGCGAATATATCCATCTGAGCAGTGATATCATCTGTGTTGGTGACATCACGATTGCCGTCATATACTTTTTCGGTAGAGCCACCAAGGTTAATAGTGCCAGTGTCAATGGTTGGCACTACTTGATAAAGCAGCCCATTTCCAGTTCCCTGCACCGTAGTCGAGTTATAGGTTGCGCCGTACTGAATGAAGTCAGCGATTAAGGCACCTGTTGTGTCATCCGCTGGAGTCCGAGACCAAATGCGCCATACATTACCTTTGAGGGAGTTAGCACCCGCATTGTTAATAAATTTATCACCTGCTACTACTGTAATGAAGGCTCCAAGTCCCTGCTCACTTGTTCCAGAAGCTTGCCCCCCTTCGCCCGTTAGGCTTCCGTTCAAGGTCGCTATACCTGAAGCATTGATCGTAATGTTACCTGCACCACCGCCATTGAAGTTATTGTCGGAATTGGTTGCATCACCACCTGATGTCGTAATAGCCGAGACAACTACATTGCCACTTGATGAGGAGACACTTACCGATGCGGCGTTACTACCCACATCTTGATTGTTATTGGCACCTTGAGTTGTGACTAGTGCTCCCAAGTTAACGCCTTGATCACCCTGTATAGTGACCGATCCAGATGTCCTGCCAGTATTTATTGCTGCGGTTGTCTCTATTTCCGCAGTGCTAGTTACATTTTCAGTGGCAACTAACTTTACATTACCACCCTCTGTTCTGATTTTGTCGTTGACATTAATCGAGCCAGCGGTTGATTCCAGCGAGATTAGGCCTGAGTCACCCGCTCCTGTGCCATTAATTGCACCATCAACAACAATATCGCCATCGGCTTCAACTTCAAAGCGTCCACCTGTAGTGACTGCCCCAAATGTTAAATCTCCTTGGCCATCGGCAATACGGATATTACCGTTACCGTGTGCGCTAAATGTTGCCGTACTCCCTAGTGTCGCCTCCCCTAAGAGTAGGATGTCGGCATTGTTTGCAGTGGTTGAAAAATTTGAGTTGCCGCCGATGTTAATCGTGTTTTCTGCTAGCCCAGTGATGATCCCTGTTGATGAGAATGAGGCATCGCCAGTAACGGCAACATTGGCAAGGGTTGTTGCTGCATCGTTGACAAAATTAACCGATGCAGCAGCAATATTTACATTGCCGCTAAACTTATTGGTTGTTTGATCAAGAGCAATATTACCAATAGCTGAAAGACTGGCAGTACCACCCACTTGGAAGTAAGAGTTAGCACCCTGTGTAATGTTACCGCCAGCATCTATGGTTAAATCACCATCAATCATTCTTACTTGATAGTTGCTAGCCAGCGCAACACTGCCACCGGCATCAAGAATCAAGTTACCATTAAACGACTGAATATTCGCATTGATATTGATATCATTATGCGCGTCAAGTGTCAGGGTATTATTTGTAAACCATCCAATGGCTGCATTTACATTGATATTGCCAGCTTCACTTCCGTCTTCAATGGTTTGTATCAATACATTCGTGGTATCAAGTGCATTTTGTATCGTCGTATTGGTAATATTGTTACCTGATCCAGTCGCAGGGTTAGTTCCGTCAAGATTTGACTCATCCGCGCCTGCAACAATATTGATATCCGTTGGATCAATGAGCCATGTACCTGTCTTGCCTGTCGATGATTGCGTGGTTACATGAACACTTTCTTGGATAGTAACATTCGCAGCAGAAGTCTCGATAAAGCCGCCATCGCCACCGTTCGGGGCGCTGGCATCTAAGGTGCCATCGACAATGACTTGACCCTGGCTCATACCACCCATCAGCATAATGCGCCCGCTTTTGTTGGCGAGGGTTTGCGCTTGGATGAGGCCGTCGTTGTTGACCAGGTTGCGGTAGATGTCTTGACGTGCTTGGGTGGTCATGATGACAAAGCCGCCATCGGCTTGAATCAGTCCGCCGTTTTCGGCCAGCGCATCGAGGACGCCTTGTTCGACCGTGACGGTCATCAGGCCGTCGCCGTTAAAGTCGAGGGTGACGTGATCCCCGGCCGCTAACGCGACGTTGCCATTGCTGGCTTCGATGGTGCCTTGGTTAGATACGCGGTTGGCGATAAGCGCCACGACCCCGCCGTTGGCGCGGATGTGGCCGAGGTTTTTGATGTCACCTTCGCTAAAGCCGAGGTTTTTGAAGTCGAGTTGGTTGTCTAAAAAGTCTTGGTCGCTGATTTCGAGCGTTGAGGCAATTAAGCCGCCGACATCAACCTGCGCGGTTTTGCCGAATAGGATGCCGCTGGGGTTAACCAGATAGACGTTGCCGTTGGCATTGAGTCGTCCGTGGATTTGGCTGGGGTTGTTGTCCATTACGCGGTTGAGCGCGGCGCTGTTGCTGTTGGGTTGTTGGAAGTTGACGGTGGCGTCTTTGCCGATGTTGAAGCTGTTCCAGTGGGTGATGAGTTTGTCGCTGGTTTGGTGGATGGTCATCACATTGTTGTGTTGTTGGATTTGCGCTTGACCGTGGGTGATGTTGGCGCCTTCGGGCAGGGTGCCGGGGTCGAGGGCGTGGGCGATGCCACCAAAGCCCATCATCAGCGCGGCAATCGCGCCGACGATGCCGCCTTTGCGTTTGCCTTTACCGGGGGCGATTTCGGCCACCGCGATGTACATTTGTTTGGCGTCTGACCACACAAGGCGGTAGGTGTGGTTTAGGGAGGCGCGTTTGATTTTTGCGTTTTTGTTGTGCATGGTGTTACCCTCTTTGCTTTTAAATTTCGTTGTTCAGTTGTTGTTCTCGTTCCGACTGTCCTCAGTCGGAATGCATACCGGTCTATCAGATTCGTTTCTGTCTGCATTCCCACGCAGAGCGTGGGAACGAGAATTTGGGTTGGGGTTTCACCCTCTCCCTAGCCCTCTCCCTGAGGGAGAGGGAATGTTGTGTTGGTTAAAACCAGACCATCGCTTGGAGCCAGAAGCGGCCTTGGTCGTCTTTGCCTTCGCTGTCTTTGCCTGTTGTGGTGCGATCATTGATGTCGTCGTTAATTTTGATGGCGTAGGCGGCTTTTAGCATGTAGCGTTGCGGTTGGCTCCAGCTTAGACCGATACCGGTGCCGGTGAGGCTGTAGCTGTTGACGTTATTGTTATTGGCGGGGGTATCCCAGGGCTTTTTATCCAGTGTGATTTGGCCGTGGTCAATAAAGCCTTGGAGTTGGATGCCGCCGTTGTAGACCATCACGCCGGGTAGGTCGTAGCGCAGTTCAAGCGCGGTGAGCCAGCCTTGGTCACCCGAGCCTTCGCCGCCCGCATAGGCGCGGACACCGTTGACACCGCCGAGGGTGAATTTTTCACCGGAGTCGAGGTTGCCGCTGGCAAGCGTTTGGAGTCTGGCGCTGGCGTGGAGGTTAAGGCCGCTGTGAAGTTGTTGGATGCGGGTGAGGTTGGCGTTGAGTTTGTGGAAACTGCCGTGGGTTTGGGCGGTGGTTTGATCGCTGCTGTAGTCATCGGCATTGCCTTTACGATTAAGGTCGCCGTAGGTGAGGCTGACGCCGTATTGGGTGAGGCCGCCTTGGCCGAGTCGATCTATTTTGTCACCGTTGAGGCTGAGGGTGAGGTTGTTATAAATGCGGTCTTTGGTGTTGTCGTTTTTGGTGTAGTCTTTTAAATCTTTGTAGTCGTATTGCCCTTGAATGTAGAGGTTGGTTTGGCGTGAGCGAATAATCGGGTATTTGAGCCCGGCGTTGGCGCTGAGGGCGGTGCCGTTGAGGTCGAGGTCTTTGAGGTCTTGGCCGAGGGTGTATTTTAGGTAGCTGAGGCTGGTGTTAAAGGTGAGGCCTTTGTAGCTGATTGGGGTGTCGTAGGCGATGCGTCCGTAGCTTTGGTCGGTGGTTTGGGTGATCATGCCGGTTAGTCGGTCGCCCATGCCGCTGAGATTGTTGATGTGCCCCATGGCGTTGGCACGCCATGCGCCGGTGTAGTAGCTGCCGTAGTTGTCGATCCAGGCGTTGCCGGTGTAGCGTGGGGTGGCGCGAAAGGCGACATCGACCCGGGTGGTGCCAAATTCGCGGCCGCGCTGGAGATTGGAGGTGGCGCTCACCCCAGCGAGGTCGTTAAGCAGGAGCATGCCGCGTTCCATTTTGGTGGCGCGGATAATGTCGTTTTGGTCGGGGCGTAGCGCGTGGTTAAGGGTTTGGTTGATGCGTTGGTTGCTGAGGTTAACGCCCTGCCCCGCGGTGACGTTGCGTTCCCAGTTGCCGCCGCCTTCTATGCGTCCGGGTTGGATGCGGATTATCAG
>NZ_JYNN01000083.1 GCF_000934765.1 Thiomicrospira microaerophila | reverse complement strand
TAAAAAGAGTTAGCGCATGAAAAAAACAAATTAGCGCTGAGTTCGAATTGTTCGGTTTCTTGTTCGCTGATTTTTTGAGCGGACTCTAATTAAACTGATCATAAGCCGCAACGCCCTTGTCAAAATCAGCAAAAACAGGCGACACAAAGGTTAAAAACAGGGTCGCGCTGATACATAGATTTTTGATAGACTTCATTTTCTGCTCACTATTTTAAATTTTGCCTATAATTTTTTACCATCAAGCACTAAGCGCAACAAGCATAATAACGCCAAGCATTGCCAACCACGCTGCGATGCTCCACCACAAAGTGCGATAAGAGGGTTTAACCGGCTTAGGCAGCTCACCCAGTTCAGCCTGAATTTCGAGTTGGTTTTCGCGCTGTATTTTTCTGCGTGCGACTGGGTTAAGCCAGATTATCTTTAGCATTAGCACAAGTAACGCAATCGCCAATATCATGCCGGCTATGATGGATAGGCCCTCGATTAAGCCGTTATCGATACAACACCAACCAAACCAGCCATTCAGCCCCAACAGAACAAGCAACCCCAGTGCACTAAATGCTAAAACAACCCGGGTTTTTGCCTGTTGTAGATCACCATCCTGATACCAAGGCATACGCCCTTGTGGTGTGTCATCCTGCATGAGGCGCAACAAACTCTCGCTATCTGAAATCTCGCCCAAGTTAAAGCGATGCGTGCCGCCGCCATCGGTTATTAAAATCAGCTGATGGTCTTTTTTAATGATTTTGCTCACCTGCCAGCGTTGATGCTTTTGATGGTCGGTCAGACCAAGCTGTTGGTCGGTTAAATCCAGATTGAAACGACGATATTTTGTGTTAAACCTGAGGGTCTCGCCTTGCTTATGATCGATTTCTAATTGGTGTTGGCGATAACGCCCAAGCTGGTAAGCGATTTGATAGAGCTGTGCATATTTATCGGCATGAGTCGGTTTGCTATCCACGCTTGCCTGCCAGTCGTTACGCGCGCTGTTAAAATGCAATTCCACCTCTAGGCTTCGGCCTTCATACACCAGGTTGAGCGAATGCGCGCTCATCGACTGGAAAAAACTCGCCACCTCGTCAAACGCTATCCGCTCGCCATTGATAAAAAAGGCATCCTTCTCGCCACTCAGGGCAAGTTCGGTGTCTTTAAGACTGTTTTGGTTTAAAAGCATAGCTCACCTTAACCACATCACCCACTCAAAGCCACGCGCAAAATAAGGCGCACCCTCAAAGGCGAAACCATAAAGATTGATTAGTACGAGACTGTAAACACAAATGGCCAAGAAACCCAGTACACGGTTAATCATTGGGTACGTTGTGGCGTTTGAGGGCGCAGGCACCTCATCAATGCGGCTTGCGTTGTGCGGATCTTTCTCCTCCTGAGAAGGATTAGAGCCATCAGGCGGCTTGATTTTTAATGCTCGCTCTAGCGCATCTTCAAAACGGGTCAGGCCGTCTTTAAATGAGGTGGCAAAATCCTTCGGCACATGGGATTTGTTGGCTGGGAGCAAGTTGTCGAGTGAATCAATTTGTTCTGCCTGTGCTTGTTCGCCCGTGCTGGGTAACACCACAGGTATGGCACTTTTTTTAGATGCGGGTTCGTCACCAAGATACCAACCGAAGAGCACCTCCAGCCAACCACCCCAAATAAGCACTAAAAACAGGTTGAGCTCGAACCAAACGAAAAACACATGCTTAAGGGGTAGATTGTCGTCTATTAAGCCGAGCAAGCCAAACAATCCCATTATCAATATAAGCCCAAACGATGCTAGCGACATCGTCACAAATAAACTGAGGTATTGTTTGGGTCTGTAAATGAGGTACTTGGGTTCTGTGGTGTCAAACACCGACTCAAAAAACGGCGTAATGGTTTTGGCTTTACTCATACCTGGTCGCTATCCCTGTTTATAAAAAACCTTAGAAAAATCCGATTTTGCGTTTTTTAGTGGTGGGATGCTGGTCAAGATAATCGGCCAGTTCATCATACACCCCGCTTTGGTTGGCATATTCGACTACATTTTTCGCTGCTTCTAGCCATTCTAAAGTACTGGGCTTGAGATGGGAGCGTTGTGCCACCAAATCGGCCTGTTCAATCAGCCGCTCTTGACCTGTTTCAAGAATCGACTCAATCACAGTTTCGCTCACCTGATCGACCCAGCCTTTAATATCCGCACCGGAGAAATGAGCGCTTAATTGCGCCAGCTCGGCATAATCTAACTGACCAATCGGCAGTTCGCTCAACATCCCGGCTAAAATCTGTTGGCGTGAATCCTGATCGGGCGGCGGCACAAACAACGTCATATCAAACCGTCCTGGGCGTCGAAAAGCCGAATCCACATCCCAAGGCGCATTGGTTGCGCCAATCACCAATAGATTTTCATTATCCGATTCCACACCATCGAGCTGTGCCAAGAACTGATTGATAGTCGTGGTTAAGGACGAATGGCGCATCAGTTCGCGTTTGCGCCCCAGTGCATCAATCTCATCAATAAAAATCACTGCTGGACGTTGCGCGCGAGCCGTGTCAAACAAGGCCTGGATATTCTTTTCGCTATTGCCTAAATACATATCCAAGATGTCATGGATGCTGACATTAAAAAACGCGGCATTACATTCGCCCGCAATCGCGCGTGCAAAAAAGGTTTTACCGCAACCGGGCGGGCCATAGAGCAACAATCCACCACCGGCGGTTTTGTTGAACTTTTTAAACAAGGCAGGATTTTTAAACGGCTCGATAATTTTAATCCGCGCTTGGCGTTTGAGTGCTTCTAGCCCACCCACCTGCTCAAACCGAATCCAGTGTTTGGGCGACAGGGGTTCAAATTGGCTCACGCTCGGCTGAGCGTCCTCAACCGGTTGTTTTTGTAAATCTTCGCTCATACGTTAAACCTTTGTTGTACTTATTTTGCCCCAAACCCAATACACCCCATAACTCAACAAGCTAGCGCCTGCCGTTAAAACACCAGCAATAAACAGACTAATCAAACTCCATTCACTGGGCGCAAAGCCAATGAAAAACAGCAAGCCAAACATACTAATCGCAGGCAGTCGCTGGCTCCAGCTAAACAACCAAGCACTGAGCCCTATGCTCATTGCCAAAAGGCTGAGTTTGGCATAGATGGCCAACGGTTCTGCAAGCGCATGAGAGGATAGCGCCAATAATGCCAGCAGAGCAAACAGCCAAATAAACCTATGGCGATTAACCCCCTGCGTGCGCAAGGACTCGCTCACCTCCTGATTCATTGGATTAATGGCTAATACCTGAGCCAATAAGGCCTGTTTTTTCCAAGGGCTTTGGGTGTAATCGGCTAAAAGCTCCAACGCAAACGCATCATTCGGTTCACGGCTTAAATAGGTTTTAATCATCGGCCGTGCAATATCCGCGCGCCCACATACCGAGCCATATAATTGGGCTAAATGTAACCAGGCCTGGTTGTGCAAAGGCGCGGTTTCTAATGCCTTAATAAACTGCGCCTGCGCACCGGCCATATTGGATTGATGCATCCACACCAAACCTAAAAAATCTTGATAATCCGCCCCATTCGGTGAGATCGCAAGTGCATGATGGGCGGAGCGCTCTGCCTCCTTGAGCTGATTAAGTTGTAACTGCACAAAACCGGTTAAATGCCAAAATAGGGCTGAAAACCCACAGCTGGCTTGCAAACGCTGTGAAGCGGCCAAGGCATCGGTATAAGCTTTTTGATGCATTAGCGCCAGCAGCTGATACAAACCCGCCTGCACATCGTGCTGATTCTGCCCTAAGGCGCGCGTTGTCTCCGCCAACAGCTGATCAAATCGATCCAGCTGATACAGCACATCAAAGCGATTCTCCAAGGACATCAACCAACCCCCTTAGACTCAAACGCCGTACGATAACCAATACAGTGGCGACAAGGATAAAACATCAACAACAGCGTTAAACCATAAGCCAAGGGCAGGGCACCAATCCAATACGCATGCACCAACAGCGCCCCAATACCCAAGGCGCCACCCACCAAATGCACCACAAGCTGTTTTTGCCAAGGATAAAAGTGATGCCAAGAGGCCAACCCTGATGCCAAACCAAACCCCAGCACAATCAAGCTCAAGCCCCAATAAAGCGAAAAAGACACCTCGCTCAACCACGCCAACCCCAAGCTCAAATACAGCACAATCAGCAATAAATGACGCACCAACCCCAGCAAAACCTGTCCGCTAAAATGCACCGCATTAAATGCAACCAACCCTCTCAAAAAACACGTCCTTATTTCTTGCAAGCTAGTAAAAAGCTATTATAATGCGAAATAGTGATTAATAATCAAGTGAAAACCAGTGAAAAATGCGCTAACGAATGCTAAATTTATTGTGTAGCGAATATGTGAAGCGAACAGGAGAACCCCGAATGCCATTAGCCAACCCAGCCATACAGTTACAAACCGCCACAAAACCAAAAAACCTCTACCGCCAGGCCATCAAAGGTATAGGTATCGCGCTAATCGGACTTGCGCTGACAGGCTGTAATGCCGAAGCCCAAGCACAAAACAATAAAATTGGTGATGGTTTTATAGCAAGCCCGACTAAGCTTGAGCGTCCGAAGGCCGATTCCGCTACCCTTCGTATCACATCTAATGTTGGTGGTGCCAATATTTATATCAATGGCCATTTTCGGGGTGAAACATCATCAAGCACCAGTGAGAGCTTTGATATTAGGCTTGCCGAAGGCACCTACCATATACAGCTCGTCAAACCCATCGATGCAAACTCAGAATGGCGTGGTGAGCGCAGAAATCTAATGGTTGTTGATTTGTAACTATTCACCCCATACAAGCTACTCATCTTGATTGGGCGTGATAGCCTCCGTCATGAAAGGAAGTGGCTCTCCCTTAAAAAGCGATGTCATCGCCTCTGAACTCGTGAGGCCTTGTTTCGTTGCCGTTGATAAATAACTTCGGACACGACACAGGATATTTGCACCACCCATTGATCGAAAGCAGCCTGATACTTTCTGGTGAACCTTAAGCATGCGGATATCGCGCTCACCTTGATTATTGGTAAACGGGGCATTGGGGTCTTCTAAAAACCGAAGCACATCTGCTTCATAGCACCTTAACCTTTCAAGCAGATTGCGTGATTTTGAGCGTTTTAATTTACCGCGTTTGCCTTCTCGCTGTGTTTCATCGGGT
>NZ_JYNN01000082.1 GCF_000934765.1 Thiomicrospira microaerophila | reverse complement strand
GTTTTAACTGCACGCGCTTTAAGTTATCCAACAGTTCGTCTTCGCTCAACACCAAACGGTTTGCCGTTCCCAACTGGGGATCAGAACCGTAATCCAAACCAAACTGCTGATCACCAGGCCTGATGCTATTGATTTGCGGCATGGTAAAGGGTGCGACACAACTCTCTTGCCCTTCAAATAGGTTGACTACCGCTTCCCAAGCGGCCTTTTGATGCGGAAGATTTTGGTTAAACTGAAGTTTCATAGTCGATTACTTTTCTATAAGTGTTTTTATGGATTTATCAAAATCCGATTCATACAAACGGTCTTGAATAATGCGGTATTTTTCAAATTCGGATTCGGCATACGCCTTGACGATTTCCGCCGATACTTTTCCCGCGTCTTGCAAAATCTCTCTGTCGGTCATTTCTAAAAAGCGATTAAGGCGCACTTCCCAATCTTGCATGGTCATAGGGATTTTACGCAAGGCCATATCTTCAGCAATATCCAAATACGCCGAAACCAAGCGTTGCAACTGCGCCATCTCGTTTTCAGTCAGATAGTTTTTCGCCACCGACACATCAAACTTCTGAATCTTACCGCTCGGCGCATCTTTCCAAGTCACCAAACCCATATTGTGTTTTTGATGGTCTGCGCGCTCTACAATCACCTCCGCCGCCGTTTGACCATGAATCGCCCAATGCAGCTTATTCTGTACCGTGGCAAAAAAGCGCTTGGTGGCTTGGGCCGTCACGTCATAATCAATCGACGTCGCATAAATATCGGTGATCTTTTGGTAAAACTTACGCTCAGACAAGCGAATTTCACGAACGCGTTGTAACTGCTCTTCAAAATACTGGTCAGTCAGCGTGGTGCCGCCGTTTTTTAAGCGCTCATCATCCATCACATAGGCTTTAATGGTGAACTCTTTAATAACCCTAGTTGCCCACTTACGAAACTGCACCGCGCGCTCTGAATTAACCTTGTAACCCACCGCGATAATCGCCGAAAGATTGTAATGCTTGGTATTGTAGTTTTTACCATCTGCGGCAGTTATTCGAAAATTTCGAATAACTGAATCCTCTTCCAGCTCACTGTCGCTAAAAACTTTCTTTAGATGGTAATTAATCGTCTGGGTTTCCACATCATACAGCGCCGCCATCATCTTCTGCGTCAGCCAAATATCCTCATCCGCATAAACCGTTTCAACACCGCTCTCGCCATTTGCGGCAATAAAGGTCAAATACTCAGCGGCAGAAGACCGAATCAAGGCCGTGTTCGTTTTCTCAGTCACCGATTACACTCCTTTTTCCCTGCACAACTAATACCGACAAACGCCCCAACTGCTCGCTAATGGAAGCGATCAGATTCAGGGTTTTCGCGGTAAGAGTGAATGGCGGTTGGTAGGTCATCATTTAGGCATACTTTATATAAAGATCATCTTCAAGATCAAAGAGTGTTAATGCCAACTTAATACGCTCAAACTTTCCATTATTGTCTAAATTTGATTCAACATAGTAACTATCATTAATAGGCCTAGCCTCACGTATCCCAGAGTGTTCAGGTGTTTTGGTTAAAGTAACTTTTTCAGCCAACTCCGTTGTAAAAAAGATACTTGGATTCCTCTCAAACAACTTTTCCATCACGTGCAAATAGAGCTTTGCCACTTGCGTAATCGCCAACTTTTCATCTAAAAATATCGCATATTCCAACTTCTTGCCTTTAGGTTCTTCGGCCTCAAAAATATTGAGTTCTTCATTTTTAGAATCTTCTAGCTGAACACTTGGAAAAGGCCAAATTTCTAAAAAACGATTGCTAATTAGGGCAAAACGCGCCTCAACCTGCTCTAAACTCCAACGTGGAATGGATGACAAATACTTATTTAACCAAAGTCGGCTATCAGCATAGCCCGCATTCTCTAAGTCACGTTTCTCAAGAAAAGGTTTGTTGCTCAGCTTGCCATTATTACCGGACAAAGTCAGATTGCTGATTGTGTGCAGATAGTTTTCTTTAATCTTATTGAATTCCGACGAATCCAAATTAGCCCGCCACTTACTATCCGGAGTTTGCGGAAAGATATGCTCAATGGTAATCGACGGATTACCTTCAATTTGAACATACTCATTATTGTTATGATTTTCTAGGCGCTCCAACAAATACACACGGTTTTTGGACTTGATGTTATAAACGTCCTTAAACTTGAACGCATCAATCACTTCTTGATCTCGTGGGAAGCGTTGCGAACCAGACTTGCTAACTAAAGCGGATTCAATTGAGTGTATATAACGAGAAGGTTCGACCTTGTCATACAGGCTCATAAACACTTTATTTAACGCATTGGTTGGTAAACCAACGATAAAACGACGCCAAGCATAACTTTGCACCACACCCAAAACACGAAGAAAAACATCCTTATTAATCAACTTTTGATGATAATCGTCATAAACCTTCATTAAAAAAGGATAGGCAACATTAATTTCAAGACGATTGATATACCCTAGCTGAATCTGAATGTCTTTATCGGTTTCATTTTTAGGATTAATTAACTTGTTATAGTGTTTTGCCAACTGTTTGAGTGATGACAAGGTGGCTTTCAAATTATCCAAAGTTGACGTGGGGAATTTGTCTTTAAATTCCTGATAAACTTTGCCTTTGTTAGGAATCTTTTTATTTTCAAGCGTTAAAAAGTCGCGGATAAAATCCGAAACACGGCTAACATTATCGACTTCATCCTTCGCTAAGGCTTCAATAATTTCCCAATAGTTTTGGTAAATTAACTGTTGATCATTACGACTCAAACCCATCAAAATATAATTTCTAATCAAATCGGATTGCGATAACTCTAAACCCGTTGAGTTCAAGCTTTCAAAAATGCGTTGCGGGTCATCTTTCTCACGATCAAGCGAAATCTCAACAAACATTAACTTGGCTAAACCACGCTGCACAAATTCCATATTGTGCTCATTGATTCGGGTACGGAAGTATTGAAAATTATCAATCAACTTCGAATACTCATTAAACTCCTCACCCTCATCTGAACGCAACAAATACTGTAAAGCACGCTCATTATTGTCAGTTGGCTTAAGTTTTAATTTTTCACTATCTGAAACATACTTATTGATTAAATAGGTTTCATTAATTTCATCCACTAACTGGTGATTATCTAACTCCATCGCTAACCGATAAAGCGCAACATAAATCAGCGTTAACGTCGTTAAACGTTGTTGGCCATCAATAATTGTTAATTCTTTAATCTTAGACGAGGTATAAACATCATCATGCACATACACGATGCTGCCGATGAAATGGACATTCATATCCGAACGAGACCCAACCTGCAAAATATCATCAAGTAACTGCTTACATTGCTGAGTATTCCAATCATAATTGCGCTGATACACTGGAATAACAAACTGCGTTTTATTTGAAGACAAAAAGTCTTCTATTTTGGTTTCATTCGCTTTCATTACTCTTTTCCTCTTAGACTATTCAAAAACGTTAATGCCATCGGTTCCAATATCTTGCAAACACCCTGCATCATCTCAGGGGCAAAAGTTGGCTCACCTCCATCTGTTTTTTTAAAAAAATTTTCAATATTTCCATGATTAATGTCATGCCTTAACTGAACCAGCCTAACATTATCTTTATTATCTTTATTATCTTTATTCTTTTTATTATTTTTATTGCTTTTATCCTCCTCGCTTAACTTTGCTAGGAAGCTATCTATTGATTCTTCGGGAAACCGAAAACAGGTGACATCTACGCCCCGCTTATAAAGCTGATTTAATAAAGAATTACTTAAAGTACTTGAATATAAATATTCTGATGTAATCGCACTATCGTTTTTCTCTAGTGGCTTTGCTACCTGCCGTAATAAGGCTTCGATTCCTGTTATATAGCTTAATGCGGAAGCCAAATACAACTCATGGGCATAAGCATGGATTGCTTGATCAAAAAACCAATGCACACCTGCGTTTTGGATATTTGCTACATAGGCCCATGACAAGATTTTTGCTTCAGTCTTTGTGTTGCACATAATCAAATACTCAGTACGTCTTCGATGCCGGTTTGTTTTAGGCGTTGGATGGCGTTGGTTTTGGTTATGTCATCGGTGAAGCTGGTGTCGCGGAAGACGACTCTTAGCACGGGGTTTTCGGGTGTGCTGAGGTTGGCGATGGCTTGGACGGTGTCTAGGGTGATGTGTTCGTCAAAGCAAGCGACCAGTGAGTTGTGGGCGACTGACCAGGCCTGGTGGTTGGCGACTTGGATTTTTTCAATTGGCAATGTCAGCGGCAATCCGTATTTGATTAGCACTTCGTAGAGTAGGTCTTCTGGGGTTCGGTCAGGCAGGATGTTATCGACCGCATCGAGTAGGTCGGTTTCGAGGTTGTCCAGATTTGGGTTCCATTTTTTGATATTGGAGGTATCGAGTTTGAGGACTTTGAAGCCGAGGTCGGCTTGGGTGTCTGGATAATCTTCTTTAATTTTTTTAGCGGCTCGGCGAATGCGTTCTTTGCCTATTTCGGCAATGGTGGCGTAACCGGCTTTGCGGGCTTCGGAGTTTTCTGGCGTGGGTTCGGGGATTTGAGCCATTATAAATTTACGTTTACCTTTATTTTGCGCATTAAGATCCATTATTGCCTCGGCACTAGATCCTGACCCAGAAAAACAATCTAGAATAATGTCATTATTATTAAAGCTACCAAAACTTACTAAATATGAAAGTAAAGCTTTTGGCTTTGGATAACTAAATAAAATACCCTGTGATTTGAGGTAGTTTTTTGATTTTTCAGTCGTTCCAAAATTTTTTAGGACGGACAGGATATTTCTTGCAACTTCTCTTTTTTTTCTATACCGAACCGCAGCATTTGCATTAATGTAAAACTCAATTTCCTGATCGTCATCATCTATAACAGGAGAACAATCATTTTTGATAAATTCTAGGAGCCTGTCGGGCAAATAATCGCTAGTTGGCCCAAAACGGGCTTTTTTGCCTTAAAATACGTGATTTTTAGCATAATTGAGCGATTTTCTGTCCTATTTCCCCTACTTTAGACGCAATGCTCCCATGCGTTTTATATTCCAGGCTAAACACACAAGTGACCATTCGCCTTTTACGGCCTCTAATCCTCGCAGTGAAAAGGTTCTAAAACCCATGACGGATTTGATGATCCCAAACACCGGTTCGATGGTTTGCTTTCTAAGCGCATAGCGTTTTCGACCTTCTTGGGTTTTGAGCGTGTGTTGCATGGTTTGTTTGATGCT
>NZ_JYNN01000081.1 GCF_000934765.1 Thiomicrospira microaerophila | reverse complement strand
TCTTGGCAGCATGTTGTTTTTAAATTAGCCTTGCGCGCAGATTCACCCAACAACACCAGCGGCATTGATCAAACAATCCTATGGCTGGTGAGTGCACAACAGGATGCCGATAATCAATCAACCTATTGCATTAAAAAGCAGTATAGCTTGTTGTTTCAAGCTCCGTTTTACTCAACAGACCTATTCAACCAGCTAAACAAGCTAAAGCTTGAAAGCCAAACACTCGCAGGAGAGACGTTTTTGAAACTCACCCTGCCCCATGCCCAACAACAAGGCATGGTTGGTGTGTGGCTATTGTCAGCCTTGCCTGTAGTCCAAGATCATGCGCTCAGCCCCCATCCTCAAATCAGTCAATGGGAAGATGTACTGGGTTTAGGATTTAAACGCTTCTCAAATCCAATCGAATCGAGATTTGATCTAAATACCGGTCAGTATGCGATTTTGGATGCAGAACAACATAATCTTTTATCTGTGGTATTTGATGGGTTTAGTTTTGTTAGCACCGAAGCGTTTGATCGGCGAATCCATCAACACGGATTTGTGTCGCCAACAAACAAAAAAACCACATATCAATTACATCCTGTACACGAGTATTATTCACGCCATTTACCCGCATGCGAATCACTCGTTGAACAGTTGAACATTCGCTACTACTACGTTGAGATGCCATCGATAAAAGGCCAGACTTTGGCGGCTTCACAACGCCGTGCGCATTATTTATCAAAACGGCTTCGTGACCATGCTGGTATAGCACACATCAACCCCCTTAGGTCGAATGAAAACACCCACTCTCTTGATGTTGAAATACACTACCAAACAGAGCAGTATCTTAGCCTTCTCTATAATCATGGATACGGTCGGTGTACACATAAACAGGTTATGCGCCCTAAGGGGGTAAATATAGACATCAACACAGCTAAAACGCTTCGATTAAGAGAGATCATCCAGCGTGCTGTTGAACACTATGCACCCAATCATGCTGATAACGCACTTTTTATGGCAAAGCTTTTGCAAAACCTCACAGCCAAAATAGCTAACACTGACGCCATGCCATTAAACTGGGCTGAAATGATTGAACAGGATACCATTGAATTTACGTTTGATGACAAAACACTGCGACTCTACTTAGCGCATCAGTACAACCTTTACCAACCAAAGATACTAGAGGTGAACTGGCAAGATTGGATGGCGCCATAGGCTAATGAGTATAGTCAAATGCTGTGTGCCCATATTCAGACCTGCAACTAATTTTCCACCTTTAATAGCCGACTAGTTGATGTAATGGCTCAAATTGATAAAAGACTGGTTTATCTTCTGTACTCTTGATTGGGTTAGGTAAACTGTCTGGGTGATTGCAATATAAATACGTCTAATTAGTTGTATAATCTTTTCTAAAATCACGAGGAATAACCATTCAAGTCATTACTGTTTATATCAAAATTGGTGATGAAAGATAAAACATATTCTCAGAGGATAGATATTATGATGAAAATTTATGGATTAGTGCTTGTTTTTGTCCCTCTTACACTACTGGCCGAAGCGAACAGTGTTCAGCATTCTCAATCAAGTATGAATTTGATCTCTGAGCGTTTTCAAGATAACCATGATGGTACGCTCACTGACACCACAACCCAACTGATTTGGATGCGTTGCACTGTTGGCCAGACATGGCAGGGTAATCACTGCCATGGTGAAGCCATAAAGATGAACTGGCATCAAGCCATTAGTAAGGCTGAAACCTACATCTATACTGAAAAGTCAGACTGGCGTTTACCAACATTGGAAGAGTTAAGAACACTTGTTGTCTGTAGCTCTGGTTTGAGAAGAGAAATCCGCTTAAGAGAGGATTATGCTATAACAGATGCTGAGAATGGCGTTCGATTTGATGGTCGCTGCAAAGGTGACTTTGATACTCCCACCATTGATCAAAAAGCTTTTCCCGATACGTTAAAGAATAATTACTGGACATCGACAGAACACCCGATTTTTAAACAATTTAGTTGGGGTGTTAACTTTAGCGCAGGAAGTGAGTTCAATTATCTTGTTAAGGCAGAAGGTCAAAATCGCTATGTCCGTCTTATTCGAGATGCAAAACAGTGATTTATTAAGCTAACTCAACTAGGTAGATTAAGACACTCTATGATTATCAAAAAGCCTTTTATCGCGCCGGTCAAATCATCCGTGTTAATCCCCACAAAGAGCGCATTGATGACATTCTCACCCAATGGTTCAAACGCACCTTGCACAAACGCGGGGTTGAGGTTAATATTGAAAACATGATGACACTAACAAGGAGTGATGGCATGTTAGCGGAGAATTTTGAAAATTTAATGATGCAACTTGAGCAACGTGGCAAGCTAGAGGGTCAGCTAGAGCAAGCAATAAAAATGATTCGTGATTTTAATCTACCGGTTAAAAAGGTCGCAGAGCAATATAAGCTATCATTCGACGAGTTAATGCGCCGCTTAAACCAAGGCGACCACTCAATATCCTAACCGCATAAAAAACGTCCCAATCAAGGTGCGTTCTGCATTATGACGAGCTTTCAACGTTTTTTTCATACCTATCCGTTATGCTAAAATGGTCTTAGAAATTAATAGTGTGAAAAACTCAAATGACGCAACAACAAAATGACCTACCCGAAAATGATGACGATTGGCTATATGGTGATTCTACCGAGCATAGCCACGATAGAGGCTATAAGTTCCTCTTTTCGCACAAAGAGCTGGTTCAAGAGTTGATTGAAGGCTTTGCGCCGGCTGAACTGGTAACTAATCTTGATTTTAGTTCACTGCAAAAAGAGAATGGCAGCTTTATTACCCCAGCGATGAAAAAACGCGATTCGGATGTGGTCTGGTCAGCAAAACTTAAAGGATCTGAGCAAGACGTATACTTGTATTTGATGCTAGAATTTCAATCGGAAGTGGATTTATCCATGCCTGTTCGCATGCTTCAATATGTCGCCGCGTTGTATGATGATTTGAATAAACAAAATAGATTATCTTTCAAAAAAGGGCTGCCACCCGTATTTCCAGTAGTGCTATACAACGGCCAACCCAAATGGACGGCAAAACACCAAATGGCCGATCTATATCGCAATTTGCCGGATTACTTAAAACCCTATCAACCACAATTACGCTATTATTTAATTGACGAAGAGCGCGTGCCTGATGAACAAATCGACAGTGTGATTAATGGCATCAGCACGATTTTTAGCTTTGAGAAAGCACACGAATACGCCCAAGCCCGCCGCAGTACACAAAAGTTGGTGGGTTATTTAGACAGCTTGGGCGACGATAAGCGCGCACTCGCGATGGCGGTATTAAAATGGGTGATGGTTCACTTGAAAAAGAACTACCCAACGATTAACATTGCACCTGTAGAACACATCATTAAGGAGCCGAGCATGCTGGCACAAAACGTAGAAAACTGGAAAAGAGAAATTTACGCTGAAGGCGAGTTACGCGGTGAACTACGCGGTAAGCTAGAGGGTAAGCTAGAGGGTAAGCTAGAGCAAGCAATCGAAATGATTCGAGAGTTTAATTTATCTGTAGAATTAGTGGCGGAGCGTTGTCATTTATCGATAAAAGAGCTCAAAGAGCGTTTAAGGCAAACCGAAAAATAACCCAGCCTCATTATTTAATCCCACCCAAAACAAAAAAGCCCCAATCAAGGGGCAAACAATTGTGCTGACTTGTTTGCTCCTTGATCTACTATCTTCTCGAAGTTGCGGCATGACGGTGCGCGATGAGACATGCCAGCGAGCAAGCGAATTATTTTGAGGTTTGCTCGGTCAGTGTGCTAGGCAGGATAAGGACTAGCATAGCAACTTATGAAATACGCAACGAATCACTTTTTGTAAATAAACCTCTTTTACTGGCATTTATGTTTGTCGTGATACCACTGACCGCTCAGTGTGGAATTACATATTCTTGACATCTCGCGCGTTTCAAAATTTGGATCGACAGCAGTAATTGTAACGGGTCCAATTTGACGCGTATCATACAATAAAAACCCTGATGTTCTACAAGTGATGGAGCAAGTGAAACGTCTAGGCGAAGCATTGCTTGACCGACTCGTAGAGGCTGAACTTCTAGCATTTTCATGACGGCGCTGTTCAGCCAATCTTCTTTCCTCTTCATGGCGCAAGCGTTCTTGTTCTTGGCGGCGTTGTTCTTCGTGATAGGCGTTTTGTTGTTGATTGTAGACGGCTCGTGCTTCAGCGAGTGCCGTTGGATTATAGGCTTTGTTTTTTGCCTGTTCAAGATACGCTTCCGCACGCCGGAAGTTCCAGCTTCTGGCCTCTTTTTTGGCGAGTTCAAGCAGGTTTTCCTGCTCGAACTGCTGTAAGCGATCCAAATCTTCAAAGCTAAAGGCTGAAACCGCTGGCATCCAGCTTATAAACAACAGTGCAAAAATCAATGGCTTCATATTCACTCCAAAGCAAAAGCCGCTGCGCGGCCAAAGTTACTGTCCGCTGCGCACGAGGCGCACACGATTGTAGCCTCCTTGTGAGCCGACCATCCCGCCGTGATCACCGCGATGGTTAAAGAACACACCCATCACATGGTGGCTACTGACTGGACTGGGGGAGGCTGACATATAAAAAAGATGGCCCGTATGTGGAAACACGGCAGTGAATATTGTTGGCTTTTGATAGTTACCCTTGCAATGACCTCTTAACTCCTTATCAACCACCTTAACTATTCCTCTATTGATCATGCGAAGCTCACTTTGATGTCCGGAACTACAATAGACAAGGCTGTGCAGTTCTTCAATAGTTGGTACACGCCAATCGGATTTTCCTGCGTAGTTTGTTGAAGCCGCGGCATCCCTTGCAGATGGCCAATCATAGGTGCTTGCTCTGCCTGTACATGTACGCCCGTTCCAGATTAGGCCTAAGCTACATACCATCCAGGTTAAGTTAGTTTTTTTGTCATAGACCGTGCCATTTTGATTAATGACATAGCGATCTCTAAATGGCGCATCGATTCGATCTTGTTTAGCTTTTGCTTCGGCTTGCGCCCTCTGCTCTGCTACTTTCCCCGCTGGCGTGAGTCCACTGCTCATATCTATCCGCAACGATGGCGAGGTAAAATCAACGTAACTATTCAGCCTGAAAAAAAAACAAAAAAGTACTTGACAGGGTTTTTGGCCTAAAAACCCAAAATTAATCCGCTTTGAAGCTCAGTGCTATAGGCGCAAACCAAGCCTGCCCTGAGTCGCGTGTCTGTAATGCATTATACTAAATACCCCCGTGCCAAGACAAAAAATCAAACCTCCTCAAATCGCATCTCATTGCGAAAATTTTGCCCAAAAAAAGTTGTGAGATAATAGGCCTACAAAATCACACAGACCTATGCCATGAAGATTAGCGATATTGAAATCGACACCACACTAGAGCATGTCAAGCAATTGCTCAAGGAAGATAGAAGCGTTTCGCCCGCATTGCGCGCGGCGATCAATCTGCTTTTGGTGATTATTCCAATCCTGCTAGGTCGTGTCAGCACCAATAGTAGCAATAGCAGTAAACCGCCCTCTCAAGATCCTAATCGCCTTAAGAAACCGCGAGTCAAAAGTGAGCGCCTCGCCGGTGGGCAAGAAGGGCGTATCGGCAAAACCTTAGCGCCTGTGGAGGAGCCGGATGAGATTAAGGTGGTTAAGATTGATCGTCGCACCCTGCCAAAAGGGCATACCTACACATTCAAAGGGTATGAGAATC
>NZ_KN882202.1:5312-5971 GCF_000934765.1 Thiomicrospira microaerophila | reverse complement strand
TGTGCCGCCCCAGCCCCATGTCATGGAATTAGAGATGATGACACCGCTACGTTTGCTAAAGCATAAACGTTTAATGCAACCGGATCGTTTTGAGTGGGAATTTTTTATTCGAACATTGGTTAGACGTATCACGAGTTTGGCCTATTTTCATCAAAACCATGAAGAGACGATTGACTTTAATGCATTGTTTGCCAATGCCGCTGAGCATCAGATAGTCCAAAAATTAGTATTCGAACAAAATCATCGCTACTCAAATCGTCAAAAAAAAGAGATACCACTGGATGGTTTAAAAGGCGTAATGGAATTGAAATTTACAAAACAAGATGACCCTTTATGGCCCTGGATTTGGATGGGACAATACACGCATAACGGAAAATCCACAGTGATGGGCTTAGGGCAATATCAATTAAAAAATGGCCTTGTTCATCAACCCAAAACAAGTTAATATATCAAGTGTTCAAATTATAAGCCAAAGCTATGTAAGGTTCTTTAAAAATCCGGATAACTAAGCTTTTAAAATGAGAATTTATCACAACTAAAAGCTAATTTTTTCACGCATTAATAGATGCTGTTTTTATATCGCTAAATCTTTATAAATTAAAGAAAAAAATTATCCACAAGGATTTGAACCAATGCCCCGCAAATAGGGGATTAAGACC
>NZ_KN882202.1:0-4512 GCF_000934765.1 Thiomicrospira microaerophila | reverse complement strand
ATTTGAACCAATGCCCCGCAAATAGGGGATTAAGACCTGTTGCCATGAAAGAAATACGCTCGCTTAGATTTGAACCAATGCCCCGCAAATAGGGGGTTAAGACAAACCCAACACGCTCATTGCGGCCAATATCAAAATTTGAACCAATGCCCCGAAAATAAAGATTTAGTTGTAGTGCTGTTCTCTGGTGAATGGTGTGAGTTTATTAGTGCTCAAAAAAGGTTGGATGGGTTTACAAAATCAAGCCAGCCTGTAAAAAATTGACCTGATTTATAACGCTTGCTGAAGGAAGGATGATTAGTTTTTCTGAAATTTCTGAATGAGTTGTTGTTTGCTGGCGATAAGCGCTATCTGATTTAGTTTGCAGTTCATTTTAAAGTCGTCAATCTTCTGCAAGTTGTCTTGATTTACTTTTTCAAAGTAAGGGCTGATAAAAAGGTAGTTTTTTAACATTCCGATCTCTGTTACGGACTTGATTTGTCGGATAATGTCACTCATGTCTTTGTTGTGTGGCGGTGCGTTTTTTACTTCGATGACGTGCAGGTTATGTTGATAAAGCAGAACAAAGTCAAGCTCACGATTTTGATCTTTTATTTTTACATTTCGTGCAACTTGAATGCCCTGTTGCTCAAACCAATAATGAATCAGCGTTTCTAACCAAATGCCACTGATCCATTTTTTCCAATCTTTTCTTAACTTATCATGTTTGCTTGATCCCAGCTTATTTCCAGGCAGGATGAGGGTTTTATTTTCTAATCGACAAATATCTGAGTCAGGTATTAAATCAGCTAGTTGCGAAAACCAGTTTAGCACTTCCTCTTCAGGGTAGTTTTTGAACAAATCTATCTCAAGGCGAAGCTCTTTGGTTTTATGTGCTGAGTTTGACCATTCTTTTTGCAACACGACAGACAAGGCCTGATGGATGTTGTCGGCGGGCTGTTCATAATGTTGCCAAATTTTTTCAGCGATGTTAATCGCATTGGGTGAGTCTTCAATACGATTGTTTTCGGTTAGGGTGTAATCCGTGTAGAGCGACAGTGCATCTAGCGTATCTATGTGGTTTATAACTTTTTCAGAGAGTATTTGGCGTTGTTTGTTATGGTATGTCCAGCGCTGGACAAGGGGTGAGGTGAGGCTTTTATAGTGGACTTCTTGCCAGTCAACAGCGGTTTCTAGCAGCAAGGCCAAAAGTTTAGTGCCACCGGTTACATTTAAAATCCAATCATAGGTTGTCGCATTGGATTGATATTCTGGTACAAAGTCTTGGTTAATCCAGTCTGTAATGTCGCTAATGGCATCCCCTGAGCGTTTTTTTAGATCCAGCATCACCCATTGCGTTTGTGGCAAATGTTTAGCAATGAGTGCCTCGATTCGCTCCCTTGTTTGTTGCTTGATAAAGTCGCTCACAATCAAGGTTACCCTTTGTGGTCGGTAATCAAGCAGTGGAACAAGGCTAGGTAGGTTGTGACCCGAAGCAATGACAACATAGTTAATCGGTTTTATAATGCTCATCGCGGTAGCCTTATCATTCAGTATTGTCGTCATGTGGCATTTAAACTGCAGCCTGCGGCCTGTTAATATTTAATGAAAGTTAAACGGTACCAATATTTTAAGCTGGCTGAGTATTTCATCATGTGTAGGTTCGCAAGTATCATTTATCCATTCGCTGATGGCATTGATGGGCGCTGATGGCAGTGTTTTTTCAATAGCATGAAGCCTAGCTTGCTGTTTTTCGTGTGCATCAATGTTAACGCCTAATTTACTGCTCACTACGCTGATGACTAACCCAATCCAGTTTAGCGTGCTCGCTTCTTGCCGGCTAAAGCAAGATTCGATGGCTTGTTGAAAATAGAACTGTGCACCTTGTTTGTCGCCTGTGATCGATAGTAACCAGCCACGGTAGGTGTTAATCCATGGCCATGGGTAATCTTCTTCGATTTGCCAATCAGGTGTAAGGCTCAGATAATCGTCTATTAGAGGTTTATATTGTTCAGTATCGTGAAGCAGTCCTCGCAAAAATAAATGGTGACTATAACGGTCTGCATAGCCAGAACGTGCAAATTGTTTTGCTGTTTTTTGTTGCGTAAGCCACGTTTGAAAATCAGTTTGCCATGCAACATTATCCATTTGAGCAATGAGTTTATAGGTCATTGTTTGATTTATATCGCGTTGAGCGGCTTGTGTATTTGAGAGTTTGGTGAAGTGTTCAATGGCATGCTCAAAATGATTGATAGCTACATCGCCCATGCCTTGAAACGCGTATAGCTGTCCCAGCGCAGAGTGCAGTTTAGCGTGATTTAGTAGCCCAGGAATCGCCACATCATAGTCCAGCCATTTTTGAAGGTGGGGTTGCGCTATGTCGAATTCATAGTTATTGGTGGTGGCGGTTGCAATACGTAACACGGCCTGACAGGCTTCACTTGCAGATTCATCACGCAATTGGTCGCTTAGCTGGATGATCTGGCTAATTAACGTCGTATCAACATAACCCTGATGATTTTTTTCGGCTAGGCGTGCTGAGTGCAGATATAGCAGAACCATGGATGGAAGTGTTTGGGTTTCAGGCCGAGCGCTATCCAGCCAATCAAGTGCGGCGGCTAGTACGCTGAGCTTAAATTGTTTTGTATTTAGTCGCTCTTGGATATACTGGAGATACATTTGCCATTGATTAATGTCTTGTTTTACTAGCGCTGTTAGTTTTGTAAGCTCGTTACGCAGTAGACTGTTTTTAGGCTCTGAGGCGGTAGCTTCACAAATAGCATACCAGTCACTTGGCTCTAAAGGGCTATGTGCATTAAGCGCTAAAAATAGACGCTCGATTTGTGTTTGGTTTGGGTGCATGAGGCAATGAATAGGCCATTGTGTTTTTTGCAGACGTTTTTTTGTTTCACGCGCTTGGCTTCCCCAAGTGTGTGCAATAGTATCGACATAGCCGTTGTATTGACTGCCATCCTTGGGTATGAATGCCATTGAAATATGAAGTTTAGCAAATCGTTCTGAATTGAGCGTTTTGAGTCGACTCACGATATTTTCTTGAATCAGCATCAATAAACCGCTTCCTGTGCCGTAGTCGAGCTGTTCGATCATTATTTTTACTTGTGTTTCATCATCCGGCTGTATTGGTAGTAAAAGCAAGGTCCAATAGGTTAAGTGTTCAATGGCATCAAACCATCGTTGGCGTTGCGTTAAACCTTGGTCTTTAACGGTAAAGCCGAATATACCCGCTCCGGATTTTAATAGTGAGTCAGCCACCGCATCGTTTTCTTCATCACTGGCTTCTGTGGCATGGTATTGGGCTTTGAGGGGGGGTAGGTTGTTTAGCGCGCGTTGCGGGATGGCAAGCGATACGACTCGTCCAAGGGTTTTATCGTTAAGCGATAATAGTTGGGCTTGTTCATTAAAATTTGAGCCGGTTTCATCGATAACAACCGTCCACTGTCGTGATGGATTAAGGTGGCGAAGACTATTTGGATGGATGCCATTATTCAGCGTAAGGGGCTGCAGTTGACTAGTTTTAGGTTTGGCGCGCAATTTTCTCTTTTTACTATTAATAAAGTCGTGTGCTTTTTTTAATAAATACTTGATTGATTTAATTACGGTTTTGTTTCTACCTTGTTTCTGTAAGGCGAGCCATGCTAAAACGGCTTCTGTCGCTTGTTCTCGGTCTTGATTTTTAGTGTATTCAGTGCGAAATAGTTGCTTGGCTTGTTCAGATAGCTTAAAAACATGTTCGCCTAGCTGCGCGTGTTCTCTCGCTCTTTTTATTAAACTTGGATTGCGCTCACTTCTGTCAGCTATCTCCATCATCATCGTAGAAACTTGGTGTGCTTGATTGCCCCAGCTACTTTTTTGATAAATTTGATACAGTAAGTTGCCATCTTTCATTGTCGCATAAGATGTTGCAGGGTTATCCGTGTTATGCTTAACTGACTTATCAAGATCAGGCTTGTGTGTTGCGTTTCTCTTATGGGCGTTTGGTTCAGAAATAGGTGTTGATTTAAGATTATTGATAGGTAAATAATCAGGCGTGTTGTCTGATTCTGCTATAAGATCACTTTGTTCAGCATCGAGCTGCTCAGGTTGCGGTGTCCAGATATCAAGGCTATCAACGTCACGCCAATGCGCTTGTTGAGACTCAAAGCATAACCCCCTCGCTGTCGGATATTGACGACGTGCCATCATCCAACCGATAGCCGATGTGCTATCTGTGCCTAATATTAAACAGGGACTAACAATACTTGATGTCTTAAAACTCTGCTCCCAATTCTCAAACTTATTTTCCGTGATGACCGGCCATTTAAGTACATCCTCAAATGGTATTTCTTTTTCATTAAGATAGAGACCATCTTGGTTTGGTAGCAGAATATGTTTGGGGTTTTGCATGTTATGTTAGTTCCCTTGTAACTATTCAGCCTGAAAAAAAACAAAAAAGTACTTGACAGGGTTTTTGACCTAAAAACCCAAAATTAATCCGCTTTGAAGCTCAGTGCTATAGGCGCAAACCAAGCCTGC
>NZ_JYNN01000078.1 GCF_000934765.1 Thiomicrospira microaerophila | reverse complement strand
ACCATCTTCTGTACCTGAACAGAATGTGGATTAAGTCGGAATTTAAAGGCTTTGCGGATAGTTTGTTTCATGGTTATAACTATACAAAAAGGAGTGGGTCTATGCAAATTAATAAGGCGTTTCAAGTCGGTTAATTGGGAAAAAAAACTACCCTGAAATTCAGAAAAAACGCTGGGGAAATACGCTTTGGAGTCCTAGCTACTTTGCAGGAAGTTGTGGCGGTGCGCCACTCTCGATTATTAAACAATATATTTAGCAGCAACAACGACTACACTAAACAGGTTTTGCCTGTTCCGCTTATATCCCCGCCGTGAACGACGGGGTTTTACGCGGGATTCGATAAAATTGAATTGTTCAAAAAACATAATTTATACACCTCTAAATAAGTTAAATTTTTTTAGAGAAAGTTTTCTCTGTCACTAGTATATGCCAATGGAAAAAAATTTCTTTGGGTTTTTTTGCGGGTATTTAGTTCAAGCCATATAATCAAGTTTTGGACGGCTTAAAGAATTTATATTTTTTTGAAAAAAATCGACGTCTCTTCGCTGTAGTGTCTTTAGATGATATATGCGGCCATTGTACGAGTGGAATGCTCAAAAATTTGAAAAACAGATTGTGAAAATATGAACAATTTTTTTGTTGCATTAACTTTAGTATTATCCATAGCTAAACGCCTCCGCAACTCGCGCCACCTCGTCATCATTACGTCTATCATAGCGTTGCGTGGTGGTTAGACTGGCATGCCCCATCGCTTTTTGAACGGTATTTTGGTCAACATTCATCTCAAAGAGTGTGTTGGCAAAGGGTGTCGAAGGGCATGCGGTGCGCAGCTATCTTCACAGGCCTGGCCAAGTTTTTCTTTCAATAACGTTGTGTCGCTAAACCATTTTTGATCTAGTGCCTGCGTTGGTATGTTTAAATCGATTAACTTAAAGTTTTTACAAAGCCTCAACGCGATACGGCTGCAAGCTGATGCCAAGCTCTCTAAGTTGAGTAGCGCTCAATTCAACCCCTCTTAATTCAAATGGCACATTAAAAGCCAAGTGCCAGTAGTCTACCCCCATCGCATTCATATCCGAGACCATTGGAATAGGCAGGTTTCCAACAATCGTATCACCCGATTTTAGCATTGACAAATCCAAGTGCTCAAGGTGTTGGTCAAATGAAAACGCCTCCTCAACCAACCAATCTAGTGCCCCTTTGTGACGTGTTACAACATATACACTCATCTAAAAATCCTTCTATCTTATTTAGAGCTAAAGTATAAACCAGTAGCATATGAATTCGTCAAACCACAAGTTTTTGAAAACCACTATCTAGGTATTCGCGTTTATAATAAGCGTACTTTAAACCTATTATGGTCATAAAATGGAACAAAAAAACATAAAAACGCCACAACAATATCCCAGACGAATACTTTACTCCGTAATTGGGCTTTCACCGCAGATTTTAACGGAAACCCTCTATGCATTGGCCATCAATGACGAGCCGTTCGTACCGACTGAAGTTCACTTACTCACCACAACAAAAGGCGCTCAGCACTGCAAACTCGCCTTGTTTAATGAAAATGGAGGCTGGTTTCATCGATTTTGTCAGGACTATGATATTGAAGGCATCGACTTTAACGAAAATCATATTCACACACTGATGAATGATCAAGGTCAACCCATTGATGATATACGCACACCCGAAGAAAACAATGCCGTTGCTAACCAAATAAGTAAACATATTCGCCAGTTTAGCGCAGACGACAATTGCGCATTACACGTATCCATTGCAGGTGGACGAAAAACAATGGGGTTTTATGCCGGTTACGCGCTATCCATGTTTGGGCGTGAACAAGATCGACTCTCCCATGTATTGGTCGAACCGCAGTTTGAAGGCCATCCCAATTTTTTCTATCCTACGCCCTATTCCAGCATTATAAGAACGCGTGATCAACAAGACATAATGGACGTACGTGATGCAAAAGTTGATCTTGCCTATTTACCGATTGTTAGATTGCGCCATGCCCTAGATCGAAGCCTCATTGATGATACTCAAGACTTTCAAACATTGGTTCACCAACTTCAACGCAGCTTTGAAGATCCTGATGTTATCATTGACATCAAAACACGTACATTACAAATAGGTGATAAAAGAATTGAACTATCACCTGCAAATTTTGTATTCTACTGCTGGATGGTAGAGCGTTTAAAAAACAACCTACCTGGGATTCAAATTCCTCACGAAGGCTATCCTGATACCACCTACCGAGATGAATATATCGAAGTAAAAGAGCGCGTTATAAATGAAATGCGTGATATGGATCGAACCCTAGAGTCCATTAAAGATGGCATGACCAAAGACTTTGTATCCCAACGCAAAAATGGCATAAAAAAAGCGATTAAGAATGAGCTCGGGGTCAATGCCTTTCTTTATGATATACAACCAAAGAAAATGAACCGCGTAAGCTTACACGGTTTAAAAATCCCATCCGAAAAAATTAGCTTCTCTAACTAAGGAACAATCCATGAGAATAAAATCTTCTAAAGAAGTACTAACGATTTCAGCAACTATAATTTTAATTACAATTGGCACAACATTTTTAATTGATGGTGTGCTAAAAAACGTTATTGAGCTTGAAGATGCTAACCTAACCAAACAAGTGATTTTTTTTATAATTGGTTTGGTTTCATTGATGATAGCCATGATGATTGCTAAAACCATCACGGATGACTTATGTAAACCTGATTCGCGTTCTTTCAAAGAAATAACCCAAAATGCATACCGAACCACGTTAAGAAAAACAGAGATTGTTATAACATCTGTATCTGAAATTCGTGACGATAATGGAGTTGTACCCAACGATAGAATTAAGAAATGTATCAATCAGCTATTCTCAAGCTTTTCAGTCGAAAAAATATGCCAAACGGACTATAAGAATCTCAAATCTGAACTAGAAAAATTAAATTGTGATAAAGAAATCATCCTTTCAAGTTTCTCATGGCAACAACAACTCCGTTTGATTTATCAAGTCACAAAATTCACTAATAATGCCGAGTTTGTCATAATCTCAAGTGAGCAATCAAGCAAGCAGTTTCCAGCATTTGAACATATGCTTGAAGCACTTCGACAGAAACTGAATGAAGAACAAAAAACCTTTACCTTTAGTCGTGCTGAAACGGTGAACTTCAATGAAATAGACAAGGTCTCAAAAGAGATTGAAGGCCAAATACAGTTGCATACGGCACGCAACGGTAATCCAATCATCATGGTCGATGTCACAGCCGGACAAAAAACCTACTCGTTGGCGGCGGTTTTATCGACGGTTGATAAAAAGCATGTTTACACGGGTTACGTTGATACCAACAAGCCTTGGCCACTCCATTTACAAAATATCGTGAATGATAATAAAAGTGAGCTCGCTGTGGGCTAAAACTTGAAACTGACTGTGAATGATATAAAACCAACGCTCAGTTTCAAGTTAATTGTACTTAATAATAATCAGAACCTATAACGCGCCTCAATCCGGTCTGCACTATTCATTTGTTGTTGGTTTAGATTGAAGCGAAAAAATATTGTATCGTCTTGAATATACCACGCGGTGTTTCTAAAAGACTCACGGTTAATAAAACCAATGCTGTCTTTAGTAAATCCATTGCCAAAAATAGAATCATTAAACTTGGCTAAATCAACGCTTGAATTAGGTGTGTAAGGGTCGCCACTCATATGTCCAGCGGTAAAAAAACCAAATATTTGGGCACTATTTTTAACACCGGCCAGCTCTAGTTCTAAAAACACAGGATTGGACGCGATATAGGGCGAAATGGCCTTAATTCTTTGTTGTGCGCTATCAGCCAAACGCTTAATTTGGAAAGCTCCTAGTGTGTATTCTTTGCGACCGAATGAGCCTGACCGATTAAAGTGGTCGGGACCTGACAAACCGGTTACCAAATTAGACATGGACTGCGTTGGGCGAAAGTTCTTTATCGCTACAATGACCTCATTACCATTCACACTATGAACTTTTGGCTTTAATTGGCGCGAGAAGTTCTGCCAACTGCGCTGATAACTCTGTGCAAACTGATCACGCACCTCCTGTTCACGGTTCGCATTTTGCTGAGCCATACTAAATAAAGTGCCTTGGCTAAACACACTTTGAGCCGCCGCCTGATTGCGTTCAATTTTTTGATAAACTTCGCTTTGTTGGCGAGTAAGATTATTGGCCTGCTCCAGCGTTAATGCACGGTTAGCTAACGCTGTTTGTAAACGCTTTAACTCTTGTGTTAAAGCTTGATTTTCAGTCTGCAAACTATTCAATGCTTTAGCTTTAGACTGATCGGCCTGCATCGCTCGGATACGATGACGAAGCTCAGACTCATCAACCTCAACGCGCGCCTTCATCGTTAGAAAAATGCCTTTAGTATCCGTGCCAAATACCTCTGACATAGGATGAACCTTGACTAAACTTGCAGACAGTGCCGTAATCGTTTCGGTGTAACGACCAGAAGCATCTAAGGTTTGATCAGCTTGAATATAACTGCCCGCCTGGCTCGCCGCCAGCTGTTTTATTTGGTTTAACAGCATTTCACGCGCCGCCACTCTTGAATCGCCATCGCCTAAATAATAGCGCTGCTCAATCTCGGTGCTAAACGACCAGGCCTGGTTAAAAACGCCCAACAACATAACAAAGCTAAGGGCAAAAAATTTACTGTGTAATGGCGCAAACATACTGTTTCTCCTGAAATTCAAAAAATAAATACTCAATGGTACCCAGCTGAATCCAACTGCGACTGTGCGTACTGATCTGATGTTGATAGCCAGCTCTATCGACACTATCCTTCCCCGCAATTTCCAGGTTTTTAAGCCGGGAAAAAATAGCTTGCAAATACACACGTGCAATTTGCTTGGATAATGGATGATCGTTGATCACGCAGGACTGGTAGCGCGGCTGACCACCCAAACACACGCGTTCATGAGCCAAAGTGGCGGCGCTAACCTCTTCAAAAGCGCAGGCCTGCGACAACCCAACACCAGCAAGCCATAGCAAGCCAGAAATGAACAGCCTAAGGTGCAGGCGTTGCACGGGTATCACCACGCCCAACTTTTTGCATCAAACGCTGATAAGCAAACTCAAGTGATTGTCGCTCGTCCGGCTCAGCTTGTTTTGCCATCAATGCATCAAACTGCGCATAATTGAACCGCATCAACACATAACTTTGGAACTCACCTTGCACAGGCTTAACCTCCTGGCGCACAACTTCTGCACCACTGATATTGACCTTATCAACAAATCGATTCACCACAAACCGGTAATCCCCTTGATTCATCGTATCTTCACCCGACAACTCAGCGCGCATGGTATTGGCAATCTCAAAACTAGCCTGCAAGCGCGCCTTACGTGTCGCATTCATCAAATCCGCATCCTTACCAATGCCCACGCCATAGAATCCAAGATCATCGGCTCTGGGTGGGTTAAGTACCCAATCAGGCACGTCCGACAACACCTGTTGCATACGCTTATTTTCTTGTTTTTCACGCTCCTGCTGCGCCTTGGCCTGCATTAGTTGAATTTGCGCTTCCTCCTTTGCAATCTCCGTTTTGCTCAGGGTGCTAGAGCAGCCGGATAGCACAGTGGCAGATATAAAAAAGACTAAGGGCTTAATAAGTATACTTCTCATTTTTCTACTCCATTTAAAATTAATAACTAAGCTTTTCGTAAACAGTTTAGTCATGCCTTATGGGTAAGTCCGATTTCAAAAACTTGTGATGTTAACCCCCTTGTGGATACTTAGAGTCTGCTCAGAAAATATAAATCATTGTTTTAAAACAAAAATACTTGTTTTTGTGGTATAGTAATGCACAGTTTTTCAGCCCCAAGATATAAAAAAGCGTGCACAAAAATGATTCGAGACCACTCTGTAACCCAATTATCACTCAGCGAATTCGATTGGCCCTTCCAATCAGATCTTGATCCACAAAACCGCTGGGTTCAACTTGCACAGTGCATTCCATGGGATGACTTCGCCCAAAGCTACTATGCCAAGCTCAATCAAAAACGCGGTCGTCCCGCCAA
>NZ_JYNN01000077.1 GCF_000934765.1 Thiomicrospira microaerophila | reverse complement strand
ATACCTTCAGCGCACTGTGGTTTGTGAGCCGCAGTGAAGCCGCCTGCCAACTGCTACTGAGCGCACCGACACTGCTGTGGATGATTATGGACTATGCCAAATCCCACCAGCTCGAACCCGACCAGGTCTGGCCATGGTTTAGCGCTAAACGTAAAACCATCGTGGGGCTTTATCAGCTCCCACAAAACAATGCCACGGTTCACTTGCTCAGCAAATACCACTCGGATCACAAATTTTCACAACGCGATATTGAGCTGATTCAACAGCTCTACACCAGAAGCTTTTATAACGATAAAAAACACGGCCACATTCCTTATTTTGACCCAATGCGCATCCGCCTGATTATGCAAGACGCGACTATATTGCAATTCAAACTGCTCCAACAAACCGGCCCACACATCACGCGCACCCAGCTAAAAGACACCCTTGATGCCTTCTACATGGCACAACAACTCAATTACCCTCAGTATGGCCAGATCCTCAAAACCTCAACCCATATTGAACAAATCAACACTATCCATGACCAACTCGCTGAAATCATCAATCAGCAACAAGCCAATATTCAACGCGAACGGATTTACCCTGCGCCACTCATCCCGCCGACCGATGATATCGAATACATCCAAAGCCATTATGAACTAGTGATCGAAGGCAAACAGATGCATCACTGCATCGCTAGTTACGATCAACGCATTGTGGAAGGGCGCTACCTAGTCTATCGACTACTTCAACCCGAACGTGCAACGATTGGCATCGAGATTACACACGATAGCCGGTTGGAGCTCGACCAAGTTCGCCTAGTCTGTAACAAACAAGCCGCCCCTGAAACTGAACATTATGTAAGAGGCTGGGTAAACACGCATACTCGGCGCTAATGCCAAAAGGCGGGTGCGGGCTATGTTAGGCTGGCCAGCTAATCGATAAGAAGCCATTTGCGAATGGCATTTCGGTTTACGAGATTTACGACCAACACAATCCACGCCATTGCCTTTAAGCGGGACGTATTTTTACTGTTCAATCATTTCAAGAATCGTTTTGCCATCAACATCAAAACGCTTTCGTGGTCTTCACTTCGCATGCCTATGGATTTGTAACACTTCGGCCCTCTAAAGTTATGGCAACGATGAATCACATTATGTTGAATATCCGCCAATAACATAAAGCTATCGCAATCTAGCGCTCTCAACTAAACGAGTGTTCAAACACGCCTGATACATGTTCACAGCAAAAAGCATAGCATTGAGCGATGTTCAAATCACAACCATCTGAAGGTCTTTAATTTAACAATTGAGTTAGACCGTGAATCACTGAATGGCCGGTTAATCGGTGGTTTGGCTTTGATTTTAGCTTGTTAAAAACCGTATAAATTTTATTACGGAGTAGGAAATACACCCCTAGTGCTTATTTAGTCACATTCAATGTGCTAGAATTTGTTTTTGAAATGTATAATCCTAGCACTTTAGGCAGGGCGTGCTTTATGAAAGGCCGTAGTGGCTTCAAGCAGCGCCAACTAAACACAGGCAAAAAAGGATATCTTTTAGATGTATCGAATAGGTACTCAACACAAAATGTAAACGGCATTTTTTTAAAGGAAAAGCATGGACACAACCACAACTGATATTGCGTACAACCCTTATTCTGCCATACTGAGTGATCCGATTTTACTCAGCTTTTCGTTTATCTTGTTCGTTCTTTTTATTTGGGCTATTGTCGGTCGACAAAACCAAGCCCTCAAAAACTATGCGCCGACCTTGCTTACAACGGTTGGTATTTTAGGCACGTTTGTTGGTATAGCCTATGGCTTGTTTGGCTTTGATCCAAGGCCAGGTTATATCGATGCCTCGATAGCGGGTCTTTTGGATGGGTTAAAAATTGCCTTTATCACCAGTTTACTCGGTATGCTTTTGGCCATCATTTACAAAACAGCGATTGTCTGGAAAAGTGGACAACAAACCCAACAAAATCCAGATATGAAAGAGGAGGTTGGCATAGAGGACTTGCTCAATGAACTAAGTTCTCAAAGTGAGCAGCTGACTCTACAGAACACCACGATGAGCGATATCAAAAAATCTCTGAGTGATGATAGTGAATCTAGTTTAGTGGGTGCGATTAAACTTTTGCGCTCCGACAATAATGATCTAAACAAACGAACCCATCAGCATCTTGCAGATATTCAACAACTCACCCAAAAGCAAGCCGATGATTTAGGCCGTCTTGATTCTATAGCCCATAACATTGACTCTCTTAATCAACTGGCCATTGCCCAGCAAACCCGCTTTAATGTATTTGAAGATAGGCTTTGGATTAAGCTACAAGACTTTGCAGACATGCTCTCCAAGTCGGCAACAGAGCAAGTCATTGAAGCACTTAAAGCGGTGATTACTGATTTCAACAATAACTTAACCGAGCAGTTTGGTGATAATTTCAAACAACTCAATCAGGCGGTACTCTCTTTAGTTGAGTGGCAAGAGAACTACAAGCAACAATTGCTTGAGATGCAACAGCAATACGCATTGGGTGTCGCGTCTATTGAGAAAACTCAAGTGTCTGTGCAGCATATATCACATAGTGCAGAAGCTATACCGGTGAATATGGATAAACTTAAAACCATCTTGGATGTTGGTCAGCATCAATTGGCTGAGCTTGAGCGTCACCTTCATAGCTTTGAGCAGATGCGCGATAAAGCGGTGGAGGCGGTACCACAAATTCAAGCCAATATTGAGCAAACCCTAGAGGGTGTGCAAACCGCAACACGTCAACTGACCGAAGGACTCGATACCAGTGCAACCCAAATGTCACGCTCGATTACAAAGTCAGTTGAAGACTATGAAAACTCAATTGATAGGGTGAACGGCTCATTGCAACAGACCTCTGATTTGGTCATGAAGAATACCGAGCATACCACGGAGGCCTTTGATGGATTTGTGGAACAAATGAGTGATAACCTCAACACGGTGGCCAACAAACAGGTTGAGTTTGTTAAAACCCTTCAAGATAACATCCAATCGGTGACTCAGCAGCTTGATAGCCAAATTAAAAATGTACTCACCCAACTCGATAAACAAATCAAAAGTACAGTGGATGAGCATATCAAGCAAACCGAGTCTGTTCGCAGTGCATTGCGAACATCCGCTGAAAAAAGCTTAGCCGATACGGCTGAGAGCGTTCAAAAACAAGTCTCCTACATTGATGAAGCACTGGAAAAAGAAATTAATAAATCCATGAGTTCAATGGGCAGTGCATTGACCTCCATTACTCAAAAATTCACTAAAGACTATACGGTGCTCGTCAATGAAATGAAACAGGTTGTTGAGGCCGCAAGACGATGACCAACTTGCTTAGAAAACGCACTCAGCCTAATGACCAAGAAGAGTCACAATGGCTATCAATATCCGACCTCATGGCAGCCTTGATGATGGTGTTTTTATTTATAGCCGTTGCGCTAATGCGACAGGCTTATATCGACAATGAAAAAATCAGAGAAGTCGCTATTACCTATAGCGAAACCCAAGTGGCCATTCATGATGCACTCATGAGGGAGTTTGAAAGTGATTTAGAACACTGGGATGCCAAGATTGACAAAGACCTAACATTTAATTTCCAATCCCCTGATGTACTCTTTGCAACCGGCAGTGCGCAACTTACGCCTAACTTTCAGACGCTACTCGAAAACTTTTTTCCGCGATATTTGGCGGTGCTCAAACCTTTTGATAAGAGTATTAGTGAGGTACGGATTGAGGGTCACACCAGCTCGGATTGGGATAATTTAGCGCCGACGCAAGCCTACTTTCGCAATATGGTGCTCTCACAAGAACGCACACGCACTGTGCTAGAGTATGCCTATGGTTTAGATCAAGTTGCACTCGACCAGGATTGGATTAAGGGTAATGTGGCCGCCGTAGGGTTCTCCTCATCTCGATTAAAGTATATAGATGATGACCCAACATTAGGCGAGGATGTCATGAGCTCCAAACGAGTTAGTTTTCGAGTGATGACCAATGCTGACATCCAAATTAAAAAGATTCTGGAGATGTAGGCGTGAAAATTAAGGTGAGCTTTGATGCCCTGTTTAACTGCCTTAATGAAATGGGCGCACCGATGGCCCCGTTTGACTCAAAGATCAAAGTAGACAAAACCATTCTGGAGATACAAGCGCTAGCGGATATTGGGATTAATATTAATCCTGAAGATATCGTTGTTCAAAACCGTCTGCTTACCTACAAAGGACACCAGATTGTTGTCTATATCCCTGATCACAGCTATAAGGGTGTGTCTCAAGTGCTCAATAATCCTGCATTGGGCAATAAATATCATTTTGCTGATTGCACAACTATTCGAGAAATGCGCGCAAAGGGGCGCTATGAAAAGCGCTACCGAGCCATCTACAATCCAAAGGGTTTGTTCAGCATTGTTGATAAGGACTACCCTGATGGAGAGGATGCGACACTACAGCCTTGCCAAAACTGTCTAAAGCACATCAATTACGAAGGCTTTTTAAAGGCGCCAAGTTCTCAAAAACAAACCATTCGTGAAGCGTTTAGTCTTAATGATTTCTTCTCAGCCTACAGCACCTTATTTGAAAAATTACCCGACCTAACCCATCTTAGAGGAGGTTATGCGGATAACTGGGCAAGCATCTCGAAACAATATCGTCAATCAAAAAACAACACCTGTGAAGTCTGTGGCGTTAACCTCAGTGAACACCGCCATATGCTGCATACCCATCACATTAATGGTAACAAACAAGATAACAGCACTGCTAACTTGATGGCATTGTGTATTGATTGTCATAGAAAGCAGCCTGATCATGATCATGTACTGATTACGCACGATGAGATGAGATTGATTATGGGTTTAAGACGTCAACAAGATCTACTTGGGGCCCATAGTTGGGATGATGTGTTTAAGTTGGCGGATAAGGCACTCTACGGATTGTTGTATCTCTATAAGGCCAATCACAATGCAAGACCACAAGTAGGCTATCCTATCGTTGATGGGCGGGGGAAAATGGTTGCCGAGCTTGAACTTGCTTGGCCTGAACAAAAAAAAGGGGTGGCGATTCGCGCTGAGGATATACATCAGGCACAAAAGTGTGGCTGGAATGTGACGCCATTTGATGAGGCGATGGAAAGATTAGGATAATGAAGTCCATACTCACAAACTTGTGAGTATGGACTTCTTGTTCATTATGGGTAAGAATGAAGCATTAGTGCATAAATAATGAAGAGAGGATTGCATGACAGAAAAACGATGGTTTACTTATCATTTCGAAGCCGTAGGTATTCAAGAGTACATCTTTGCAGGTGCAAAATTGAAGGATATGGTCGCTGCCAGTGAGTTGGTTGACCAGCTTTGCGATGCCCCACTTACAAAATTGATAGCAACGCTCGATTTATCGGAAATCAGCTTTGATTCGCCATTGGACTTAAACAGTCCCCAGACACTTCCTTCTTTATCTCTACCTAACCAAGATGAAATTGTTTTCCCACGCAAGGCCGGTGGTGCTTTTATTGCTGTAATGGCCTCGGAATCCGTGGCGCATCGTTTTGCTGCACTTTGGAGCTTAGTGGTCAGTCAGTTTGCGCCGGGTTTGAAATTTAGCGCATCACTCGGTCAAGGTGTTAAATTGGTTGACGCGATTAAACAAGGAATTGACAAACAAAAAGCACAACGAAATGTCGTTTATCCTAGCTTACCTCAAGCTACACCCATCATGGAGCGCAGTCCTAGAACGGGTGAATGGGTAGCAGAACGCTCCGCACGTAACCCTGATGCCGCATTAGAGTCCTTGGACCTAGCCACCCAAATTAAACGTCAGCGTACCGATTCAAAAGCAATCGGTTTGGATAATAAGTTTTTAGTCGGCACGAAAGATTATCGCTTTCCAGTATGTATTGAGCATAACGACCCGAAGGCCTGTGGCAAGCAGGAAGCGTTCCCTTTTCAAAACCAAGGTGGTGCGATTGAAGGTGCCCACCATGTAGGGCTTATTCATGCGGATGGTAATGGCTTGGGTCAGTTTTTACATGATTTTTTTGCCGCGCTATCAGACAAATCTGACGCCCAATATTTACAAGCCTACGCCATCTTTACTCAGGGGCTAGAAAC
>NZ_JYNN01000076.1 GCF_000934765.1 Thiomicrospira microaerophila | reverse complement strand
GTTATGACGATTGCGGGACCCGCCATTTCAAACATTAATACTTCAGACTCATTAGTAGCCAAACAATAAGTCACCGAGCAATTTACTTACCTTAGAAACTATCGCCTTAGGCAGGAAATAATTAGGAAATAATCTTGGAAATCATTGGAAGATAACATGGAATAAGTCAGGAATTATTTTTGGAAATAGCTGGAATAAGTCATGGAATAAATGGGATTGTAGATGGAATTATCTGTAATTCATTTTGGAATAACTTGTTAAAAATGCAGGAATCATTTGTAATGCACACATGCTCCAACCCCCCTGCTTTAAAGGCTTCAAAGGCCTTTTCAAGTACTAAATACCAATCTAAGGGGTTATTCTATAAAGAATACCATTAGCTACATACAGCAATCCATTACTGTGTCTTGATGCTGTAATGGCATCAAAGCACTCATTGCCATTATAGTGTTTGTTCAGATTGCCGCTGCATCTTGAAATGAACAGAGCTTATAGCTGCATACAGAATATCACCTGCACAAACTATCAACCTAAAACGTTGATAATCCATTCGAGCTCAACCATTTTAAAAAACCAACTCACCACGCTCTAAAGACTCTAGCAACACTTTGATTGTAGTTTGCACAACTAGTAGGTTTGTAGGGCACCGACTACATGCATGAGCATGGTGCTTTCTGAGTTGCGTTTAATGATATACCTTAAGCGCTTACCCAACACCAAAAACAAAACCTTCATCTACTCATATCAGGTCGAGACTGGACACCCCTGCCAAAACTTAAACACACGCTTAATCAAGATGGATGTATGTTAGGCAATGATGCCTGTGTTGTAAAGTATGGGCACGGTCAGACATTTACCGAAGAATAGGGTTCAGTAGAACTTGAAGATGGTTCTGTATTGAAGCTTGACCAGACTTTATTTGAGACGATTGAGTTGGCTTATGCAATCACACTTCACAGAGGCAGTAAAGCGACCTTCGCCAGCATTGAGCAGAAAAACAGCTTTGTCAGAGTTTTTAGTAGGCAAATTTTAAAAAACCTAAAACAATTCCTGCAAAAACTGCCTGTTTATCTATAGCCATACAGATTTTTTCCGCTAGAATAGAGTCAAATTCGAAATATTACAGGATACCAAGTGGGAATTTCTTCAAGTTTAGGTGCAATGGTTTGGTCAGTGGCTGACCTTCTCCGTGGTGAATACAAGCAATCTGATTACGGCAAAGTTATTCTGCCCTTTACACTACTTCGTCGTTTAGAGTCGGTATTAGCTCCGACTAAGGATGCCGTGCTGGCTGAATACAATACAAAGAAAGACCTCGGTATTCCATTGGATATTTTCTTAACGCAGAAGTCAGGCAATCAGTTCTACAACACCTCTAAATTTGACCTGAACACCCTGTTGGCTGACCCTGATAACCTTTTGCAGAACTTGGAAAATTACATTACTGGATTCAGTGCCAATGCCCTTGAAGTGTTTGAGAAGTACAAATTCAATGAACAGATTCAATTCCTAAGTGATTCTGACCTGCTATTTGAAGTGGTCAAGAAATTCGCTACCATCGACTTATCGCCTGAATCTGTATCGAATCACGACATGGGCTTAGTATTTGAAGACCTGATTCGTCGCTTTGCGGAAGCCTCAAATGAAACGGCGGGTGAACATTTCACACCACGTGACACGGTTCGGCTCACCACATCACTGCTTTTCTGTATGGACGATGAAATCCTAACCAAAGAAGGCATTGTTCGCAGTTTGTATGACCCAACCGCAGGAACGGGTGGATTCTTATCCTCTGGCAGCGAATATATCCACGAACTCAACGACAAAGCCAAATTGGTGCTGTTTGGTCAAGAGCTCAATGGCGAGTCTTACGCCATCTGTAAAGCCGATATGCTGATTAAAGGTCAAGACGTAGCTAACATCAAACACGGTAACACGCTCTCTGATGACCAACTCTATACCAAGAAATTCTCTTACAGCCTAGCCACCATTCGGGGTTGAGTGGAAAAAGGTCGAGAAAATTGTTAAGCAAGAACACACTGAAAAAGGCTATGCAGGACGATTCGGACCAGGCCTGCCAAGAGTTTCTGATGGTTCTTTACTGTTCTTGATGCACCTTATTTCAAAAATGGAAAAAATCGAAAACGGTGGTGGACGTATCGGCATTATCCTAAACGGTTCTCCGCTGTTCACAGGCGGCGCAGGTTCGGGTGAATCGGAAATCCGTCGTTACATTCTCGAAAATGACCTGCTTGAGGCCATTGTTGCCTTGCCAACCGATATGTTCTTTAACACAGGGATTGCGACCTATATTTGGGTGCTTTCCAATAAAAAGCCTGAAGAACGTCAAGGTAAGGTGCAGTTAATCAACGCCACCTCGATGTTCCAACCTATGCGTAAATCACTGGGTTCTAAACGTAAAGAGATTAGCCAAGAACAGCAAGACGAAATCACTCGTATCTATGGCAATTTTGAAGAATCAAAGATTTCGAAGGTTTTTGACACAACAGATTTTGGCTTTAGACGCATTACCGTTGAACGCCCATTGCAGTTAGCCTTCTACCCTCATAGCGAAGAGAAGATTAACGCACTCAAAGAGGACTCAGCATTTAATAAATGGGATGCTGGTTTACAACAAGCGTTGCTAGAAAATCTTGCTCGTATCAAGGACGATGAAATCCTAGATAGAGAAGTTTTTAATGACCAAATTACCATCAAGCTAACCGCTGTTCAATTAAAGTTGGTTCATAAACATATCGGTAAACATAACGACAAAGCCGCCATTTGTACCGACAAAAAAGGCAATCCAGAGCCTAATCCTGATTTGCGGGATTATGAAAACATTCCGCTCAAAGAAGGCATTCAAGCGTACTTTGCACGTGAAGTGTTGCCGCATGTACCGAATGCATGGATTGATACCAATAAAACGGATGCCAGAGATGGGCAGGTTGGGATTGTCGGTTATGAAATCCCGTTTAATCGTCATTTTTATGAATACACACCACCACGCCCACTGGAAGCCATTGATGCCGATTTAGATGCCGTAACAGCGGATATTCTGAAGCTTCTGCAAGAGGTGCATGCCTGATGTCTGAGTTAATCCATAGCGAAGATTATCGTGTTTGGCTAATAGACCTAAAGCAACGAGTTCATCAAAGTCAGCTAAAAGCCGCCTTGTCGGTTAACAGCGAGCTGATTCAACTCTATTGGCAGTTAGGCTCTGAAATCGAGCAGCGACAAAAAACCGCGACGTGGGGTGATAAGTTTTTAAAACAACTTAGTCAAGACCTCATGTCAGAATTTCCAGAGATGAAAGGGTTCTCACACCGCAATTTAAAATATATACGCCACTGGTACCAGTTTTATAGCCAAACAGAAATTGGGCAACAGCTTGTTGCCCAATTAGCGCAAATCCCTTGGGGTCACAACATTCAGATTGTCAGCAAAAGCCTGACCGTCGAAGAAGCGCGCTTTTATGTGCAAAACACCCTTGAGCATGGCTGGAGCCGCAATGTTTTGGTTCATCAAATCGAAAGCGGTCTGTTTCAGCGTGAAGGCCAAGCACTGCATAATTTTCAGCAGACCTTGCCGAAGCCTCAATCCGATCT
The DNA here is from genome assembly GCF_000934765.1 of Thiomicrospira microaerophila. Lineage (GTDB taxonomy): Bacteria > Pseudomonadota > Gammaproteobacteria > Thiomicrospirales > Thiomicrospiraceae > Thiomicrospira > Thiomicrospira microaerophila. The sequence continues at coordinate 2,792 of NZ_JYNN01000076.1, read as the reverse complement.
TGCTGCACAGACGCTGAAAGACCCCTATGTTTTTGACTTTCTATCACTTTCTAAAGAACACTCAGAGCGAGAACTTGAGCGTAGCCTAGTTGAAAATATAACCCAGTTTTTACTGGAGCTTGGAGCTGGGTTTGCCTACCTGGGCAAGCAATACCCAATCCAAGTTGGGGAGCGAGATTTTTATATCGACCTGCTGTTTTATCACACTCGATTGCACTGCTATATCGTGGTCGAACTGAAACTAGGCGACTTTGAACCCGAACATGCCGGGAAGCTTAATTTTTATATTAAAGCGGTCGATGAGCAACTCTGTAAGGCTGGTGATGCGTCAACCATTGGGCTATTGCTCTGCAAGAGCAAAGACAAACTGGTCGCCGAATATGCGCTGAGTGACATCCAAAAACCGATGGGTATTGCTGAATACCGCCTGACGCATACTTTGCCTGAAGAGCTGAAAGACAGTCTACCAAGCATCGAAGCCCTAGAGCAACTTACGCAGAAAGGGGAAGGTAAATGAGCAAATATAAACCGTATCCAGCCTATAAAGATTCGGGGATTGAATGGTTGGGGGAAGTTCCTGAGCATTGGTTGTCCATAAATTTGGGGCGTTTGTTTAGAAGAATAAAGCGTACAGGCTTTGAAGATAGAGAGTTGTCTCGTATGAGCACTTCAAATTCTCCGAGAGACCTTTTTGAAGATACGCTTTTGCCGCTTAGGACGTTTACTATTTCGCAATCACCCTTATATGAATTTGACCATAAGAAATAGTTTACACCGCCAGCAATATTAACCCCTTCAAAACAATCTTTGGAGTTTGGAAAGTCAACGATTTTAACTATTCTTTTTTCTTTTAGCATCATTCCCCTAAATTCATTAAGACCTTTCCCACACGCGAACCACCGAGAAGGGATGATCATAGTAATGTGCTTAGGATTGAGTCTTAGAGCGTGTTCAACAAATCTATGATAAATAGGTTTAGCACTAATACTTACCTTGTGCCGCAGTCTGAAATAGTCTGAAATTTGATACAGAGGATTACTTACAACTACATCGAACTTCACAACACCACCTTTATCGGTCAGGACAACGTTTTTATGTGAAATAGTAACCAATATACATCCAAGTCATTGATTTTTCATTCGTAAGAAGATGAGTAATTTTTTTGTATGTGAAAAGATAAACATTCCTTAACAAATTCATTTTCGGAACAACTTTCTAATCTAATCCGCGCATATCGCTATCACAAGAGTACACCCTATTAAGACTTGTCACCAAGCAGAAAAACATGTTTCAATAGAGTCGCTTTCTAATTTTTGAAACAACACTCTCACAAGGTCTAGGCATATATGCAACACAAAATCATCGCTGACAAGCGCGTAAGCACTGAAGATCAAAATACTGACCGACAGCCGTTGATAGGATGTCTTTTGATAAATTTTCATTGAGAAAACATCACCGACAACTGTCAGACGTTAACGACTTGTCCACTTAGCGACAATCATCCAAAATTAATCGCATTTTGTTTATGCCCACGCTGTGCATGGCGGTGGGCATGCGGACCAGTATAAAGCTACCAGAAAACGCTAACCCACCCGTTCAATCACATCATTGATTGAAGCGGCCTTGATGAACTGTATGTCGTTATTAAGGGCTTCAAAGTGCGCTAGGCCGCAACGAATTTTGTCGGCTTCAGCGCGTCTTAGTTCATCGCTGTTTAGCGTGCTTTTTGTTTCGACCACAAAATACAAGCGTTCAGCGCCGTCTTGTTCAATCAATACCGCCCAATCTGGGTTATAGCTACCTAGTGGGGTTTCTATTTTGAACCAGGCGGGTAGCTTGGTATAAAGTTTCACTGCTTCATTGGTTTCCAAACCTTGTGCAAAAGAAGACTCGGTAGCCGAATCATACACAATATGGCTATAAACACTTTTGTCCACCGCCATCATGTTTTGCTCTAAATAGCCTTTAAGCTCCTCCTCTAAAAACAATTCTTGCGCGTAGCAGGCCTGGTCACCGATTTTTTCATACTTGATGCCATCCACCAATGCATGCATTTTCTTGCGCTGGATAATATCCAGTGCCTGCTCAACAAACTTCTGCGGGTTCTTTTTAAAGTCGTGCAGCTTCTTACTTTCCACCAATATCCGCGCGAGCGTTTTCCGCGTCAGCTGGGTTTTGTTTTGCAAGTAGGTCAATACATCGGGTAGAGATTGATAATGCGCCTCATAGGTCTGCACCAGCTCTTTAACGCCCTCTACCCCCACGCCACTGCGATCAATCGTGACATTGGCAAGACCCGTTCTGAACTTTGGCTTGGCAATCGTCATCAATCCTAATTCGTGAATGCAATCCTCGATTAACTTATCCAGCTTAAAATTCACCTGATAAACCGTTTTGTATTTCACCCGATTCCAAAGGTCTTTAAAATCATCCCCCAAGATCACTTCTTTCTTCGGTGTGGCACTAAATGATTTGCTGGCATCTTTTACATCCAAGCCACCCGCCACTTTTTTCAGAATCGCTTCAATTTGGGGTTTATAAGGAATATAAGCATCCGGCAACACCAAAGTATTGTTTTTGAGCGCCACCTTTAAGCTGTCTTGCACTTTACCGGCTTTATCAATCAAATCCTGCTGTTTGAAATAATTCCACAGCTTTTCAGAATCTTCAGCGCCTAAAAACACCAATTCTTTATCGTCAGACTGAATCACAATATTGGCAAACGCATGATCCTCGACCACACCAAACTTAATGCCATCATCTTCTTCTATCTCACGCTGCAAAGCGGCGGT
>NZ_JYNN01000075.1 GCF_000934765.1 Thiomicrospira microaerophila | reverse complement strand
TAACAACCCCGCTGAGAATGCCATTCGCCCCATTGCACTGGGACGCAAGAACTGGTTGTTTATCGGATCCGAGTCAGCCGGCAAGCGCCAAAAATCCATCTTTTCATTACTTGCCAGCGCAATAGCGAACAACTTAAATCCCGCCCACTGGTTAAGCGATACCCTTAAACGCTTACCCACCACCAAAAACAAAGACCTTCATCTACTCCTGCCGGGTCGAGACTGGACACCCCTTCCAGAAACCTAAACACCACGCTTAATCAACATGGACGTATGTTAGGCGATGAGGTCTGTGCTGTAAAGTATGGGCACGGTCGGACGCTTACCATAAAAGCCTTACCAGAGACTTGATGTGTTTCCGGTTTGATACATCAGAAGAATACATTTCATCGGCATTTTTGGTTCGAACACTAGTTCCTTTAAGTATCATTTAATAGACCTCTTGCAAAACTCCAGTAATCGGTTTGCATTTTCGAACAAAATTCCACCAGTAAAAGCCTAATAAACCTCAGCCAACAAGGAATAAACATCATAACCAGTATTTAGTTTTGCAAGAGGTCTAATCCAGCAGCACAACTTAAATGACGTATGCGCCATCCAAGATTTAATAGCACCGCACTCACACGATAATTTAGTCATATCAAATTCTTTACTCATTGATATGTATCGAACCCATAACTGAGCTTGCAATCCATATGTTGAGAAAACTAAATCATTTCTAAAGCTTCCTTAAAGATTCTTATTTCCACCCTAAATTTATATACATTACAATACAACTCATTATTATGAATTGTTGTCGTAATTACTAAGAATGGTAATTTAGTCATTTAGCCAATTTATTATGCCCCCCCTGTGTCAGACTAGTTGTCGCTTTTAATTTAAAACACAACTGGGCGGATTAGGGCGTAAAAATGAGTAAGTTAAACCTGAAGAGAAAAGAAGCTATCCTAAAAAAGCTATTGCCACCGCATAATCAACCCGTATCATTGATTGCAAAAGAAGAACAACTGAATAAGTCAACGCTTTATACATGGCTAAAACAAGCGCGGGATCAATACCCTGATTTATATGTTATCTTAAAATCAGCTGGCTCAACATTATGTTGACACACAGGGAAATTAAGGATTTAATCCATTAAAAAGTGAAACCTCATATAATATGCTCGTGAACTTAACTCACTTTATTAATTTACAAATAACATCGAATTAAGGGTTCTAGCAGATGTCAAAATTATTAAACTTTATAACCGAAACACTTCAAAACTTCAATGTTCAAGCCAAAGAGTTTCAGGAAGGTATACGCCAAGAAGGTAAAGAAGAAATGAAAAAACTTTTTCCAAATGAGCCTTGTGAAACAGATGAAGATTATGAACGACTTAAAGAAAAAAGTTTAGCCATTGCTAGAATGACGTATAAATAAGATTCATAAAAATGACTGAAAAAAAACTACCACAGACAACCAAAAATACTTCCGTTGCGAAGGTTTTAAAACGTTCAAATAAATTGATGAATGTGACACAAAATGTATTGCAGCGAGCCAAGTCAGCTAAAGATCTAGCCATTCCAGAAGATGATAGCTGGATGGAGCGTTTATGTGCTTGGGCGGATGAAAATGGTATTCCGGATCTAACTTGGGTTGATGATTTTAGACATATAAGGATAGCTACTTTTGGGTGTAAAGATTTAAATGAACTTTTACATTTTCTCAAGAGGTCATCATTAAAAGAATACTATAGTAATATTTTGCAATGTTACGAAAACTGGTTTCCTGCCGAGTATGAAGGTGCTTATGAGTATGAAGGTACTTATGTAATTGTCTCAGGGTATTGGACTGGATTGCCTCGTGATAAGGAAAAACTAAAATATTTAACTCACCTTGATCTTGATACGGCCTTTAGCTTCCAGACAGTTAGCATCCCGCCAGAAATAGGCAATTTAAAGTATCTCACTCATTTAAATATACCTAACATTGATGGTGGTGGTTTACCTTCAAAAATTGAAAATTTAAAAAACTTAACCTATTTAAATATCCGTTCTCTAAAAAACATGCCTGAATGCATACTAAGTCTCAAAAACCTAAAATACTTAGATTCAAAATATGGCCCAATATGTAGGGATGCATTTGAGATTTATTACGATGAAAATGGTACTGAGAAAAACATAATATCTAATGATTACAAGATGGCATTCAATGTAGGGATAAAAGAACTTATTTTAGGGTATGGTGATGTAGGAGATGATTATCGTTCTAGTTTTTGCGAGACTACGAATATATTAGAGAATATTGAGATCGAAAGTTTGCATTTTCCTCTTGATTTAATCACCTCGGAAGAATCTGTAATAATACAGAAAATATCAAAACTTAAAAACTTAAGGCAATTACGTTTTTGCTTATTATTAAGTTCCGATCTTGAGTTAAATGATATGGCTAATTTAAAGAAACTGAATTACCTAAGTGTAAATGTTGTCATAAAATTAAGCGAACTTGAAAGAATTCAGTTTCCATATATCAGTTCATTGGAGCATTTATCAATCACCATTAGTAATAGTTATAGTTCTATTCCATCAAATTATGATTTTATTAACTTAGACTTTTTAAACATTCCTTACACCTTAAAAGAATTCAGAATTTTAGGTGGGTATTTTGGGAATTTTGGATTTAAAAATACTGAAATATTTTCGATGCTATCGGATCTTGAAGTAATGGATGTTTCAAGCATATATTTCCTTTTACCGGATGAAGTTTGTGGCTTAAAAAATATTAAAAAATTATCTGTCTGTTTTTATTCAGATTTATCATCTGAAAATAACTTGAGTATTTTGTCTAAACTTACGAGTATTGAAGATTTAGAGATAGTAAACAAACATTCTCAACCTTTTGATATACAGTCTTTAAAGAATCTTAAATCTTTAAGAAAACTTACGATCGTTGGATGTTTTGAAAACAGCTCTCAAGAATTTGGTTTGGATAGTTGTTTTCCAGAGCTAAGTGAGCTTTATATTAATGGGCATGACATGAGCTCTATTAATGACTTCCCTACAGAAATCTTCCAGTTGGAGACGTTAAAGCTTCTTGATATATCAGGATGTAAAATTAAATTTATTCCAGAGGGAATAAGTCAATTGGTAAATCTCCAAATACTAAACCTCTCTCAAAACTGTTTTTCGGAATTTCCTTTAGATGTTACGAAGCTAAAAAATTTAAGAGTATTCCGCATTGCAGAAAATCGCATCCAAAACCTCCCTACCGAATTAAGGAAACTAAAAAAACTTGAAATTTTAGACATTTCACAAAATAGCTTACGTCTTACTGAAGAAATTTTACAAGTAGCAAGTCTGACTGATATTTATTGTTCAAGAAATGTATTGGCTAGAGAGTATTTAAGTTACGAACAATATAATAAATCAGGCTTCGGTTATGATTGTTGTATGGATGTAATAACAGATAAGCTAGAAACCTTCATAGACAACAAGACAGGTCTATCAATCCATTATGGGGCACTGTGCTGGGAAGATTTGCCAAAGAATAAAAAAGTTCACACTATTTTAGTGGGGACAAAATCTACACTTGTTTCTTCAAGTTATTTTTCCCCTACTTACATAGAGGATTGGCTAGAATGGTAATTTATTATTAATAATTCATCTAAGAAGTGCTATGGGTAAAATCAAACGACGCTTACAGCAAATCAAAACAAGACTAGAACATCAAGATTATGAGATGGCTGAATTGCAATTATCGCTTTTATCCGAAGAGACTTCTTTGGCTGAAATTATTGATGCAATCCATGCGAATCACTATTCACAGGCCATTGAGTTAATTGATCTATATTTACATTCCATCACAACCGATTTAGTGGAATATGAAGATACTGAATTGGAAAGCTTACGAGCTCAACTCAAAGAGCTTGAAGAGGTTATAGAGGCGTTAAGTGAACAAAAGTCTGAGCAGCTTTTTTTATTGAATGAATTTAACACCAAACAAAGTTTGGCAACGGGTGAAATCGTTCAGCAAATTCTGCAACTGCGTAAAGAAATCGAACAGGAAAAACTTTCGCAAAAACAACGTAAGTTAGACGAGGCCAAACAGGTTTTTCAAATCGAAAAAGAGGCTTTGGGTGCGCTGAAAACACAGCGTGCTGAATTGGAAGAAAAGCTTGAATCTTTGGATGAACTGGATTTTGAATATGACGAGGTAGAAGAAGCCTTAGATTCGCTGAATGAGGATATTCGTCAAAAACAAAAGACGGTTAAAGAGAAGCGTCAAACGGTTAAAGAGGAAGAGTCTCTGTTTGAAGAGGCTGATGAACAATCATACGAAGAGGCCAAACAAGAATACGAGCAATTTGAGGAGTCTTATCAAGAGGCCAAAGAGGATAAGGTTGCCAAGCTGAGTGATAAAGACGCTGGGCTTCTAAAAAAGTTGTTTCGTAAAGCCGCTAAACTGTGTCATCCAGATACCGCAGCGGATGAGTTTAAAGATCAGGCTCATGAAATCATGCAACAGCTCAACAATGCTCGTGACAACGGCGATATTGAGACCGTCAAAGAATTTCTGGAAAGTTTGCAAAATGGTACAGCATTTGTGCTCGCCAGTGACCAATTGACTGATCGAGAACAAATTGAGGCCAAGATTGAAGAGTTGGTTGCTAAGTTAGAAGAGATCCATCATGACATTGAGCAGATTAATGAGAATGAAACTTGGCAATTGATTAGCAGTCTTGAATCTTGGGATGCCTATTTTAAGCAAACCATTGAAGAACTCAAAGATTACTTTAATCAGCTTCAGTCGGAATACGACACGCTATTGCGTCAGCCTGAGGAAGAGGAAGTTAAGGTCAAAAATGACTCATTTACCCAGCCAAAACCTCCTGAACCTGAATACAGCGGAGCCGAACCACCCAAAAGCAAACCTGCACAAGATAACTATTGGGATGATGAGTTTTAATGGATTTGTTAATATTTGTGGTGCTCTTTGTTATTGTTGGAATGCTTTATGAACATTTCAACAAAAAAACTAAGGAAGAATATAAAAGAAAGAAAAATCAAGAACGAGCGATAGCTGCGCAGCTAAAAAAGAAAGAAGACACCAATCTTTCTGGCTATACAAGTCCTTCGAAGATAAAGTCTGAAGTCCCCCCTCAGACTGCCAATAAATCCAATAAAAACACGACTAGGCAGCAAAGTGCCTCTTTAAAGCAAACTAAGTCAGACTTTAGTAAAGATAGACCCGAACAAGATGTTTTAAAGAACAGAGGGGATGGGTATGAGTTGCATATTGGGCGTAAGTTCGAGCTTAAAGGGGATTTGGTTATTTACAATGGCTTTATTCAAGGTTACGCAGATCAAGGGGTTGATATTGTCGTGCTACCCAGAAATATGGAATCCATTTATCTTATCCAGTGTAAGCACTGGCGCAAAATGGAATTTACTCGAGCGCAACTGGACAAAATAAACGATAAACTCGATGGCTATTTACCAGATTACCAGTACATTCCGCCTGAAAAAATAAATGAATACTTGAGCGTTAAGAAAAGCGATGCTGAGATTACAACGGCGATTAATAAAAGTTTGCACTATGATCAGGTGCGTAAAACTCTGTATCTTTCAAGTAAGTATGTTATCCAGGATGAGGTTTGGGCGTTATTGGAACCCATCAAAGACAATATTTTTCGCTATAAGGATTTGAAAGTGGTGGTATATGCAATTTAATCGGTTGAACTTGAACTGTGTGAGTGTGTTTAGAACAGGTTTAATACATCATTGGTTGCTTAATTATCTATTCCTCCTTGTTGTAGGTGTATTTTTTCTTTCTGGTTGCACACATTCCAGTCAACACACCTCTTCCCTATCACAAGCATCTAGCGATAAAGCGTTATCTACCGAGGTTTTATTGCTGAAAGAAGCCATTGATCAAAGCGATATAGCGGCAATAGAAAACTTCTTGCTGCGTGGCGGCAATGTAAACGTCGTTGATGAACAGGGTGTAAGTCTTCTCTATGCAAGCATCTATTTAGACGAACTTGATATTTTTGAGCTACTGCTTAGCCATAAGGCCGATGTTAATCAAGCAGACAGTAACGGTTGGACACCACTCATGGTCGCCGTTTATTATAATCGAGCGCTCATGGTGAACCGATTACTTGCACTCGGAGCCAATCCAAATGCGATGAACGACACGGGTCGAACAGCTTTGCATTTCACGGTTAATGGGTTCAGGTGGGAGCAGGATAGTGAAATCTTGGCCAAGGCACTAATTGATGCCGGCGCACAGATAAATGCAACCAACCATATTGGCAACACGGCATTAATGGGTGCTGTGTTTACCGACAAAACTAAAACCTTCGTTTATTTAATGTCACTTAATGCGGATGTTAATGTGATCAATATCAGGGGTCACAATGCGCTCATGCTCGCGATTATAAAGAAACGCCCCGAGATGTTTTGGGTATTGTTAGAGGCAGGCGCCCAAGTCAATCTGGTTGATGAATGGGGTTGCACACC
>NZ_JYNN01000074.1 GCF_000934765.1 Thiomicrospira microaerophila | reverse complement strand
GTAGTAGGTTCTGTAGGCTGCGTAAAGGCAGACCACTGCCATGCGAACGCCTCGTTGTTAAACGTCCATTCACCTTGGTTAAAGTTGAAACCTTCTGCTGGGGTAGTAGGTTGTTCAGGTTGCGTAAACGCAGACCACTGCCAAGTGAACGCCTCGTTGTTAAACGTCCATTCGCCTTGGTTAAAGTTGAAACCTTCTGCAGGTTCACTAGGCGTTTCAGGGATGACTCGGTTGTCACTAAATGATATGTTAATTGGTAGTGCGTTGAGTTGGTAACCTATTGCTGTATCAGATGCGCTAAAATTAATATTCGTTGCGGCTTCGGCACCTTCTTTTGGTGTTAGGCGCACAGTAATAAGACCAGTAGGTAAATCTTGATTTGGCCAGTTACCATAAAGATCTACCCAGCCGAACAATACAAACTTATCAGTAGTGGCATCGTTATCTGTATCGGCCGTATCGTTCATGGTGGCTGACATGACTAAGCCATTATTTAATCTATCGATAACCTCTACATCTACGAGGTTAGAATTATAGTGTAGTCTTAATCCTAATCCACTCAGTGTATTGTTGTCATCGGTCGTGCTGTAGTTGAGCTCTATATCCAAGGGTTGAGTAAGGATAACTTCATTGCCGCCTACAGGTGTTATAACCTGTTGTAACGTCGTATCTGCAAATAGGGATGATGCAAAGGTTAAGCTTATAAACGACACAAGTGTTTTCATTTTTGGGTGTAAGTTTTGTTTTATCACGCTAATTTCTCCGTTATTGCATTAGAGTATGAAAGACGAATTACCACTCGTCTTAAGGCAATAATTTATTAATCGAATCTTCAACACACTGGCTAGTTTTACACTGTGCAGCTGTGCCAAGCAAGCTATCAGTGAGTGCGTCATCTCTAAACCCAAATAGATAGCGCAATACGATTAACCCATCGGTTAGTGCACGCACCTGCCCATCCTGATCTATATCTAGATGAGGTATTAAATCGTCAATGTGACTTGCGATCTCCTGAGGGCTTGTACGCTGCGCGTTTTGACCAATTAACCCCTGTGTTAATGCCTCATCTCTAAACCCAAATAGATAACGCAGAACAATTAATCCATCGGTCAGTGCTCGAACCTGTCCATCTCCATCAACATCAAGCGTGAGTAGATTGGGAACCACTAAAACTCGTGTGGCATTGGGTTCAAATGTATACCCGATAGCTGTTTCAGAAGCGCTAAAACGTATTTGCGTTTCCGTTCCCTCTGAGAGGTCATCAAGTAACTTGAACCGAGCTTTGTAAAGTGCAAGTGGTAGAGCTTGGTTCGGCCAGTTTGCAGAAGCCGCCGCCCAAGACACATTCAGATAATGGGTTGTTTTTGGATCAAGGTCATAATCACTCTGATCGATAACACCACCAAAATCCTGACCAATACGAGAGCTATCATAAACATCCTCAAATCCTATGAATGCAAGCTTAGTTTCATCATAGTGGATACGAAGGCCTAAACCAGCTAAAGAACTATTATTAGTAGAATTTGTATAGCTAACAGGTATCAAAATTTCACTACCCGCCGCCCCTTGAATTTGAGCAGGTACGATAACTTGTTGCTTTTCAAGATCTGTTTGATTTTGGGCAAACACAGCCTGAATGCTACAGGACTCAGTTACATTGTTTACAGTATAAACATTTGCATTCAACTGGCCATTACATCCAGACACGGCTGTTAATGTATACCCCTCTTCAGCGCTTAGAGTAAATGTAGCTTGTTCGCCCTGTTCTACTGACAAGCTCAAAGGTAAAATTGAACCGCCTGTATTTGCCGAGGCATGCAAATCGAATACCGGAACTGGGTTGATGATCCACTCCCATGCAAATTGGTCATGGTTGAATACCCATTCGCCTTGGTTGGTGTTGTAGCCTGGTGGGGGTTGGGTTGGTGAGCTTGGTGTTGGGTAGGCGCTCCAAACCCACTCGGTTTGTTGTTCGTTAAGTTGCCATTCACCTTGGTTGAAGTTATAACCCAATGATGGATCACTTGGCTTAGTGGGGATTATTACTCCCCGCAGACCTTGCGCGTTGATTTGATAAGATCCAGCGGCACCAAAAACCAATAAATAATAGGTAGCATCCTGGTTAGCTGTAAACGATACGGTTTTATTTTGATTATTGCCGATAGAAGTGGCTCGATGAATATAGTTATGAATTGATTGATTATCCGGTCCGTGGACAGACATATTCATACTTCCTGAGTCCACGCTTGCCGCTAGGTTGATTGTTAGCTCATCACCTTTGCGCGCTTCAAACCTATAAAAATCACCTAAATCAGCATTGGTTCGTGTATAGGCGCCTGACTGCAAATAGTATGCTGTTGTAAATGTGGCATTGTAGTCCCGAGTGGAATCAGTCACACCTGCATTATAAAAAGCACGATACAACCCTAATGTAGCGGTGCCTGATGCGCCGCTAACTATAATGGTATAAGTCCCAGTTACCGTCGCTTTAAATGAAATAGCGCTACTTTTATTATTGACGATAGAGGTGGCTCGATGAATATAGTTATGAATGGATTGATTATCCGGTCTGTAGACAGACATGTTCATACTACCTGCATTCAATTGTGCGCCTAAGTCAATCGTAATGCCATCGCCTTCATTAAGATCAAACTTAAAATAGCGGTCATTGCCATCATGGGCATAACTAAACGGCTTGTCGTAATACGGGACAGATATGGCTGTTGCAAAATTGATCGCGCTGGCGACATCTTCTTCAGACCATTCAATTGGTTCCGCGTTTGAATTTAAATCTTTCTCATCAATATATAATGGCCTGACGATTATATGAGAACTTGGATTTGCATAATTTAGGACAACATACTGATCAACACCACCATAATTGATAGACAATGTCAGTTCATCTTCAGTGGATTCAGCTTGATATATAAATCGCCCATTCCTAAAGGTATTAACCAAATCACCATTTATTGATACTTGATCGATAGCTGAACCATCATCACTAATTACTCGACCATGCAACACATATCTAGGATAGTAATAAAAATTTATCAATTGTTCATTCAATTGACCATTGAATAATACTAAAACCTTTAACTGTAGTTCTTTACCATATAATTCAGGGTAATCACCTATATATAAAGAAATATCTTCAGCTGGACCGGAGTATAGATATTTTATTAGCTTATTATTATGTTCTAGCCGAACAACAACACGTTCAGAGCCATAGTTTAAACCTAACCGTCCCATTGTTGCTTCAAGGTTGAGCAACAATTTATTATTCGATCGAACTATCGTAGTATTAATAGATGCAGTAACTTGAGCATCAGATGCCTCTACATCTAACCGTTCATTTTTAAAATGATTAAATATTGGCTCCAATGCACTTGATGATATGGGGGCAGATATTGCATCAAACCCACCTAATCCATCACTGACCATTACATTTATATGGACTGGCTTATTATAAGAGGTCGAGGTTGGATAAAAATCAACGACACTACCGGCATCGTTCACTTTAATGAAGACACCATAAGCACTCTCCCATGCGAAATCTAAGGTCAAATTACTCACTGAATCCAGTACAGTCGTTAAAGCTGAAATACGTAACGTTGATTTTCCAGACTGAATATTATCAACAGTTATGCCATCTAGTTTAACTGATGAACTAGTAGCCATGCCGCCATCTACATACGCAAGCGTTGTGTTTGCAAACATAGGTATCTCTGCTAACATGAAACCTTCAAGATTGCCATGCACATAATTACCATTGATGTACTTTAAAGTTCGATTAAGAATTTCTTTTGCTTCAAATACTGTAATCGAATTACGTGGGTACAAAAAACCATTGTTACCTATGATGATTTCATTCTTTACTGCAAATTTAAAATAATTTAGAGCCCAGTCAGCAACAAAGGACAGATCTTGAAAATTACTTATGTTTTGATTTGGTGCATTCAAGTATGGCAAATCAAAGCCCTGCAGTACAATTTTTAAAAACTCTTGTCTTGTTATCGGCATTAAAGGGTTAAATACCTCTCTAGTACGAGTAAAGACTGGCTCGCTATCGACTGTACCTACAAAACTAGCCAACCTAGCAAGTGAAGCTGCATAATCACTTGTTGAGCTAACATCAGAAAAGGGAAGGTTAACATCTGATATATCAACATTAAATTGTTCATCTGTAGCCACAAGGATTGTGTCAAGCAATACAGCAGCTTCAGCTCGAGTGATTGTAGAGTCTGTTGAAGAAATTAATGTACTTAGCTTCGAGTTTTGATTTGGTATGAGTTCGCTTACCGTAGGCGCCGCTTTTGCAGTAGAAGGAACAAACAGGGCGAAGATCAATATGATAGCGCAAGCATTCATCATTATTAAAAAGGCTGGATTGATTAGTTTTATTTTTAATGTTAAGTTTTCCAGTTTCATGTATTGATCTCCTAATTAAGCATGTTTAAATGCTAAATGCTTTCTAAATGGATTTTTATATAACTTTAATACTCAAAGGGTGCAATCGAAAGCGCCAGATGAACTTTTTTACCTCATTTTCATGTCGTTCCATTTGGTTACTATGGATATTTACCATTAAGACGTCACAAGCTGACCAGTCGATTAGCTTTTCACCCCGTACAATTATCTAGAGTCGGATATGGAGAGATAAATGCTTCAGAAATTGAGGTCTGTGAGATGTTTATCTTCTAAATATCTCACATAGATACAATATGTAATATATATAAAAGTTTAATTCTATTAATCGTCTTAGAACCATCTAGAATAATTTTGTTATCAGAATTAGGCTTTAATGTCCATTTCTTTATTCTGTCACCAATATCATGCCGACCTTTAATAACATCCTGACTACTTACGTAGTCATTAATAAATGGCATAGATTTTTTATTCTTTTTATTGTGAAGAAAATCCATGCCTAAAATTACACTACCATCGTGTTTTTCATTTATTAATTCCATTAGCACCCATTCATTATTATTTTGTCTGGCGGACCAGACTAATGTACCATCAGTTTTTTTTAATGGTTCACCATCTACTACCGATGAAGCTAAAAATAAGTTTTCGTGGTTTTCAATCTTTTTGATAAGGTATTTATCACTTTCTGCATATTTAGGTTTTTTATTATTTTGAAGAACGCCAATAAGACTAGAAACAATCTCAATATTCAAATAGTCCTCTTCGTTATATAACTCATTCTCTTTCCAGTAGGATTCCCATTGATTAATATAGTCAACCTTTTTTGTATCTTCTTTAAAAATCTGTTTTGCATAATCAGCCGCTTCAGCAATGGTTATCTCTTGTCTAAATGCTGAAGAACCTAGATTGAGCAAATGCCCCAACGAATTGTAAATTTCTTCATAAATATAGTATTCTTGCTGACTTATATTTCGTAAATGACCAGGTACATACAAATAAATATATTGATTTTTAAGGGTGCTGAAATTAGAACCTTCAACCAGATCTGTTTGAGGACTAGGCATGATTTTATAAAGTATGTAATCATCGGGTAATTCATCTACTTGCTGTCTTAATGAACTAAGATGTCCACCAGGTATAGACACATCATACATGCGATTAAGTGATGAACAATTTTTAGTGCAGCTAAGATTAGGTTTAAATTCTAATTTATAAGAGTGCTCATGCTTAACACCCTTTGCCACACCAAACATATTTTTATCAAACTCCCTTTTGCCAAAAATTCCATACATATATATGTCATCATAATATTTTTCAGGTATTGCTTGATGTTTAAAGGTAGATACCATGCCATACTCAGCGTTACCTTTATAGAGTGCATTAACATCCATGCAATCTTCACGAACATACTGCGACAATAACTCCATTTCTTTAAAATAAACTTCTTGTGCTTTTGTATTCCTGTAGAGTTCAATCATATTTGGTAAAAGGACTAGAAGTTTTGTTGATTGTACTGCACCATAAATCGATGTTTCGAGAAGTGCTTTAAATCTACCTTTTGTGAGTTCTTTTAAAGCGCTTTTAAGATCTCCATTCATTAGATATTCGCGTAATGCCTTACTTAAGTTTTTCTTGATGGCATCTACTGAAATTTCAACTCCACTATTATTAAAAGTATCTTCAAGTTTTTGTTCAATTAATTCTATTAACTCATCGGTAACAAAGGACTCGGTATTGTTTGCTTCTCTTAAAATATCTCCAATAGCCTCTGCTAACGTTTTTTCGATTAGAGAATCATTAATTATTTTGTCCATTTCCGCAGTTAATTCCAGCATTTTTTGTCTAGTATCTTCGTCCCCAGAGTACTTTTCGAGCATGGTAGTTCGAAGATAATGTGCATAATTGTCGCATGCTAGCCTAGGTAACACATTACGGACAAGAAATTTGTCGTAGAAAAAGGCATCACCTTCATGTGGTGCTGAATCTTTATAGCTATCTCGTGGTGTGAAAGCACCCGTATAATTAGCTTCATGGTCGTTCGCAAATTTCATGAAATAATCATCGATAACTTTAAAATAATCCTTTCGAAATTCATCAGTATCGTTTTTCTTCGCTTCGAACCACGCCAGAATACTGTATGGAATAGAAAAGTTATCAAGCTCTGGTGTAGATGCGAATGCAGCGAATGAAGAGAAAGTTAAAGTTCCTGCTAACAGGAAGGGGTGACATTTTGTTACAAAAGGTTTTATTTTCATGCTGAGTAATACACTTGGTGTATTGTTTGAGTTTTTAAATATCGACATTTTCATCTACCTTTTTTTGTGGCTGTAGCGCTCAGCATTCGTTACGATACGATTTAATCTATTTGCATTAAATAATAATTCTAAACACAATTATATAAATATGCAAAAATAATTTACTTAAAATTTGTAAGCATATCAGTGTGATACAGAATATTTTTGTATAAAAATTATAACAAAACGGGCAAGAACCCCAGAAATACAAGGGTTTTGAGGTGTGTGGTGCGGTTTTATGGCCGATAGTTTTTGATCGTGTGATGCTGGGATTTATTTGATGAGTTCTTGCCAGTATTTTTCATCGCTCCCATGCAAGCTTGTTTGTCAAGGACTGGACAATCTCGTATACTCAACACTTATTAATTATTGCTCTCACTTAACAAGAAAAAAGGACATTAACCACATGAACCCTGTTCACCAAAATGCTTGGCAATTCTGGATGCTTTCTTTTCTAGCCGCCGCTGGAACGCTCTTAGGGATTTTGCTGTTACAACATATTAATAGCGCACATTGGGTGGCGCCCTGGGCTTTACTCACCTTGGCATTAATAGCATTAGTGGCTATCAATAAAACTCATTTTTTGCAACCCATTATGGCGCGCCTACTTCAAAGCTCGCCTTGGCCGTGGTTAGTGGCGGCCATCATTATCAACTCACTTGTTCTGTTTTTTGGACAGCATGAACTTGGTGTAACGCGCACATTTGGTAACGATTATTTTTCACTGCGTGCTAGCCTTTGGTCAATGATACCTATGCTGGTTTTTTTAACGATTTTCTCCCAACAAACACACGTTAAACCTATAAGTATTCTAATGGCAATGCTCGGTATTGGTTTATATGCAATGGCCGGATTTATGCAACGGGACTTATTTTCTTTGGTCATCTTAATCGTGTTGGCTTTTTATTTTGGACTTCAATCTAAAAACAAGATGAAAATTTGGTTACCCTTATCTGCTGGGCTCTCTATTCCTGCTGGATTGCTCTACGCTCTATCCAGTATCCCAATCTGGAAGAGGTTGGTTGATTTCAATCATAGCGCTCAAACCGACCCAGAAGGACACGGTTT
Organism: Thiomicrospira microaerophila; assembly: GCF_000934765.1. Taxonomy (GTDB): domain Bacteria; phylum Pseudomonadota; class Gammaproteobacteria; order Thiomicrospirales; family Thiomicrospiraceae; genus Thiomicrospira; species Thiomicrospira microaerophila. Next base: position 624 of record NZ_JYNN01000074.1, on the reverse strand, counting down.
TACGTTACATCAAACACAAAGTGCTTTTGAACAAGCGGGTTTATGGGGAACAGAAAAACTTCACCTTATTAACAGCGCAACGACCCGACTAGAACTTGACTGGTCTACCCTACCTCACTTAAGTTTATGGCTTGGCAATGTCACAATGGCGAGTATTGTTCTCATCATTATTATTTTTCTTGCACTACTTTTTCTTCAAATTCGTTCTGCAAACCCAACGATTAAACCACTCTTGGTCGGAGGTTGGCTTTTGTTGCTGGTGAGTCAGCTATTTGCAATTATGCCCTCTTTTGGTCTCCTGCCCTTCACGGGACATTATGGTTTGCTTTTACTCACACCTGGAGAGATCACTCTTGTAGCCGCATTGCTACTCGCTTTGAGTCATTCAGCAAGACAAACAAATAACCCATAGCGAGGTATTCTCATAACGATAGGGCTTTATGTAATCAGTCAAGTATACTGAAACTAATCTACCTTGCGCTGATTTTGGGCCAACAAAGCCATTACTTCTTGCGCACTCATAATGGTATGTTCACCGGTTGCAAAACCGGTGTCAATGTATATTCGATTACCTATAACCTTGGGCGCTTTAACGGTTGTATGCCCGTGCAGAACAAGATCAAT
>NZ_JYNN01000073.1 GCF_000934765.1 Thiomicrospira microaerophila | reverse complement strand
ACCTTTTTGCAGAGTTAAATCAAAATCCGAATCAGGCGGTTAAAAAGTCACAAGATCAATCAGTGCATCACTCGCTGAGAGCGATCAATGGCATGCGCCATCAAGTCTTCCAAGCTAACAATGTTTAATGCCGCCATTTCACAACCGGCTAAAAACACCGGCGGTGCCATCTTGGCCAATAACGCTTCTTGCCAGCGCAGCGCACACAAACACCAGCGATCACCCGGTTTAAGACCTGGAAACGCAAACTGAGGCATCGGTGTAGACAGATCATTGCCGCGTGATTTTGTGAACGCTAAAAAAGGCTGAGTCATTTGCGCACAGATAATGTGCCGTCCACGATCTGTATCATCCGTGCGACACATGCCATCTCGAAAATAGCCTGTGAGGGGTGTGTTTGAACAACTAATAAGTGGCTCGCCTAATACATTAAGTTTGGGTGATTCGGTTGTCATTGTTTATCTCCTGCAAGGATAAAAGTTAAATAGGCGCTGAGAAAAGGCGGCTTTTGTAGTTGATCTTAGCCCAGCGTTATTTTTCTGACTAGAGGAATTTGAGCACATCCGCATTATTCGCTAGAATCACCGGTTGATAGAGCGGGTTGTCGATTTGATAATCAGGCCAGAGGGTGTAGAGCTCAAAATAATAGGGTAGGAGCGCTTGACGCACCTCAAGGGTTCGAATGCCTTGGGTCATTTCAAAATCCAGCTCGATCAATTGTTTTTGTGCTTTGGATAAACGTGGATTGGGTTTTAGCATCAAACTAATCATATGGTGCCAAGCCTCATCCTCATTCGCGCTTTGTTCCATTAGCGCCATCTCACCGGTGGCGCTAATGCGCCCCACAATAAAATCACGATAGCCCTGTGATTCATGGCACCAGGCCCGAACATGCAGGCGTTTGCTAGTTTGTACAAAACGATGCGGGCTGATGCGCCGGGTTTTCCCTGCCGGGTCTTTTTGCGAGTGGTAGGTGATCTCAATGCTTTTAAACTGATAGATCGCACGAGAAATGTCGCGCATGACATCCAAGGGCATGCGTCTTGAGGGCACACTCACATAATTAAAGGGCACACCGAGGTTCTCCGACTGTATCAATAAATCATCAATACTGGGCTGATAAAACCGATTCGTCACATCATCATTGGGCATGTAGCGTTTGGTGGAACCGTTTAACCAAATCTTAGTGGGATGTAACTGCTGGTATTGCTTCAAAATCGCGGAGGTCTGTTGTTTAGACATCCTAAACTTCTCTGCCAACTCGCTACGGCTTAAAGAGCCTTGCCAATACAACCAGCGCTCAATCTCCTCAAGGCGCAATTGTGCATCCCACTTGATCTCATCAAGTGCTGGGTCATCATCAAGCAGTGGAAACAGTGGAATTGGGTTAGTCATGGTTTTGGCTCCTCATAAACAATCTAAGCGAAATCCTATCACTGATCGCGCCACATAGTCAAATTATTTGACTTTAATTTGGTGCTCGGTGTATAGTGCTAAAAAACTACAATAAGAGACGGCAAATGAACGAGCAGTATTATATCGGTTGGGATGTTGGCGGCTGGAACTGTGACCAGAATCCAAATAGTCGCGATGCGATTGTGATCTTGGATACTAAACTTAATCTTCTGGGTTTGCCTTGGCGCGGCAATCTGCGCGAAACCCTCAACCAGGCCTGCTCAACCCAAGTGTTTATAGAAAAGCTATTTGGATTATGTGGCCTCACCCTCAAAGACTATGCACAGCACCAGTATGTAATGGCGATTGATACGCCACTGGGTTTTTCAGAAGGATTTCGAGCCCTCATCAATCAGCTTGAATCGGTTAGTCAAATACACGCCTCACCCACCAATGACTACCTCTATCGCCACACTGAAAAAACGCTGTTCGAGCGGGGGCTCAAACCCCTATCCGCGATCAAAGATATGATCGGCAGCCAAGCCACCAAGGGCATGCATATGCTGGCTAAGTTTGCCCCCAAGCTGCACCAAACCGGCATTTGGGGGCAGGGCACACCGCTCAAAGCTTTTGAGGGTTACCCATCAGCCTGCAAACACGCCAAGTTCATACAAAACCTACTCAACCAACATTTTAAATTTGTTAAGGCTGTCGAACCCGAAACGGCTAAAAGCCAAAACGCCACCAACACCGATATCGACGAATACATCGATGAAATCCGCTCACCCGACCAACGCGATGCACTGATTTGTGCGCTGCTGGCTTGGAGTTTAGCGCATCATCCCGAACAACTGCTCTGGCCAAGCGAATTTACGCCGCCAAAAGAAGGTTGGATATTTGTGCCGGTGGATGGGTTGACTCTAAGAGGTGTTTGATTAGGTGTTACAGAATGGATCTTAGCAATCATAAGGGGAATAACGCGTGATGCAACAGATTCTTGAGCGATTAATTTTTGCGCCGGAGAAAAAGCAGGATATAAAAGGGTTGGCGCTGATTCCCGCGCCGACCGGATTTGGTAAAACCTATGTGACCTGCGATTTTATCGCTCGAAACATTGAACGTTTAATTGAGCAGGGCATTAAGATTATTTTTGTTACCCCGCTCATTAAAAATTTGCCTATTCATACTTTAAAACAAGCATTTGCACGCCACGGAAAAGCCGACCTGTTTGAACAGGTTTTTCTTCGTTTACCCAATCGCTATGACACTTTTAATGATACGTTTGACGAGCAGTTTGAAAATGTTATATCTGCCATGCCAGAAGAATTAAAACAAAAAGCGGGCTTCAAAAAAGTTGATGCGCTGCTTCGGCAGAATAAACAACTCAGTGCCAAGCTAATCAATAACCAGGCCTGGTCTAAGCTTTACGATTTGGATAAACGATTTCGAGAGGTTGAAACGGAGTTTCGCCGCGAGCTAAAACGGGAGGTTTTTCCGGAAAAGGCAACCAAATCCGAAAAGAAAAAAATCCTCAACCAGCCGGATAATCAATGGGTTTACCGACTTTATCCCGAGGCTTTGTTCGATGACAAGCCGATTGTGATGATGTCGATGACCAAGTTTTTAATGCCGTTTTCCACTTTAGTCGAGTCGGCTTATCCGCTAGTGGAAAAGTTAAAAGCACCAGGCCTGGTGGAACTCAATATCTACCAACAAAGTGGTATGTTGGGCTATTCGGTAGGTATCCCGCGTGGTGCATTGCAACAAACCTTTGAACGCGGTTCATCGATTCGCTGGATAAAGTCGCTGAACGACCAACCCATTGAAATCGAAAAAACCAGTGCATTACTGGCTGATCTGCTTGATGTGGACTTTATCCAAGCCAAACAAAGCGGCACAGTTTGGCCGTTTGTGTTTCGACTTTAATTTTCTAAACTGTCTTTTAATAAAGGACAGTTATATGAAATCGGCCTTTAATGGGGTTCGACGACGAAACACACTCCATAGATTTAAACCATACAGTAAATTTAAAACTAATTTGCTACTAAAAATTAAAAAATTAGTAGTAAATTAGTTTGAACGCTAAATCATTTGCTAAAATATTGGCTCCGTAACCGAAACACGTTGTTAGCAAACAGGGTAGCCGACCATGAAAATTCCATCATCACCGCCCAGTATTGAAGCGCTTTTAGCCGAGTATGCCGAGCAGGGTACGACCACCCATTTAGCGAAATTGTTAGCAATGGATTTAGGGGTGTGCGATGAGCGTGGGCGCTATACTCATTGGGATAAGCTACGATTTGCCAATCCGCCGCAAGGTTTAAGCGCACAAGACTATTGGTTTGTCATCAAGCTAGCTCGTAACAAACTGGCGCGTAAGTTGAAGCTAACCGACCACTTAGGCAAACCGATGCAGTTTTGTGTAACAGACGTTATGTTACAGTCACTTCACTGGCTAGATCAGCACGCGGCGGGGCAAATCGCCATGCCACAGCCGATTGCGAATGCCGCCACGCGTGATCAATATTTGGTGTCATCGTTAATTGAAGAAGCGATCAACTCCAGCCAGCTTGAGGGCGCATCGACCACGCGTGAGGTGGCTAAAACCATGTTGCAACAACAGCGTGCCCCGCGTGACAAAAGTGAGCAGATGATTGCGAATAATTATCATGCGATGCAAGCGATCATGGATTTAAAAGACGAAGCACTCTCACCAGGCCTGGTGTTTCATTTGCATCAAATTTTGACCGAAAAAACCTTAGATGATCCTATTAAAGCCGGGCAATTACGTGATGAAAACGATCAAATACAGGTGGTGGATAATCGCGATGGAAGGGTTTTGCACACACCGCCACCGGCAAAAACGCTGGCGCACAGGTTGCAAGCCTTGTGCGATTTTGCTAACCAAGATGACCCGCAACACTTTATTCATCCGGTGATTAAAGCCATGATACTGCATTTTATATTGGCGTATGACCACCCGTTTGTTGATGGTAACGGTCGCACGGCGCGAGCACTGTTTTACTGGTATATGGCCAAAAAAGGCTATTGGCTAACCGAATTTGTTTCGATTTCCAAAGTGATAAAACAAGCCCCGGTGCAATATGCCAAAGCCTATTTATACACCGAAACGGATGGGAATGACCTCACCTATTTTCTGATTCACCAAATAGAAGTGTTACAAAAGGCGATTGAAGCGCTTATGGGCTACCTAGCGCACAAAACCAAAGAGATCGCGCAAACCCAGCAAATACTCCAATATTCAAGGCTGAGCGGACAGCTTAATCATCGTCAGCTTGATATCTTACAACACGCGCTTAAGCAGCCACATCAAGTCTTCACGATAGAAGCGCATCGCCACAAACACGCGACCAGCTATCAAACCGCACGCACCGACCTGCTGAGTTTATCGGATCAATACGGTTTGCTGGATAAGCGCAAGCAAGGTAAAGGTTTCGTTTTTTACGTGCCGGCTAATCTTATGGCGCGTATCAATGCGGTGAGTGAATAAATAATTACAGATAATATTGAAGTAAAAACACCTTTTGCTTGGTATTTTAAGTTTACAGATACTTATTTAAAAGCGCTTGACCGGCTAGCTTAGTTTCCAATATTATTTGTATATGTTTTCGGTATATGTTGTCAGGAGGTGTACTAACATGATTGCGACATCCGTTTTTAAAAACAATCAGTCTCGGGCGGTAAGAATACCTAAGTGTGTGGCTTTGGATGAATCCGTTAAAAAAGTGTTTATAACGGTTAAAGGTAAATCGAGAATTATCACGCCAATCGAAAATACTTGGGATGACTGGTTTGATGCAAAAGGTGCGACTGAAGACTTTATGCAAGAGCGAAGCCAAGAGTCGGATACTCACCGAGAGCTGCGGTGATAAAAGTACATCAAAACGCGCAGTCTGAAGTTCAAGATTGGGAAGTTGCCTTAAATGATGGCTTAGAGACTTTTTAGAGTACTGTTTCCATATGCAGAAGGATATACAGCTACCCCTCAAGCTACCCCTCAAGCTACAGGGCAAGTTGATGAACGCAAATTGCGAAATATGCGCCAGTTTTACATCACCTTTCCAAATCGGAACGCAGTGCGTACCGAGTTGAGCTGGATGCATTACCGCACTTTGTTAAAACTCGAAAACCCACTGGCACGCGAATCTTATTTAAATGAAACACTGCAACAAAGCTGGAGCGCCGTGCCTTTGGATGAGATATGGCTTTTTAGTAGTTCGTAGGCTACAATTTGCAGATGAAATATAAAATTTTAACAACGAGCACCTTTGATAGATGGCTTGCTAAGCAAAAAGATAGGCAAGCTGTAAGAGCCATCGCCATGCGAATTGCCAGAGCAGAACAGGGAAGTTTTGGCGACTCTGAGTCGGTTGGTGAAGGTGTCAGTGAAATGCGTATTTTTGTGGGTAAGGGCTATCGAATTTATTACACCGTTCACGGAGAATATGTTGTATTGCTTCTGAATGGTGGTAATAAAAGCAATAAAAAACAGCAGCAAGAAGATATAGCCAAAGCAAAACAAATCATGCAAGACTTTGGAGATTACACATGGCAGAAAAGCTAAAACCATTTAACCCGTTTGACTACTTTGAAACGCAAGAAGAAATCAATGCTTATCTTCAAGAATGTTTTCGTGATGAAGATCCTAATGTATTTGTTAGTGCATTGGGGCACTTAGCTAAACATCATGGAATCGCCGAGGTATCAAAGGCAACCGGTTTAAACCGAGAAAGTTTATACAAAACATTCAGCGGCAAAGTTCAACCCAAATGGGACACGATTGCCCGAGTCATGCGTGCACTGCATGTAGATATGACGGTAGCGGCATAGAAATTAACCATGCGTTTACCCGATGAACAACACAGCCGACTAAAAGATTTGCGGCTCACAAACACCAAAGCTTAAATAAGCTGTTTTAAGAGGTTTCAACCCACATGATTGTTGAATTTGACACCGAAACGCGTTTTTAAAACGCTGGCGGCACAAGACTATGTGAAAGAAGGCTTGGCTTTGCCGGATAAGCCGAGCAGTCCAAAACAGAAATACCAAACGACACAAGCAATACAAGGACAGGGTAATGACTAAATCAACAAATCTGAGCGCCCAGCGTTTGTGGTGATGCCGTATGATAAATTTATTGCAAAGTTTTCTGAGCCAGTTGAACAGGGCTTGATTCCGCATGACATTGTGGTGCGACATACTGAACATGATGTGCCGTTGGTCAAGTGTTGGCGTGAGCATTTGGGTATGACCCAAGCGGAATTGGCATTGGCCTCCGGTGTTCAACAACCCGAGATTGCGCGAATTGAATCCAGTATCGATTACACGCCACGCAAAACCACACTTGAAAAGCTCGCCAAAGCCATGCGCATTTCGCTCGATCAATTATTGGTGGAATGAAAATATCAGTGTTAAGGTTGAAGAACGGTTTTTATGATGAGAAAAAGCTTTTTAAGTTGCTTTTGGGCTACAATTTACACACGAGATAGAAAGGCCTAGCAACAAGCCTTTTAATAAATAGTTTCATGAGTAAAAGACTGATAATCCGAAGAGCCATTGCCATGCGATTACCTGATGAACAACACAGCCGACTCAAAGATTTGGCGGCTCACAAACACCAAAGCCTAAATAAACTGTTTGAAGAAATTTCAACCCGTATGATTGTTGAATTCGACACCGAAACCCGTTTTAAAACACTGGCGGCGCAAGGCGATGTGAAAGAAGGCTTGGCTTTGCTGGATAAGCTGGATGTGCATTTTAATAAATAGAGAATAACGCTATTAACCATGACCGAATCACACCGCATAGAATTTAAACGTCAACTGACCGACACGCTTGAAAAAGAGGTGGTCGCGTTTCTGAATGCCAGGCAGGGCGGTGAGATTTATATTGGTGTCGATGATGTTAGCCAAAAGCCCATTAGGTTAATGGACTTAGACGACTTACAACTCAAAATCAAAGACCGCATCGACCTGATCGCAAACGAAGAATACGGCTATGGCTGCTTAATAAAAGCTACCGACCAAGCTACCCCTCAAGCTACCGGACAAGTTGAAGAACGCTTTGAAACTTTGCTTGAATACTGCTTGGAGCCAAGAACCACAGCCGAAATGATGCAGTTTCTCGCATTAAAAGACAGAAAATCGTTTAGAGAAGCTTGGTTAGCACCCTTATTACAAGCAGGCCTGGTCAGCATGACCTTACCGGACAAGCCGAGCAGTCCAAAACAGAAATATCAAACGACACAAGCAACACAAGGACAGGGTAATGACTGAATCCACAAACCTGAGAGTAAATCTAGATGCCCAACTCAACAACTTAGTTGCTGATATTGCGCAGATTATTGAACAGTCGCGTGGTCACGTTCGCCAAGCAGTAAATAGCGCGATGGTGCAAAGCTATTGGCAGATTGGTCGTTTGATTGTTGAGCATGAGCAACAAGGTGAAAGCCGTGCCGCCTATGGTAAACAACAACTGCAACAGCTTTCTCAGCAACTGACTGAGCGGTTAGGCAAAGGTTTTGATGTTACTAATTTACGTAACATGCGTAATTTTTATCTAGCGTTTCCAATTCGAGACGCAGTGCGTCTCGAATTGAGCTGGACGCATTACCGCACTTTATTAAAAGTCGAAAACCCACTGGCACGCGAATGGTATTTAAATGAAACACTGCAACAAAGCTGGAGCGCCAGAGCTTTAGAACGCCAAATTCATAAACTCTATTATGAACGTTTGCTTGCCAGTAAAGACAAAGCATTAGTTAAACAAGAAGCGCACGATAAAACTCAGCCGCTGGTCGAAACCGCAAAGGATTATTTGCGTGATCCGTATATTCTTGATTTCTTGAACTTGCAAGACAAAAGCTATCAAGAAACAGACCTCGAACAAGCGATTATCAGCAATCTACAACACTTTTTGCTCGAACTTGGCAAAGGTTTTGCCTTTGTCGAACGCCAACAACGGATTCGTTTTGATGATCAAGATTTTTATCGAATCCCGCGTAAAACCCCGTCGTTCACGGCGGGGGTATAAGCGGGACAGGCGAAGCCTGTTTAGTGAGGTCGTTGTTGCTGCTCAATATATGGCTTAATAACCAAGAGTGGCGCACCACCACAACTTCCTGCAAAGTAGCTAGGACTCCAAAGCGTATTTCCCCAGCGTTTTTTCTGAATTTCAGGGTAGTTCTTTTTCCCAGTTAACCGACTTGAAACGCCTTATTAA
>NZ_JYNN01000072.1 GCF_000934765.1 Thiomicrospira microaerophila | reverse complement strand
TGGAAGAAAACGCCAGCATCAAACAAACCATGCAACACACGCTCAAAACCCAAGAAGGTCGAAAACGCTATGCGCTTAGAAAGCAAACCATCGAACCGGTGTTTGGGATCATCAAATCCGTCATGGGTTTTAGAACCTTTTCACTGCGAGGATTAGAGGCTGTAAAAGGGGAATGGTCACTTGTGTGTTTAGCCTGGAATATAAAACGCATGGGATCATTGCGTCTAAAGTAGGGGAAATAGGACAGAAAATCGCTCAAATATGCTAAAAATCACGTATTTTAAGGCAAAAAAGCCCATTTTGGGCCGGCTAGCGATTATTTGTCCGACAGGCTCCTAGGTTAATGCGTAATGACGAATAAAAAACAAAAACTGGAATTTACTTGGATTGGCAAGGATAAGAGAGCAAAGCTGGAGCCGTGGATTTTATTGGAGGAGTTAATTCGTTCTTCTTTTGGTAATATCATCCTAGTGCAACCAGGCCTGGTTTGTTTGATGAGAAAGTGAAGTAATGCTCAACGCAGAAAGCTTATTAAACCGCATCCGCTTAGGTGAAGATTCAAAACTGGAGTTAAAGCGTTTGGTAATGCGCAGTGAGACAAAAGTGGAGGCACCCCATGCGGAAAGTTTAGCCGATGAATTGGCTGCGATGGCGAACGCGCAAGGCGGTTTATTGGTGTTGGGCGTTGATGACAAAAGCAAAGAAGTTTTAGGTATTCCTTATTCTGCCTTGGATGCCGTTGAAAAATGGTTGGCGGAAATTTGCCATGACAAGGTTACCCCGCCATTGGATATTGTGACCGAACACCTAACGTTGCTCGATGTGTCGGGTCAGATGCAACCCGTCATAGTGGTAACGGTTCCTAAGAGCTTGATGGTGCACAAAAGCCCGAATGGTTATTTTAAACGGGTTGCGCACGCCAAACGGGAAATGTCGCCGGATGTATTGGCGCGTTTGTTTCAGCAACGCAGCCAAACACGTTTGATTCGCTTTGATGAACAGCCGATTGCGAAAACCGGCTTCAAGGATGCGGATGCGTTACTGGTTCGTCAATTTGTTCGTGAGGGAGAAGGCGATATTGAGCGCCAACTACAACGCCTGCATTTATTGGCGGAAAACGAAGAGGGTGAACTTTGCCTTTCGGTTGCAGGCCTGCTGTTGTGTACTTTAAAGCCGACTCGATGGTTACCCCACGCTTATATTCAAGCGGTGGCTTATCGTGGTGAAACCAATGACCCGCAATATCAATTGGACGCTAAGGATTTTGATGGCCCGATTGACCGCCAGATTTGGGATGCGTTTCATTTTGTGAAACGGCATATGCAAGTACCCGCCAAAAAAGCACTCGGGCGGGTGGATTATCCGCAATACAGTTTGCGCGCGGTATTTGAGGCTTTGGTCAATGCGGTGGCGCACCGGGATTATTCCTTGTCGCAGGGGCGGATTCGTTTGCATCTGTTCAGTGACCGTTTAGAGCTGTATTCGCCGGGTTCGTTGCTTAACACCATGACGGTGGAGTCGATGCAAATGATGTCGATGCCGCGTAACGAGGTAATTTCCAGCTTGTTTGCCCGCTATTATTCGGTGCAAGAATCGGGATTGGGTCGTTCTTATTTAATGGATCGACGCGGCGCTGGCGTGGATGTGATTATCAATGAAAGCACGGCTTTGTCGGGTATCAAACCGGTTTACGAAAATATTGCTGATATGGAGCTACGCTTAACAATTTATGCGGCTAAGCTTTCGAGTGAGGGTGAACTATGACCAAAGCACAGACTTTAGGTGAGTTTTTGCTCTATCAAACGGAAGATGGACAGACTCGTTTACAACTGGTGTTGGTTGAAGGTTCGATTTGGATGACTCAAAAGCAATTGGCTGACCTTTACCAAGTTAAAGTTTCGACCATTAATGGCCATTTACGTAATATCTTTAATGATGGTGAGTTGCAGGCAGATCGAACTATTCGGAAATTCCGAATAGTTGCCCAAGAGGGGGAACGCCAAGTCACTCGAACACCGGAACACTACAATTTGGATGTGATTTTTCAAGTTGGCTTTCGCGTTCGCTCGCACCGTGGCGCGCAGTTTAGATATTGGGCGACGGAGATTCTGAAAAGCTATGCCTTAAAAGGTTTTGCGATGGATGATGATCGTTTGATGGCACCCGAAAACGATGCTTACTTTGAAGAGCTATTGGCTCGTATTCGCAATATTCGCAGTTCTGAAAAGGTCTTCTGGCGTAAGGTGTTGGATATTTTTGCAACCAGTATTGATTACGATGGTAAGACAGAAACCGCGAAAGCCTTTTGTTTTAAAATCGTCGATAGATGCTGGAAATTGCATTCGTTCGACAATCCGCTCGTGAAAGTTTATCCAAATGTTCAGGTTGAAGCTTAAATAAAGGACATGACATGGCTTGGTTTGCAGCACCGTTGATTGTAAAAGGTTTGGCTTGGGGCGCTGGGGTTGCCGCGAGTCTATTTGCCGGCAAAAAGACCAAGGACTGGGTGAGTGAACAGCTTGAACAAAAAACGCGCGACAAGATGATGGCCGAACTTAATAGTCAGGCCACAGCCTATTTAACGGAGTTGGAGCAGGCCTGGTATCGTGCATTTTGGCGTTATTTTGCGATTCAAAATGGCTTGTTACTGGTTGCGCTTGGCTTGAGTCTTTGGCTCGGGCCTTGGGTGTTCTATCTCGGCTTAGGCTTGGTGTTTTTTTGGAATGGTGTGCTGGCGTATGGTTATAAAAACGCCTTGCAACAACTTTGGCAACATAAAAGCCTGCAAGCGGTGATTGCGGCTCGTTTGTCTGAATCGCTAACCCATCATTTAAAAAGTCTATCGCAAATAGAACAACGCTGGGTTGACTGGTTTGTTGCGGAAAAACAAGCCGAAATTTGCCAGCAAGCCGCACATCACCTTTATCCAAGGGTACGCTTTGCGCTAATCAATGTGTTGTTGATGCTATTATTAAGCTTTGTTGTATTCCGTTTAGCGGTTATACCGTTTATTTAAGAGGGGAAAAAGCATGAACGTAACGATTGATTTACCTGAGCCTTTGATTAAGTTTGAATCTGTTGCGTCGATTCAAAAGGATATAAAATTAAGCTATGCCTTGTGGTTGTTTAAGCAACAAAAAGTGACCATTGCAAAGGCGGCTCATTTAGCGGGTTTAGACTTGTATAGTTTTATGCTAGCCTGTCAAAGCAATGATATACCCGTTATTGATATATCCGCTGACGCATTGGATGCCGAGTTGGAAGGCTTATAATGCTGCTAGTTGCAGACGCCTCCGCACTTATAGCTTTAACTGCTTGCGATCAGCTTTCACTGCTTGAAAAACTTTTTAATGAAGTTCGAGTGTCTGATGTTGTTTATGATGAACTTGCAGCTGACTTAACAAAGCCATTTGCAAAACAGCTTGCTAGTTTTTTAGTAGATAAGAAAGTTTCATTCTCTGAAAAGGATATCGTTTTGTTGGATGCTTATTCAGATGCAGGTGAAATTTCAAGCATGTATTTATTTAAGCACTTAAAAGCAGATAGACTATTAATTGATGATGCTAGAGGTCGTAAGGTTGCTAATATTAATCAGATACCTGTAATTGGCTCACTGGGTGTGTTGATACTTGCCAAGCGCAGAGGATTGATCTCATCAGTCTCGGAGTCTATTGAAAAAATGCTTGCGTCAGGAATTTATGTAAGCCCAACCCTAGTGACACATGTAAAACAGCTTACAGGCGAATAAAGGAACTCTGTGTGAAAAATCCGGTTTTAGCAATTGATAATTTAGTGGTAAAGGTCGGCGATAATGCGCTGATTGATGGTATTAGCTTTCAGATTCAGCCGGGTGAGATTTTTGCCTTGGTGGGCGAGTCGGGCAGTGGTAAATCCCTGACATCCTTAGCGGTGATGCGTTTATTACCCGATGCGCTGCGCATTGTAGCGGGCGATATTCAGCTGCACAACCAATCTTTGCTGAACCTGACCGAAGCGCAAATGCAAAAGGTGCGCGGCAAGTCGATTGCGATGATATTCCAAGAGCCGATGACCTCTCTCAATCCGGTCATGCGCGTTGGCGATCAAGTGGCTGAAGTGTTGCGCGTGCATTTAGGGTTATCCTCAAAAGCCGCTCAAGCCAAAGCGATTGATTTATTCAACGAAGTGGGCATTCCAGAGGCCGAACAACGCATCAATTGGTATCCGCACCAGCTATCTGGCGGTCAAAAACAACGGGTGATGATTGCGATGGCGCTGGCCTGTGAGCCGGATTTATTAATCGCCGACGAACCGACCACCGCGCTGGATGTCACCATCCAAGCTCAAGTATTAAAACTGCTAAAAAAATTGCGTGATGAACGGGGTTTATCCATTCTGTTTATCACTCACGATATGGGCGTGGTCGCTGAAATGGCGGACCGTGTGGCGGTTATGCAAAAGGGGCGATTAGTTGAAACCGCAGAAATAGCCCACTTTATCAACGCACCGACCCATCCCTATACCCAACAACTGCTGGCGGATGCCTTGCCACAGCGTAACTACAAACCCGTACAAACCAACGAGTCCTTGCTGGATTTGCGTGGCTTAAAGGTCCATTTCCCGATTAAAAAAGGCTTTTTGCAACGAACGGTCGGCTATGTAAAAGCGGTTGATGGGGTTGATTTAGTGATTCGACGTGGTGAAACCCTCGCGTTGGTGGGCGAGTCGGGCAGCGGAAAAAGCACCATTGGCCAAGCCATTCTGCGGTTAATCGACAGCACCGAAGGCGAAATTCGATACCAGGACGTTAATCTCGCACAACTCAATGAGCGCAAAATCAAACCCCTGCGCAAAAAAATACAGGTGATTTTCCAAGATCCCTATTCGGCGCTCAATCCGCGTATGACCATCGGTGAAATCATTCGCGAGGGCATGGTGAGCCTAAAAGTCGGCTCGCAAAACAAAAACGATCAAAATCAGCGCATTGACGAACTGCTCCAACAAGTTGGCCTATTAGCCGAACACAAAATGCGCTACCCGCACGAATTCTCCGGCGGCCAACGCCAACGTATCGGCATCGCGCGCGCCCTAGCGGTTGAGCCAGAATTAATCATCTGCGATGAACCCACCAGCGCGCTAGACGTCACCGTGCGCGCGCAAGTATTAGATTTGCTCAACCACCTGCAGAAAACCTACAATCTATCTCTATTATTTATCACCCACGACCTCTCCATCATCCCGCGCATCGCCCACCGCGTCGCCGTGATGTCCGAAGGCAAAATCGTCGAGCAGGGCGAAGTCCAATCCATCCTAGAAAACCCACAACACCACTACACCCAAACGCTACTCGCCGCCGCCCCGAGTTTTCATGATATGCGGCAGGGCGCAAAAGTGCTTTCAAGCCAATCGCTAGGCGGAGCTTGAATTAAATGTCTAAAGAATTAATCATCATCGCTGGACCCAATGGCGCGGGCAAAACCACCTTTGCGATGCAATTGATTGACGAAGGCATCATTCAGCATTTTATTAACGCGGATGAAATTGCCAAATCCTTGGTGGATGTGCCAACCGAATTGCGCAATATTCACGCGGGAAAATTGTTTCTCCAACGCTTGAACGCCGCCGTTGTATTACAGCAAACAGTGTGTTTTGAAACCACTCTATCCGGCTTGTCTTATTTAAAACGGATTCAAAACCTAAAACAAAACGGCTGGACGGTAACGCTTCATTACTTGGCATTGGAAAATGTCAACCTCTCCAAACAACGAGTTGAAGAGCGCGTTTTACATGGCGGGCATAATATTCCAGCTCAAGACATCGAACGCCGATTTCCCAAGAGCGTTTATAATTTGTTTTACCACTATATTGATGCGGTGGATGAGGTGTATTGCTATTTGAATATGATCGAGCCGCAACGAATTTTTTCAAAAAACCAAAATGAATTTGTTATCACTAATCACCAGCATTACGAAAATTTAAAAGGAATCGCAGATGAATACCATAGAGACCAAACCATCCGAAAGCCCTAAAAAACTAGATGCTAACGATATGCTTGAAGTATTGAAGCGCGCAGTAAAACGCGAGCTGAACCGCAAACGCGCATTAGGCCAATATGCGGTGATTTGCGAAAACGGCGAAGTGAAAAAAATTCAGTTCTAATCTTCACGAGCAGGCCAGTAACTTGAATAGGCGCTAATGGATGCAGTGTGCAAGCTAGTTGGTATATAGTCTGGATGGAAATGTAATTGATTTTTAAAAAAATTGGCTTTTACCCCTCTATTGTAAGTAGAAGTATTTAAAGGTGTATAAAATATGAATGTATGGTTGTTATTAACCCTAGCTATCCTGGCTGAAGTGATAGGTACGACCGCATTAAAACTGAGTGATGGGTTTACAAAACTCGGGCCATCACTGGTGGTCTTAATTGGTTATGGATTAGCCTTTTATTTGCTATCTTTAACATTAAAGCAAATCCCAGTTGGAGTGGCTTATGCGATTTGGGCAGGTGTGGGTATTGTTTTGATTACCTTAATTGGTTGGTTAGCGTTTAAGCAAACACTTGATTGGGCAGCTGTTTTGGGGATCGCTTTAATTATTACAGGTGTGGTTGTTTTGCAAGCGTTTTCAAAGGTAACTGGCAATTAAAATTATACTTTCCATGTTCTTACAATGTCATTCTTGTTTCGACGGTGAAGACGCCGAACTTGTTGATTATCAAGATTATCATTGAGGGAAATCAAATGAAGATGTTTTGCCCACCACATCCAGCATCAATTTTACGTGAAGACATCTTGCCAGCGTTAGGTCTCAGTGTGACTGAAGCCGCTAAACAACTTGGCATATCGCGCGTACAGCTGTCTCGTTTACTCAATGAGCATTCAGGGATTTCAGCGGATATGGCACTAAGATTAGAACAGTGGCTCCAAACGCCTTCAGCAGAAAGCTGGTTAAAAATGCAAATGGCGTATGACTTATGGCATGTGCAACAAAAAGCACGGCCAACAATACAGCCTGCTATAACGGCAATGGCTTGATGGTAAAGTCCTTCTAATTTAAGAAGGAATCACAGCTGCATACCCTAACGTATGCACACTTCTTTTCTCGTTCCCACGTCGTGCATCATGGCCATTAAGTTAAGGAATAAATGGCTCCTAGCCTCCCTAATGGCTCTGTCACCCTGCGCGAAGTCGCAGGGTCTATTGCCGCCAGCGGCTGGATCCTGCGACTTCGCGCAGGGATGACGGCTCTGGGTAAAAGAATGGGTCATTGCGAGGCCGAAGGCCGTGGCAATCTCTTGCAGACGGCGTGCGCCCTTGAGAGATTCAGGCTTCGCGCTGACTTCGTTGTCCGCGTCGCTGCGCGCCTCGCAATGACCGTTTTTTTCTTAGCTTAATGGCGGTGACGCACAGCGTGGGAGCGAGTTATAAACATATGTGCATACGTTAGTCGGAGGTTTGTTTATCAATACTAAAAGGACAGCCACTTTTAAATTGCACTTAAACTTTAATTGCATACCTTGGATAGTAACGCTTGACGTTATTAATGCTTGACGTTATTATCTCTCTATGATTAAGTCATTTAAATGTCTAAAAACGAAAGCCCTAGCCGAAGGTTTACGTGTAAAGCAGTTTGTTAATATTGAAGCGGTCGCACGTCGTAAACTCAGGCAATTACAAATCTCGTCTTGCTTGGAAGATTTGCGCGTTCCACCGGGTAATCGCCTTGAGAAGTTAAAGGGCGACAGAGAGGGTTATTACAGTATTCGTATTAACGATCAATTTAGGCTGTGTTTTTATTGGACGGGTCTTGGGGCGCAAGATGTGGAGATAGTGGATTACCACTGAGGAGTTTAGGATGGAAAAGTTAACGCCGATTACGCCGGGTGAAATTTTATTGGAAGAGTTTTTAAAACCAATGGGCATTTCACAATATCGTTTGGCAAAAGAAATTAATGTACCGGCACAGCGTATTGGTGAAATTGTCGCTGGAAAAAGAGCGATCACCGCCGATACCGATTTACGCTTATGCCGCTTTTTTGGTTTATCCAAAGGTTATTGGTTGCGCGCGCAGGTTGAGCATGACACGGAAGTGGCCGAAACGAAGCTCGCCGATACGATTGCAAATATCACGCCGTTTAGTCAACCCCCCATCTTTTTATCAAACACTCATTAATCCAGTAGGCCTAGTGATTTTGGGCTGGTGAGAGTTTTCCATGTGCAATAAGACTATCTAGCTGGCTTTAATCCCCGCGATTTTAAAGAAATAGAAGTAACATTTAACTTTACACACTGCACCCCAAAAACGTTTTTGCAAAAACAAGGAGTTTTAAAATGAACTATGCGTTAAGACTACCCGACTATTACAAAAAAGAAATCGAAAATCTCAAGGGTGAAGTATCCATTAACCAATTTATTGTTACCGCTGTGGCTGAAAAGATTGCCTCACTTAAAACGGAGGATTATTTAATGCAACGAGCGAAAAGTGGTAGCCGCGCCCATGCCTTAAACTTGCTAAATCAAGTGAGTGATAACCCTGCAGAAAAACAAGATCAGCTTTATTAGGGTGTTTTATGGTGTAGCATTATTACTGGATATCAAATAAGGGCGTCTTTTTAATCTTTGGGTTTGTGAAGTTGTCTAATATCTTAGAACAGCCTTTCCTAAAGGCAAAACCGGTATAAATTTAGCATGCCTGAGCTATAATCTTTAAAAATGGTAACTATTCAGCCTGAAAAAAAACAAAAAAGTACTTGACAGGGTTTTTGACCTAAAAACCCAAAATTAATCCGCTTTGAAGCTCAGTGCTATAGGCGCAAACCAAGCCTGC
>NZ_JYNN01000071.1 GCF_000934765.1 Thiomicrospira microaerophila | reverse complement strand
AGAGCCGAGCTTTTTTGAGGGGTTAAAGTTGTTCAAACAAGGCGTGATGACAAGCGCACGCTATACAGTGGATTCGCCAGAAGACCTGCGTGAGGCTAAGGATATGGTCAAGTCTGAGTATAGCGTGATTGATTTGATGCTCAAGCTGGTAAATGAAACGGGTGAATGTTTTGATGAGTTGCTTGAACCCTTGGCCATATATCACACAGAGTCGATTGGTTATCACAAATCAGACAAAGAAAATCTACGCCAGTTTGGCTATTACGTGTCTTACTGGGACTTGATGCTGGAGTGTTTAACCAACAAAGCCATGACACGGGTGTTTGATTGGGATTATCTCTACGAACCGAGTGCACCGGGTGAGGGCCCACTGAGCAGGTATATTGAGAATGAGTGCTTTATGGTGCTCTCGCCCACACAAACCAGCCTAGTCGACGAGCTTATTGTGTCGTTGGTTAAAAAGTCGGTGTTTAGCTTAATGTTAACCCGTCAGAACAAACTGGCGCCGATGGCTTATATCGCCGATGAGTTCCAGAACTTCATCAGCGCGGATAGCCACACCGGTGAGCACAACTTTGTTGACCGTTGTCGCAGCTACCGAGTGAACTGTGTCTTTATTACACAGAGCCTTGCGCACTTGAAAAACAAGGTGATTGAGAAGCGCGGTCAAGCGGGCGATCAGGCGCTTGAGGCGATGCTCAATAACATGACCAATCGCATAGTTTTTAGAAGCACGGATGCCCAAACCATGCAGCTGCTGCGCACCTGGATTCCATGCCCACCGGTGATGAATAGCCGACATGTGATCGATGTGCGCCCACCCTCTGGTCTAAAGGTGGGTGAGTGTTACTTCATCACGGCACGGGGCGAATGGGGTCGTCAGCAGGTGGTCCTTCCACAGGATTGGCCGCCACTGATGCCGCGCGCGCAACAAGACCAGCTCAATCTACACCATTAAACCCAAGCCCCACCGCGACCCTCGGTGGGGCCAAGGTTAAGATTTTAAAAGGAGTATCGCTATACCCGCCATGACAACGCTAAACAAGGAGGTGTACTATGTCAATGCAAAAACTAACCCCCCCGCGACTCAAGACTATCCCCGAGGCGCTTCAGCCAGATAGGCGCGCTTTGTATAGCTTTGTGAGAGGTTGTCAGGAAAACGATAGCACGAAGGTGGCCGATAGCCTTCAACAATTACAACACCTGAATCTCAATAGCACTATTGGGCGCTACAACGGTCAATATCAAAACCTGTTGAGTGTAAGCCTGAGCTGCGGTTGTTATGCGGCCGCACAGCAATTGATCGAGATGGATGCGGTGGATCCGCTGGCCACGACTATTGAGAACAGAGATGCGTTGTGCTTAATGTTGCTCGATAATAACCGTGAGGCGATCACGTGGTTGTTAGCGCAATTGGGGCGGCGCTTACTGTTGAATAACAATCACCCTGCACTGCACTTTCTGATTGAACAGGGCACGCGCCACGATGCCGAAACACTGCACTACTGGCTTGACATCAGTCAGATGCCGGTGGATGTGTTGGGTGATAAAAACCTAACGCCCTTGGCCTATGCGTTTGAGTGTTATCAAACTCTGGTTGAGAAGTTTGGTGAGCAGCCGATGAGGGGTAGGCACGCGACCAATCCACTCTTAAGCATGATCGCGCTATTGTGCGATAAGGGTGCGCGTTTAGATGCCGGTCCTAAGGGGCGGCGCCCGAGTGATATTTTAGCTCGCATGCGCTCCTCTGACTACAAGGACAAATTAGAATCGCTGTTGGAGCTGAAACAGCAGAGCGCCGGTGCAACGATTGGCAAGGGGCAGAGCACGCCCAACAGTGAGCCCATGATCGAGGTGTTTAGCATCAAAAATACAGCGTCCTCAAATAAGGAGGTCAAAGCGATTAGCCAGATGGTGAAGGACGCTAAAAAAAATGTTAAACCCTACCAGCGGGTAAACACCCTGATGTTTGAGGCACTCGCGCAGTTGTCGGATGAGTTTCCCAACTTTAGCGAGGTGATTGAATATGTGATGGGTGAGTTGTCCTTAGCCAATCAGTCCTCATCAAATTGGGTGAAGATTAGTCCTGTTTTGTTGGTGGGTGATCCGGGTATTGGCAAGACCGCCTTTATCGTTGCACTTAACGCGGTGTTGCAGATACCGCTATTAAAGCTTAATGCCGGTGTGATGAGCGCTAATTTTACGCTTGCGGGCATGGACAGCTCATGGTCCAATTCAAAACCCGGTGTGATTGCGAATCAGTTAATTTATGGCAGCCACGCCAATGGTTTGGTGTTTATTGATGAGCTTGATAAAGCGATAGAAGTGACGGGTAACGGTGGCAATCCCTTGAGTGCGTTGTATGATTTGCTCGAAGAGGGTTCCGCGCATTTTGTTGATCAGTATTATGGTCAAGAGGTGCATTTTAACGCTAACTTGTTTAGTTTTTTTGGCGCGGCCAATGATCTCTTACCGATTGCCGAGCCGATTATTAATCGCTTTGAGGTGTTTGAGATCGCCAAACCCAGCGTAGCGCAGTTGCACGATATCACTCAGCGCATGTATCAAACAATGTGTGCGGGTTTACAGCTTAAAGGCACATTAGCGCCAGTGCTCTCAAGCGAGGTGGTGGATAGTTTGATTAGTCTGCCCCCACGTACAATCAAAAAAACATTACGGCGTGCTTTGGGTAGTGTGCACATGCGCCAGGCGACACACATGGGTTTAGAGGATTTGCCCAGTCGCTCTACGCAGGCGGTTAAACCGCTCCAGCGCATTGGCTTTTAGTTGAGCTTGGGTGCTGGTTTAATCACGCAATAGGAGGGTGGATTTTGTGAACAACTTAGACCAACAGCGCCCAACCCACCATCTTGTGGTGGGCCGAAATCGGCTTGGGCGCGATTTTTTTATCAGTGATATTCACGGTCATAAACCAAAATTTGAGCGTGCGTTGGCGCGGGTGGGGTTTAACCTGGAGGCTGGCGATCGCCTGTTTTGTGTTGGTGATCTGGTGGATAGAGGTAGTGATAATTTGCAGATACTGGGCAAACAACTGCACTGGCCGGGCTTTTATTCGATCAAGGGCAATCATGAGTTGATGTTGCTGGACCAGTTTGACCAGCAACCGCTTAACTATGGCATTTATAGTTATGGGGGGATGCGCAACACCCATACCCTCAATGGGGGTCGCTGGTTTGAGAAATGTCGCCAACCAACGCGTGAGCGGGTGGTACAGCAAATATCTCAACTGCCCTTAACGCTCGAGGTGGATACGGCCTATGGGCGCATTGGGTTGGTGCATGCCGAAGTACCGCTGGGTCAAACTGACTGGTCAGCCTTTCTCCACCAGCTTGGTCGTGATGGCAAGCTGGTGGAACAAGCGGTATGGGGTCGGGATGTGCTCTATGCCCATCAAGCTCATAAGCCGATTGCGGCGGTGACGGGGATTGATGCCATTATTCACGGCCATACCCTGGTTTGCAAACCGGTGGCGGTCGCAAATCGCCTCTATATCGACACCGGATTAGAAACCGGTGATCTGAGTATTTTGAGTGCGCAGGCAGTGTTTCAATTAATCCATGCTTAAACTCAAGGGTTTTTGTTTAGTCTTGTTTAGTCTTGGCCTCATGCACCATGCAGGGCCAGGCTAGCTAAGCGAGCGAATGAATGAGAATCTTGAGGTTTAAGGAGATGAGAGATGAATATTTTACATATTAGCGATACCCACGGCCAACACGGCTTGCTCGATTTTGCCGGCATGAATATTGATGTGCTGATTCACTCGGGCGATTTTAGTGAGTCGGGATCACAAAAAGAAGTGCTCCAGTTTTTTGATTGGTTTGCGCACTTGCCCATTGTGCACAAGATTTTAGTGCCCGGCAATCATGACTATTTTGTTGAAGAGATTGTGGCCGATCCTCAGTATCGCCAGTATTTTTGGCCCAACGATTTTCATTTACTGATTGGCGAAGGGGTTGAGATTGAGGGTGTCAGGTTTTGGGGCAGCCCGGTGACACCTTGGTTTTTTGAAGGGGCTTTTAACCAAGAGCGCGATCAGATTGCCAATGAGTGGGCGAAAATTCCCGCCGATACCCAAGTGCTGATTACCCACGGCCCACGCTTTGGGGTATTGGATCGGGTTGAGGGTGGCACACATGAGGGCTGTCATGCACTGCGCACGCATATCGCTGATGAGATGCCGGATTTAAAAGTGCATTTGCATGGTCATATTCATAGTGACCATGGCGCACATCGCGCGGCGGGTTTGCTGACGCTCAATTCAGCCATGATGGATCGCCACTATAAACCCAGCCAGTTGCCCCAATGGATTGAGCGACATGGGGCGTGTTTTGTAACGCCCCAAGAGCGGGCGATTTTAAAAAAAGGCGATGACCAGGCCTGGTTATACGCGGTGGATCACAAGCTTGTTGACTTAATGGATTAAGGGAGAAGAGGCATGCACCCAAAACATCACACACAATACTGGCTGGATGAAGTGGATGAGCACAGCTGGATTATCAGCGACACCCACTTTAACCATCAGCGGATTATGGAGTACGAACCTTGTCGTGTTAGCGATATGCAGGCCAAAGGTTATAGCTCGATGGATGAGTGGCTAATCGATAACTGGAATGCGCATATAGCCCAATCGGATCTCGTGGTTCATTTAGGTGATTTTTCATTTAAAGGGGTCTCGCGTTATTTTGACCGGTTAAATGGGCGCATTATTTTGTTGCTCGGCAATCACGATATCCCCTCGCTCAAACCGCTGATGCGCTATGCGCAAAGACGACCAGACAAACTGCGGATTTTGCAAGGCTGTGAAGGGCTGAGCGAGCCCGAAGAGGTTAGTGGCTTTATCAAAACCCTAAGGGGTAAAAAAGTGATGTTTAGTCATTATCCGCTCATTAGCCTAGATCCCTATGGACGCGGCAAAGCCCAAATAACCCGCAATGCGATGGCGCAGGTGTTTAAAGCTCAAGGGTGTGAGATCAATGTACATGGTCATGTGCACTCAAACGATACGCACACCGACCCGAACGAGATTAATGTCTCACTCGAGCGCACCGGCTTTGGACCCAAAACGATTGGTTCGGTGCTGGCTAATGTGTGATCGATGGATGGGTGAGTGAGTGCGTGGTTGAGTTGGTAGGTGATCAATCAATGATGGAGATAAAAAATGATGATCTATAAATCGCTTTTAACCGGCTGGGTGTGCCTTATGGTGTTGGCCTTGAGCGGCTGTATTGAAAAAGAGGAGGCGCTCGATGAGGATCTACTCCATCCGCTCAGCTACGATTATGTTAGCGGCTGTTCGCAAGCCTCTGATCATGAGGGCGCTTATTCGTTTCAGACAGAGTATCAATTTGTTGATCAGCGTATTTATTCGCGCGAAGTCGTGTTTTGGGACAATACGCGCTGTGTCGATCGTGGTGATGTCAGTCACTATGTGCATGATGACTACCAATATCACTATCGCATTCAGATCGCCAATGAGCCCGAGCTACAAGGTTTGGCCTCATCCATTTGGCTGGTGTCGCAAACCGATGGGCTGAGCAGCTGGAGCCAACAAGGTTATATGCGGGTATACAGCGAGCCCAACAGAATGTGTTTTGGGTGGGATGAGGGGCCACTGAACCATCCCTCACAATTTGATAGTCGATACGATCTTTGGCTTGATAACGATCTGGTGGTGAAACACTTAAAAACCGATGTGAGCGATTTGATTGATGTTAACAACCAACAAGGGCGCTGTTTAGTAAAGCGCTTGGCACCATTAAGATAGCCGACCCACACTATAAGGAGACGATATGGCATTCGCGCAGATATACAACCAAACGATAGCCCTTAATACCCGGGGCACAGACTATGTGATCGGTGATGTGCATGGTCATCCTGCACGTATCGAGCAGGCGTTAGCAAGTGTAGGATTTAACCCCCAGCGCGACCGCTTGTTTTGCTTAGGGGATTTAATTGATCGTGGACGCGATAGCTTGGGCGTGCTGGCTTATTTAGATCAGCCTTGGTTTTATGCGGTACGTGGCAATCATGAGCAGATGCTGATCAATCGTTTTCGCTATCCGATTGTGCATCCGTTTCACGCCAACAAGACACAGCCATCGGCGATGAAGCTTCATGCAAAAAATGGCGGGGCTTGGTTTGATGCGCTGGTTGAGGAGGATGATCAACAGGCGGTGTATCAGCGTTGTGCTGGCTTAGCGCTGAGTATCACGCTGGCGAGCCCTTGGGGGACTATTGGGCTGGTGCATGCCGAAGTGCCGCGCACCTGTGATGATTGGAATCAGTTTGTCAGCCAGCTTCCCAAGGATGAAGCACTGCGCGAACAATCGCTATGGAGTCGCTGGTTTGTGGGCGATGTGTATGACATCGAGCAGCAGTGTTATTTAGCCCAGCCGATAGATGCGCCCCGTTATCTGGGTGGTGTGGTGGCCTGTGTGCATGGACACACGGCTGTGAGACAACCGGTTGTCAATGGCAATCAGATATGGATCGATACCGCCCATCTGAGCGGGCAATTGAGCATATTGAGCATCAGAAATGTGATCGAGCAGATACAGTTGGCCGCACTTAAACAAGAGCACAAGTAAAAGATAGTGCTAGCCATAACGCCGCCAAATGCAAAAACAACTTACAAAAACAAACAACAAAAAATAAGCCGCTACACCGCTAAACAAGAAGATAAGAAGGCAAAACATGATGACTAGACTCACCCCACAACAATGCGCGCAGTTAATAGACCAACTGCAACAAAAAAAACAAAAGCTCATCGACCTGATGACTCACTTGATCAGATTTGAGCAGCGCTATGGCACGCCCTTGTGGGTGGTGGGTTCAGTCGCCCGGTGTCGTTATTGGTTGGACTCGGATGTGGATGTGTATTTGGACTTGGCCTTGTTTAAGCAAGCCCACCCAGAAGATGAGTATGCCTGGGTAGCGTTAGATGAGTTAGCGAGTATTGATATGATTGTGTACCCGCCCCACGCGTTTAAAAAGCGGATTGAAGCGCAGGGAATACGCCCGGATGAGCTAAGAAGAAAGTTGGCGATGTTTGATGATGAGGCCAGCTTGATCAAGGTGTTTGCGCAGCGGCGTATCAAAAAAATAGAGCGCACGCTCGATAACTCGCATTTTATGGTTGCAAAAGTGGTAAAACTGCAAGGGATGTATGTAAAAGCCACACAAAGCGCATTTGACGATGATGCGTTTTTGGCGAACATGCTGGTATATGACCAACGAGTACAGCAACTTGCTTTTCGGTTTGTGTGGGTGGGGCTGATGATTTTGTCGCGTTATGAGCATTTTTTTGACCCCAAGGGGGCTGAAGTCAAAGGGATGATCAGCGAGACGGATTGGCAGCATTGGTGTGATCAGCTGGCCCAGCCGACTACGGATCGTGCCCCGTTTGTTATGCCAGGGCGCGAACGAGTGGCAGATTTGTATCGCTATCTTGATAGTACTAACGCCTATAAAATCCAGCCAACACCGAAAGCGATAGAGCCGATGAAGCGCTTAGGGGAGTGGATTGATAGCTTTGCGGAGTTTGAGTGCTACACCCGAGCCTGGTTAACCACAAATTGGGTTGAGGCTGTTAACTGTTAAGCATCGATGAGATCAGAGCCTACGAATGTTAGGAGGCAGAGGTATGTGAATAGTCCATATCAGCGACACCCATGGTCAACATGAAAACTTGGACTTAGCCGGCATACAAGCGGATGTGCTGGTGCACTCCACTGATTTCACCGTCAGAGGCACGCAAAAAGAAGGGCTGGCGTTTTTGGGGATCACCGGTCACGCCTTGGTTTTTGAATGGCGCCTATAACCAGCCCCGTGATCGTATCGCCAGTGAGTGGGCTAAGATACCCCAAAATACCGATAGCAACAAGGAAAGCAACGATGAACTTAAAACCAAATCACCACCAAAACGGCTTTTATCAGACATTAACCACCAATCAGCTTGGTCGGGACTATTTTGTTGGCGATATTCATGGTCGATTTGATGAACTCATGGACGCGCTTGATCGTGTTGGTTTTAATTTTGAGACTGATCGGCTCATTAGTGTCGGTGATCTGGTGGACCGAGGCGATCAGAGTGAGAAGGTGGTGGGATTGATTGATCAACCTTGGTTTTATGCTGTGCGGGGTAACCACGATCAGTTTATCTTGGATCAGTATGAAGCGGAGCGGGTCATGCTCTATGGCGATTATAGCCATTACAGTGCGCGCGATATTCACCGACAGGTGTGCTGTTTTGAAGCGGACTGGTTTTATGCGCTCAGTGAGAAGCAACAATTTGCGCTCGCCAGCAAGCTGATGCGCCTGGCTTATGTCATCGAGTTGGATCTGGGTTCGATGCGTATTGGTGTGTGTCATGCCGGTGTGCCTTTGGAATTTGATGACTGGCAGTCGTATTTAGTAGGCTTGTCGGATCGTAATGTGCGCGAGCTCACACTCCGCAACCGCCATGTGGCACAAAACCTCAATCGCGGCGTGGAGCGTCAGCTCAAAGGTATTGATTTTACCCTGCACGGCCACAGTTGCTTTCCAAAACCGCTATTTGGCAAACAATGCGGTTTTATTGATACTTTTGATCGGGCCGGTGTGCTCACGCTTATTTGTGCGGACGAGATTGTTGAAAAACGCCGTGCCGTATTGTCAAATAAGAATAATAGAGATGCTTAGTAAATTTTTGGAGATAAACATATGATATTGAACTACAAAATGCATACAATAAAATTCCTTTAATTGCGGGTGGTTAATGAATAATGAATTTTGTTGAAATATTTAAAACTGACGATGAGAGAGTTAACTTACAGGTCTCTCTTGATAAGGATACGGTTTGGCTAAATAGGCAGCAACTCACTGTATTGTTTGGCCGTGATATAAAAACCATTGGTAAGCACATTGCCAATGTCTTTAAAGATGGTGAGCTTGAAAAGAAGGCAGTTGTCGCAAAATTTGCGACAACTGCCGAAGACGGAAAAACATACCAAACCGAACACTATAATTTGGATGTCATTATTTCAGTTGGCTATCGTGTTAAATCACAACGAGGCGTTGCGTTTCG
>NZ_JYNN01000070.1 GCF_000934765.1 Thiomicrospira microaerophila | reverse complement strand
AAAATTAAAACGCTTACAGAATTAAATATTAACTAAAACAATTGGTTATCAATTGAAAGACTTACAAAGGTTGTATAGATCATGCCTTCTTAATGTCATTCAAAAGAGGACAACCTGATTGGACATTGTTTGATTATCCTAATGCAGCGGACTTGCCAGCGATTCGTTGGAAGTTGCAGAACATCAATAAATTGGCAAATAATCAAGCCAAGCATGCAGAGCAAGTAGATAAATTGAATCAAGTGCTTGATGGTTGGCTTTTAAGTGCAACAGCTAAATGATTTATTTAAACCTAACCTCGTCGTTCAATAAAGCAAGAACTCTAGTTAGATTGTGGTTTCTTCAATCTATCTAACCGACTCCACTTAAGACAACTGCATAGACTGTAGCCTCGAATTACTTGAACGAAGGATTGGCGTGAAAGTGGGTTGATGGTAGCTAAAGACCTCAGCAACCTAAGCTTAGAGCACTACGATACCGGAATATGTCAACATACTTTGAGCCAGTTCTTTAAAAATTAAATTGCATTTCGTTTTGCCCTTGGCAGAGTCGGGAAGTTTACCCCGGTTTCAATAGTTTGTTGATCAGCATCCTCCGGTATTGGGTTGATAAAGACTTCATTGGGTGGCAATTTCACCATTGGTCTGCCTTTGCTAAAACGTTCTGGATTGCGTTCAAAAGCCGCATCGAGTGCTTCTTGTCGAATCTTTGCGATATCTTGCACTTCACCATTAAAGACCTGATAAGGCGTAAATCCCGCCAGCGCGCTGTGGTGATGTTCATAGTTATACCAGGTCACATAATCCTGACACCATCGCATCGCATGGTCATAGTTGTCAAAACGTCGTGGATAATCGGGTTGATATTTAAGGGTTTTAAACTGCGCCTCACTCATGGGGTTGTCATTACTGACGCGCGGACGACTATGGCTCGCGGTAACCGCCAGCTCACCGAGTAAATCCAAGTAACAATGTGCGGTCATCGGTGTGCCGCGGTCTTGATGTAATGTTAGGCTGTTAGGTTGAATCTGGTAGCGTTGATAGGCCTCTTGGATCAGCTGTGAGGATAGAGCACTATTCTCCTTATGGGAAACCATCCAAGCGACAATAAAACGACTGTATAAGTCCATCACCACATACAGGGATAAATACTCGCCTCGCTTTTGGGTGGGCAGTTTGGCAATGTCCCAAGTCCAAACCTGATTCGGTCCATCCGCATGTAAACGCGGTACACTGTGAGATTGAGACGGACGCTGATTGCGTCGTTCGCCATTGAGATTTTGGGCGCGTAATAGCCGGTGCATAGTACTGACCGAGCACAGATACTCGCCTTGTTGCAATAAGTCATGATACACCTGCATTGGCGGTTGATTAGTATAAGTATCGCCGATCAAGAGGTTCACCACGTCTTGGCGTTCGGATTCCGTGAGCGCTTTGGGTTGTGCACTGTGCTTACGCGAACGCTCAACCGGTTGCACAGGACCGCAAAAGGTATGGCGCTGAGTGTGTGAACGCAGCGTATTGCGACAGATGTTGAGAATCTCTGCCGCTAGTCGTTCAGAAAGGTTACACGGTAATGTTTTATCAGCTAACATGGTTACGAGTTCTCCAGTTCGAGCGATTCGATCAGTGCCAAGGCTTTTTTTGGAGTAAAATACAGCTGTCTTTTATCGCCAGTTGTTTGAGCAAACGTGCATTCTCTTTCTCTAACTGCTCAATACGCTTTTGCTCTGGGGTTTTAGAAGGCGCAGGACCGGGTTTGGATTTGGCTAATCCCTGCACACCCGACTCAGCAAA
Organism: Thiomicrospira microaerophila; assembly: GCF_000934765.1. Lineage (GTDB taxonomy): Bacteria > Pseudomonadota > Gammaproteobacteria > Thiomicrospirales > Thiomicrospiraceae > Thiomicrospira > Thiomicrospira microaerophila. Next base: position 7,348 of record NZ_JYNN01000070.1, on the reverse strand, counting down.
CTCATGGCGCCATTGCGCCAACTGATTGGAGTAGAGTTTTTCACGACGTAGCAATAAGCCTAACTCACCATGCTTACAGGCATCGGCTTGTTGCAGGATTGATAGTTTGTAGTCGGTGCTAAACACTCGGCGTGTCCGTTTTTCCAGTTCAGCTTTGGGCGAAACTTGGGTGTTAATCAATGTAATCGGTTTTGGCATGATAGTCTCCTAATGCGCCCTGATTTATATGTTATCTTAAAATCAGTTGGCTCAACATTATGTTGACACACAGGGATACCCAGCTAGTTAAAAGCTTGCGACAATTACAAGCGCAAACCGACTGGGTGATTAGGCCAATAATATCTTGTTGGTCGTGCCATCTGGAGTCGGTAAAACCCATCTCGCGCATGCACTAGGCCTACACCTGATTGATCAAGGTGTAAGAGGTCAAGGCCTTTAGCGCGCCCAATCTAGTGCAACAACGGCAAGTATCGCTAAGCGGACAATGTCGTTGACGTCTGACAGGCGCTAATCTCAACAAACACTATAATGGCAATGAGTGCTTCGATGCCATTACAGCATCAAGGCACAGTAATGGATTGCTGCATGTAGCTAATGGTGTTCAGTTATAGAATAACCCCTTAGATTGGTGTTTAGTACTTGAAAGGGCCTTTGAAGCCTTTAAAACAGGGGGGTTGGAGCATGTGTTCATTACAAATTATTCCTGCATTTTTAACAAGTTATTCCAAAATGAATTACAGATAATTCCATCTACAATCCCATTTATTCCATGAATTATTCCAGCTATTTCCAAAAATAATTCCTGACTTATTCCACGTTATCTTCCAATGATTTCCAAGATTATTTCCTAATAATTTCCCGTCTGAGGCGATAGTATTTAAGATGAGTGAGCTGATCGGTGACCAATGGTTTGGCTATGATGAGCGGGAAGTATTGATATTGGCATTTTTCTGGTGGAGAGCCCAATCGATAATAAGTACACTAATTTATCTTTGCACAAGCATTAGAAGGGGACACCCAATTAAAAATTGGCGTGACTTCAAGCCTTGCTCTGCACATCTTTCATCTGATCAGCAAGCTCGGCACGATCATAACCCATCGTGGTTTGAATGTGGCTATGCCCCGCTAACTGCTGCGCTATACGTGGATTACCCACTTCCAGCCACTCGGTGACGCGGGTTCTTCGCATATCATGGGTGGAGGGGAGGTTATCAAAATCAACACCTGATTGCATGGCTACCTTTTTTACTACGCGCCAAACGGATGAATTGTCGATGCCATTTAAGTCCAAAAGCTCACCTTTTTTGTTAGTACGCCCAAGCAGAAAGAGTCCCTTAACTGGCAATGAATGAATATGCTTAATCCAATCTGATAGAATCGTTGTTGACCTCGCATTTAAGGGCACTTCACGCTCCTTGTTTCCCTTGCCGACAACACGAACCACTTGTTCTTTAAGGCGCACATTTGCGATTTTGAGTTGCGAGATTTCTTCGCGTCGTAAACCTAAGTCAAACCCCAGCGTAAGAATCACCTGATCACGCTTGGCTTTATCGGAGTCCAGTTCAGTGCAGGCAAAGAGGGCGCAGATGTCCGGTTTAGATAACGCTTGGCCGGTAGGTAGACGCTCACCCTTAATGGCTTTTATAGCTTTGATTTTAGCAAACTCATTACCATCCATCATGCCGATCAACCAGGCCTGGTTAGCCACGCCTTTAATGGCGGACAATATTGCGTTGATGGTGGTGTATTTGAGCTGTTGCGCTTTTAAGTCATCGATGATTTCAAGTGTCTTGGGATAGTCGAGCTCATGCCAGGGATAAGTGCTGGGCTCATCAAAGCCATGCATGGTCGCCACTTTTTTAAGTCGTGATACCACTGTTTTTTTTGAAACACTTGATCCCAAAAGGGAGAGATAAATGGTTAGCGGGTTGGACTGTGCTGCCATGAGTAAAGCCTGATAGTGTCGGAGCGGATAGTATAACAAACCTAATACACTTACACTGATTTCAGATTATGCCGCTCTGGGTATTTGATAATGGCCTTGTTGGCTATTTTGCATAATGAAGCATTCATTGCGCTTGAGTGATAAGTTTGTCTGGCATGCTTATTCCTCTATACGAAAAGGTATCATCAAGTCCAAGGTTTATAAGGAAGACTGAGAAATCGAGATAAAAGATTGGTCTTTGGTCACAAGTTAACTTGTTGCGCCGTGGATTTTTAGACGTGACGGTTAATTTAGTAGTTTGATTGAATAGTCTTGTCAATACAAAGTTTTTTATGAATCTATCCAAGCCCCAAAAAATTGACTTGCGTAATGTTTTGAAGCATGAGGCTTTGGACGTTGCCCGATTAAGGGCGGTTCTTAAGCCAAGAATGGTTTTGCCGCTCATGCTGGTTTTTGTTTATAATATACTTAACCCAGTTACTAGAGGTATCCTCGGTGTGGCATCGGCGGCTGGTGATCAGTGTTTTATAGTTTTTATAAAAAAGCCTTGGCAATTTAGCTTGCTGAGGCTTTTCTATTGGCATTATAAACCCAATCAATTATCGGGGGGTTGTATGGCGTTGAACTTAAAAAATGCGTTTGAATCGACCTTTCGCTCTAACTACCGTTTTGAGTATTTTTTGGCTCTTGATCAATTAGGTCAGACAGGTCAGAGAACATTCACACGACACCCCAAATCACTGAATCGTTTAAACCAAACACCGCACTCATGCGCTCATCAGCATGCGCCGCTTAAAAATATCCTTAAGGTTGTGTAGAATGCTTCATGTATTAAATGGTAAATTAAAGCACTCACTCAGCTTGATAGTCTTGTTTTGTTTTGTCTTACTCAGTCCGTTTTATGCTCTGGCTGACAAGCCTGCAGAACCCGAAATCGTCATCATCCTGCACACCAACGATTTGCATTTCGACTTTAATCATCGAGAGCAGGTACAAGCGACGGTTGAGCAGTATCGCCAAGTATACGACAACGTCTATCTGGTGGATGCGGGGGATATGTTTACGCGTCACGACGCAAAATGGCCAATACCCGATTTACAGTGGTACGAAAAGGCCAGTCAAGACATAATCGATTTTATGAACCAACTAGAATACGATGCCGCCGTGCTAGGAAATCATGAAATTGACTACAAAAAAACCATTACACGCGATAGTTTAAAGCGTGCGAACTTCCCGCTAATAAGTGCCAACTTAGGCATCACCACGGATAAATTCATCCAACCTGAACCCTATATTCAATTCACCACCCGACAAGGCCATCTGATTACATTGCTTGGTTTATCGATAGGAAATAAGGAAGGCATAGAGCGCATTGGCAACAGACCGACAATCAGGCAGTACTTATACCTTAAAGAACAAAGCCATGTATTTGGTTTACTCTCTCATATTGGCTTCCAGCGTGATAAACGATTGGCGCAGGAATTTCCTCAACTCGACCTAATTATCGGGGGTCATTCACATACCCATCTAAATCCAGCGGTCATACATAATAATGTACTTATTGCGCAAACAGGAGGCCATGAACATGAAGTCGATCCAACTCGTCCGCAACACTTAGGCGTGATTAAGCTGACTATATTTAAGGGAAAGCTGATTGATAAGAACGGCAAAGTTATTACATTTAGCGCCTCTACACCGCTATAAACTAACCAGTCAGTCTTCACTAAGCTTCACAATCATCAGTTAGCTGTGAGTACTCCCTATAAGAGTTAGAATATTGGCATCCCCGCCACGAGCCAGTTTTACGTGCTGTTCTGATAAGCCTTTGAATGTGATAGGTCTTGTGTGGGTTGATTTTTTAGCTGCGCGTTGATTTTATAGTGTTCGAGCAAGTGCCATTTAAGCTGTTGGCAAGCTAGGGCTGTATTGGTTGTGACAAAACGATCGTGCTTCATGCATTTTAACCCTCTGGTTTATCTAACCCGGATAGTAACTATTCACCCCATACAAGGCGATTATCCATAATTTGCACCGATGATGGTGATTATTTTGGGTATCCGAAACATTCGGTTGTTTCTATAAATTTTAAACACTAATTAATTCGCAAATAACGGTTGTTTATATCGAATGTTATGCTATGCTGGGTTCGTTTTATACGGTTGTTGGAATATCTTAAAGGAAGTATCAACGTGAATGATTTAGCGGTCAATGATCCAAAAATCAAGAGTCGAATTTTCACTATTCGCAATGTACAGGTGATGATTGATCGTGATTTGGCAGAGCTGTATGGCGTGAACACTAAACGACTAAATGAGCAAGTCAAACGAAATGCTGCTCGTTTCCCTGAAAGCTTTAGGTTTCAGTTAACGGATCAAGAGAAAAATGAACTGGTCGCAAATTGCGACCGGTTCGCCTCCTTGAAACACTCAACTGCTTTGCCTTATGCTTTTACCGAACAAGGCGTTTCTATGCTATCTGCGGTGCTTAAAAGCGACACAGCCATTGCGGTGAGCATTCGCATTATCGAAACCTTTGTTTCTATGCGTCGTTTTATGAGTCAGCACGCCTTAGTGTTTGAGCGCATGGATGCCATCGAGCGTAGACAATACAGCACGGACACCAAAGTTGATGCAATCCTAGACGCTCTTGAAGCTAAAGATGCATCGCCAGCACAAGGCGTATTTTTCGACGGACAGATATTCGACGCTTACGCTTTTTTCAGTGATTTAGTTCGTAGTGCCAGTAAGACAATCGTATTAATCGATAATTACGTAGACGACACAACGCTAACCCTGTTGAGCAAGAATCAACAGGTCGATATTACCATCTTCACTCAGTCTGTCAGCAAACAACTTGCATTAGATATTGCTAAATACAATAGCCAGTACAAACCGATAGCCGTTAAAGAGCTCAAGACAGTACATGATCGTTTCCTTGTTTTGGATGATGAACGATGCTATCTAATTGGTGCTAGTCTGAAGGATTTAGGTAAAAAGGTGTTCGGATTTTCCATAATTGATAACTCGTTAATCAGCGGAGTCACCAAATGACTAAAACTAAATCATTAAATGATATTCGTCCTGAAGGTTTTGGCGACGATTACTTCGCGCAAATAAATAGTCATGCAAGAGAAAATGCTTACTAACATCCTAAACTTACCCGCTTACGTAGTGCTTGAAGTCGCTCAAGACGAGCACGACTATCACATTCGCGCAGAGACTAAGCAAGCACCTAGAGTATGCGCATATTGCGGTTCAGACAATATCATTGGCTCAGGTCGTCGAGAAAATCTCGTTAAAGATTTGCCCATGCACGGTAAACCTGTTGGCATCTATGTAAACTTGCGACGCATGAAATGCCATTCTTGTGCCAAGACTTTTTCCGAAACCTTGCCTGATGTTGATAACAAGCGAGGTATGACTAATCGGCTTGTGGAATGGGTGTGCAAACAAGCGGTTAGGCGTACATTTACCTCAATTGCCAATGAAGTCGGCATTAGTGAAGCGTCGGTACGCACGATGTTTAAGGACTATGTAGCTGGATTGGAAAGCAAGATAAAATTTGAAACTCCACAATGGCTAGGCATGGATGAAATCTACCTCATCAAACCCCGTGGCGTGATTGCTAACGTGCAAAACAACACCATTGTTGATTTGCTGGTGAATCGTAATAAAGAAACCATCATTCACTACCTAAGTAACCTCAAAGGCAAAGAAACGATTCAATACGTCATGATGGATATGTGGAAACCATACCGCGAAGCCTGTCAGCAAGTCATACCACAAGCCAAAATTATCATCGACAAGTTCCATGTGGTGCGTATGGCCAATAATGCGCTAGAATCAGTCCGTAAGTCATTGCGTGAGTCTCTTAGCGCCAAAGAACGCCGCTCACTGATGCACGACCGCTTCATTCTGTTGAAGCGTGAACATGACTTAACAGAGCAAGAAGCTTTTTTACTTTCAGGGTGGACACTCAATTACCCACTGTTGGCACAGGCTTATCGACTTAAAGAAGGCTTTTACGGTATTTACGATGCTCCTAGCAAGACGGAAGCAATGGCATTATACGCCGCATGGAAGGCATCCATTCCAAAAGAATTAATATCAGACTATTATGAGCTAGTGCGTGCCTGTGATAACTGGATACCGTGGATTATGAACTACTTTGACCATCGTATTACCAACGCCTATACCGAATCACTCAACAACCTGATTCGAGCCACTAATCGTAAAGGACGTGGCTATAGTTTTGAAGCATTGCGGGCTAAGATGTTGTTTGCGGAAGATGCGTTCAAGAAAGAAAAAGTTAAACCCAAATTCAATCATCGCAGGCAAGAAGAAAGAACTTTCTTTATGTCACGCGCGCTCATGGATTGTTATGAGCCTCCAAGCCAAACAACACAAATTGAGAAAAACTATGGGGTCGATATTAACAAGCTAATCGAGCTACTAGAAGCGGAACGGATTTAGTGGAAACAACCGCAAAAAACGAATCCCCATTATTTTATCGACTTGGTGTTTTATAACTTTCATCTAAAGTGCTTTGTAAAGATTGATTTAAAACTCAACAAGCTGACATATCAGGATGTTGGGCAAATGGATATATATGTGCGCATGTATGAAGATCAAAAAGGCCGTGTAGACGATAACCCGACAATTGGCTTAACTTTATGCAGTGAACAAAATCATACTGTGGTCAAGTAGTTAAATTAAGTAACCAGGCCTGTTGATGATGGGCCAGAGCTCTTATTTATTGATGTTGCATAGGTAATAATTATTCATTTTGATGTTTGACCGCTCAGTGTTACATGGTTACTAAGTGGTGCTATATGTGGTTAAGTTAACGATAAAACAGCTTAATAACAACTCTATATAGTGCAATAGAATGTAAATTATGTTGCGTTATGCGCAGATGTGCTATTTCCTTTGTTATGGACTCAATGGTCCCCATGCGTTTTATATTTCAGGCTAAACACATGAGTGACCATTCACTTTTTAGCGCTTCCAATCCACGCAGTAAAAAGGTTCTAAAACCCATGACTGATTTGATGAAACAAATACAGATACGACAGTTTGGTTAATGCTGACATTTGCAGTCTAGGAGCCTGTCGGACTAATCAAACAATAATATGCTAAAAGACGATATGTGTTAAAATATGCCCATATTACTTATGAGATAAAAACAATGAGTCGCTTTCGCCCAATAGACCGCCTTAGCGGATATCTTCTACCGCCAACCTTAGATGAATGGCTGCCTGATGACCATCTTGCACGTTTTGTCGTCGAGGTCGTTGACCAGCTTGATTTAACCCAAATTGAAAACAGTTATGGTTTGCGCGGTAGTAGCGCCTACCACCCCAGTTTATTAATTAGCTTGTTGGTCTATGGCTATGCCACCGGT
>NZ_JYNN01000069.1 GCF_000934765.1 Thiomicrospira microaerophila | reverse complement strand
CTCAAGAGATTGCCGCGTCGCTGCGCTCCTCGCAATGACACTGGCTTTTGCTGCGCTCCTCGCAATGACCCTGGGCGGTGTTTATTGTTTGTTACGCACTGCCTCTAGGCGTTGCATGATTTGGGCGATGTCAAAGGGTTTGGCAATCACCTCGTCAAAACCGCAGTTGTTGTAGTGCGCCACCTGGTCTGCGAGTACATTGGCGGTCACGGCGTAAATGGTTGGCTGGCACTGTGTGTAGCCCGGTATCGCTCTAAAATGGGCTATCGCTTCGTCGCCGTTCATGCCGGGTAAATTAATGTCCAATAATATTAGGTTCGGCAACCAGGCCTGGGCTTGTTGCAGTCCGTTTTCCGCACTGGGTGCAATGCGCAGTTCAATGCCTTCCATCAGCTGGACGATTTCCGCCATCAGTTTCATATTGTTAGGGTTATCTTCAACATACAGCACTTTGAGCGTGCTGGCTGCGCTTGTAACATTTTGCGCACCAGCATCGGCACTGGCTTGCGCTGACGCCGCGCTATCTGGGCTATTTGAGTCGGTTTCCTGCTGATCCAGCGGAAAACGCACCTTAAAGCGGGTGCCGACATTGACTTCGCTTTCGACGGTTATCTGACCACCCATTTGTTCAACCAGGTCTTGGGTAATGCTTAAGCCGATACCTGTGCCTTCAATCGTTGAACCTTCGTGACCAAGACGGTCAAACGGTATAAATAGCCTTTCTAAATCCTGCTCGGCAATCCCTAACCCGGTGTCTTTAACCTCAAGCTCCCACCAGGCCTGGTTGTCCTGCTCTAGCTTATGCCAGTTAATATCAAGCTTGCCGTTGGGGCGGTTGTATTTAATGCCGTTGCTGGTGAGGTTGAGTAGCACTTGTTTAAAACGCACAGGGTCGGCTTTGATTTGCCATTTGTGGGTATCGGGGGTTAGGTTTATTTTGATATTATGCTTCTGGGCATGGGATTCACTGAGCGCAACGACCTGCGCGATAATGGGTCGCACATCGATGGTTTCGATATTAAGCGCGAGTTTACCGCTTTCAAGTTTGGCGAATTCCAGCACATCGTTAATCAACGACAACAAGTGTTTGCCGCTGGCACTAACACTATGAATTTGTTTTTTCTGCTTGTCGTTTAAATCAGATAGTTCAAGTAATTGTGAATAGCCAATAATCGAGTTTAACGGCGTGCGCAATTCATGGCTCATCGAGGCGAGGAAGTCGGATTTGGCGGCATTCGCCCTTATTGCCTCCTCTCTTGCTATGCGCAGCGCGGTAATATCCTGCACCACACCAATCATTTTTAAGGGTTTGCCCTGATCATCGCGGTGTGTATTGCCTCTTTCTAATAACCAACGCACGGTGCCATCCGGCCAAACTACACGGTGTTCTATATCGTACACCACGCCCTGTTCAATACAGGCGGCTACCGCATCAGTCACCGCTTGACGATCATCAGGATGAATCGCGGCTAAAAAATTGGCATAACTGGTTTCCAACTCGCCTTTTGCATAACCAAATAGGGGCGCAATCTGTTCTGACCAATACAAATCACCGGTTGCTATCGTCCATTCCCACGTACCTATATTGGCATACTCCTGCCCCCGCCTGAAACGCTCTCTGGTTTCGGCAATCTCCTGTTCATTGGCTAATTGCTCGGAGATGTCACGCACAAAGGCTAAAAAGTGCGGCGCATCATCCGTGGGTTCAACGTATTGTAAAAAAACCTCAACATCTATGCAGTGACCTTGTTTGTGTTGGTGCTGAGTTCTAAAGTGGGTGGCGCGTGTTTCGCTGTGAATAACTGCCTGCATCTTTTGATGAAATTGCGGCTGAGTGAATCCGGATTTAATATCAAACGCATGCATCTGCAGCAACGCATCTTGGTCATAACCGACTTGTTTGATCGCGCCTTGATTGACGTATAAAAAGCGATAGGTATGAGCATCAAACATAAACACACAGTCGTGCGCTTGGTCGAGGGTGTTTTTAAACTGTGCCAACTGGCGCTGCAGTTGTGTTTGTTGTTCTTTAAGCTGAGACGACACAACCAGCTGGGCAAATATTTTCAACACGGGTTTTAGATAATCAACCAGCGCGAGATCATAGCCTTGCGGCCGATTGGCTAGCCCCATCATCGCGACAATTTTATCGTCATAAAAAACTGGCACCCCTAAATAGGCTTCAAGAGGTGGATGTCCAGTCGGCAAGCCTCCTCGCCTTGGGTCATTCGCAGGGTCTTGACTAATAACGGGCTCGCCTGTGGTGATCGCGACCCCGAGTAAGGATTTAAGGTTGTGAAACTCTAGCCCCGTTTTGGCGTGTGCATCATAGAAGGCACGCGTTTCTTCGTTCCACGCAATATTGGTGACATCAAAGGTTTTAAGATAAGGCTGTCCTTTTGCACTATAGAGCACCTCACCAATGAAGCCGTATGCACTTTGGGTTAATTCTAAGAGGTCGGTTAGCAGGCTGCCAAATATCTGCTGGCGATCCTTCTCAACAATAAAGTTAGATTGTAAACGATAGATAACCTGCGCAATTTCGGGGGAAAAACGTTCAGCTGTGTTCATTACGCCGACTCCTTTAGGGCTTCTATTCGTTGCATTATCTGCGCGATATCAAAAGGTTTGGCGATGATATCGTCAAAGCCACAGTCGCGATAGTGCTTTACCTGGTCTTCTAGTACATTGGCGGTCACGGCATAAATGGTCGGCTGGCACGGTGTGTAGCTCGGTATCGCTCTAAAGTGGGCGATCGCTTCATCGCCGTTCATGCCGGGTAAATTAATATCCAATAATATTACGCTGGGCAACCAGGCCTGGGCTTGTTGCAGTCCGTTTTCGGCACTGGGTGCAATGCGCAGTTCAATGCCTTCCATCAGCTGAGCGATTTCGGCCATCAATTTCATATTGGCCGGATTGTCTTCAACATATAGCACTTTGAGCGTGCTGGCGGCGAGCGAAGCATTTTGCGCGCCAGCATCGGCATCGGCTTGCGTTGACGCCGCACTATCTGAACTCGCTGAGTTGGTTGCCTGCTGATCTAGCGGAAAACACACCTTAAAGATGGTGCCCACATTCACTTCGCTTTCGACGGTTATCTGACCGCCCATTTGTTCAACCAGGTCTTGGGTAATGCTTAGACCGATACCTGTGCCTTCAATCGTTGAACCTTCGTGACCCAAACGGTTAAACGGCTCAAACAGTCCGGGTAAATCCTGCTCGGCAATCCCTAACCCGGTGTCTTTAACTTGAAGCTCCCACCAGGCCTGGTTGTCCTGCTCTAGCTTATGCCAGTTAATATCAAGCTTTCCGTTAGGGCGGTTGTATTTGATGGCGTTGCTGGTGAGGTTGAGCAGCACTTGTTTAAAACGCAGTGGGTCGGCTTTGATTTGCCATTTGTGGGTGTCGGGGCTGAGGTTTATTTTGATATTATTCGCATAGGCATGGGATTCGCTGAGCGCGATAACCTGTTCGATAATCGGGCGCACATCGACGGTTTCGATATTCAATGCCAGCTTGCCGCTTTCAAGTTTGGCAAATTCCAGCACATCGTTAATCAACGATAACAAGTGTTTGCCGCTGGCACCAATGGTGTGAAGTTGTTTTTTTTGCTTGTCGGACAAATCCGAGAGTTCAAGCAACTGGGAAAAGCCGATAATCGAGTTTAGCGGCGTGCGCAATTCATGGCTCATCGAGGCGAGAAAATCGGATTTGGCACGGTTAGCGCGTTCGGCCTCTTGGCGTGCTATTTGCATCGCGCGCTTGGCTTCACGGCGCTGAAACGCCTGACCAATTTGCAAACCAATGCTGTCTAATAAGCGCTGTTCTTCGTCGAGCAATATGCCATAAGCATCATTCATTTCCGCGGGATCAGGTTGAATACGACAGACGATTAGCTGCCCCTTAAGCTGCTCTAGCTCTATTGAACAGTATTGGCACCATTGGGTTTCCACAAAACCCGGTGTCGCGTAGTTAACGCCATTAAGATCAATTAAGGCACAGGTATCTTCAGGGTAGCGCCAGCCCGCCGGAATGCTGTTGACGACGAGATTGAGCAACTCATGGTCTTCAAGACTATCATCGGTTAAAAGCTGCATAATGCGATTCAGACAGCGCCATTCTTTCACCCGCTCTGCTTGCTCAAACAAACGCGCCTGCTGTTCAAGTTCAAGCCTTTTTACCTGGGTGATGTCGGTGCGAATCGACACATATTGATAAACTTGCCCCGATTCGTTAATAAAAGGGGTAATCGTGGACTTGACCCAATATTCTTCGCCCTGCTTGGTGAGGTTGCAAATTTCGCCTTGCCAAACATCACCATTGGCAATGGTGTGCCAAAGTTCCTCGAAGAACGCGGCATTATGACGCTTAGATTTAACAATACGATGATTTTTTCCGATCAACTCACTGCGTTGGTAACCGCTAATGTCACAAAACTTATCATTGACGGCGATAATATTTCCGGCCCGATCACCCACACTGACGATGGCATGTTGATTGAGCGCCTGGTGCTCACGTTCTCGCTCATAAAGGCTATTATGCAATCGGTTTTGTAACGCCAGTACCTGTCGGGCACGTTTAGCGCGCGCTTTTACCGCCGAGACCAGCAAGTCTGGCTGTACGGGTTTAACCAAAAAATCATCCCCACCATGACTGAGTGCGTTCATTTGCTGATTTAGATCAGTTTCGGCTGAAAGAAACAAAATAGGCAGGGTCAGATAATCATCGCGCTCTCGAATGATCGCGGCTAAATCTGGGCCATTAATCTTGGGCATATAGACATCTAAAATCAAGACATCCGGACGAAAATCATCCATGGCGGTGAGTATTTCGCTCGGTTCACTCAACGCCATCACCTCAATCCCAGCGGATTGTAATACCCAGGATTGCGCTTCCAAGAGTATCGAGCAATCATCGACCATCATGACCCGATAGGGTTGCTTAGCTTGGCGACCGGTGAGGGCATTGAGCATATCCATCAACGATGAAGGCTCAAACGGTTTGAGCATATAACGATTGGCCCCCGCACGAAACGCGCTTAATCTTGCATCATAATCATCGCGCACCGAGGTACAGATCACCGGTGGCGAACAGCCTTCCCAAGCCTTAATCTCGGCGAGCAGTTCTAGCCCCGCACTTTCGCCTTCCGGTAAAATCAAATCAAGGAGAATGGCATCAGGGCAGGCGCCGAGCGCACGTGCAGCGCGAAAACTATGGGCATCACTAAACAAGCTGACCTGAAAACCCTCTTCTCGCAAAACCAGCGCGGTATGCTCCGCCTGCTTCGGATCATCTTCGATAACATATATCATCGGCTGACGATTTGAATCTGTCTGCGGCGCTGGCATCGGCACCTCGCTATCGGCATCCCGTTGACCTAGCTGTTCGTTTATGCGTTGCTCAAGCTGCGCTAAACCCTCAGCCAGTTGGCGCCAACCTTCGTCCGCCAAGTCTAAAGGCGTATCAATAATGGATTTTACCTGCTGTTCTAGCTTTCTTGCAGCGCTTGAAATCGATAGCAAACCAAACGTACCCGCGCTGCCAGTCAAGCTGTGCAGCTGATGATGTAGAATCTTCACCTCCTCAATGGAGCCATCCGCGAGCATGCTCTTTTCATATTGCTGTTTTAAGGCCGTTATCCGCCCAGCTAGTGTTTGACGATACGCTTGACGGAGTGCTTGCATCGCTTCAGTTGGCGTGGTCATTGTGATTCCTTCTTAATTTAATTTATCAACCATCATCTCGCCCAAATAGCACGAATTTGTTCAGCGAGGGTCATGGGGTCAAAGGGTTTGGCCACCACCTCTTTAACGCCTAACGATTTAAAGTGCGCCACCTCAGTAGGTTGCACTTTAGCGGTCATAAAGATAACCGGCACCTTGGCAAGCGCGGGCTTTTGTTGCAACGCTTTGATGGTTGCGGGGCCATCCATGCCTGGCATCATGACATCACAAAGAATCAGATCCGGTGCAAAAGACTCGGCTTCATCGAGTGCCGCTTGACCGGAGGCGCAGGCTTTTACGCTAAATCCGCCCACCGCTTCTAGCGCTAACAGCGCAATGGTTCGAATATCTTCTTCGTCTTCAATATACAAAATACGTTGTAAATCTGTCATGGTTACTCCTTTGTTTGGCTAGCTAGCGGCAATTCAAACCAAAAGGTGGCGCCTTGCCCTTCTGTTGAATCAAATCCAATGTGTCCGCCCATCTGCTCAATAATCTCACGTGAGATGGCTAAGCCAAGACCCGTGCCGGTTTTTTGGCGACTATCAGACGCATCGGCTTGTGAAAACTTTTCAAATATGCGCGACTTGAAGGATTCAGGAATCCCTGGGCCTTGGTCAATCACCGCCACCCGGATCCAATTAGGACGTTGGGCATGGGGCTGAAGTGCAATCCTTACCTGACCGCCTAGCGGGGAATATTTGATGGCATTTGACAAGAGGTTAGCGAGTACCTGCTGCAGACGCTGTTCATCAACCCATACCTTGACATCCAACCCCTCGTTTTCAAGCCGCAGTTTAATCTTGTGTTCTGCGCCATAGGTTTGGTAGTTTTCAATCGCTTGGTTGATAATTGTCACCAGCGAATGGACGCTCATCTCAAAATGCAGCTTGCCGGACACCATTTTTTCCATATCCAGCAGGTCATTAATCAACAACGACAGGCGCAGGGTGTTTTTGTGTGCGATGTCAATCATTTTTTGCATCTGGGCAGGCATGGCACCCAGTTGTCCACCGATAATTAAACCCAGCGCACCGGATATCGAGGTCAAGGGGGTGCGCAATTCATGGCTGACCGTAGAGACAAACTCACTTTTTAGCTGATCGGTGCGCTTGCGTTCGCTAATGTCTCGAACTAGGGCAATGTATTGTTGTTGTCCCTTTAGTCTGACGACTGAAACCGATAACTCGATCGGTAACCGACGCCCTTGTTTGGTTTGGCCTTCAACTTCGTGACCTTGTCCGGCCTGATAATAGCTGACCCCCTGCTGATGGAGGTTTGGCACTAAGGCTTGCAGGTTTTTGCCTGCCATTTCTTGTTGCTGATAGCCAAAAATTTGCTCTGCAGCCGGATTGGAAGATTCTATCCTGCCCGCCACATCCATGGTCAATAAACCATCAACCATATTGTCGAGAATGGCCTTAGTGCGGGCGGACTGCTCTTTGAGTGTTTGTTCTATTTTTTTGATTTCTGTTTGGTCAAACATATAGCCACGAATCGCTTTAAGCTGTCCATCCGCATTACGCACAAGCTTGGTAAAGTCATAAAACCAGCGATACGCGCCATTTTTCATTCGCAAGCGATAGGATTGTTCATATACATCAATGTGCTGGGCGATATTGTGCATGACTTCGTCGCCAATTCGCTGGATATCGTCTGGATGAATTAAGTTGGCATAGCGGAAATCGGGCGCCATCATCTCCGCAGGGCTATAACCTAATATCTCGATAATATTGTCTGATACATAGGTTACAGGCCAATCTTCAGTCGGCCCCCAAGTAATCACAAAAACAGGCCCGGTGGAAAATAAGTTCCGCTCGGCTTGTAGCGCTTCGGTAGCGAGTTTGCTTTCGGTGATGTCGGTTTCCACTGACATATAGCCTGTCAGCTTTTGCTGTTGATCAAATAACGGGGTACATTGGATTCGGATCCAATATGGGCGGTGGGTTTTGGTGTAATTTAACAAGGTGACATCAAAGCCCTGTTGCTGCGCAAGGGCTTGTCGAATTTTATCTACAGTGTGTTGATCGGTATCAGCGCCCTGCAAAACATTGCCCGGCTTCTGCCCTTTCATTTCCGCTAGTGTGTAGCCTGTGATGCGGACAAAGCCGTCGTTTACCCACTCCACTCGACCTTCTACGTCAGTAATCACAACGCCATTACTGGTCTGACTAGCCACTTTTGATAGGCGTTTAATTTGCAGCCGATCCTGCTCCTGTTGTTGGTGCATTTTGGCGGCTTGAATCAACTGTCCACAGGTGGTTAACAAGGGGGCTAGGTAGTCGATTAATGCGTTATCGTAGTCTTGTGCTCGATTCGCTAGGCCTAGCATCGCAACCAATTGACCACCATAAAAAATCGGCAAGCCAAGAAAACGGTTCAACGCGGGATGCCCCGGCGGCAGGCCGCCACGACGCGGATCATGAAGCGGGTCGTTTGCAATCACGGGTTGAGTTGTGGTCAGCACTTCACCAAACAAGTTTTTTAGATTATGGAACTCCATCCCGTTGGGGGCATGCGTTTCGTAAGAGGCTTGGCTTTGTGCATCCCAAGCGATATTGGTGATGGCATAGGTTTTAAGATAAGGGGCCCCCTCCTCGCCATAACGCACCTCAGCAATAAAACCGTATTCACTCCCTGTTAAGTCCAATACATCAGACAGCAAGCGGTCGAAAAGTTGACGCCCTTGGGCTTCATCAATAAAACCCGACTGTGCACGTGAAATAATGCGGGTTAGCTTTTGCGCGGCTTCATACTCACAATTGCGCTTGTAGGACTCGTGCAGCTCTAGCTCGGATAGCACCGCATCCGCCAGATCGCGCAGCGCACTGCGTTGTGCCTCTGTCAGTTTTCGCGGTTTAAAGTCAATAATGCATAAGGTCCCCATCGCATGACCTTCACGGGTAATTAAAGGCACGCCGGCATAAAACCGAATTTTAGGCTCGGATACAACCAGCGGATTAGCTGAAAAACGGGGGTCTTGCGTGGCATCTTCTATTTCAAAAATATCCTCGCCAAGAATCGCGTGACCGCAGAAGGAAACATCACGCCCTGTCTCGCACACATCAAGCCCTTGGCGCGATTTAAACCACTGACGATCCGCATCTATCAACGACACCACTGAAATCGGCACATTAAACATCTGCTGAGTAAGCCGTGTTAGGCGGTCATAACACTCTTCTGGCGCCGTATCCAACACATTCAACCGATAAAGCGCTGCTAAGCGTGCCGACTCATTGTCTGGCGTTGCCGGTACTTGCATTAACTTGTCTCCGTAAGTTTAAAACTATTGCGAATTAAAATTCCACATCATAAAAATCCCCCGTCATCGCGAGCACCTTTCCCCGTCATTGCGAGCACCTTTCCCCGTCATTGCGAGCACCTTTCCCCGTCATTGCGAGCGAAGCGAAGCAATCTCCCAAACCAGTGC
>NZ_JYNN01000068.1 GCF_000934765.1 Thiomicrospira microaerophila | reverse complement strand
CTCGTGTTTTGGGTCAACCACCAACGCACTGTAGCGCAAGCCATCGTTGCTTAAATAACCAAACATCGCACCTAACAAGGGTTTGACGGTACTGGCTGTTTTGCCACTGCCGGTTTCACCTACCACCATCACGTGACCCAGCTCCTCAGGCGTCATGGTGTTTCTATTTAACAACCCCGCCGGTAAGCGCAACGCCACCTCGTCCCCATTCCAGGCAATCGAGTGGAATGAGCTCTTGCGATTTTTGGCGCCATCGGCATTATGCGCAACCGGTGCAACGGATTTTTTGGTTGACTGGGTTGCTTGGGTTGATTGGGTTGGTTTGGTATTTTTGGTTTTCATCATATTAAAGTCCTCCCTCTGGTAATTTGATGGTATCAATCAGGTAAAAATCACGCGCTTGCTCGGCGGTGATCGACATATCAAGTAAAAACAAACGCTCAAGATCCGCACGCATTTTGCGTTTGCATTCCGCCAAATTCATTCCCGCTTTAGCTACAAACCGGCTGCGCCCGATTTTGATATCCCCTCGAGGAAACGACTGTTGGCCCACCGCCGGTGCAATGTGTTCAACTAATTGATCGAGCATGGTCCTATCAACATCCTCAATCTCCTTGCGTAAATAGTCGGCTTTTTGGGCGGTTAAGCGTTCTACCCGACCCAAACGGGCAAAGTGATACACAAACTCGGTATGCGGATAAGCCGCACGATGACCAATATCGCCCATGCTCACCATAATCGCGGCCGCAGACGCCACTTGAATTTGACCCAGCGTGGCTACTTCAACAGCCTGATGGCGCATGGCTTTGAGATACCACAAATAATGGGTTAAGGCACTAAACTCCCCACCCGGCGAATTGACATTGAGGCGCAGACGCTTGTATTGCTCATACTCAATCGCATTACGAAAAATGCGGTGCAACCCATTAATCGACTCAAAACTCACCGGCTGATGAAAATCCGCTTCAAGATGATGATCGGTTTTCAAGGTATTAATCTCTGACATGGTTTCTCCTTTTGTATGTCATGGATCACATATTTCAGCCTTGATTACAAAATTGCAATAGTTTTTTGAAACTATTTAATAATTAATTATATTTATTAGACCTCTTGCAAAATTAGATACTGGTTATGATGTTTATTCCTTGTTGGCTGAGGTTTATTAGGCTTTTACTGGTGGAATTTTGTTCGAAAATGCAAACCGATTACTGGAGTTTTGCAAGAGGTCTATTGTAACGCTACATACAATGGCCACTGACAACCAAAAAGATAGAAGGCGTGCAAATAAATTTGGAAATAGTTTAAAACATGTCGACAGTGTATGATAGTATTTATAAAACTAATTGCAACGCTTTGTAAATACTACAAACCAATTAACGCGGGGGTAGAAATGAAAACAGAAGAAAAAAAAACACTGGGCGACTATTGCAAGATCATGTCGGGCATCGGTCTTGGAAAAGTCGTTTCGAGCAATAATTCAGACAGTGACTCAATTATTTTACTCAAGCAACAGGACATGCATCAAAATGGCATTTTAGACGAGTCTGTTTTTAACAAACTTCAGGCGATTGAAGTAGATGATGAGCTACGAAGAATCATCTTAGAGCATCACTATTTACAAGAAAACGACATCATTATAACGAGTCGGGGCTCACTTTATAATGCAGTAATGATTCAAGACATCGGCAATCGAAATATAATTATCAATAATAACTGCATGCTAATTCGGCCCAGTATCAGCAAGCCGCACTTTATCATCGGCTTCATAACATCGCGATGGTTTATAGACCAGTTTATTCAAAAAGACTATCCTGCAAATTTGAAAATCACAACAAAGTATCTTAAAAACTTGCCGATTCCCTTGATTGATGAATCTGCTAGAGAAGAATATGCGTCATTGTACAAACAGCATTTAATACAAAAGCATGCACTTGAATCGCTAACCAGCGCATCACAAGATATGCTTGATGCACAACTATTTTATATACTTAAAGACAAATCAAGAGAAAAATCATGAGAACAAATGAACTATCCGATATCATCAATGCTTTTAAACCTTTCATTAATGAAAACCCGGGCGTGTCGAATTCAAGATTTCTATTTATACTATCAATAACGCTGGCTGCAAAGTACGATAATGAAAAACTACATTTACTCTTAAGCGCACTAGCAGAGTGCAATATTAAAAAGTTTTCTAACACTCTAACTCAGATTTATGCTTCGTATAAAATGACAATCGATGACGCTGGCTTGCCGCTTGAGGTCAAAAAACTGGCCGATCGCTGCATGAACATAATAAAAATAATCATGCACTATGCAGAACAAAAAAAATTGCACATAATTAAGAGTGGCTTAACTGAAATGATTAAAAGCCATTACTACAACGCTCATTCATTTGCACTAAACAGCCTCTCTTCAGAAATCATTGATGCATTTCTTGATGAAACACTTACTGATCAAACTATATCAATACAAGATGGCGCCGCGGGTAGCGGCCTATTTTTATCTTCGATTCTAACTTCTAAAAAAAATGTCACGCTATTTCTAGAAGATACGTTTAGTTTAAATCTTGAGATTGCTAGCGCCTTTCTGCAACTGAACAGCAACAGTTTCACAGTACAAAAAGCGCTTAACAATCCGCTACTTGGTGCAAGCGGGTTTTCTGATCAAAAAAAAGTGGACGCGTACATCAGCTTTCCGCAGCAACCGCGCAAGCTTAGCATACAAGAAAGTGAATCAAATCACGTTTTCGGCTGGCACAACAAAGCAAAAAAGGTCAGTCGCTTTAGCTCTGATGCACTCTGGGTTCAATATGCGTTAAGTCGACTTAAAGCGAATGGCGTTGCATGTATCGTTGTCGATGACGGGTTTTTACAGCGACCCGGGTATGATCAAATCGTTAGAACCGAGCTCATCAGACGCAAGCAGCTGTTTGCTGTTATTCACTTAGATGAGACTAAAACAAAGCAGACGCGCTATACATCACTAAGCTTGTTAATGCTCACAAATGAGAAGCAAGACGATGACTACATTACTTTTATCGATTTGCGCAACAATAGCACTGCCCTAGCGCTCGACCACAGCGACACAAAGTCTTTTGCTAAGTGCTTGCTGTTTAACCGCTTTGATAAGCATCTTGCGCACTACTTAGACAAGCAACAGCTTCGCTGGGATATAAGTATAGATAAAATACAAAGCAATAGCTGCTATCTACACCTTTCGCAATACTTGTCAACAAACTTGAGCGACCCGCCCGCGCTAGACATCGTAAGTCGGGCTTACTTCCATTGTTATAAGAATGCTAAAGATGCTATAGATGCAACACACAAACTTCATAAAGGCATAATATCTGCACGCGAAAAATAGGGGAGCTTAGAGCTGGCCGCAATTTAGAAGGTGCTTTTTCGACAAAAAAAGAGTCACTAACACTAGAAGAATAGCGACCATTACAACCCCATAAATTAAGTGTAATGGTCAAGTTTTTTTGTAGACTTTCTAAGCCACATTTAACATTTCTCGCCGTTTCATCGCGGGTGTCAAATAACCTATAACTGAATTGCGCCTTTTATTATTGTAAAACCGTATATATTCAGTTACCGCATCCACAACTGACTGATGATTGATAAAGCTTAATTCATTGAGTCGTTCTGTTTTCAAACTTCGAAGGAATCGTTCCTGTACCGCATTATCCCAACAATTACCTCTTCGGCTCATACTTGCGCTAATACAGTGTAACGCCAGTGAATCGCTAAAGAGTTTGGCACTGTATTGAACAACTTGATCTGAGTGAAACATCAGTGCCTTGGTATTGGGTTTATGGTGACTAATGGCCTCTGTCGGCATCACCCACCGGTCCGAAAACCCAACACAACGCTAATATTCAGATCGGCTTTAGTCCGACAAACAGTCTTAGCTTAGCATGACAGACTAGGGTAACTAGACTCATATAACGCTTCTAGTTTTGTCATCGCTAAACTCATATCATTCGCGCACTCAAAAAATTTAAACAAATCAAAACTATCGCCCGAAACACAACGTCCATTTACACATGATTTACCCAATCCCTCTTCTGCGTCTGATTCATGAAAACTTATCCACCGATTTTGATTTTTAATTACCAGCACACCTCTCGACTTATTTTGTGCAAGTGGGGATGTGTATCGAGTGTTAGATATTTGATTATAGCTATACACTGCTAAGAGATCTTCTACCCTGTTACTGTCGTTAAACATACTGATTAAATTTTTTTTAGGCTCAAATTTGCTTAGTGATGGGCGCAATGTTACAACTTTATCGAGAGCTCGTACTTGTGTTTTTTTATTAAAGACATCATTTTCTAAAGCCATTTTATTGCTTACTAAGATCTCTTGAACTTTAAAATAGCTACCTTTAAAGGCCTTGTACTTGTAAAATCCATTTGGCGAATTGGGCAGATAGCATAGTTGATTGGCATTTTCACTGGTTCTATCTATTTTATAATTCATCTTTTCAAAATATGAATTTAACCAATTTTGGTTATGTGCAAAGACTTCATACTTGATGGTCTCACTGAGTGGAATAATTATTCTGGCTCTTAACGATTGTGCTGTTGAACTTGCTGTCGTGTAGCAGTACGCTATTGAGTTTAAACTCGCGACATCCTGCAGTAATTCATGCCATGATGCAATTTGCCCATCAATATCAATCCACAAAGCGCAATACATACCCTTCTCCATTAGCACACTTGAAACTCTACCCTTCTCGTCACTCACAGTATTAAAAGTAGTCCAGATCGATCTGGATTTATCGACGCTTTGCGGATAATGCAGAAGCTTGTATATTTCGAACATTGTTATTTTCATGTACGGATTTTGTCCGTTTTTATTTGTATGATACACACCATTGCCAGCGCAAAACTCTACTTCATTCATAATAATTTCTCCTTTGTCTTGGCACTATGATAAAAAAATAACTACTTTTTTGTCAATAGTTTTATTAATTCTGTTGACAGTATTTTTGAAACTATTATACTGGGCTCAACATTAAGAAAAAAGGGGCATCAAAATGGTACAACAACAATCGAACGGAATAATTACGGACTTCCAACACTACATAAGCAAAAATATGGTTAAGCTTGAAATTACTTTGAGTAACGGAAAAACAGTATCTTCGTATATAAGTAATGTAAAAAAAACGCCAAAAAATAATTTATCAGTCTCTAAGAACAGTGACATAGCTAAACTATACAGACTGGCTACAGGTAATAACTCAGCACAAGCTTACTCTGATGCTAAGCGTATTTTTAATGCTTTAAAAAACAAACAAATTGAAGTGGTTTGTGACATAGAAACAAAACAATCTAAAAAAGGTGGCCATTCTTACAATGTCGCTAAAAACATCAAACCCCTCAATTCAATCGCGTCAAATGCTTGGGACATGACCGGGCGACTTTTAAAAACACCCAGCTCAACAATTCATCTTAGCTTAAATCATAATATAATTGATTTAGACAAACTTGCATTAGAGTCTATAACAATTAAGTTTTTAGATGGTTCGCATACTTTTTCGATTGATAATTTAGCTCGACTTTGTGAAGAAATAGAAGCTTCTCACAAAGCCCAGTTTTTCGAGTTAGTCGTGGCTTATAATAATCAAAGTATAGCTGACTCTACTATAAGCTCTAATGATTCAATCATAGCTAATGAAGATAAACCGTTTTTACAGCAAAATGAAACTTACAATAACGAGCTTGCTCAATCATATTTTGAAACTGATTATTTCACAGATGAGGACATGAATAAACTTTCAGAGCAAGAAGATTATTTTCGCAATCATGACTTAGATGACGAGCTTACTTCACACCCCATGCCTTAGCATATAATAGGAACTGGCTCTCCCTTAAAAAGCGATGTCATCGCCTCTGAACTCGTGAGGCCTTGTTTCGTTGCCGTTGATAAATAACTTCGGACACGACACAGGATATTTGCACCACCCATTGATCGAAAACAGCCTGATACTTTCTGGTGCACCTTAAGCATGCGGATATCGCGCTCACCTTGGTTATTGGTAAATGGGGCATTGGGGTCTTCTAAAAACCGAAGCACATCTGCTTCATAGCACCTTAACCTTTCAAGCAGATTGCGTGATTTTGAGCGTTTTAATTTACCGCGTTTTCCTTCTCGCTGTGTTTCATCGGGTGGCGGACATTCACTATCCGCCTGCTTCAAACAGGCACGATACTCAACTCGCCATTCTTGCACCTTTTTTGGCGTGAGTGCGCCACCGGCTTGCTTAACGGCTTCATTCATTTGGCACAGAAGTGTCTTCATACGCTCTGCCCAGGCCTGCTTATCCTGTTCCCAAGCACGCGTCAGCTCTCGCAAGTGATGCGCATTGCACAAGGCATGCCCAAAAAAGTCACTTTTACTTACATCTACAAACTATTTGTATAAAACCTTCTGACACTTCCTCAGCCCTCATCCACTATGCATACATGACAAAACTTTCCCGGGGAAAGTTTATCGATTTTTTAGCGATTAAATCTATGTTATTACCGGCATATCAAATAAGCTATATTTTATAGAAACATATTAAAATATATTCGCCAAGCTAAAATTAATACTCTGCAACATTACAATATGTACAAAAGTACATTTTCACTTTAAGTTGGTACACTGTTATGATATATTTAATGGAAGTTAATAAAGGAACAAATTTATGTCTTGTAAAATAATTACTGTTTTTAATCAGAAAGGTGGTGTTGGCAAAACTACCCTCTCTGTTAACCTTTCATATGAAGCAGAACTAAGAGGATTAACAACACTTCTTATTAATATTGATCCTCAGGGTTCCGCAATAAGTTGGATCGCAAATGCTCCGGACGAAAATCCCTTTCCAGCTGCTATTATTGACTTATCAGCGCTAGGTACAAAAGTTCGCCTTGAAATTGAAAAGCATTTTAACAATTATGATTTAATAATAATTGACTGCCCACCCAATAAAGAACAAAAAACTGCACAGGCGGCACTGATGGTTTCTGATATCGTTGTTATTCCTGTTGATCCAACACCAATGAGTTTAGTTGCATCTGATCAAGCTTTACAACTTATAGATGAGGTTAAAGTATATAACGATGATTTAAAAACTCTAATTATGGCTTCAAAAATGGAACGTACTAACCTTGCAAAAGGTGTACTAAGTGCCTTACATCAAACTCAAGGTGCAACAACAATGAAAAGTTGTACTACTAATCTTGTTGCATATGCTGAAGCTTTTTTTTATGGTACCGGGGTTTCAGCTGTACCTGGCGCTACGAAAGCATCCGACGAAATTAAATCTGTCACAGATGAAATTTTTAGTCATTTAGAAAATCTTTCCCCGGGAAAGATTTATTAAGAGGATTCTATTTATGGCCAAAAAACCAGATTTTGGAAGTTCATTAAAATCAATGCGTCAAAAACAAAACGAGACAGAAAAAACTGGAAGTCAAAGTATTTTGTCTAAGTTTGATAAAGCAAACAAGTTTTATGATTCAGATGAAAAACAAATATCAAACATCATTAAAATTGATAAATTAATTGAAAACCCACTAAATGCGCGTTGCTTTTATGATGATAATCTTATTTCTGAACTTGCCTCAAGTATTATTGAAAAGGGACAAATTGTTTCTGTACCAGTAACACCAAGCACGGAGAAAGATAAGTATATTGTTCTTGATGGACATTATCGTTTAAAGGCTATGCTTAAAGCTGGTATAAATGAAGTTCGTTGCGATATTCATGATAATGTTTTTGGGTTAGACTTATATATTTTATCAAGAGCAGCAAATGAAGAACGTAGTAGTCAGTCTGTTTTTGATGACGCAATTTCTTTTGCAAAATTAATTGAAAAAGGGCATGTAAAATCACAGGTTGACCTTTGTACAAGGACAGGTGTTTCAGAAGGTTCAATGTCAAAATATCTTGCAATTTCTAAAATTCCATTTGATAAAATATCACTATTGGTTAGTAAGCCTACGCCTCTAGGGTTAAGATTTGCTTACACTTTAAGTACAGCTTTAAAGAAAATGAGTGATACTGAGTTTAATACATTAGTTCAAAAGATAGTAAAAGATGATTGGTCTAATGATATGTTGGAACTCTATCTCAAAAACTTATCAACTGTTCGTACAAAAATTGTAAATGAGCCAAAGGCTAAATTTTTTAATTCAAAAGGAAAAAAAGTAGGGCAGATTGATATTAAAGGTAAGACTATTACACTAAAGTATACAGCAGATGACTCTGAATTGGCTATCAGGATATCAGAAGTAATTGAATCACATATACTAGATGAGGTTGCTAAAAATGACAAATAAAAATAGTTCTCAACAACCGCAACGTTTACCTAATATACCAAAAGAATT
Source organism: Thiomicrospira microaerophila (assembly GCF_000934765.1). Taxonomy (GTDB): domain Bacteria; phylum Pseudomonadota; class Gammaproteobacteria; order Thiomicrospirales; family Thiomicrospiraceae; genus Thiomicrospira; species Thiomicrospira microaerophila. Next base: position 780 of record NZ_JYNN01000068.1, on the reverse strand, counting down.
GCATTCTGAATTTAAGGCCATTTGTGCAATAAAAGGTATGACAATGCAAGTTGCTGCAGAAATAGCAATTCGAGATTTTATTGATAAACTAAATAGAAAGGAATTTTGATTTTTTATCCACATTCTACAAATTTTTTCTTAGCTTGTTTTTAAATAATTTTTCTCTTGTTTTTCTCTTGTTTTTAGACGTTATTTTTTCTTTTTATTTCAATAAGTTAAGTAGTAATATTATAACAATTTTAGGGTGGCCCATAACAATTTTAGGGCAGACTGTAACGAAATTAGGGTGTTTATATAACAAATTAGGGGTTGAATCATTTTTATCCACAGAAATAAGGTTAGCTATAACAAATTTAGGGTTGAGTTTGTTGGTTAACTATTCAGCATATCTACAGAATGATAGCATTATAAAAACAATCAGTTATGGTGTTAAATAAAATTACCGCCACACAAATTTTATTGCTTTGATTTTTATTATTAACCTAGGAGCCTGTCGGACTAATCAAACAATAATATGCTAAAAGACGATATGTGTTAAAATATGCCCATATTACTTATGAGATACAAACAATGAGTCGCTTTCGCCCAATAGACCGCCTTAGCGGATATCTTCTACCGCCAACCTTAGATGAATGGCTGCCTGATGACCATCTTGCACGTTTTGTCGTCGAGGTCGTTGACCAGCTTGATTTAACCCAAATTGAAAACAGTTATGGTTTGCGCGGTAGTAGCGCCTACCACCCCAGTTTATTAATTAGCTTGTTGGTCTATGGCTATGCC
>NZ_JYNN01000067.1 GCF_000934765.1 Thiomicrospira microaerophila | reverse complement strand
CAGGTTATTGATGGCGGTTTGTAGTTGCGATGCCGCATCGTCTATCGCTTGGTCAAGCGCAGCCTCTAGGGCGTCTAGTGCGCCAGCTTGCGCTGTGTCATTGCTTCCGACGGTGCTTTGCAGTGCGGTTAACGCGGCTTTTAATCCGGCAATCGAGTCGGTGGTGGCCGCATCGTCATCCGTGCTGTTATCGATCAGGGTTGCAATGCTTGTGGCGCTGCTTGTGGCATTGGTTGTGATCTGGGTTTGCAGGTTATTGATGGCGGTTTGTAGTTGCGATGCCGCATCCTCTATCGCTTGGTCAAGCGCTGCCTCTAGGGCGTCTAGTGCATCAGCTTGCGCTGTGTCATTGCTTCCGACGGTGCCTTGTAGTGCGGTTAACGCGACTTTTAACCCGGCAATCGAGTCGGTGGTGGCCGCAGCGTCATCCGTGCTGTTATCGATCAGGGTTGCAATGCTTGTGGCGTTTGTATCGCTGCTTGTGGCATTGGCTGTGATCTGGGTTTGCAGGTCATTGATTTGGTTATTTACTTGCGTGAGCGCCGCTTCGACAGCGGTTTCAATACTAAAATATATTCCGGTTGCACCTTGTTCGGCTGTCGCCGGTGCGCCGATTTGGCTGACCAATCCGCTTAAGTCGCCATCTACGTTTGAGGTAATGGTATCGAGCAGGGCTTTTATGCCCGCAATCGAGTTGGTGGTGGCGGCGTTGCCATCGGCACTGTCGTTAATAAGTTTTGCAATATTGCTTGCATTGCCATTTAGACTGGACTGTTGATTTGCAATGTCATCCATTAGGCTTTGAATTTTGGCATTGAGCGTTGGAATCGATGGCATTGAGTAACTGTGCAGTGCTTCAATCATCTCTTGTGCTTGTGAACTTGGCTGGCCTGCAACGGTGATGTTGATAAACCCGGGTTCATCTTTGCCAAAACCGATCAACACCAATTGATTAGGGGTGAGACTTTCGAGATAGGTTTTGAATTCGACCAGCTGAGCATCATTGCTCAGCGCAAGGGTGAGCTCCCCTTTACCCGTGGTACTGGCAAGGGTGTTGAGGTTTTTAAACTGTTGCAACGTGAGCACGATACCGGAGTTGACTTCTATGGATACAATGTGGGTTGTGTCCACTTGCTGCATGTCTACCGTTCCGTTTTTGACTTCGATGTAGTTAAATCCGCCAAGATTCGATTCGGCGGTGAGTAGAACATGATCGGCTTCGTCTTCAAAATCAAAAATTAGTTTTCTGTTGGTGAGCGTATCGGCCGCTAAAGCCGAGGTATCGAGCGTTATCGTGCGTTCATCGCGCTCAAACTGGGTAACATCTTCAATTTTAAATACCAATTCGTCATTTTCAAGCAGCCCGAGCGTTCCGGTTACGGTAATGGTTTTTGCGTTTGGCGCACTGAGCACAAAACTGTTTTGAACCGCTGCGCTGTCTGAAAGAACAAGCTGAATGTTCTCTTCGTCGGATTGAATGTGCGTTGTTTCACCTATGGCCTCATATACTGACACAACAGGAGGCTCAGTTAGCGGAGGCGCGGGTACTGGTTCTGATGAAGCAATCTCTTTGGTTAGCGCAGGCGCTGGTTCCGCTGAAGCAGTCTCTTTAGTTGGCGTAGGCGCGGGCGCTGGTTCCGTTGAAGCACGCTTTTCCGTTGGCGTAAGCGCGGGGGCTGGTGTCGCTGAAGCATGCTCCTCAGTCGGTGTGGATTCTGATGCGCTTTTGCTGTTTTGGCTAAGCGCATAGGTGCCTCCGCCTAATAAGCCCACACCCAGCAAGGCGGCGCTATTTAGCAGGCCGGCGTCTTCTAGCCATTGACCTTTTGTGTTTTCGAGTTGGGCGGTTTGCTGTAAGCCTTCTGGCGCTTGAGTTTCTATTTGTGCAACAAGTGGTGGTTGTGGCAAGGTGTCTTCAACTTGTACCCCTTGCTCAACTGGCTCAATCGCTGCCACTTGCTCTTTCTTCGGTTTGAGTTTCGGTTGCTGGGTTGATGCTTGGAATGCGATGTCTTCTGAGGCCGAGTGGACATGCGCAGCAGGGATCACCATATCGGTTACATTGCTTGAAGTGAGGCCTTCGGTGTCTATCGTGTTTAGGTTTTGTGTTGTTTGATTATCTAACATGATTATCTCCATAGTTTCTAAATGATTTGTTTTGTTTGGGTTTGTAATAGGGTTGTCGGTTTTCATACGGGCAATACCGAGCTAGATGGTTCTGAGATATAGTTGATCTCGGGCATGGGTTCTTGGTAACTCATCACGGGAGGTTGCGTTTCAATCTGCCCACCGATCGCTAACGCGAGAAGCTGTGAAAGCTGATCCATGTCCGGATCGGTTTCGATCGATTTGATATCTGGGATTTTCGCGTTAGTGAATTCAACCTTGCCATTGATCACGACGATGCGATCAATCCCTGTCAAATCCGTGGCTGAACTCAGCACGAGGGTATCTTTTGAATCACTAAAGTTAAAAATGAGCGTGCGGTTATCCACTCCATCCTCGGGTTGATTTATGCCGACTGTGTTGATGGTCATGGCGCGTATATCGGCTGTGAGGTCACTGGTACCCAAAATATTAATCACAACAGCGTCACCTTGTTGATTATCTAAGGTGCCACTCAGAAATATACTGCGGGCTTGGGGTGCGGTAATCGAAAAAACTTCGTTGAGCTGTGCCGCATCGCTTTGCAAATCAAAATATAGGATCGATGCCGTGTTATCAGAATCTCGCGCGTCAAAGCGGTTGGTAAATGACGTTGTTTCAATGTTGTCTAAGGTGATGGGATCGTCTGCTGGGTTAATGAAGTAGAATTTAAATTCTTCATTTTCTTGCTGCGCTGGCGGTTCAATTGGTTCTGTTGGTTCTGTTGGTTCGGTCGGCACAGGCGTTATGGGTGGCACAGGCGCTTGAGCGGGAACCTCTATCGTTTCTCTGATGACAATGACTTGTTTAACCATTTTGGCTAAATCTATCTTAACGCTAGGCGCTTGATTTTGCGCGCTTTGGATCGCACTGGTAACCGACCACACTGCTTCGTTCGCACCCTGGTTAAGTGCCGCAGATAATGCTTCTTTTTGTACCTCTACATTCACCGTATTTAATCTATCTACTTCCGCATCACGCTGGGGTGTCAGCGTTATTTTCGACTTAAGATCATCTAAGGTTTTGCGTCCACCGACGGCATCATCCGCTGGGGCTTCAGGGGTTGCGCTGTTCTTTTGATCTAAACCCGATAGCGCAGCAAGCACGACGCCGTACTTGTCTGATTCAGAAATCACACTTTCTTTTGCGAACGCATTGAATACCTCGTCATCAATCGCGGATTGCTTTTGAATAGTCGGTGCGACTCTTACATTGTGCAGGCTGGTGAGGTTAAACACTTGCGCAATGGCATTGTTGGTTGATTCAACCAGCTGTGCATCAAACGCTTGATCCTCACCCGCAAGCTCTTTTACTTTTTCATAAGCGAGTGTGGAGAGCATGGTAATGTTGAGAGCTAGAGTATTCTGCACTTGGTTTACGACGCCAGCGGCATAGAGATCGTAGTCAAGATCCTTAGGAAGTCCTGTGGCTTCATCAAGATAATCCCCCTGATCGCCATCATTAATTATTCTGGCAACCACGACACCTTCATATTGAATTTCAATGCTAAACTGACCATGTTGGTCCAGCTTTACACGCTCATCAATCAAATCTCTTCCATTACTGTCTTGCAACATGACATATAGGTCATGGTCATCCACAACAGGGCCGCCAATGACCACCCCCTTGACCGTTTGCTTGGGTACGACGGGGGGCTCTGGCTGTGGTTCTGGTTCTGGTTCTGGTTCTGGTTCTGGCTTTGGTTCTGGCTGTGGTTCTGGTTCTGGCTGTGGTTCTGGCTGTGGTTCTGGCATTATCGCCGTTGCTGAATTATTTTTATTTGCAAAATGCTGAAAGCTAAGCCCGCTAAACCCGACCAATCCAACACCCAATAAGTCCCCCACAAGCAAACCCAGCAGCTTATCATCCTCCTCTTCTTCGGTTTGTTGGTTTTGGTTGGGTTGTTCTGAGGTTGAGACTTCGCCCGCGCTTATGGCATCTAAATTGGCGATATCTAAACTGGCAAAGAACCTAAGGGGAGCCTGATGTTGGATCGTTGTCGGTTGTGGTGAATAGTCTGAGATTAATGGGAGGGGTATTGGATTTAAGCTGAAGGTTGTATCGATGTGAGTAGGTGCAAGCAATTTAACATTATCCATGTTCTCTAAGCCATCAATATGCACTAAGCGATTTTGAACCCCTTGAGCATATACATCCAATTCACTGTCTTTACTTATCTCGAAGAATTCGCTATCTAACATACTTAGGGCTCCAAACATTAGTTATTAAACTTGCTACTTTTTTCCCAATGCAAAACGTATGGGAATTTTAATAATAGCTATGACAAAGGACTCAAATAAAACCTCAGCTATCCATTTGCGCCAATCTCGATTTAGCGTATTTTTAGACTGGATATTTAATAAAATATTCAAGTTAAAAAACGCAGTCAAAAACGCAATTTAATAATAACGCCTCAAACTAGGCTGTGCTCCAATCCCTTCTACGCCAAACTGATTTTATTCTACGAATACCTTTCGTCTTCGTTTTTTTAAAAAAATTATGTGTATAATTCGAACAATGAAAACATCTACCGAATTTAAAAACTATTCATTTGACTGGCTATACTCTGTACCGGAATCACTAACGTCCGAGATGGAATATGACATCGACCGCTTACCCTATGTCTTGCCTGAAGGCACTGGAAAGGCTTGGGTCGATTCCCTTAACTTGCATGATGGGATTGTTTTATTTAATGCTGTACATGAGCTTGAACCTTCAACACAAGGTCAATTAGTGCATCTATTCGATTTGACACACGCTAGCGAACAGCCTGTTTTTAGTGCTCAAACTTGGATAACGGGGCTGTGTTGTGTTCGTGAATATTGGCATGGCAGGAACCAATCCGCGAAAGAACTTATTGTCACACCAGGACGTGATGCATTCCGACTTTATAACTCATGGGATATATCCGTTTTGCTTGAAGGGGGAATGCGCTCTGAAATGAAGTCTGTTGTGATGCCCATGAAGCTAGTAGATGATCTACTAGGGGCTGAAACGGCGGATATGTTTTTGCGTTACCTAAAATTAGACGACAAGCAACCCACCGCTGTGCACTCGATTCCACAACATGTTAATGTGCCATTACTGGCGGCCATGTCTAAAGAGTTCAGCGGCCCGGCGCGTAAGCTTCAAGCCCAAGGCCGCGTGCTCGACTATCTTGCAAGACTGGTGCAGATTAGTAAACAAGACAATACGGCTAAAAATAAACACACCCACCGGAAACGGATTCGTGATTTGCACGCTTACCTTATAGAACTTGAAGGTCGGCTACCTACCCTAACCGACCTCTCCCAGCAATTCGGTCTGTCGGCAAAGTGCATGAATGAGTCCTTCATCGAGGAGTATGGGGCGTCTATCTTTAAATTCATTACCGATTATCGACTGACCCAAGCGCATTTTTTGCTACAAACAGAACCCATCGCGATGAAAACCTTATCCGCACGATTGGGTTACTCTCACGTTAATCACTTCATCACGGCATTCAAGCGAAAATTTGGCTACACCCCAGGCACGCTAACGAAAAAGAAGTAAATCCGCCAGTGTTTGCGTTGGTGATTTATAACGGTCAAAAACGTTGGACGGCTAAAACCAATTTCGCGGAGCAGATTGAGCCGGTACCGCCGTTTTGAGAGTGCAATCAAAAGTGCGGGCTACGCTATTACAGCCCCCGCTCCCTCGTCATTCCGCCAAAGGCCGGAGTCCGAAACCGATAGTTGCTGAAAGCCCAAAGACTGTTTAGAACGTTCTTCTAAGTGCAACCAAAAAGGCCGTGCCAGCAGCATCAGCCCCACCAGCAACAAAATCAGCAAATAGCTCTTGATGATACGACGACTGACTGGGTCTAGTTTGAGTTCAATTATTTTCTTCATAGCCATACTCCACGTTGATTAAAAAGGTGTACAGGCTATAAAGGGGGAATCAAAATTTAGAACGGCGGTTTTTGCACTGAAGTTTTTTATACTTTTGAATAAAAAACTTTTATGAAGATGAATGGGATAAAAAGGTTTGGTAGCTGTGAAGCATAATCAATAAAAAATAGGCTTCTAGATCTTTTGAGCGCGTTTTATTATTTCGTTCTAATTTGATGATGAGTCGTCCGTTTGGATTGAGTACTGTAGTTTTTTGAATGCAGCTATCCGGTAGTGCAACACTATCCATATCCAAGGCTCGACGCCAATCATCGAGTGTAATTTTTTGTGATGTCGGCGCTTGAAATTTAAAACTGTGGCCGACTTGCAATAGGTTGATAAGTTGAAGGATGGGCGGCACTTGATTAAAGTGGTGGCACAATAAATCAAACGACTCTACTCGAGGCGATTGATCTGGCTCGGCCTTACCAAGCTTTACTGATAATCGTTCGACAAAGGTGTGAATAAGTTGTCGCTCGGTTCTGTAGTTTTCATCGTGAAAAAAAGTCTCCTCCAAGATTGCATCTAACCATCCTTCTGGCAAATCATGCAATCGTTGAAGCAACCGTTGTTTCGATGCATCTTGAACGAGTGGCTTCATTCTATATTTTGCATGATCTTTAAAGTGACAAATCACCGAATCAAACTCACCCGCTTCCAAATCCAGGGCAGATAGATAACGATGCGTATCGTCCTGGCTTAGGGTGAGTGAAAGCTTAAACAGGCAATAGGGTTTGAGCTTTTCGAGTTCTTGTTCAGGCACAAGCGAGAAAGAGTCGATCTTGTGAGATATGTCCGGCACCAATGAAGACTCGGGCTCCATTAACTCCGGCGATGACTCTGTTTGCTTTACGAGCTGAGCCCAAGGGATAACGCTATCAAGTAGCGTATTAATGACCGTTTCAGAATCTGGCATTTTTCTATACAAGGTACTTTTACTGGGCAACCCCATGCTAACCGCCCATTTAACTGTCATAATTTCCGTTGCTTTTTTTCGCTGAAACCCCGCGCCGGCAATATCCAAAGTATGAATATAGTTTTTTAATGTCGTGGTAAACGCACCATGGCCCATAATACTCTTAAGATAATAATGTGCCTTGTGAACCCCGCAAGCGTTATGAACAATTTGCAGCCAACGTGAGCGTGCTTCTTTTAAAAACTTAGCCGTTATTGGTAAATGCTGAAAAAACTGCTGATCAATTTTCAAGTCAAACTGTGCATTTAATATAGCCAACATTTCCCATGATGCTTTTGAATGACGAAGATTGTGATATTTCACACTCTGGTCTTTTGTAGCATAGTGGAGTACATCCATCAGTACCGGGATGAGTTTGTGAGGTGGCTGAATGGTCGAAACCGATTTTGCAAAAAAGTTTTTAGGCGGGCGACCATACTCCGTTGTGCAGCTTTCAAGGTAAGTACTAAAAAGCGATATCTCACGTTCATCCAAATGCTCTTCGAGATGGTAAAGACGTTTTGCATTGCATGTTTTTAATGTCCTATCTTCATGAGGTCGAATAAATAAATCAGGCTGACGGTCATCATAAAAGTAATCATTTCTCCGAAGATGTAATCCTTCTGAGCGTCGGAGGTCTAGCTTAAACCCCATTATCAACAACAGTGCCGCCTGAAATAATGCAAATGCTTTATCAGAGTTCACTTCAGAATTAGAGGCCTCAAGCAGTCGATCTAGCGCTTTTTGATATTCTTCAAACGTTAGAATATTTGCATCCACTTTGAAGGTGGGGCGTTTAACATCACCAAACAATTCATCATAATCAAACAACTCGTCCAATCCAAACTCTTTAACCAACCAATCTTCAAAAAACTTAAGGTAATAAAGTACGCGCGCGCGGTCTATACCATCCAGATCTAGCATATCCAGATAAACGGCTTGTCGTTGATGGGTGCCTACTTTAGTAATATCCTGCCCATTGGTGACCGCAATTAAAGGCAGACCAAATGCATCTATTTGAGTTAAGGTAACGGATGGCGACAATGCTTTACGAATAGGTCCTCTAAACCGTCTTTGCCCAATCGGCTGCTTATCAACCAAGTATTGTGCGTAGTGTGCAATATGGGCTTCCACTGGACTAATCGCTTGGTGATCAATGATGGTTTGAATTTCTTGTTGTATGCCTTTGTGGACCTCATAGGCCTTTTTATGTGGAATATGATGGACATCTAAACATTTCCGTAATGATGACCAGAGAAATGATCGTGCAAGACGCTTGTTGAAGGCAAAGTTTTGCGGTGAAAAGCCTAAGCTGGTTTGATCAACTGGCACTGGCTGTGAATTTTCAATCTTTAGCACTCTGTTAAAGGCATTTTGCTTGAGTGGATGACTTTCAAATTCACCACTGAAATAGGCAATCATTAAACCGGGTAATCGACCTTCTAATTTTAGATAATTTACAATCGAATGCTTCCAGCTTTTAAAGCTCTCTAGTTTTAATGTATGTTTAGATTTATTAATCCGCTCATAAAAACCCGAGTCGCCAAGATTATTTGAGAGTTCAAATGGCAATCCTTGCTGATTGGAAAGGCAATAATATCGCCTTAAATAAAACTCTGTAAGAGGTGAAATGAAAACATCCCGCTCCGGCATTACTGTATCCGTGATACGCACAAATAACTGTTCACCGGCTCTTGAGAGCAAGTCTGGCTGGTTTAGTTTAGCCAACACTAAATTCAAGAGCTTTTCGGATAACACAAAACTGTCTCGCATTACACTGATCACGACCATGGTGTTAACAAATGAACGATCGTCTTTATTTGCGAGGTAACATTGATCTATTAACGATAAAGCCGACTCCATTCTAATGGCTCTTTTCCACTCGTTTATGTCTGCAAACGGATTCTCTTCACGGAATGGAACAGAAACACTAGATATGAAACACAGATCCCAAATACCCGTTATGTTACCTATATCAATGAGCAAGTTGACAGTGGTGATAAACTCCTCTGCCTGATAAAAGTTTAATTTGAGATCTTCCAACGCGACCTTTAAAAGTGTCATTCCCGTGGCTTTTGCAAAATCTACCTTTAGTTGTGTTTCAAGTTTTTTTAACGCATCCTAGGAGCCTGTCGGGCAAATAATCGCTAGTTGGCCCAAAACGGGCTTTTTTGCCTTAAAATACGTGATTTTTAGCATAATTGAGCGATTTTCTGTC
>NZ_JYNN01000066.1 GCF_000934765.1 Thiomicrospira microaerophila | reverse complement strand
TGAGCTGGACAAATCGACGAAATAATAAATCGCGAGCCAGTTGTTTTTCACAGGCTGGATCACTGAGGTTGTACCAGGTTTGTAATAGTAGGATCTTGAACATAAGTAGCGGTGGAAAGGCACGCTCACCCATGGGGTTGCTATGGATATTGACCATTAAGGCTTCACACGCTGACCAGTCAATTAGCTCTTCAACCCCATCTAATTCATTGAGTGCCGGATGGGGGCAGATAAATGCATCAGCGAGTGAGGTCTGTGAGAGGTTTTTCCATGCCATGTGATAAGATCCAGTAATATGTAATAACATGTTGACATTTTAACATACAAGCGATTTCTTTGCAGATTTATAGTGGTTTGGCAAGCTTTTCTCGTGCAAAGGTCTCCTCTTAAACAAAATTAAAACGCTTACAGAATTAAATATAAACTAAAACAATTGGTTATCAATTATAAGACTTACAAAGGTTGTATAGCATATGTTAAGAGAAACATCACTACAAGATCTACCCAGCTACAACATCGGCCATAAATTCGGCAAACTGGAAGGAATGCTAGAAGGCAAACTGGAGGGCAAACTAGAAGGCAAGATTGAAGGCAAACTGGAGGGCAAACTAGAAACCATTATCGAAATGATGGCGTTTGTAGATATGCCAATTGAAGAGCTCGCAGAAAAGCTCAATGTGCCAGTGGACGTGGTTTTAGCCCACCTAAACAAGATAAAAAACAACCAGCACATCCACTAATGAACTGCGCATATCCAATCAATACACAAGCTTTCCCATATGCCGGAATTAAGCGCGATGGCGTTGAGATTTTGTACCCATCTATACTCCCGCGCACGGCGTGGGAAAAACAAACCGCTTAACAATGTCGGCTCTACAAACTAGCCCTTATGCCTCTTGGTTGCTTGTTATCGGTTTTACCTTTATGCTTTTGGGCTGTCAAAAAGCCCAACAAACTGAGACCCAAACAAGCAATAAATCCCTTGATTCGCAACCAGGCCTGGTGCTCTCAGTGCCGCCTTATGAAATGCCCTCGCAAATCCAATTGCGCTTTGAACCGCTTGTTGCCTATCTAAGTCAAATACTCAACCAGCCTGTTCATCTGCATATCACCCACAGCTACGAAGAACAAATAAAACGCCTCGCTTTAGGTGAAGTGGACATGGCCTATATGGGTCCTTCCGCTTATATTAAAGCGCGGGATAATTTTCAGCCAAACCACCCAGAACCGATCAAACTGATTGTTGCCGAAGCGCCCTATCGCGCGGCGATTATTGTTCACCAAGATAGCGACATCAGCCAGATTGACCAACTCAAACACCACAGCTTTGCCTTTGGCTCCTACCACTCCTACAGCGGTCATTTTGTAGTCAGGCAACTCTTGCGCCTTGAACAGATTTTCCTGAGCGACCTACAGTTTTACAGCTTTCTGGGGCGCCATGAACGGGCGATCATGTCGGTTGTTCACAAAGATTTTGATGCCGCCGCCACCACCGAAGGCTTAGCACAGCGCTTTATCGACCTTGGGCAACCGATTCGAATACTCCACACCTCCGAGTTTCTCGCCCCCACGGTATTGGTTGCGCGCGCAGGGCTAGACCCACTCATCATCGACCAACTACGTGACGCGTTACTCCTGCCAGACCCTACTCAAACCCCTGACGATTTTTCGCAACATTTTTACGAAGTCGATGACTATGACTTTTTAGAAGCCAAACGCATTCTCAATCTAATCGAGCGCTAAACCCAACAAATAAAACGTCATTGCGAGGCCGAAGGCCGTGGCAATCTCCAGCAGACTACGCACGCCCTCAAGAGATTGCCGCGTCGCTTTGCTCCTCGCAATGACGAGTTTTTCTAAATTTAACGACAGTGGCGCTAAACCATTGCAAAATGCAATACCCGTTGCATTTTGCTTGCACAATCCTTCCATTAAAAATACACAATAAACACAAAAATCAACAACTTAACTTTTGGCACGCTTATTTCTACTGTTAAGCTGGTTTTGATGCTCACACCAAACAAAAAAGCTCAATAGAAGCTAACTAAAGGAGGAGCGGTTGAAAGACAGCACGGCATGGCCCGCTGACCGAACACCACTAACGTGATCCTTCAGAACCACAATTTACAATTAAATATAAATCAATTGTGATACTAAAAAATAACTAGGAGATATAAATGAAAAAGACGTTAATTGCAATGGCTGTTGCATCACTAGCCGCTACCCCAGTAATGGCTGACAAAAAATCTGACCACAACTTCTTTGGCCAAGCTAAATATGAAATGGGCATGGTTAAAAATGCTAATGGCGATAATCAATTACAAAACTCTTGGTATGGAACACGTTTTGGCGTACATGGTTCTGAAGATTTAGGTAATGGTATGAAAGGTATTTACCGCGTGATGGGTAACGTAACTTCTGGCGCTAATGGTCCTACACAAGCAAATAACTTCGCATTCAACGAGGAACTATGGGCTGGTGTCGCTGGTGACTTTGGTACCATCCGCTTTGGACGTTCAGACCATGCCCATAAACTTGCAGTGCTACCTTTCCGCGCATTTACCGATACACTAGCTGATGCTCAGGCCTTTAATGCGGCGCGCTGGGGTCGTGAAATGGGTGTTCACTATCGCACTAAAAACATGAATGGTTTAACTATTAATGCCAATGTTGCGGCTACAGGCAATGAAACTGATGTAAACGCTGGAATTAGTGCAGTCTACTCAACAGGTGATTTAAGATTTAGTGTATCTTATGACTCTAGAGGTTCGGACACAGAAGACGATAATTACTCTGCTGGCATTTATTACAAAGCGGGTGCACTTGGAACAGGACTTTTATATGAAAGCCTAGATGGTGGCGATGAAGTTCAAATCACTCTACCAGTAACCTATCGAATTGACAACACAACACTGAGAGCCGCTGTTGTGCGTCTAGATGAAGACGGTTCAGATGCAACAACTAACGTGGCAGTTGGTGGAATTTATCACTTCAGCAGAAAGACTAATATCTTTGCTAACGTATGGACTGTAGGTGATAATGACGACACTCATTTTGGTTTTGGTATGCAACGTAGTTTCTAATTTAACTCCTAGTTAAATTGGCGCTGTACCCTGCTCTTTCTTCCTAGGAGCAGGTTCGACTTGGGTTGAGTAGTGTCCTCTCAAGTCACAATTTCAAACTCATAGCTAGTTTGTTGTTTTTCATTAGTTAATTTGGCCAGACTTTGTTCTGGCCTTTTTTTTGAAAGACCCTTTTTTGATATTGTGCAAAAATGTAGTTTTCTGCTGGAGATTGCCGCGTCGCTGTGCTCCTCGCAATGACGGGAGGTTGGTTAGCTAACCTCGTTCCCACGCTGTGCGTGGGAATGCAGAACGGTTTAACCTATGCAACAACGCTCGAGCCCAAGTCTAAAGCGCTCCCACGTACAACGTGGCAGAGAGACCGGGTCTATGGCCGCCGCTTGGATCCTGCAACTTCGCGCAGGATGACAGAGCAGGATAAGGAGGTTTGTTTTGCAGAAAAGCAAGCCGCATGCTATATTTGATTTACCAAATTTTTTATTTATTTTAAACTCACAAAAGGATTTTTATTATGTTCAGAATGATGAAATCATTATTTTTAGGTGCGGCGCTGGTTGCGCCCACCTTTGCTATGGCGGATGTGGTTAAGTTTGATAAAGTCACAGACAATGTCTATGCCTTTATCGGTGAAATCAACGACCGCACCAAAGAAAACCTCGGGCTCAATGCCAATATTGGTTTAGTCGTCACCTCGGAAGGCGCGGTGATTATTGATTCAGGCGCAGGCCCGCTTTCAGCGGCGGCGATTGAAAAAGCAGCTAAAAAAATCACCGATCAAAAAATTGTCGCGGTATTTAACACTGGCGCACAAGATCATCGTTGGTTAGGCAATGACTACTTTGCTAAAAAAGGCGCGCAAATCTATGCGATGCAAACCACGGTAGACACCCAAATTAAAATGGAAGCGTCTATTTTGAATCGTATCAAAAGTACCGACCCTATTTTCCATGACCAAACCCCCTTCCATGCGCCCCGCCCATTCCAAGGTACGGATGCAGCTGTTCGCATCGGTGGCGTAACCTTTGAAGTTAAATACTTCAACGATGCCCACTTCCCAGGCGATGCGGTAGTTTGGTTACCGAAGCAACAGGTTCTGTTCTCAGGCGATCATGTGTATGTTGACCGTTTATTAGGTGTTCACCCTCACACCCATGCGGTTAAATGGCTAGACGCTTACGAGCAGATGATTCAATTACCCGCTAAATACATTGTACCCGGTCATGGTGAGGTATCCGACAAGGCAAAAGTCCAACGCGAAACCGGTGATTATTTAAAACAAGTGGTTGAAGCCGTTAAAGAAACAATTGATGACATGGGCGCCTTGGACGATGTATCCCCTTCGCGTGATTGGTCACAATTTCAACATCTGCGTCATTTCGATGGCTGGCACGGTCGTAACATCAGCAACACCTTCCAACGCCTAGAAATGGAATCAATGTAATTCGACACGTGTTATTATTAAGACTGGAGCTTATAAAATAAACGTCCCAACTGGGACGTTTTTGTTAACCCGCATGTTTCATAATATGCGGGTTTATAAAGGACTAAACCTTGAACCCTTTTTGGCGAACACCTACGCTTTCCGGCTTGCTTAATTTCTACCTTGGATTAGGCTTAACTGGCTTTACCCTTTTAGCCGCCCTGTTTTTTCATCAGATTGTGGCCCATACCCTTGAAGACACCCTGCGCGACAAGGCGCAGGCGCTGTCTGAGCAACTTGCCCTGATGACATTGGATTCGGTACTGATTCGTGATTATGCGGTGATCGAGCGTTTTGCTGATGATTTGGTTCACCAATCACAAGATATTGTTTATCTTCGTATTTCAACGCTTGAAGGCGACCTGTTAGCCGAGTCCGGCATCAAACCGCAAGACTATGCCAGCCAGTATTTACAACAAACCACCCCGATTTTATTTATCAACCGCCCGTTGGGCGAAATTGAATTAATTTATTCACGCGAGTTAATCAATAGCACACTGAATAAAATGATGATTCTGGCTTTTCTCGGGTTACTTGGCCTGCTAGTTTTACAATCTTGGCTAATAAAAAAACTGCTTGCCGCCAAATTGATTCAACCGATTGAGCAGCTACTTTCTCGCTTAAATCCACTGCATTCCTCCCTCAACCTCACCCCGCTTTCACTCAAACACGCCCCCAAGGAAGTTGAGGCATTGAACGGCATTTTTAATCAACTGCAACAAGACATCAGTAGCCATATTCAAGCGCTGGAACAGGCGCACCAATTCTCTAACCAAATGACCGAGCGTTTGCGCGACGCACAACGCCTCGCGTCGATTGGACAAATGGCCGCAGGCTTGGCGCATAATCTAAACACCCCGCTTGCCAATATTATTGGTTATGCGCAAATGGTTCAAGGCACAACACACGATGCCACGATTCAAAAACGCATGCAAATTATCGAGCGCCAAGCCAAAACCAGCGCCGACGTTGTTAAAAGCTTGCTGAATGCCTCTCGCAGCCCAAAAGCGGAATTAGTCACGCTTGAAGGCGCGGCCTACTTAACCAGCTTTTGCGCATTGGTCACGCCGGTTCTCAAACAAAAAGGACTCAGCCAACTTCACCAGCAGGTTAATGCGGTTAATTTTATTGCCGATGGCGGCATGCTGGAACAAGTTTTATTTAACCTATTTGGTAATGCGGTTGAAGCCCAAGCGACTGAAATAACCGTTAAATTAACCTCAAAACACCACCAGGCCTGGTTGCACATTATCGATAATGGCAAAGGCATACCCGCTCAATTGCAAACCACCATTTTTGACGCCTTTGTCACCAACAAACCGAGCCATGAAGGCACAGGCTTAGGCTTATTTGTCGCCAAACAAATGATTGAAGCCATGCATGGACAGATCGAACTGGTAAAATCCCAACCTGGGCATACTGAATTTAAAATCACCCTAGCCACTGAGTTGAACAAACAAACGGATCAAACGATAGATGATTAAAAGCAAACCGATTTTATTTGTAGTCGAAGATGATCAAGACATGGCCGATTTATTAGCCGAACTGGCAACTGAAGCGGGCTTTAGGGTTGAGGTATTTTTACAGGCACAAGTCGCCCAAAAAGCCATTCACCTAAACCCGCCTGCAGTAGTTTTGACCGATTTACGCTTACCGGATGGAAACGGCTTGGAGGTATTAGAAACCACCAAGCACGCCAGCCTAGATACCCAAGTTGTGTTAATTACCGGCTATGCTACCCTGCAAGATGCGGTGCAAGGATTTAAGCAAGGTTTGTATGATTTGATTACCAAGCCATTCGACATTGCGCAAATGAATGCCTTATTACAACGCTTGGTTGACCAAGTACAGCATCGCAAGGCATTAATTAAGCTACAAACCCGCCTCGCCCAACTTGATGACCCCCAATTGCAACCCATCTGCCAAAGCCCGCAAATTAAAGCGGTCTATCAACTCGTTCAGCAAGTCTGCCAAATGGATGTACCGGTACTCATTGAAGGCGAAACGGGTGCAGGTAAAGGCGTACTCGCCAAATACATTCACCAACACAGCCCACGCGCTCAAGGGGCTTATTTTGAACTCAACTGTGCGGCCGTACCGGCCAACCTGATTGAGTCAGAATTGTTTGGCCACGAAAAAGGCGCGTTTACGGGTGCGACAGCACGCAAACTGGGTTTGTTAGAACTCGCGGATGGCGGAACATTATTGCTAGATGAAATCAATAGCATGAGTGCAGAGGTTCAGGCCAAAATGCTGCATTTTTTGCAAAACCAAACCCTGATCCGTGTCGGTGGTCAAAGTACCATTCAGGTGAATGTTCGGTTGATTTTTGCCAGCAATCAAACCCTGCAAAGCTTAGTGCAAGAAGGCACATTTCGCCAAGACTTGTACTATCGGATTAATGTTTTCCCGGTTAATTTACCGCCATTGCGAGAACGTCCTGATGACATTCAAGCCTTAGCGGAATTGTTTTTGAGTCGGTTTTCCAAGAAATTCAACAAACCCGTTTCACAAATCAGCGCAGAAGCCTTAAGACTACTCAAACAATACGACTGGCCGGGCAATATCCGTGAGCTGGAAAACATCATCCAGCGCGCGGTGGTGTTAGTCCAGGGCGATTCGATTGAACCCGCGCATATTCCTCAAGACCTGCGCCCCGCGCCATCAAAGATTCTCATCGCACCCGGTTTAGCGATTAACCCAAGCACAAGCCTTGAAAAACTGGAGCAACAATGGATCGACTATACGCTAGAACGTTGCAACGGCAATAAATCGCAAGCCGCACGCGAGCTAGGTATCGACGCCTCCACCCTGCATCGTAAACTCAGCAAATTGACAGCCTCCACGCACTGAATATAACTCACACAAGGAATTAACATTATGTTTTTTGCCGCCCAGCGCTACTTTGGTTACCCCTGGTTTTTCATTTCCAGTGCGCTGATTCTAGTGCTCATATTTTCGCTCAGCCACTGGAAACTGCAAGTTTTATTAGTGCTGGGTTTAGCGTTGGGAGCGAGCCTCAACTATTTTGTGTTTGGCTTTACCAGCGCATGGCGTCGATTTTTAGTCGAAGGACGCAGCCTAGGGATTCGTGCGCAGATTGTGATGTTGCTATTAGCCAGCCTTCTGTTTGCGCCACTCATTCTGCTTGAGCAAATAGGTGAACAAAGCTACCAAGGCTTGGTGCGCCCGATTAGCCTGTCGGTGGTAGTGGGGGCATTTTTATTTGGCATTGGCATGCAATTGGCTGGCGCCTGCTCATCGGGCACGTTTAACCGTGTGGGCCAACTCGTTCCCGTGTCATTTATTACCTTTATCTGCTTGTTTATAGGTGGCTTAACAGGGGCTTATTTTTATGGTCACTGGGTAAACTGGCCGACCCTCGCCCCCTTTTCATTTTTAGATCTGTTTAGTGGTTTAGGGTTATTGGTGGGGCTGGGATTACTGGGTTTGGTCTACTGGCTATTAATAAAAGGCGAACAGCAACGCCATCAAAGCGTTGAAGCTTTATATGCGCAACACAACCAGGCCTGGTTAGGTTTTGCACGCCATCCGTTATTGATTGCGGGCGTGCTGTTAGCCTTGCTTAACTTCTCGGTATTTATCATTTCAGGTCAACCCTGGTCTATTGCGTCAGTGTTTACTATCTGGAGCATTAAATTTTCTGAAATGATGAACTTAGGGTTAGACTGGCGTTTTTGGGATATTTCTGTTTTATATGAAACGCGTATAGAGCGCCCGCTATTAGATGATCCGGTCAGCTTGACGACTATCGGCGTGATACTGGGCGCACTGCTCGTCACGCTTTATCATGGCGCTTCCTCCAAAGCGCATGGCTTTAGCCTTTCGGCGTTAAGCAAGGGCATTATTGGTGGATTACTCATGGGCTTTGGCGCCACCCTGTCCTATGGCTGTAATATAGGGGCGTTTTTTAGCGGCATTGCCTCCG
Organism: Thiomicrospira microaerophila; assembly: GCF_000934765.1. Taxonomy (GTDB): domain Bacteria; phylum Pseudomonadota; class Gammaproteobacteria; order Thiomicrospirales; family Thiomicrospiraceae; genus Thiomicrospira; species Thiomicrospira microaerophila. Next base: position 981 of record NZ_JYNN01000066.1, on the reverse strand, counting down.
GTAGTCTTCATGGCTGGCTCTGGATTATTTTTGCGATAGTCGGTAATATCGTTGCTCTTAAATTGATAATGAAGCGTTAAAGGATAAACATGCCAATCGACGACAGCAAAGGACAACTCAGTATTATTCAAACCAAAGGCACGCTGGACTGGGCCTATCCGCCGATGATTTTAGCCAGTACCGCTTGTGTCATGGATAAAGAGGTAAATTTATTTTTTACTTTTTATGGGTTGCGTTGTCTGCTTAAAAACACAAACAGCTTGCGCGTGTCGCCCGTGGGCAACCCCGCTATGCCGATTCACATGCCCTTTGGCCCAAGCTGGCTACGTCAGCCAGACTTTAGGCAAAGCGTGCCGGATTTAGTCTGGGCACTGCCTGGCATGACCCGCTTTGCAACTTGGGCATTCAAAAAACAGCTTAAGAATCAAGGGCAACTCTCTTTTGCAGAACTGCGCGATCTCTGCCTTGAAATGGGCGTAAAAATGACCGCCTGTGAGATGAGTATTGAGCTGATGGGATTTAAACACACGGATTTCATTGAGGGCATCGACTATGCCGGTGCCGCCACCTACTTTGCCAACAGCCCACAAAATCAGAGTTTGTTTATTTAACCAGCGCTAGGAGCTATTATCTAGGAGCCTGTCGGACTAATCAAACAATAATATGCTAAAAGACGATATGTGTTAAAATATGCCCATATTACTTATGAGATAAAAACAATGAGTCGCTTTCGCCCAATAGACCGCCTTAGCGGATATCTTCTACCGCCAACCTTAGATGAATGGCTGCCTGATGACCATCTTGCACGTTTTGTCGTCGAGGTCGTTGACCAGCTTGATTTAACCCAAATTGAAAACAGTTATGGTTTGCGCGGTAGTAGCGCCTACCACCCCAGTTTATTAATTAGCTTGTTGGTCTATGGCTATGCCACCGGTGTATTCTCCAGCCGCAAAATAGAACGTGCCACCTATGAATCGGTTG
>NZ_JYNN01000065.1 GCF_000934765.1 Thiomicrospira microaerophila | reverse complement strand
CTTGAGAAAGCTTGGTACGGGTTCAATCTGATCGGCGATATTGGTTTTAGCCGTCCATCTTGCTTGGCCGTTATAAATCACCAAGGGAAACTGCTGGTGGTGCAAGATGGCACCCAACAATGACATCTGACTCACGCAGCTGACCAGGCATAATAGGGTGGCGTTGTCCTTGCGCATCCTTGATGGTTTTGTGTTGCTCTAATAAATAGTCCGAACTGTAAAAAGTACGGTGAATCTTTAGTAGGCATTGCAGATCGGAATAATCAGCTGTTTCATTAAAAACAATTGTTTGTGCTTCACTATAGGCTAGCGCCAGATGTTGTTTGGCGTTCGAGTCGAGCTGAGAAGCAAAATCTTGCTGCATAGCCCTATAAATATCGACAGGATGGGTGCCTTCACTTTCTATGAGGTTTGAGTAATAGTTGTTGACTAGTCGAGTGATGCGTTTTATTTCGTTAAGAACGTTAGGTTGTAAACCTGCAGATAAGCTCGCACACCCAACGACCAATTCATCAGCTTGCTTTAACAATGCGGACGTCTTTGGGTTTTCTACAGAGGGCATAAAAGGTGTTAGCAGATTCATTTTGCCGTTATCTCCATAAGCTGTATCTTATTAAAGATTAACACAATTATGAATTTAAGATACTAAATTTATTTATATTTTGCCGTTTATTTTGCCGTTTGATCAGTGCTGTTGAAATTTAAGACCCTATACTTTTTTTGTGAAGCAAGAATGTCGGTGTAGTATTGTTCAGTAAAACATTTGACTTTCACTTACTCGTCTTGTCCTGATATTTCAACTTATTTGTAACTTGAATGTAAGCGTCCGACCGCACCCATACTAGTCGCCCCATCCTAAACCTGCCATCATGATCGCGTCAATTAATCCAAGGGCGCATCATGAAAAAAACAACGCAGCTCGACAAAAAAGCCACCTTTTGGCGCAGTCATCGTCGCGGCGCAATTACAGGCTAAAATCAGCAAAGATCCAAAGCAAAAACTCGATGCCAAAATCGGCTTAATTCGCTTGTTGTATCAACGCGGCTACAGCAAACAACAAGTCCTAGAATTATTGCGTCTTATTGACTGGATGATCACATTGCCGCATAATCTAGAAATCGAATGTAAACATATTGTTGACCAAATAGAAGAGGAGCAACACATGGCTTATGTCACATCAATGGAACGCATTGCAATGGAAGAAGGCATCCAACAGGGCAAACTTGAAGGCAGGCTGGAAATGGCATTGGAAATGGTACGACAACTCAATGTATCCATAAAAAAAGCGGCTGACGTCGCGAGTGTGTCGGTAAAAGACTTAATGGATAGATTAAACCAAGAAGGCAAGCCTAAATCCTAATCATCAAGCCTAGCTTGTTTATCGCGCACCCCTTAACTGGGGTGTTTTTTAACGTGTCGCCGTGATCTAAATGCCATACCTCATGCATGCTCAGTGCAAACACATCTAAATAATACCGAAAAATCAGTGCAGTAAGCATGTTAACCTCATTACCAAGCTGTGCGCCACGGTCATTAGGTTTAGAAAATCCCTGTCATTGCGAGGAGCGCAGCGACGCGGCAATCTCTCAAGGGCGTGCACATTCTCAAAAGATTGCCACGGTCTTCGTCCTCGTCATGATGCGTGGATTTTAAACAGCCAATGCGTTGTTTAAGATAAAATGTTAACGAGTTTATACAGAAGGAAAAAACCATGCAAATTCGATACGCATTAGGGTTGATTGTTTTATTATTTGGCTTGGTGGGCTGTGCAAGTCATCCCTTGGGCATTGATAAGGAGACGTGGGAGCGCATGAGTCCTGAGCAACAACACGCCGCGTATCAAAAACAAGCTCAATTGCGTGCCGAGCGTCAAGAACGCCAACGCCAGCATGAAGCCTTAATGGCACAGCAAAAACAACAAGCCTTTGAGCAGGCCGGATTTGGTGACAAGCTTCAATGCGTGGTGCGCCAAGGTCATGTGCAAATGAGTAAAGAAACACACCCGATTACGCCTGTTGGCTTTCGGGTAGTGCGTGGGTTTAGTGAGCAGGTTGATGTTGAATACCAACGACAAAACCATACGCGCACCTACAGCCAAGCGCTCAATATTGAGTTTGATGGTATGCAAGCACGATTTTGTGAGGGCACACAACAACGCCATTGTGCCGTGATGGCTGGCACTACCCGAGAATTTGCACGCGGTATGACCACCCTCCTTGAAGCGCCACGTATTCATGCTAGGATATATTGCGAACTCGAACAAGATGGCACTCGCCATCACTATCGTCGATGAAACCCAATAACCCCCAAAAAATATTAATCAGTGCCTTGCTGGTCATCCTCCTGCTTGGCGCGGGAAGCGCATTGCTTTATGCTATAAAACAACAACACCAAGCCCAAATTGAACAGGCGCTGATTGGGATACTAGACAAGGGCACCTATCCGCTTGGTCAGCATATTTCTGTGGGCATGGATGATCACTATCTCATCAAGCAGACGATTCTCGGTGCAGACATTCAACTCTCTGGACTCATCAACATCTATGACACGGCTTATCATCTGCCGCTCATCGCCCAAGTTCGCGCAAAGCAGCTTGTGGTGGTGATTGATCATGAGCGACTTGAAGATGGCCGTGTTAAACAACAAATTGAAGCCATTTGGCCCGGACAGGATCAACCCATAAAACTAACGGCTAGGCTTTTTCCAGATGGCTTTGACGCAACACTCACGACACAGCAGGGCGTATTAGCGCGAGAAGATACCCAGTATTCACCCGATTATGCTTTCTCAGCCTTAGTCGGTCAAAATACGCTCAACCTGCGCCATCGAGAAGACCAACATGGTAAAACCCTTGCCTTTGATGCGGATATAGCGCGACTTCAACTCAGCGCAATGATGGCGGGTGATGTTTTTGCACTGGACCTCAATCATCTAAAATCCGACTTGGCGATTGTGAATCCGATAAGCCTGACAATAAAGCCAAGTGATCCAACTGATGGGTTGCGCCAACAAATGCCGATTCAGATAGCACAAAGCCTGCAGCTCCAGCTGAGCGCACAGGGCATAGCCTATGCCAGCTATACCGACAAACTGCGCCAAACCAAAATTGAAAACCTTGTTTTGTCTGGGCATCTACTAAACAACCCACATGAAGGATTGAGTCTGCTTGCGCACTATGCCTCGGATTCAGATTTGCTCCAAACGTTCGGCATGAAATACGACCAAGTGCAGTTCTCCATCAATATGGCATCAAACTATGTTTCACCTGAAATAGCGCTATCTATTTTGAATAGCCTAATCCAGCAAACACCACAAACCAATGCAGGCCTGGTGGCAAAGCTGGATGGCATGCGCTTAGGAGCGGGGGTTGGCGGGCGCATCGCCCCATCGCTTGATTATGACAAGCTATCGCTTGCGCTGACACTCCATACCGCCACCCTGGATGACAAAAGCCGTTTGTTGGATGTGTTCTATCAGGCCGATGGGGTAGTGGCGATTGATGCGGATGCCCAATCGATTAAAAACAACACAGGCCCTTTGGCATTAGGGATTCTCTCAATCCTCAGCAACCATAAAAATGACCAAGGCGAGCCCATTATTAACACTCATGATCGTATGCAGGGTGAAATACCAATAAAAAGGCTTCCTCAAATCCTTGGTCAAGCCTTAACACAATAGATTAGAACGATGAATGAGAGCGATGAATAAAAGCAATAGGGTCAAAAATGGAAAGATTAGCCATCGTGATTTCAACTAACCCGCCCAAAAATACGCGACACCTTGGATTGTGGCCGTCGAGGCCGTTGTTGCCGTTGTGTCCATCGCGGGCGCTAAACCTAAACCTGTCGCTGAAACAGCTTCTAAGCCTGACGCTAGCTCTGATTTTAACCCTGGCTCTGAGTGTGTTCTCCTCTTTGCCCGCGCAAGCCGAATGGCCGCAGGTAAACTGGAGTGAACAGCGCACGCTAGACTACCATTTACAACGCTTTGCCTTTATAGGTGAAAAACACCTTGTACAGCAAGCGCTCGAACAAGGTGCGCAGGTCGATGCCCAAGAGGGTGAGCAGATGAGCGCCTTGTTATGGGCGGCACAACAAAACCATCCGGCCATCGTGGCTTTGTTGTTAGCCAAAGGCGCCAATCCCTACCAGCAACAGCCCAATGGTCGCCATGCGATGGAACTGGCGATTGAACAGAACAGCCAACCGCTGATCGATGCCCTGCTGGCAGGTGGATTTGATGTTAATCATCGTGCCGACATCGGACAAGAAACCCCTTTATTGATTGCCCTGCGTTATGGTCGCTTGCCTTTAGCCTATCATCTTATCGAACGAGGTGCGCAACCCGATGCAATGGATTCACTCGGGCGCAGTGTGCTCAGTGAGGCGATTCGCCTGAAAGACCCACAATTAGCCGCGCTGGCGATTGAAGCCGGCACGCCAGTCAAACGCTGGTTGTCAGCGGGAATTTTTAATCCATCCAATCCTCAACCAGCAAGACCCGGGTCACGCGAAGCCGGGAAGGGCGTTGCCACCTATCTGCATTATGCCGCGCGCCTAGGTCAGGTTGAGATTATGGCCCAACTGCTCCAAGCTGGGGTGCATCGTGATTTACTCACCCATACCGACCAACTCAATCTGGATGCCGTTGGATTGGCCGCGTTTCATGGACATGACGCGGCGCTGGATTGGTTATTAACCCAAGGCGCGAATCCTTATCGCTACTACATCAATCGCCATCCCCAAGGCAGTCGCGGAATTTACTATATTGGCGGTGGCCACAGCGGATATACTCTGCTCAGCCTTGCTACTTCAGCGCTCATTCAAGGGGGACCGAGGGCATCGATTGATCGCTTGTTAGCCTTGGCGCAAGCACAAGACTATGCCAAACTAGAAACCCCGGCGTTTTTTGGTAATCTGCTGTATTGGCCTTTAAACGATGCACCAAATGCCAGCTATTACCAAACACTCATCGAGCGGCTGGAGGCATGGGGTTTTGCGCAAGCGCAAGCCGTGCGCCAAGCCGAAGCCAATGATCTCAAAAACCAGCGTGACTATCATCAACAAAAGCAACAACAAGAAGCCGAGGAGTTTGCTAATCGCACACCACGCAGCCGAGCGATTGACTATATACGTGCTGGTGATCTTGCCGGACTAGAATCCCTGCATAGTCCAGACCAGCCCCTAATGACCATCTTGCCTAGCGCTTTCTTTTGGGTTATCTCCCAACAACAGCCGCAATTGATATTGCCCTTGATTGAACTTGGGTTTAATGCAAAGCAATATACCATTGGCAATCAAACAGGCCCGCTCTTGCCGGAGTTGCTTGCCGATTGGCGACAAAACCGAGGCTTTTATGACGTCTTTTTTACCCTCGTCGAACAAGGGCAAGACATAAACCAATACGATGTAAACGGCCATACGCCACTGCTGCGATATTTACAAACCCACCCAGAACACGATGAGGCGTTATTAAAACGGCTAGTTGAAAAAGGCGCGCGCATCCATTCAAAAAACGATGCGCTATATCAATTTTTAGCCACCGCGCGCCGCCCAGCGATGATCGCACAGCATCCAATACTCAAAAGCCAAGTGAATACACTCTTTAAACAAGCCAATTTAACCGATACCGCCCTCAAATTGCTGGCCGATAAAGCGCGAGGAGGTCGCACCACTCGCCACCCCGAAGCCATGGCACAACTCATACACTGGCACTGGAAACACAACCAAACCCAAAACCCTGATCAACCCCAAACCCCTGACCAAACGCTCGACCTTGCACGACTGTTTGCCCAAGCGCAACAAGACGGCTGCCGAACCACACAGCGTCTCGCTTGGTTTTATAGACCCCATGCCGGTTGGGAGCGTCCAGTGGAACCAGCGCATTAGAACCGCTAGTAACCAAAACAAGCAAGCTTCAATACAAAGGCACTTCCGTTACTGGGGTGAGAGGTATGTCAAAGAACTGATGAAGCGGTTCGCTGACCAGATTGGGTAGGGCGGTTTTTACGCGTTTGGTGTTGATTTTTAGCTCTCTTAAGTCTCCCATCGCTTCGGGCAATTCGGTGATTTTGCATTTGAGTAGGTTAAGGCGTTTGAGGTTTTTTAGCTCAACCAGGCCTGGTGATAACGCGGACAACCCAGTCGCTTCCAGCGATAAAATACGCAGCTGAGTCAGCTGACCGATTGAGTCGGGTAAGGTGTCAATCGAGGTCGAATCCAGACGCAAGACTTCCAGTGCAGAAAGTTCGCTAATCGAATTAGGTAGTTGGGCTAGATTCTTACACTGGGATAAATCCAAACGCTTGAGTGCTTTTAGTTCACCGATTGAATCGGGCAGGCACTGCAATTGGCTGTGCGACAACTCAAGGTTTTCAAGCTGTGTCAGTTGCCCTAAGTTATCTGGTAAACACTGAATGTCTGAACCAAAGGTGCGCAGCACTTTAAGCTGCTGACATTGCGCGAGGGCTTCAGGAAGCTGGGTGAAGCGTCCGCTCCATAAATTCAGTATTTCCAACTGGGTGAGTTGGCCGATTTGCGGTGGTATCTCGGTTAAATCGGTGCGCCCGATGGTCAGATGTTTGAGTTGGCTTAAACTAAATAGGGCATCTGGCAAGGCGCTTAAGGGTGTATCAGCGACCTTGAGCACTTCAAGCTGGCTGAGTTGGCCGATAGTGTCTGGTAGGTGAGTTAGCTGACACTTATCAATGGCGAGCTTTTTTAACTGGCGCAGTTGTCCAATCGCCGGTGGAATCTCGGTTAGGCTATCATCACCGCCGACCTCAAGTTCGGTAAGACTTAATAGCTGTTCGCTGCTGAGCGCCCCGTCACGACTTCGAGTATAGCGGTTGACCCAAACCGTCAACTCAGCTAAAGCTTGCTTGTCGGCATTGTCCGCCGCGTTGCCACCAATCTTTTGCATCAGATTTTTAAAAAATGTCATTGTTATATCCTCCGGGTTTTGATTAATAAGATCGTTAATTTAAGTTTTATAGCTAAAAATCCGAGGGGAACGCCATATAATTGCGCAGTTCCGCATACAGGTTTGGATTAGTTTGTTGATGCTTACTGACTAGCTTGAACAGCGCTGCGATCTCATCTTTGCTGTGGTTTTGCCACTCAATGCTAAGCTCTTGCATGATTAACACAGACACCGCCGGCGCTATATCCTCCGCTGGGCTAGATAACAAGGTTCGCCAACTCATATAGGGCGAATAATCGGCAGCCATCTGTTTGGCAAACAAAACCTTAAGGGCGTGTACGTTGGCATAATGCAGGGCATGCATAAAAGGGGAAGCAAGATTAGTGAGTGGGACCCGTCCTAAATAGCGTCCCGTGTCCACAAGATAATCAAACGCCTCATGCTGATGGTATTTAATTGACCAGATAAGCGGGGTAATCATCCGGCCTGAGTCGATTTGGCGCACACCGACACTGTTATCGGCTCCTTTTTGTAGCATCAAAAGAATCAGGTCTTGGCGTTCGGCTAAGTGTCCACCGGCAAGCATCGCTTGAAACGGGGTGAGTGTCTGAGGGCTAACTCGGTGATTAACGTTGGCACCGGACGCAATCAACTCGCGCACAAAGCGATGAGTGGTTGGATTTTTGAGCATATTAGGCATCATGGTAAAACTATCTAATCGTGTCAAAGGCGTTTGGTTAGTGCTATTAAGCTGATTAGGGTCGGCACGACCTTCTAGTAGGCATTGGGTGGCTTCTTGCATTTTATTTTGCGTAATCAGCGAATGCAAATCACAGGGCTCAGGCGCACTCAACGCCTGCCCACTAAAACTCAATACAACCCATCCGACCCATAAAATAAGGGATGGTTTTATTAATTTTGGTTGCATCCGTTTTACGCTCATTTTCTCGACCCTTAAATAGTTTGCATCAATATTATCACGCCCAATAGCAGTGTGCTAAACAGGGCACCTTTCAGATAACTTGCGTTGTTGCGTGTGGCCCAATGATGAAGTCTTGGCCAGTGGGCTTTTAGCCGAGGTTTTTCAATCAGCTTGTGCAACAGTGTGCTAAGTTTTGGGGTAATCAGCAGCGCCCAAAGCACTAACCCAATCGTCCAGAAAATAACAGCGGTGCGAGGCCGAATGATTTTCTCAATGGCCAAGGGTGCGATATCAAGCTCTCGGTGTGGGTGCTGATTGTTTGTTTTTTCCAACCAGGCCTGCTGGTCTTGGGTGATGGGGCGGACAATGAATTTGGATACGTCTGACTCTATGTTGCGGTCTGCCCAAACAAAGGGCGTACTTTTAGGTTTTACAACCATGAGGACTAAGTGGTTATCCATTGGGTAGGCATACCAAACCTCGCTCACTTTTGTGATAAGACGATCAGGGTTTGTGCCGTGCCAGTAGGCGGCATGTTTTTCTCTTGGCCTTAACCCCGTCGTATAAGTCAGTGAATGTCGCTCTATTTCGTGATAATAGCCCATACCGGAATAAACGACATCGCCAACTTTTGCTGTCTGCATGTCCAGCATAGCCCCTATTTTAAAGGCGCCATGATGGTGGTAAATCACCCATGCAGGCAATCCCACTATGACAACCACAACAAAGAGAAAAACAAAAATATCCGTGATGCGTTCTTTCAAGCTCATTTAGTAGGCCCTCAATTTAGAATTGAGTGTCATGGCGTTTAGGTTAAATTGAGCATCTTCATCACCTTGCTTAGCGGCCATTTCAAACCAATAGGCGGCTTGTTTATAGTCTTTTAAAACCCCACGACCTTGTTCATACATGACACCAAGATTGTTTTGGGCGCCAATATGACCACTCTGCGCGGCTAATTGGTACCAATACACCGCTTTTTTATCATCGCGAGTGACGCCCTGGCCTCGGCTATACATAGCCCCTATATTAAACTGCGCCTTGGTGAAACCTTGTTCTGCAGCCATCTGATACCAATAGGCCGCCTGCTTGTCATCCTGGTCTACGCCCTTACCGTTACTGTACATTAACGCAAGATTGAATTGTGCATTGAGACGACCTTGCTTAGCGGCGAGCTCCATCCAATAAGCCGCTTGTTGAAGGTCATGCGGCGCACCTTGGTTTTTGATGTACATGACACCTAGATAGTTTTGTGCCTCGGCATGGCCGTTTTGTGCTGCTTTTTTAAATTCCTGATAAGCCAGATCATAATTAGAGTCTGCTCAGAAAATATAAATCATTGTTTTAAAACAAAAATACTTGTTTTTGTGGTATAGTAATGCACAGTTTTTCAGCCCCAAGATATAAAAAAGCGTGCACAAAAATGATTCGAGACCACTCTGTAACCCAATTATCACTCAGCGAATTCGATTGGCCCTTCCAATCAGATCTTGATCCACAAAACCGCTGGGTTCAACTTGCACAGTGCATTCCATGGGATGACTTCGCCCAAAGCTACTATGCCAAGCTCAATCAAAAACGCGGTCGTCCCGCCAAACCCGCACGTTTGGTGATCGGTGCA
>NZ_JYNN01000064.1 GCF_000934765.1 Thiomicrospira microaerophila | reverse complement strand
CTAATTGCGTTCCTCAATACCCTGTTACCGCAAAAACATCAAATTCAAGAGCTCAACTTCACCCATAACGAAAAACTCGGCATCACCCAGTTAGATCGCCGCGCGGTGTTTGATCTCAACTGTACCAGCCCATCTGGTGAACACTTCATCGTTGAAATCCAAAAGGCCAAACAAAAGTTCTTTAAAGACCGCAGTGTTTATTACGCCAGCTTCCCGATTCAACAACAAGCCGAGCGCGGTAACGACTGGGATTTTGAACTCGATGCCGTTTACACCATCGGCATTCTCGATTTTGAATTCGACGAAGACAAATCCGCCGGCAACAAAGATGTGGTGCATACCGTACAACTCAAAAACCAACACAACCAAGTCTTCTACGACAAATGCATGTTCATTTATCTGACCATGCCCAACTTCACCAAAACCGAAGACGAACTTGAAACCGACCAAGACAAATGGCTATTCCTGTTCAAAAACCTGCACAAACTGCACGACATCCCACGTCGACTACAACAACAAATCTTCCTACGCATCTTCGAAAAAGCCAGCATCGCCAAGTTCACGCCAACTGAGCGCCAAACCTACGAAGCCAGCCTAAAATACTACCGCGACATGAAAAACGTGATTGATACCCATGTTGAAGAAGCAGAAATCCGTGGTGAAGAGCGCGGGATTGAAAAAGGCATTGGGATTGGCCTTGAAAAAGGCCGTGAAGAGGGCATTGGGATTGGCATCGAAAAAGGCCGTGAAGAAGGACGATTACTTGAAAAGCTAACAATGGCACGTGCATTAATCCAAAAAGGTTTTGATAATGATATGATCGTACAGCTTACTGAGTTGTCTAGTGACCAGATTCAAGCTTTGCGCAAGTAAAGCGACGCGGCAATCTCTAGCCAACCGCGCACTGGTTCCAAAGATTGCTTCGCTCCGCTCGCAATGACGGCTCATTCTGTCATTGCGAGGCCGAAGGCCGTGTGTAATCTCCAGCCGACTCTGCACAACCAACCCCGTCATTGCGAGGCCGAAGGCCGTGGCAATCTCTTACAGACTGCGCACACCCTTGAGAGATTGCCGCGTCGCTGCGCTCCTCGCAATGACAGGTTTTTTCTTAACTTAATGGCAGTGGCGCACAGCGTGGGAGCGAGGTTGTCATTGTACCTCTCTGCGTTAACTTTCGACCAGTGCCAACCAGGCCTGGTCGTTTTTTTTGCACCAATCACAAGATTTTTGCATCAAAATAGGGCAAAATAAGCGTTTTATTTTGTCTTGTTTTATGAGGAAATTATGTCAGCATCGAAAGCCATCGAAGACTATTTAAAATGCATCTATAAGCTTGAAGATCCTCAAGTGCAAAATAAGGGGGTGCATACCTCGGCGATTGCCAGTCGTTTAGGGGTGGCGCAGGCATCGGTTTCCAATATGATCAAAAAGTTGTCTGATCAAGACTTTGTTAAGTATGAACCTTATTATGGGGTCTCTTTGACTGATTCGGGGCGCCAGGTGGCGTTGCAAATGATTCGTCGCCATCGGGTGATTGAGCAGTATTTAGTGGAGCGGTTGAATTACTCCTGGGATGAGGTGGATGAAGAAGCTGAAGTCCTTGAGCACGCTGTGAGTGATAAATTGGTGAATGCGATGTGGTTGGCATTAGGTGAGCCCTCGCATGATCCGCATGGCTCACCGATTCCTGATGCCGATGGGTTAATTACGCCACAGAACCTAGTGCCCTTAACCGAGCTTGAGGAAACAAAGCCGGCCAAGTTAGCCAGAATCAAAAATCGCTCCCCCGAGGAGCTTCGCTATCTCTCCTCGATTGGATTGGCCATGGGGGTGGAGTTAATTGTACAGTCCAAAGCGCCGTTTAATGGCCCCTTGATGCTAGAGGTGGCGGGTCGTTGTCATGCGCTCGACTACCGTATGGCCTGTGCGTTAATGGTTGAAGCGGAGTCTGAGCTATGAAGCTGACCTCTAAAAATGTGGCATGGGATGAGCTGCTGGACGGTTTGGCCACAGCGGTGATTTGGGTCGATGACCAGCAGAAAATTGGTTATGTAAATATTGCCGCCGCTGAGCTATTGCAAGTCAGTACGCGGCGTATTATAGGCGTGGCTTGGAAGGTGTTATTGCCAGGCCTGGTAGATGATCTAACCAGTTTTGGTGAGCAGCGACTCACGATTCACGAGTATCAAATTCAGTTACCTGATTTGCAGCGTGTGCGCGTGAGTTGTACTTTTTCGTGTTATGAGGTCAACAGCCGTGCAGGTTGGTTAGTGGAGTTGTTTAATACCGAGCGTCATCACCGAATTGTAGAAGAAGACGAACGTTGGCATCAATACGAGGCGGGCAATCTATTAGTCAAAACCCTTGCTCATGAAGTTAAAAATCCACTTGCAGGTATTTATGGCGCGGCGCAGTTATTGCAAAAACGGTTTCAAGATGACCAAAAGGCCATTAGTTTTTTAGATGTTATCTCTAAAGAGGTTCAGCGGCTTAAAAATCTCGTTGATTCGATGTTAGGTCCGCGCCAAACCGCTGAAAAAGAATTGCATAACATCCATGAAGTGATTCGTCATGTGTTGCGTGTTACCAAGCCAGAGTTTCCAGAAACGGTTCAAGTGATGTTGGATTATGATCCGTCGATTCCTGAGATTCGGATGGATTTTGAGGCGATGATTCAGGCGTTTTTAAATTTAATAAAAAATGCGATGCAAGCCATGGATGGGTTAACAGGGTTGATCACGATTCGTACCCGTGTTGAACGCAAGTTTACTTTGGGCACGCAAACTTTTCCATTGGTCGCGGTGGTCAGTATTCATGATGAAGGAGCAGGGATTCCAAAAGAGGTGTTTGACTCCATTTTCTATCCGATGGTGAGCAGCAAAAAAGAGGGAACAGGACTAGGCTTGCCTGTATCACAAAATATTATTCGCCAACATGGCGGCTTAATTGTGGCCGAAAGTGAGCCGGGGCATACGGTATTTCATGTCTATATTCCGTTTGAGAGAGGTTAAAAGTGAGCGATAAAAATAAAAAAACTGACCAGGCCCATCCGATCGTGTGGATTGTGGATGATGACGCTTCGATTCGATGGGTGCTTGAAGCGGCACTTGAAGATAAACCGTTCATTGTAAAATCGTTTGACTCGCCGACCATTGCGCTGAAAAATTTAGAAGCTTTTCCGCCGACAGTGATTGTCAGCGATATTCGGATGCCGGATATGGATGGCCTGACGTTTATGGAAGCGATTCATGAGTTTGACAAAACGATTCCGGTGATTATTATGACCGCGCACGCCGATTTAAATACGGCTGTACGTTCATATCAAAGCAAAGCGTTTGAATACTTGCCAAAACCGTTTGATTTGGATGAGGCGATTAGTTTGATAGAGCGTGCGATTAAGCGTCAGCTATCAGGCGGACGCACGCCACGCGCACGAAAAGACACCAGCAGCAAACAGCCGCTTAACATTATCGGCGCCGCGCCCGCAATGCAGGAAGTGTTTCGCATTATCGGTCGCGTATCCCAGCTAGATGTAACGGTGCTGGTAAACGGCGAAACCGGAACCGGTAAAGAGCTGATTGCTCAAGCACTGCATGAACTCAGCCCACGTGCGGACAAGCCGTTTGTGGCCCTGAATACGGCCGCGATTCCACGTGAATTATTAGAGTCGGAACTCTTTGGTCACGAAAAAGGCTCGTTTACTGGCGCCCATTCGCAAAGAGTGGGGCGGTTTGAGCAAGCCAATGGTGGTACTTTGTTTTTAGATGAAATTGGCGATATGCCGGTTGATTTACAAACTCGCTTATTACGGGTACTCAATGATGGCAGCTTTTATCGTGTAGGCGGACGCAACCCGATTAATGCCGATGTACGAATTGTGGCGGCGACCCACCAAAATATGGAACAACTGGTGCGCGAAGGGCGTTTCCGTGAAGACCTGCTTTATCGTTTAAATATTATTCGTATTAAAATCCCGCCATTACGCGAGCGACGTGAGGATATTGCACTGCTGTTGAAGTTTTATATGGATAAAGAAGCCAAAACACTCAAGCTTGAAGAAAAACAATTTGAAAAAGACGTGGTCAGTTTTTTATCCAGCCTGCCTTGGCCAGGTAATGTGCGCCAACTGCGCAGCCTGTGTACCTGGTTGACGATTATGGCCCCCGATAAAATGGTGCACATGGAAGATCTCCCGCTTGAGTTACGCACGGGCTCACAATGCTTGGAAATGCTTGATGCGGATAATATCCAGGATTGGCAAGTCGGTTTACGTTTGTGGGCCGATGCGTTTTTAGCTTCGGGAAAGCAAGGGTTGCATACCGAGGCTGAACCGCTGTTTGAGAAAGTCTTAATTGAAGCCGCGATGCAGTCCAGCCATTTCCACCGCCAACAAGCAGCGGCATTGTTAGGTTGGGGACGCAACACCCTAACCCGAAAAACCCAAGCTTTGGGCTTGGATTAATCAACAAAGACACTGTCTTAAGGTGGCCGCGGCTTGGCTTATTTTTTGAAATTCAGCAGTGTGCCCGCCTTTGTCTGGGTGATGGACTTGGCATAAACGCCGATAGGCTTGGTCAATGATGGCTTTGTTTAAGGGTTGGTCAGGCGCGATGTCTAGTGTTTTTCTGGCCTGGTCAATGTCTGGATGATGGGTTGGTTTTACCCCAGCGAAGGTTTGCCAAAAATCATCCAATAGTTTCACGACATCCGCGCTTTGGGTTTCTCGGTAGTGGTGGTAATCAAGATAATAGTCTCTTAGCGAGTCATTAACCGCCAGCGCACAATCATGCGATAACGGCGGCGCGGGCTTAAAGCGAATACTCAAACAATGAATATCCAAATCACCCAAGCCTTGCTGACGCCAAGGAGCTTGCAAGCGATAGAGCAGATGAAACAATAGGAAATGTGCCTGAAAAAGTTTGAGCGGCTCAAGGCTCGGTGCAAACTCAGGATAACCACGCTCGGCAAGTTGTTTGAGCAACAGGTGTTCGCTGATACCCTTCGGTGAAGTTTGAATCAGCTCAAGCAGTGTGGCTTCAAGTGCTTGAGGGATGGCAGGTTGGGTATTGTATTTATTCAAACCAGTTTTCCAGTCGAATGCCATCAATAAACGCAAAGTCTTTGGTATTGCGAGTGACCAATATCAATCCATGTGCAATCGATATGGCGGCATGACAGTGTGGGGAAAATCTAGATGCGACATTCGTCAAAGGGGAACACGTCATTATTTGACAATAGGGTTTCATTTTCTGTTAGCCAGGCTTCAAGTTTTTGTTGAAATCCCGTTTGATTTTGATAGGTTTGAATAGGCAATATCACAGCACATGGCGATCCATGCTTGGTAATTTCAACCGCCTGTTGATTTTGCTCCAGCGTTTGCAAAACCTGAGCAAAGTGATTGCGAACTTCGGTAAATGAATGTTGAATCATATTAATCACCATTGAAAAAGAATGTACACAATTAATGTACATTCTTTAGTCAGCCAATGCAACCTTAAAAATGCTCAACCAGCAATTGAGTGGTTTTGTTCCCAGTTTAACACTTTTAACCTCGTTCCCACGCTGTGCGTCACCGCCATTAAGCTAAGAAAAAAACGGTCATTGCGAGGAGCGCAGCGACGCGGCAAACTCTCAAGGGCGTGCACAGTCTGCCAGAGATTGCCACGGCCTTCGGCCTCGCAATGACCAATTTCTTTTACCCAGCGCCGTCATCCTGCGCGAAGTCGCAGGATCCAGCCGCTGGCGGCAATAGACCCTGCGACTTCGCGCAGGGTGACAGGGCGGTTAGGTAGGCTAGTAACTTAATGGCCATGAGGTACAACGTAGGAGAGAAACTTAACCTCGTTCCCACGCTGTGCGTGGGAATGCAGACCGGTTTAACCTATGAAACATCCGGGTTAAGATGCGCTTGTCCTGTCAAAAGGCTCCTAGCCGAAAACAGATGTGTGCTCTTGTGTTAGAATAATTAAATTAGATTAACCGCCAGAATTGGACTTTTTAATGCTGAATAATGCTGTGACCATGTTTTTTTACAAGCCAATAATACTAGCTTTGATATTAGCAATTTACTCATTTATCATGCAAGCCCCTATTGTGCAGGCGAATCAAACTAACCCGATCACTCAAGCAGAAGCAGCGCAAACCAGCCCGCTTTATACCAAGGAAGAACAGCAGTGGTTGGCACAAAACCCCAACATTCGAATAGCTCACTTGAGTATCTGGCGGCAGCACCGTAATCTCAGAAATCTACATGTCGACCTAGAATATTTAGAGTTGCTTAATCGATATGGCGGATTAAATCTTACGATAATTGACTTTGATAGCTGGGCGGAAGCTTATAGTAGTGTGCTTGAGGGCCGCTTAGTTCAAGGGATACTCTATCTTAGCCACACCCAAGAGCGAGAGAATCACTTTAACTTCTTGCCGCCTTACTTTTATATCCCAACCTACCTTATTGTAAGAAACGATGAACAGACTATCCAAAGCCTAGATGACTTAGAAAACAAACGCGTGTTTTCGCTCATTGATTCGGTAACAAAAAACATCATCGAAGATACGCAGCTTGATGTTGAAATCATACCGGTAAAAAGAGACCAAGATGCCATACAAGACTTGGGTAGCAGCCAGCCCACAGCGGATGCGGTTGTGCTGTTCGATTATGACCAGGATGCAATTAAACGCGCCAATTTAACTGTAGCACAAACAATGTACACCGAATACGGCGAAGTCCACCTTGGATTGAATAACCAGCACCCCATGCTCTATTCAATTCTTTTAAAAGCCCATGCCGCGATTCCAAAACAGGAGCTAACCTATATCCAAAACCTCTCATATATTTCGTTTGAAGATAGAGGGAAAAGCCTAAACCTCACCAAAGAAGAAGAACAATATCTTCAATTTAAAAGAGACATTACGATGTGTGTCGATCCCGATTGGGAGCCCTACGAGCGCATCACAAAACAGGGAGAGCATGTTGGACTCGCCGCTGATTTTATCGAATTAATAAGCCAAAAAATTGGCAAGCCGTTTAGGCTAATCCCAACCACAAGCTGGCAACAAAGCCTTGAATATGCCAAACAAGGTCGCTGTGAAACACTCTCATTTCTAAATCAAACCCCTCAAAGAGATACCTATCTCGACTTCACCTCAATACTTTATGATGAAGGTGAAGTTATTATCGCTAAAGAAAATGCTAGTTTTCTAAGAGGCTATGAATCGCTAAAGGGTAAAAAAGTAGGGGTGATAAAAGGTCATAATACTGATGAATACATTCAACAAAACCACCCGAGTATAGAGATAGTCTATGTTCAAAACTATGAAGACGGCATCAGGCGCGTGTCTGATGGCGAAATATTTGCGACGATAACAGCCCACTTAGGCGCGGCGCACAATATCTCTAAACTAAAGCTGAGTAATATCAAAATCGCTGGGGAAACCCATCAGCGTAATGCGTTAAAAATGGGGGTTGTTAAAGATGAGCCTCACCTTGCCTCTATTCTTACAAAAGCGATTGATACCATCACCCAGCAAGAGCGCAATCGTATTCTCGCAAATTGGGTCTCAGTTAGATTTGAGCAAACGATTGACTATTCATTAATTTGGAAAATACTCGCTGTAATCACCTCTGTCTTGATTTTTTTCTTTTATCGCCAATACGATATTTCGAAGATAAACAAAAAACTAAAAAAAGAGATGGAGCAGCAATACCAAGACAACCTAGAAAAAGACAGGCTGATATTCCAGCAGAGCAAGCTAGTCGCAATGGGGGAGATGATAGAAAACATCGCTCACCAGTGGCGCCAACCGCTGGCAAGCATCAATGCCTCCGTCATGACCATAGATAATCTCGCACATGAAAGCGGTTTTCACTCCGATAAACTGGAGGGCGAACTGGCCTACATGGAAGGTGTTGCCGAACATATGTCACAAACCCTAGACAACTTCCGTAACTTCTTGTCAAAAGATAATAAAGCCGAATGCTTTAGCCTCGCGGCGGTTATTGACGAGTCGCTTAGTATCACCCATAAAACACTCGAAAACGATCAGATCGAAATTAACCTTAATCTAGAGGGTGATTTAAAAATATTCGGCAACAAAGTCGACTTTATGCAAGTGATTCTGGTGCTGATTAATAACGCCAAGGACGCACTCGAAAATCAGCCACTATCGCCAAAAAAACTCACCATCAGCGCCCAAAAACACAAAGATATCATCAGAATCTTATTTAAAGACAACGGCGGCGGCATCCCAGAAAACCTAATAGAAAAGATATTTGATCCTTACTTCACCACCAAACACAAGGCACAAGGTACCGGTATTGGGCTCTATATAACCAAGCTCATCATCGAAAAAAAGATGGGCGGAACCATTACAGCGTCTAGCAAAGAACAAGGCGCTTGTTTTAACATTGAATTAAAGGACGTAAAGTGTGAATAGTGAACTACTCGATTATACGGTGCTTTTTGTAGAAGACGATATAGGTGTAAAACAGCGGGTGTCAGAAAGTTTGAGGCGCTATTTTAAACAGGTCTACGAAGCACAAGATGGCGAACAGGGGCTAGCGCTTTACAAAAAACATAAGCCAGACATACTGTTTTTAGACATTGATCTACCTAAGCTCAGTGGGCTGGCACTACTGCAAAAAGTTAGGGAGAATGACCCGGTAACAAAAGCCGTAATGCTCACCGCACACACCGAATTAGATATGCTGCTCCAAGCAACAGAGCTCAAGCTAACCAAGTATATTATCAAACCGCTCAACAGAAAAGCGCTGCAGGAAACCGTGCAGATGCTAGTAGAAGAGATGAGAAGCTATCAAATAATTCCACAAAAAAACTTACAACTTAAAAACGAATATATGTGGAATGTGCAAACCGAAATCCTCACACATAAAAATGAAGAAATTAAACTTACACCAAATGAAAAAAAGATATTCATGCACTTAATTCGATATCCTAACAGAGTTTTTTCCTATAACGATATTATTGCCCATGTCTGGGAAGACCCGTACGACAAGCAAGGTCCTTTAAGGACAGCTATAAAAAATCTCAGAAAGAAACTTCCCGAAGATACCATTGTGAGTGTCTACGGCGAAGGACTTAAATTACAAACCTGAATCCTGTCAAACTCCCTGCGACTTCGCGCAGGGTTATCTATACGCTAAAAAATCTACGTTTTTCTCGCTCCCACGCTGTGCGTGGGAATGCCAGCCCATTCGAGACGGTAACGAATAAATTAAACTGATTGTGTAACTTTTTAGCACTGTAAATTACCAGAAATTCTATTATACATATCAGCAAAAAAACACTGGGAAACCAATATCCTACGCGATCATCACGCGAATTTATGAATCGAAGAAAGCGAAGCTAAACATCCGGGCTATACGCTAAAAAATCAACGTTAAAAATTGTACATAGACAACTGATTGTATAAAAATTACATAAAAATCCAAATGCTCACAATTTCCTTCTATTTGTAGTTTAGTATAAAAATTAGACAACTAGATTAACGTGTATCTTGTTTAAAAAAATACCACGAAAACAACAAGCATCGCACCTAAAAATGAAGGACTCGACCATGAAAAACACATCCACCAAACACGGGCTTATCGCCACGGGACTGCTTGCGCTTGCACCGCTGATCCACGCCCAAACCCCCGACGCCGGCTCATTACTGCGTGACCAAGAAGCCAACATCCCCCA
>NZ_JYNN01000063.1 GCF_000934765.1 Thiomicrospira microaerophila | reverse complement strand
AACCTTTAGCAAAATACGTGAAGGCGACTACGTCTACATCGATAAGACGGGTATCGCGTTAGAACTGTTAGAAAATTATCAGTATGTCTTCTTAAGTCGACCTAGACGCTTTGGTAAGTCGTTGTTTCTGGATACTCTGCGCAATATTTTTGAAGCCAATAAATCCCTGTTTAGCGGTTTGGCGATAGAAAACCAATGGAATTGGGATGTTAGCTATCCGGTGATTCAAATTTCATTTGCTGAGTGGAAGATCAAATCGTTTAAAGACCTTGAGGATAAGTTTGAAGAGATATTTATCTACAATCAACAACGGCTAGGTATCACCTGTCAATTTGAGGCGCGTGATCGCCGCTGTTTCAGCGAACTCATTCGCAAAGCGCATGCAAAATACAACCAAAAAGTCGTGGTGCTGGTCGATGAATACGACAAACCGATTCTGGATAACATCACCAACACATCCCTTGCTCAAGAACTGCGTGATGGCTTGGTTAACTTTTACAGCGTGATTAAAGGCAGTGATGAGTTTTTACGTTTTGCGTTTTTAACCGGCGTGAGCAAGTTTACTAAAACGTCGATTTTTAGCGGACTGAACAACATCACCGACATCTCACTCGACAAACACTATGGCGATATCTGTGGTTACAGCCAACAGGATGTCGAAACCACCTTTGCACCTTATCTCGAAGGTGTGGACATGGATAAGCTCAAACAATGGTACAACGGTTACAATTTCTTGGGCAGTCAAATGTACAACCCGTTTGACATCCTCAAGTTTATTGCCAAGGATCATACCTATTCCAACTACTGGTTTGAAAGCGGCACGCCGACGTTTCTGATTGAGCTAATCAAAAAGCAATCCTACTTCTTGCCAAGCCTTGCCAACCTGCGGGTAGATGAAAAACTGCTCAATAGTTTTGACATTGAAAACCTCGATTTAGAAGTCATTCTCTATCAAAGCGGATATTTAACGATCGGAAACGTAACACAAGACGAAGACGATGATATTATTTACACGCTTGTTATACCCAATAAAGAAGTAAAAACCTCATTAAACAAGTACATTATCACCAGGCTCTACGAAGATAACAGCTTAAAAGCAAAACCTTTAAGTCGCGCTTTGAGAGAACAGAATCTTGAGAGTTTCAAACTTGCTTTGACCAGCATCTTCGCCAGCATTCCCTACAACAATTTCATCAAAAACGACATGCAAAACTATGAAGGCTTTTACGCCAGTGTTATCTATGTCTATTTACAAAGCTTGGGGCTGAATATTATCGGTGAAGATGTCACCCATAAAGGGCGAATCGATTTAACCATTAAAATGGACAACGCCATTTACATCCTCGAATTTAAGGTCGATGCGACAGACAAAACTAATGCTTTACAGCAAATAAAAGACAAAGGCTATGCGACCAAATATATCAATGAGCAAAAACCCATCTACTTGATAGGGATACACTTTAACTCGGGTGAAAAAAACCTATCTGAATTTGAGTGGGAGAAACGCTAAAAAACGGTCGTTCCGAGAGCGCAGCGACGTGGCAATCTCCAGCTAACTAGGAGCCTGTCGGACTAAGCCGGTCGAACCGAAAAATATATAGCATAAAGCAGTGCGCTGCCTGTGCCAAGCAGGAGGATGACCAGCAAGGCACTGAGACGTATTTCGTTTTGGTTATTGGATTTCATCGACGATAGTGATGGCCTGTAATCGCATAATATTGACATACAGGCCATCCATCAACGGCCTTTAGCTCGTACTAATACAATTTGTTTAGCTTCCCAATCAAATCAAAAAACGTGATTGTACCAAACCCAGCACCCCTCCCCCACATGCCAGTTTTCACTCAAAAAAGCCGCTGCGCGGCCAAAGTTACTGTCCGCTGCGCACGAGGCGCACAAGACCGTAGTCGTTGTAGCGAAGATTGTGGCCGTCGTTGCCATGATAGAAACGGACAACCCACGCAAAGGGACTACCGTCCGCATAGGGCGAGGCCGACCAATAAAAAAATGGTGGCGTGTTATGAAACACGGCGGTGTTGATAGCCGGTGAATAACACGCCAGCTCGGCAATAGACGCTAATTCTTTAACATTGGGTAAGCGCCAGTCAGTATGCCCAGCATACCCGGCCCCTGACTTCAAGGTTTGCGGAATTTCCAATGCGGCCTTCCAGTTATGACCTGATGCGGTACCGGAACAAGTGCCATCGTTTTGCCAGGCCTGCCCTTCAGAACACACTTTCCACATTAAACCGGTGGGGATATGGGTAACCGTACCGTTGTTATGCACAGTAAAATCGGATGTAGGTGTAGTTTTAGCTATGGCACTTGGACAGGTTTGTGCCTGGGCTAATGACACCTGCATGATACCCAGAAAGACCGCCGCCAGTAAATTTCGTCTAACCATTTGAAAAAACTCCTTTTTTTAAATTAAAAGTGAAAAGTGAAAAGTGAAAAATTTAATTCTTCACCTCTCACTTTTCACTTTTCACTTTTTTAGCTGTTTTTATGCTGCTTACTAGCATGGCGATGAGTTGAGTGACGCCTTTTATTAACGAATCGCTGGCTGATTTATTTAAGTAGTGGGTGCTATGTAGCAAAGCTAGCCAATAGCGTGTCTCGTTCGCCTCTTTAAGTGCAATGGAAAGCTTAGAAACAAAGTTCGCTTTGCTCTGTGCAAACTCACCCTCGGCGATCAAGGCACCTATTGCCGTTCCACTGCGCAACAGTTGCTTGGATAATACATACTCTTTATGTTGCGCGTGCAAAAACTTAACCGCATTAACAATACGCACAGCAAAAGCAAACGACTTATCCTGAAGCACCCCTCCCCCACTTTCCACCTTTAACTTTTCACTTCTGACTTCTCACTAATAATTTTTCATTTTTCACTTTAAGTTTTTAATTTTCAAACTTACTGTCCGCTGCGCACGAGGCGCACACGAGCGCCGCTGTAGCGATAATCGTCGTAGTCGTAGCCATTATTGAAAACGACACCCCACGCAAAGTTACTACCGCTCGCATAGGGCGAGGCCGACCAATACCAACTTGATCGTGTATTTGGGAAGACGCTTTGATCGATGGCTGGGTTAAATCGTCCATAGTTGACGATCGAACGCAGTTCGTCTCGGCTCGGTACGCGCCAATCATTAAAGCCGCAAAGGTTTTTGCTGTTACTGCCGTCCACAAGCGTGTCCCAGTCGTTATGGCGGGTTCCAAACTCGCCGGTTAGTAAGGCGGTTTTACCGCCCCAACGGTAGCGGTTGCTGGCATCGTGAATATCGCCTGAGCCTGCAGGGGTTTTGACTTCCCAGACTAGGCCGGTATGGTTGTCTTTGACACAGGCCCAAGGGGCTTCGGTATAATTACCGTTACCGGTATAGGTAGAGCCATCGGCATTAAGGCGCGTAAAGTCGAAGCCGGCATGGCCTTCACCTGTTTTGCTCAACCCTACAACGGCATCGCGTCCGTGGCTACAGTCCTGCTGACCAATGGTTTCACCGGTACAATCGCTGTTGTTGCCAGAGGGGTAGTTGCCTCCCCAGGTAATACCGGTGTCGTTGAGCTTGCGAGCGCCGGTGGTTTGGGTTGGCTGGGCTGTGACATTGATGGCAAAGCCTTGACCTATTAGCTCACCTTGTGACTGTGTTTTCACCTCCAGGGTAAGGGTTTCAGCCGTATCGTGACGACATTGCAAACGGAATTCGGTTGAGGATATCCGTTGTTTGTATTCGGATGGGCAGTCCGCACCTTGCAGGTGACCTGTTACGGCTTGTGGTAGATATTGCCCTGTGATGACAAATTCTTGCAGTTGAGCGCCTAGCGTCATACTGGTCGGGGTTACACTGGTCACTTGGGGTTGCAGTCTGTCTTCTTGCAATACATAATCAATCTCATAGTAAGCAAGACCGACAGCCAGACCAAGACTCTCTTGACCGTTCCAAATTGGATCTAAGGCAGTGGCTGTACGTAAGGAGTAGGTGCCTGCTTGCGGAATGTCCACCACGGCACAGGTTTGCACACCTTCGGCATCGATATAGGTTGTGCGTGTGACGCTATAGCCCATGTCTTGTCCAGTTCCATCTCTAAACCAGATTTTATGGTCACTATAGTCTGGGAAGAAGATGCTGTCGTAGTCCGCTAAACAAAATGCAAGACGGAATTCGGCCGGGCTGGTGACTATAAAATTATTCACATCGGTTTGATAGGTGATGTCCGATGCACTGTCCACGGTTTCAAAATGAATCTTTATTTGGTCTTTAGCAATAATTACTTCTTCAGTAAATCGAGGCTTGATGGGTAATGCCATTGCATCCGTTATTGTAATGGCTGGCTCTGTGGATAACAATTGGCCTTTTGCATCAAACCATCCTTCAAGCTTGTAACCGGTATTCCTCAGTGTTTCGTAGGTCGGTGCATTGTTCTGCGCACTCAATTCAGCCCGGTATACCCACATCCCCTGCTCTTTTTCATCATTCGGTACTAGGCATTCTTCAACAAGAATGGAGTTTGTTCCTAGTCCAAATGCTGTTTTTTGGTTATAGGTTCCGTAGGCTCTGACTGACAATACTTTTGGCCCAGGCTCTGTAAAATGAATAGTCAATGCATTTTCAGCGTCTTTTCTTTGCCAAAAAGCACCTGAAAGCCCCCAATCTAGCTGATTAAAGACAACATCATTTGTTATGTTGTGACGCCCCATCCAGCTATTGGAATATAAATCAAGCGTGATATCGTGTTCTTCCCCATTACAAATACTTACACTGGTGGTTTGCAGTTCGGCTTCAACTAGATTGACGGTAGCGGGCATCAATCTTTGAAGGTAGAATTGAGTGGATTGGTCAATTTGTGCCATGGTGTCAGTTACAATAAATTTGAACAGGTTTTGGTCAATAAACCTATCGGGAATGACTAAAAGTAAATCTTTCATAAATCCAGAGAGCGTGACCTCTCTATTGTTAGCACGTTGCCACATAACAGAGTAAATCGCGTCAGGATTATCCGCCCTTCCAAAAAGTTGTCCAAAATGTAAACTGGGCGAGTTTTTTCTTAACTCTTCGATGATTTTTTCAGAATCACCCGCCCGTCGATAATACATATCTAGGTATTCAATAGCCGCCGCATAGGTCATTACTGTTTCAGTGTTATATGAAAGCTTATTTGCCATATAAAAATTATTGGAAAGTTTGGCAATATCCGCCGCCAAGTCAACATAAAGAGTCGGGCCGCCAAATTTCTTTTCCCCTTGTATAGCTTCCGTTAAGAAGCCAACCATTTTTGATGCAATATTATCGGTTACAGCTGTAATAAGCTCATTTTGCAACTCATCTCCTGCAAGTTTACCACCATGCTTAACCACGGCCTTTGTCATTTCGGAGTAGTCGCCTATAGTCGACGCCATGACTGACTTAGTGAGATCTGTGGTTAAATCAATACTGAACACAGTATTTGGCTCTAAGATATCGGTATCTAATGCGGTATCGGAGATTAAAGCTACGCCCTTCACAGCCTCTGATACAAATGATATCACGGCGTTATTCATCGTCACTTCTGACTTATTAAGTATAAATAAATCAGATGTTTTATCAGGCGCATAATTGGCAGCGCTAAAGCCTAAATCAAACACACTTTTGACAAAATTTATGCTTTGCTCGTTTATTTTTCTTTGCAACTCGATTTGATCGACCTTGCCTGTGTAGCGTGAGGCTTCGATCTCCAATCCGCTTCGGCGACGTTGCCATAATCCATAGGCGAGCCTGTCAGAGACAGAGCGTTTAAATGCTTCTTCGTTTATTGCGGGTGAAAGGTGTTTGGCACCTGTAATCCATTGCCCAAGATCGGTATCTTGCATCATGGTTAAGCGTCGAGAGATCGTTGTGCGAGCACTGGCATCTTCCCGCTTAACTAGGTTTGAACCCGGTGCAAGTTGATTAAGGGTTTGACGCATTTCATCATCTGATGTTACGGCACCAATATTTTGTGAAGATGCTAAAACTCTAGCATTTTCGCGCACCTGCGGTGATATCGTTATTTTTGTTTTATCATCTGGATCACTGTCTAGACTTTGTAATATCTGTGATACACGCTCACCCTGTTCTTTGCTTAGGGTGGAGTTGTAGGGTGTAAGCAAGGGCTTGGCTTCGGTTTCCACTATCTTTAGTTTGCCGATATGGAGTGTCAGGTTATCTCCTGGAAAATAAGTGTAATCGCCTTCACTACCTGTTAGGCCCGTTATACATTCACGCGTGCCTTGTATTTGTGGACATGATGTATATTCAAGACCCTCTGTCGCTGAGTTCATAAAGTAGCCGATTTGCGTTTGAATTTGAGGGGGTACTTCACCATCCTGCCGCTGCACCCAAACTAGCGTTGGCGCGCCATTGGCGGTATCTATGTAGGCATCACGTGTTTGATCTTGGAATATGAGTGCGCGTTGGGTGTGGGCACTGAGGTTGAGTGTTATCTTATTTTGGTTGGGGTCGGTAAGGGTGAGTAATGTGCCTTGGGTGGTGATTTGGTATTGGTCGTAATCATAAGCTAAATTTATCTGCTCTTGGCTGCCGAGTAGGTGTAGGCGAACATGGGTCTGGGTTGTGTTGATTGTAATGGTTTTAAGTTCGGCATGCCCGTATATTTCTTGGGTAAAGTTGGCGGGTAATCCGTCGTCGTTGATTTGTATGTGCTGTAGTTGGTTTTTTAGCGCAAAGTAGGCTTGATTAGGGAGTCGGGTGATATTGGCACCTTGAATGATCGCATTCTGTAGTCCCCAGTAGTTGCTGTTGCTCCAATCGGTGTCGTTGCTGTTGCTCCAGTCGGTGTCGTTGCTGTTGCTCCAATCGGTGTCGTTGCTGTTTCTCCAGTCGGTGTCGTTGCTGTTTCTCCAGTCGGTGTCGTTGCTGTTACTCCAGTCGGTGTCAGATTGGGCATGGGTTGTAACAGATCCTAGGCCAAGAGCTAGGCTACAGGCTAATGAAATGATCTTTTTTTTCATGGAAGACACCTTTTCTTAAAATTTACATAATTATTTTGTAATGTTATCACTTTTTCTAGCATGACTGTAGTTTTTACCATAAATTATTTTAATGGTATTTAGACGGGTATTCTGACTAGCGTGCCTGTTGCTTGGCGGCGTCAATATCCGGATTGAATCGCAAAACCTTGGCCTGTGGATTCAATGCAATGGGCTCAAATAACGCGGTGTTGAAGCGTTCAAAAAAATACAGCTGTATCAACATAGAATGGAAGAAGGTTTCATTCATGATAAAAAATTGGCCTTGATGAATAATTACCGATACGCCTTGTGCATGGCCTAGTATTACGGTTCTACTTTGTGTGCTATGTGTTCGATATATGGTTTGAATCGGCACGCGTTGGCCACCGACTTGATATTCACGCCGCTTTTTATCTATCGCGCTGCCGTCTGTAAAGTAGATCATCGTGGGTGTTTCATTTTGTAGCTGAAGCCTAGCAAAAGCTCCTGTGTTTTTTGGCAGTCCGGATGTTAGGTCTATATCACTAAATTTTGCAATTGTATTGATGGCGCGTACCATTTGAAAAGGTAAAAATATAAACTTGTCCGGGGCTTGGTGGATGGTCGGCCAGTTGACATCCTTCTCAGCTAAGGCGTTGAGTAGCTTAGGCAAGTCAGGCTGCTCGGCAAGTGCTAAATTTATTGCCGGTTCACGCCCTTGGTGTTGGTGAAATAGGTTATAAAAATAGTGTCCAAGGTGGAAGGTTAAATAGGGGTTGTGTGTTAAAAACAGTTTCGAGACTATAAAGTTGTCTTGATGATGCTGGCCATTATCAATCAGTGTATTCAGCCCTGTGTAGTACCAGACAGGCCAACCATAATCCCACCAGGTGACCACGTAGCTGCCCTTGGCGGCTTGTGACTTGAGTGTGTGCAATGCTTCAATCTGCAAGGGTGTAAAAAACGGCTTTGCACTTTGGTTAATCGCCATGACTAGACTGATGCTGAGATACAGCGCCCAGCCCATTACCCCTAGCACACCAAGTTTAACCAGGCCTGGTCCATGGTAAAAAAGCTGGGCAGCTATATAACTCAAGCCGATAATCAGTAATGGCACCGCGTAGATGTGAAATCTTGCGCCAAATTGAAAGGCTAGGAGCCCAATGAATAAAGCCGGCAACAATATCAAGAAAACTGGGCGCTTATAAAACAACCATAGGACACCGATCAAGGAGGTTATAAAAATAATAGGATGGCCAGAGAGCAGTTTAGTTATAAAGGGATAGTCTCTAAACTTTGATTCGGATATGGTATTCATTGTGTAAGTAAACACATAATCCCCTGCCTGGTAAAATTCGGGGCGTGTTATGTATCGATCGAGGTAGTATCTTACAAGCTGAAGGTCAATGAGTAGCGCAATTCCTAAGGCTACTAAACCAGCCAAAACTCCCCATATTATGCGCTTGGGTGGCCGTTTGTTATGGGTGATATAGCTAAATCCCCTGTGTTTTAGGTATGCCCCCGTTTGTAAACTCGCATAGAGAATCGCTAACGCCACTAAACGGTATTCCCAGTCAAATGGCATTAAAACGATTAGCCACATCAGCCAGCTTGCATAACAAGGTGTGCGATTGCGAAAAAAGTCAATAATAATAAAAAACCCTACCAAGGCCAATGCAATGGGCCATGCCGAATGATACCAAGCTTGAAACAATAGTAGTGTGATGGCTATGGCGATACCTAGGTGCAAACTTGGACGTAAATGCTGGCGAATGAGTAGCCAGCCAATCAAGTATACGAAAAACACGTTTAATACATCTGTGTCGTAGTAACCTAGGTGGCTACGACTGTAGAAACCATATCCTATGCCGGCTAGCACGCCGGCTAGCATGGCAAAAAAAGGGGGCATTATGCTATAAGCGAGTCCCATTACCGGCAGTACGACGAGCGAGGCGAGAAGAGCCGGCAGAATAAACAAGGCCTGGTCGAGGTTAAGGGGTGAGTAGCTCACGACATAAAATAGTAGGGTTTCGATTAGATGGCGGTTAAAGGGATGCGGATGGGGTTCACCGGCTAGCAGGGTTTGCGCATAGTAGCCATATAAGGCGGCATCTGGGGTGTAAATCGAAATAAGTTCACCATCGAGGGTGAAGCTGGTTGTGGCATCAAGTTGTTGTAAAAACAACAGGCGCACCGCTATGACAAGCAGAAAAGCAAGAAAAGAAAGAAAAGCAAGGCTTAAAAAACGGTGAGACGATATTGGGTTAAACATGATTCACTCCAGACGTTTTGGCGTTTTGGCGTTTTGGCCTTGTGGGCTTAGGCGCAAAACCCGAAACATGGGATATTAAACTATGCAACCAGGCCTGGTTGCATAGTCGACAATCAGCATTGGTTTTCTGGAGCAAATCATGGTTTAAGTTTAAAACGAGAACCAGTTAAGCAATAACGATGTCACCAATGTTAAGCGCATTAAATGAGGCTAGATCGTAAATCATTGAACCGTTCGCTACGCCAACAAGTTCAATTTGACTCACAACGCCCTTATTGTTCATTGTGATAAACACATTATCATCGTTTGTAGAGCTAATACCGCCGTTATTAATTGCGGTTTCATCAACACCCTGCAGGGTGATTTGATCATCCGTGCCAAAGTTATTGATAACAACCCAGTTGCCTTGCTCAAAACTATCGATAAAGTTATAACTCGCATCACCTGCATCAATATATTTATGACTGGTAAAACTACCCTGCCCATCAAGGGTAAAATCGACAATAGTAATTTCTCGCGCTGGATCTACTTCATAAGCCACTACAACTGTGCTTGTGAAGTTGCCATCCCCAGCTACTACTACCGCTACAGTGGCTACATTACCCGCTTCATTGGTTACTGTGATGATAGTTGTACCCTCTGCTACAGAGGTGATGGTGATCCCGCTCTCCCCATCTGCTACGGTTGCGATTGCTTCATTATCAGATGCGACTGTTGCGACATTATTCAAGCCTAAATCAACATAGCTTACTACTGTCTCATTGGTGAAGCCATCGGTAATGATGGTGGTTGGGTCAATTGGGAAGCTAGCTTCTACTACTTCACCTGTAGTACCATCTACTTGAAGTTTAGTAACTTCACCATTTCCGATTTGGATATTTGGAGATTGACCAGCATTATTTACTGGTAGTGTAGCCATTACTTGACCATCTACTGTAACATTAATAACTGGCAAGCCATCTGCTACACCAAATGCATAACTATAGTCTAAGCCTGTTGGTAGTGACACTGTCATGTCTGGTGCTGCATTTACTAGAGATCGTGCAACCTCTGCTTGTGCTCCTGGTTGGAGTGTAATTGAGAGGTTATCGTATGTCTCCCCTCTTGCTGCGAAGAACTTTACTGCACCTAAGCCAGAGCTTGGGTCAATAATAAGTACCGAAACACTTCCGCTTAAATATATATCCGTAAATTTTTTCATTATTATCTTTCCTTGTTTGTAACTATTCAGCCACTACATGTGGTCCCAATAATGTATTTTTGACACTACCTGTTGTAAAAACATCTTCAAGAAAGCATCGAAAAATAGATTTTTTGGTGATGTTTTTTGATTGAAAAAACATAAGTCACTGTTTTCAATAGTTTATATTTCCAAGAAACGTGCTGAATAGTTACCCTTGTTTTTAGATTAAAGCCCAAGCTATCCAGGGCAAACGCATCTAAATAATAAAAAAATCATAACAATAGTCATGATTAACCTCGTTCCCACGCTGTGCGTGGGAATGCAGACCGATTTAACCTATGAAACAACGCTCAAACCCAAGTCCAAGG
>NZ_JYNN01000062.1 GCF_000934765.1 Thiomicrospira microaerophila | reverse complement strand
GGAAACCAAAAAAATACGGCTAATGTGATGCTTAAAGAAAATGTTGCCGCTTTACAGATTTTGACTAAACAAGAGGTCAAAACTTTAATGGCTCACCAGTGTTTTATCTCTCAGCAACTAATTTATCGTTTAGCCCTTCAAACAGGCATGCGTAAAGAGGAATTGATGACGTTTCCAGAGAGTTACATACAAGACCCTAAAACCAAGCGTGGTAAGGCGATTGTGCCGGTTGTATTGAGTTCCAAGGATATGGCGGTGGTAAGCGGTCAAGGTGGCACAAAAGGCAATAAGGAACGAACAATTCATATCCCTATATCCCTATATGAGCGGCTGTGGCAGTACAAGTTGCATGAACGATATGAATTGCTAGTAAAGAATGAGGTCAGTGAACAGAAAGCATTGCTATTGAATCGGTTTGGGCGACCTTATTCGATAAAAGGCTCGATACTGAATACGAAACTTAAAGAGATTGTCGGGCGAAAAGATATTAGCCTGCATAGTCTTAGACATACTTATGCAACATTTAAGCTGTATGGACTTAAAAACAACCCGGATTATCGAGGAAACGCATTGGTTTATGTTCAAGACCGTTTAGGCCACTCTAGCATTCTAACCACACAAATCTATCTGCATTACCTTGAGGACTTAGAAGGCGATTTGATGACTGAATATGACCAAGATATTGACCAAATCTGCCTTGAAGCGGAGGGGTTAGCATGAAAAAACGTAAAGACTTTAGTCAAGCTCCTTTAGCCCCTGTGGTAGACCAAGATGGAGTCGTTGTCACAACACCTGTTTTACAGACAAACATCCCGCAAAATAAGGTCGTGTCGTTTGGTGTAAATGCAAAGAACCAACGAAATTACGACTTCACGCAACACTATGGTCAAGGCATTGATTCAATTACCAGTGCAGTACAACAAACCATTGAAATCATGCTCTCTGAGTCGGTGGTGGAAACTTCAACCATTTCAAATTATTGCTACAATGGGTTTTCATATTTTGCTCAGTATTTTGCGATTTATACAAAAGCCATGAATCGAGAGCTGGGGTTATTAGATATTACCTTTGAATTGACTGAAAACTATATCCAGCATCTAAAAAAAAATTACCCAAATGGTTCTTCAGCTAAAAACTTTTACACGCAAACAAAATCTATTCTCATCAAAATGCAAGGCATGGGTTGGCTTAATCGTTTTGATTTTCCGAAGAACCCATTCCCTAACTCGAATCGGAAAATGAAAGGACAAACAGCCTTCTCTAAAGCCGAGCGTAAGCGTGTGGCTCATGCGTTAAAGGTTGATGTAAACAAGATTCTGAAGAAAAACGAGCCATTAAACAGTTATGACTTGACCATCATATTGTTAGCGATAGCACTGCGTTCTGGTATGAATACGACACCACTTCTGGAAATGACTACGGACTCCATTCAAGACCATCCATTAAAAGAAAACCGTAAACTGTTGGTGCTCTACAAGCGTCGAGGCAATGCAACGCACATCCAGAATCTGCGTCACTCAACCAATGTTG
The DNA here is from genome assembly GCF_000934765.1 of Thiomicrospira microaerophila. Taxonomy (GTDB): domain Bacteria; phylum Pseudomonadota; class Gammaproteobacteria; order Thiomicrospirales; family Thiomicrospiraceae; genus Thiomicrospira; species Thiomicrospira microaerophila. Next base: position 9,967 of record NZ_JYNN01000062.1, on the reverse strand, counting down.
AAAACGTACAGACGGTCTTGACAGATGTTGCGGTCATGGTTCAGCATGTCATCGACATGAATCAGTCTTTAAGAGCTGAGAGCGGCACGGGTTTAGTGTTTTGCTATCGTGCAACTAGTGCAAATGGCAACATAGCACTGGGTAAAATTACTACAGCCATGAACAATACCCTCAAAGCCAACATTAAAAAATGGGTCAAAGTAAAAGACTTGAAGAACGACAGTGGCGACCCTTTGCAAGTCAATATCTCACGCTTCAGGAAGACTTTTGAAAACCGTATTTGGGAGTTATCAGGTGGTGATCCATTTGTCACAGCGGCCTTGGCGAACCATTCGCTTAAAGTCTCGCAAACACACTATCTTGAAGCGCCAAAAGAAGCGGAGAAGAACTTTAATTACATGGGTAAGGTACGAACAAAAGAACTGCTCTCAAATGTGAAAGTGATTGAGAATAACACGCCTGTTTCCAAATGTTCTGATATTTCAAATCGTTCCGATAAAAACGGCAATAAAATCTACTGTACCGACTTTTTAAGCTGTGTGCGCTGTCGCAATATGGTCGTGACAAAAGAAGACCTGTATCGCCTATTCTCGTTCTACTGGCTGATTGTCTATGAGCGTGAGCAAATTGGGGCAAAGCGTTGGAGCAAATACTTTGCGCACATCATTCGCATCATTGACCGTGATATTGCGCCACAATTCGATGCAGACTATGTGGCAACGATAAAAGCCGAAGCCCAAGCCAATCCTCACCCTGCTTGGAAACACCGCAATCAATTGGAGGAGGCTGTCGCATGAGTCAAGTATTACAAATCAGCGCAACCGACTATTGCCGCCCACAAAAAATGCATGAACTCGATGACTCAGTGCTAAAAGTCTTGCCAATATCGTCTTATCAACTACCTGATGGAAGCCATAAAGTCATCAGCCAATACGGTGATGATATATGGCGATTAGAGGATGCTCGTTTTCCATCGAACACAATGGATAATCAAAAGAAACTCCGCTTTAATACAATTCCAAGTCAGTTCGTGGAAGCGGTCAAGTTTGCGCTCAAGCATTACGACATTAAGCAAAACCCTTCGGGTGCTACTTTGCTCGGTGTGTTTAAGCATTTGAAACCTTTTCTTGCATACTTGAACAGCATTGGTGTCCAAAGCACCACTGGCATTACCCCTTTGCATTGCGCCAACTATGTTCACCAGTGCAAAACGGAGATTTCCAAAAAAACCAAAAAACCACTGTCTAAAGGCACTTTAACTCATCGTTTTTTAGCGATTGAAACTCTGTATCACAATCTCAAAGGAACGCAATGGTCGTTTGAGCATCCTTGGATGGAGAGTTCTGCAAGTTATTTAGCGGGGAATCATTCTCAAGGGAAGAAAACCGCTAAAACTCAAGTCATTCCTGATGATGAACTCAAAGTGCTGATAAACCACTGCAACAAGGTTTTGGAACAAGCGAATAACCTAATTCAAATTCAATCAGAAATTGAAATTGAGAGAGTCAAACTCGCTGAAACAATCAAGGGAAAGTCTGATATAAGTGCCGCCATTACCAATCGTTTTCTCAAGCCCCAAGGATATTCAGGGTTGAAAGAATTTAACGCTATGTACAGCGACATCCCTGGTGCAATGGCAATTATTATTCTCACTTTTTCAGGTATCCGTATTCACGAACTCTGTGCTATTCAATTCGATGCGTATCGCATTGAGGATAATGAAGAAGAGGTCTATTACTGGTTAAAATCGCACTCTAGTAAGACGCATGAGGGCTATACCGAATGGCTTGTTCCTGAAATTGTTATCCAAGCCATTGAGGTGCAAAAAGCCTATATCAAACCATTACAAGAAAGGTTATGGCAAGAGCAAGCGGAACTGCTTTCTAACGATCCGCATAGCCCTAGAGGGTTGAAGATTAAGAGCTTTAAGAATCACCTGTTTTTGACCAACTCATTGCAACAAGGTAATCAGGTGAACTCGTTGAGTAATTATGCCTTTGGCCAGCGATTAAAAGCCTTTGGTGATGCACTTGGCGTTAAAGGGTTAGCCGCCCACCGATTTAGACGCACCTTTGCGGTTTATGTGGCGCAGTCAGCTTATGGTGATTTACGTTACCTCAAACAGCATTTTAAACATTGGGGAATGGACATGACTTTGCTTTATTCAGCAAATCGATCCCAAGACGAAGAGCTTTACGATGAAATCGCGATACAAATTAAAAACTTCAAAATCGCACGCGTGGAGGAGTTTTTAGATGAAGATACGATTATCACGGGTGGCCTTGCCAAAAAATTGATCTCGTATCGGTCAAGCAATGAGTCTGTTAAGACTTTTGAGAACCGAGCGGCGATGGCGGAGCGCATTTCAGATACTGTGCATTTGCGCTCAACTGGTCACTCATGGTGTACCTCTGATAATGCTGGCTGTGGTGGGCGCTCCGTGATCGAGGGAACCGAATGTGTTGATTGTGATGGATCCATTATCGAGAAGAAACGGCATGGTGAATACTTTAAAGGCATCTACATTCAGCAATTAGAATTAAGACAAATAGATGACATTGGTGAGGCAGGAAAACAGCGTGTGGAACGGGATATTGAGCGTTGTGAACGTGTTTTAAAAGACCTTGGTATGTGGAATGAAGTGAAAGAGGTATCTAATGTCTAACTCAACCGAAAAAGAAATTAGAAATGCCCTGATACGCTTAAAGCATGGCAGACCAAAAGTAGTCGATAAGAAACGCAAAATTAGTATCAGTGCGCTGGCAGATGAAGCGGGAGTGTCAGACTCAACCATTCATAATCGTTACCCTGAAATAGCAGCAGAAGTCCGAGAAATCATTGGCAAAGAGCACAAGTCTCAACGGGATGAAAAGAGTGAAAAACTGAAGCTTGAGAAGGCTAAGAACAAGGAATTACGAGACTACATTGAGCAGCTTGAATCCGATATACGCAAGCTCACTTCCATCAACGCCACGCTGAGTAACGAAAATGTTAAACTAAAAGCGGAAATGGCAAGTGGTAAAGTAATACGGATCAACCAAAATTAAAGGGGTTTATAACCATGAAAAAACTTAAAAAGTCTTACAGTGTGCATAATGCACTATTTTCAACGACTTACTTTAATGTAAGCCTTATCAAGGTTGTATAATTTATGGCAGGCAATACATTAGGACAGGTATTTCGAGTGACGACCTTTGGTGAAAGTCACGGTTTGGCATTGGGGTGTATTATTGATGGTTGCCCACCAGGCCTGGTTATTACGGAGGCAGATATTCAGGCGGAATTAGATCGTCGCAAACCCGGTACTTCAAAATTTACTACCGCACGTCGTGAGCCGGATCAGGTGAAGATATTATCAGGCGTATTTGAAGGGGTGACCACCGGTACGCCGATTGGTTTGTTGATCGAAAATACCGACCAGCGTTCGCAGGATTATTCAAAAATTGCCGATACCTTTCGTCCAGCGCATGCCGATTACACCTATTTGCAAAAATATGGCGTGCGTGATTATCGTGGTGGCGGTCGCTCATCCGCGCGTGAAACCGCGATGCGAGTGGCAGCGGGCGCGATAGCGAAAAAATATTTGCGTGAGCGTCTTGGTGTCGAAGTCAGGGGATATTTGTCACAATTGGGACCGGTGAAAATAGACAAGGTGGATTGGTCGGTGATTGACACCAATCCTTTCTTTTGTCCAGATGCCGACAAGATTGGCGAAATGGAAGCTTATATGACCGAGTTGAAAAAAACCGGTGATTCGATTGGTGCGAAAATTACGATTGTAGCGCAAAATGTGCCGGTCGGTTTAGGTGAGCCGGTGTTTGATCGTTTAGATGCGGATTTGGCGCACGCGTTGATGAGCATTAATGCGGTGAAGGGTGTGGAGATCGGTGATGGCTTTGCGGTGGTTGAGCAAAAAGGCAGCGAGCATCGTGATGAAATGTCCTCGCAGCGTGGTTTTCACTCGAATCATGCGGGCGGTATTCTGGGCGGTATTTCTACCGGCCAGGAGATTGTCGCGCACATTGCATTAAAACCAACTTCAAGCGTGACCGTACCCGGTCAGAGCATTAATCGTCAGGGTGAGACGATTGAGATGATTACCAAGGGGCGCCATGATCCTTGTGTTGGCATTCGCGCCACGCCGATTGCGGAAGCGCAAATGGCGATTGTGTTGTTGGACCATTTTATGCGTCAACGAGCGCAAAATGCCGATGTAGTGCCGCCGGTGATGGATTTGGCAAATCTTGCGCCAACCCGATAATCTTTCCTCTTCTACAAAATCGGTTACGCCGTCCGGTTTTCCTAGACGGCGTTTAGCCAGTTATTATTTCGTTTATTTCACGCTGTTTGGCAGTCTGTTGCCGTTTTTTGGCTTGTATATGCAAGGCCTCGGTTTCAGTGCTTGGCAGATAGGTCAGGTGATGGCCGCACTCATTGGCACGAAAATCCTTGCGCCTTATTTGTGGGGCTGGTTGGCTGATCGAACGGGGCGCATTATGCCTTGGGTGCGCGGCGTAATCGGTATGGCGACACTGGCTTCAATGGGCTTGCTTTGGGTAGATAGCTTTGCCGGTGTGATGACGGTCGTTATCTTGTTTAGCTTTTTTTGGCATGGTGGGCTTCCACTGTTTGAAGCCTACACTTTTAGTCAACTCGGACCGAATAAAGCCCAGTACGGCAAAATTCGTTTATGGGGTTCGTTGGGATTTATTGCCGCGGTTTTGGTGCTGGGTGAGTTGTTTAGTCGTTATGGTTTGGCGGGCTTTCCTTGGGTGATCTTGGGTTTGTTTGGGGTGCTGTGGTTAGTGAGCTGGAGCTTAAAAGACCAATCCATTTCACAAGCGGCGCCACTGGCGGCGGAGCATTTAGGCAAGGTGTTAAAATCACCGGTTGTCTGGTCGCTGTTGCTGGTGAGTTTTTTACTTCAGTTTTCACATGGCACTTATTACAACTTCTTTTCGATTGATTTAACCGCTCATGGCTATTCTAAGCAGTCTATCGCTTGGCTTTGGAGTTGGGGGGTGTTGGCGGAAATTGTTGTTTTTTTGGCGATGGTTTGGCTGTTTCGGCATTATTCGGTCAGAAATTTAATTCTAGCGAGTTTGGTGCTGACGTTGTTGCGTTGGCAGATTAATATTTGGGGTGTCGATTCAATCGGTTGGATGCTGTTAGCGCAAACCTTGCATGCCGCGAGTTTTGGGTTGTTTCATGCGGCGGCCTTGCATTTGATTGATGATTTGTTTAAAGGGGCATTGCGCGGGCGTGGGCAGGCAATTTATGCGGCAACCAGTCAAGGGTTGGGGGGCGCGGCAGGCGCCTTATTAGCTGGCCTGACTTGGACACTCGGCGGTGCACTCTTGTCGTATATGGTGTCGTCGTTGGCGGTGTTGTTAGCGATTATCGTGGCGTGGCGCTGGCTGAGGTTAGAAAAAAGGTGCGCCCGGTGAATACTGGGCGCAGTGAAAGCGTTAGTTGCGCTTTAGGTGGTATTCGTAGGTCAAAAACTGCTTGATGATTTCTGGTTGTGCCGGCTTATGAATCACGGTAATGTCTTTTGGCAGTCTATCACGGTCAATCTTGTTAGGCTTTTCGCCCGTCATAATCATAATGGTAGACTCTTTGGTGGTTTCAAAGTTGCGGAGCGCATGTACCATGCTATAGCCATCCATCTCGGGCATGACGAGGTCAGCAAAAATAAAATCAGGACGGTAACGTCCCGCTTGCATCAGACCCTCAAAACCATTGCTGGCGGTATAGACTTTGATCGGAAACTCGAGCGATTGTACGAGTGACTTGATGAGTTCAAGGGATACTTTGTCATCATCAACAACCAGCACTTTGAGGCGTTCATCATCTTCGTTAGCGCGCTCTTTGCCATTGTTCATGATGTATTCATCCACGGAGCTGCGAAGTAAGCGGCGGTGGCCACCGGGTGTGCGCCAAATTTGAAGAACACCTTCGTCCGCAAGACGCTTTATTACCGTTTTAGAGACGCCTATTATTTTGCAAGCTTCGGTGGTGGTAACATATTTAGTATTTGTTTGTGCCATATTAAATTCTCCTAAAAGTTCGTTTTAATTGTTAATTGCATGAATTATAGCACTAGCTGAATAGATTTGCGTAATAAAAAGGTTTTTTGATTTTATGCTGTGAAGTTTAAGCTTGACAGAGGGTGTATAATTAATCATTGATTTAATTTTTTGGCATGTATAAGGAGCCTTAGATGTCTGATATTCCGTTAACAAAACGTTCGATGATGACCCTTTTTTCTGATCCACGCAGTCCCAACTCGCATCGCGTGCGTTTGGTGGCAAAGGAAAAAGATATTCCCATGGATGTGGTCGAAGTTGATTCAGATGACATGCCTGAAGACTTAATGGAACTCAATCCTTATGGTACCTTGCCTACTTTGGTCGATCGTGAATTGATTTTGCATGATGCGCAGGTCATTATTGAGTATTTAGACGAGCGTTATCCACATCCGCCATTGATGTCAGTTGATCCAATCTCTAAGGCACGTTGTCGCCAGCAGTTGCGTCAGATTGAAACGGAATGGTATCCTTTGGTTGAGGTGATTGTGCGCAATAAAAATGCCGATGCGGTTAAGCGTGCACGTCGTGATTTAACCGAACGCTTGATTCAGATGATTCCGGTATTCGCGCATAAGGATTTTTTTATGAGCGACGACTACACCTTGGTGGATGCGAGCTTGGCGGTGCTACTGTGGCGTTTGCCTTCACTGGGCATTGAGTTGCCGAGATCGGCTAAAGCGATTATTGATTATTCCAATCGTTTGCTAGAACGCGAAATGTTTAACGAAAGCTTGTCAGATGATGAGCTTGATATGAATGATGCATAGGAAGGTTGTATGATCTCAAACCGTCCTTATTTAATGCGTGCGATTTATCAATGGATTGTGGATAACGAATGGACACCGCACGTACAGGTAGATGCCAACTTTCCGTTTGCTGATGTACCGCAGGAGTTTGTCAGTGAGGGGGTGATTGTATTAAATATTGCCCCCACGGCTGTTCAGGGCTTAGATATGGCGAATGACTGGATAAGCTTTAGAGCGCGTTTTCAAGGGATAGAGCGCAAAATCGGCTTTCCACCTGAGGCGGTGTTGGCACTGTTTGCCCGTGAAAACGGTCAAGGCATGCCATTCCCCCCCGAGCCGTACCCCACCGAAGATGCCCCAGCCCCGAAGCCTAAAAAACGCCCTACCTTGAAGGTGGTAAAGTAGGTGGCTAGAATATGAAGTCAAAGAGATCTTAAGCACGCTTAGAATATGGCTTAGTCTAACTATCGGTTTGATTGTCATTGTCACAGGTGGACTAATATCTCGATATGATCGGGGCTTGATTGACGGGTTGTTTTATTCCGGTTTTCTTGCTTTATTTGTGCTATTGTTAATAGTGGTATTTGTAGTGTTAACCCGGATGTTTCATAAATTCGCGTGATGATCGCGCAGGATATTGGTTTCCCAGTGCTTTTTTTGAAGGAGCGCTGTAGTTATTCATACAGCCGACTGAAAAAAAAGTGCTGGGGAATCAATAGACAAGCGAGGGCGCGTGAACTTTATGGAATATCCGGGTTAAATATTGCGCGAAAAACAAAGAGAATTAAGGAGTTGTGATATGGATCCAAGTATATTGTTTATAATTGCCGCACTCGTGTTCTCCGGTGTTGTTATTTTTGCAACAATAAAGCTCTCCGAAGAATAGTTCAAAAGGTAAATTAACCTCGTTACCACGCTGTGCGTCACTGCCATTAAGTTAAGGAATGAGTGACAACACGGAGCTAACCAACTTCCGTCATTGCGAGGCCGAAGGCCGTGGCAATCTCTGGCAGACTGCGCACGCCCTTGAGAGATTGCCGCGTCGCTGCGCTCCTCGCAATGACAGGTTTTTTCTTAACTTAATGGCAGTGACGCTGTGCGTGGGAACGCTAGTCCATTCAAGACGGTAGTGAATAAATTGAACTGATCGTGTAACTTTTAGTGCTGAAAAATACCAGAAATTCTATTGTACACACCAGTCCAGTGGTGAGGGAAATACAACTCAAACCGAATGGCAAAAACCTTCGAGTGGTTTTTAAAATAATCTTCTATCGTTTTAATCAAACGCAACATATACGGCAATACTTGTGGGCCACGGTGCGTCATAATTGGGTATTCATTAAAATACGGGTCATAATAAAGGTAGAGGTCTTTATTATGAGGATGGGTTAATTGCTCTTCAGCATATTCCTGAGGAAAGGATTTGTCCTTATCGTAGGGAATAAGGTACTTGGCTCTCATGGTCTCAATCATACTAGACTCGATTAAGCTATACCTTGGCTTAATTAGAGTCTAACAAAGCAAAGGCTATACCACCCCATACTTTAGTGTTTTTCGTTTAATGCTCGGTCATTTTTTGCGCTTGAGTTGTGTGTAATGGTATGCACTAAATCCATGAAAGCTGGTCGCGTGACTAGCTGGGAGTACACAAGCGGTGATGAGCGCGAGATAAAGTTGCTTTTTTTCACGTTTTTTTTAGGCCATTAGGCTAGATGTTGCTTAGCTTTGCGCACCGGTGATTTTAGCCGATTCTTCTTCTGCTGCTTTTCTAGCGCCTTCAGCCGCGGCACGCGCCGCTGCAAGGGCTTCGGCTGCTTCAGCCGCCGCACGAGCTGCCGCCGCTGCCGCCACTCGTGCTTCCTCAGCTGCTTTCGCCGCTTGCTGTGCAGCGGCTAGACGATCAGCTTCAAGGTTCAAATCGGGGTTGTCAGTCACTGTTGCCATGCTTCTTGTGCCTGAAACCACCTCTTCAACAATACGTGTTACAACTGTCGCCACTTTAGCCTCATCAACTTCAGCTGTTTGTGAACCCTCATCATTTAACTGTGCTTGAGCGACTTCAGATTCTAAATCACCACCTGGCGCAGCTACGCGTTCGGCAACTTGTGCGACTTTAACGGCTTGCGAAACACTCGCACGAATCTCCGTGGCGCGTGTTGCAATCGCGGCTGTAATTTGCTCTTGTGTCGCACCTTCACCGGCTGATGCGAAAGCTTCGTTAATAATGCTTCTTGCTTGTTGCGCCGAGGTGTTAATTTGTGTCGTTACTTGCGTAGCGACGGTGTTTATATTCGTTGCTCTGCTTGCGCCAACAACTTGTGTCATTGCTTCTGGGTTTGCGACAGTATCATCAAGTGTTCTGGCTGCTGTCGTGCCTGTTGCTCTTGTTAATGCCGCAATAGGATCTCCTTTTATAGCTTGCTCTGTTGCATCCTCAGTATCTGCTAGGCTGGTTTCAACAATTTTCGCGAGGGCGACAACCTTAGCGGCCGCGGCGGCGACTTCAGGTCGGCTAACACGTACTTCAACGGGATCAGATTCAATATCGGTTTCGTCAATACCCAATACTGTGGCTGTTTCAGTTGCCGCGGCGGTTCTAGCCGTTGCTTGACGCTCTGCTCTTTGCTGCGTTTTTACTTCTTCGTCCAATCCTTCTAGCTCGGCTTCGATCTCATCGAGCTTCGCTTGAAGAATCGTGTTTTTAACTGTTGTAATCGGGGTCACGTTTAGGTTACGACGTACACCGTCAACTTGCTCTGCCGCGACAGGCTGAGGTGCACTCAAGGTTGGCAAATTAACACCGGTTTCTATATCCACACAGTTTCTTGCTATGATTGCTGATGCAGGAGTGTCTAAAAATAGATAACGACCGTTAGCACCAGCGACTTCCGTTGCCTCTAACCCTCGTCGAGTTGTAACTGTACAGTTTCTTGCATAACCATCTGAAACAGTAATGTAACTATTCAGCCTGAAAAAAAACAAAAAAGTACTTGACAGGGTTTTTGACCTAAAAACCCAAAATTAATCCGCTTTTGAACTCAGTGCTATAGGCGCAAACCAAGCCTGATCTGAGTCGCGTGTCTATAATGCATTATACTAAATACCCCCGTGCCAAGACAAAAAATTAAA
>NZ_JYNN01000061.1 GCF_000934765.1 Thiomicrospira microaerophila | reverse complement strand
ATGCTGACATCATCATCTTTAACCAGGCCTGCATATTCCACACCGTCAATTACAATCGTGGCCACACGGCTACCATCATACGTGCGGTTTTCAGCCGTTAAACCTTTAATCACCAGTTCTTTTGCTGTGATGTTCGCGCTGGTTTCTGTTTGATCAACAATCTTGTAGTTACCGACATCCGCACCACTGTATTCGCTGGTGATGCTCACGGTTTTGTTTTCACCGATGTTTTTGTTATCAAACTCACCCGTGGCGGTGATTTTGATCTCATCCTTTCCAACCAGGCCTGCATACTGCACACCATCAATTACAATCGTGGCGATACGATTGCCGTCATAGACTTTACCTTCAGCCGTTAAGCCGCTGATGATTAGCTCTTTGGCGGTAATCGTGGCGGTTGTGGTGGTTTGATCAACAATGCTGTAGTTATTGAGATCCGCACCGGTGTAAGTGCTGGTGATGGTCACTTCTTTGTCTTCACCCACATTCTTGTTATCAAACTCACCGGTGGCGCTGATGCTGACATCATCATTCTCAACCAGGCCTGCATATTCCACACCGTCAATTACAATCGTTGCCACACGGCTACCGTCATACGTGCGGTTTTTAGCCGTTAAACCTTTAATCACCAGTTCTTTTGCGGTGATGTTCGCCGTTGTGGTGGTTTGGTTGGTGATTTTGTAATTACCAACATCCGCACCACTGTAAGTGCTGGAGATCGTCACTTCTTTATTTTCACCGACATTCTTATCTGCAAACTCACCCGTGGCGCTGATTTTGACATCATCCTTTCCAACCAGGCCTGCATATTGCACACCATCAATCACAATCGTGGCGATACGGCTACCATCGTATACGCGATCTGCCACGCTTAAGCCGCTGATTGTAAGGTCGGCCTTGCTGATACTCGCCACAAAGTTAGACGGCAGCACAAGCGTGTAGTTACCCGCATCCTCACCGGTTAATGTCAAACCGCTGAGTGTAACGGCTTTGTTTTCACCAACATTTTTGTCCACAAACGTACCCTTAACATCGCCCGCTAAGGTCACGCTGTCTTTTCCAAGAGCTTTGACCATGGCCTGACCAATAATGGGGGCATCGGTGGTGCCGTCATAAACTCGATCTTCTGCGCCTAAGCCCATGACGGCTAGGTTGGCTTTATTAACCTCCACGTTTACACTTAAATCCGCAATGATATCAAAGCCTGTTTGTGTTGAATAATGCTGGCTTAGCAAGGTTTGGTTACCCGCATTTTTGCTCGCCAAGACAAACGCAGGCGAACCCTTCGCTAATCGCAACAACGCCCCATCGGGTGTAACGACTTGACCATCCTGCTTCCAGCTAAGCGCAAGTTCGCTCGCATCGATATCCGTGGTAGCATCATAAGTTTTACTTAACGATCCCGCCGCTTCCAACGTCAAAGGCGTTAAAAAGGAACGCAGCATAGGTGCAGTGTAACCCTCATAAATTCGCCAAACGCTCTGTTCACCACCCACATTTGAAATATCCCAACCCGCATCGGTAAAGGTCGATAGTGTTTGCAGTTCAGTGGTGGTTTTGCCAACTACCCCTGCTGGATCCGCATCACCGCTCGCCACACCCCGCGTAACATCAGCGCCTGCTGTCTGGGTATTCCAGAAGGAACCCGTGATATTGATCGTTTCCGTTCCAGAATCTCCGAATATCAAATTATTCCCAACCAGCCCACCGGCAGTAACGGCTCCCGTGACACTCGCCGCAGCATTAGTATTCGTGATATTGATAGTAGCGGAACCACCTTTACTCCTAGCGCGGACTGAGTTTGCTCCAATCAACCCGCCCACGTGGTCATTACCTGTGACGCTCGCTGTAGAATAACCATTTGAAATAGATAAGGCATCCGCCCCATTGCGCTCAAAATCCAGCGTGTTTTGTCCAATCAAGCCACCAACAAAATCGCCGCCTTTTACACTACCCGTGACGTAAACATTGCTAACTGTGCTTCGATTTTCACCGACTAGGGCACCAACCCGGTGGCCAGCGACGTTAATATCCACATTAGTAAGACCCAAGTTTTTAATCTCAGAACCCCAAATTTGCATTAATGGATCAAACGTTGCCGTAGCACCAAACAAACCTTGATTATGGCTTGATCGATTAATAATCAGGCCATCAATCGTGTGGTGACCGCCATCGAACACACCGGTAAAGCGGTTGGCATCATTACCAATCGGCATCCAGCCGGTGCCTTCGTTAGCGGTTACGCTGGCTTGTTCGGCATAGCCGTCGGTTTCGGAGTTGAGGTTATTGCTCAACAGAAAATCAAAGTTTTTATCCAGCACGAGGTTGATATTCTGCAACTGGTTCCAGTTGGTGATGGTGTAAGCACCCTTATCATCGGCATCACCCCAGCCGCCTTCGAACAAGATAACCGGGTTACCTTGATCTTGAACGCGTGTTATGTTGGTTAGATAAGGCAAGCCACCGTCACCGTATTCATAGCCTTCAATTTCAGCACCGCGTCCTGCTGCGGGGAAACTCCAGATATTGGTATCCCAAGAATCCGAACCGAGTTCAGTCGTAAAGGTGGAGGCATCTTTCATCTCAGGAGTTTTTTTGCCTGTACCGCCGCCCGCACTGGTAGTTTGCCCAGTGGAACTAGTATCCCAGAAGGAATGGTTAATATGGATTGCTGCCTCACCATCATTCTGATCAATCGTATTTCTTCCGACCAAGCCGCCAACACCACTGCTACCCGTTACACTCGATGCAGAATAGGTACTGCTAATTGTTAGAGTGGCATCGCTGCCATCAGCCTCTACATAATTTGAACCTATTAAACCACCCACACTACTATTACCTTTTACACTGCCGATAGCATAGGCGTTGCTAATCGATAAAGTTCGCGTCACATAGTTTTGACCAATCAATCCGCCAACATAAAACTGTCCTTCCACGCTACCCGAAAAATAAGTCTTGTTGATGGTTACCTGATCAACGTTCTGAATATTGTTATAACCAATCAACCCGCCTACATTGCTATCATCACCTTTTACACTACCAACAACATAAGCCGTCTCAATAGAGCCGCGATTGTCACCAACCAAACCGCCTACACTACCACCGGCTTTGACATTACCGATCACATGCACATCATTAAGGGTGCCACGGTTTTGACCGATCAAACCGCCTGTTGTAAAACCACCTGTTATATCGCCAGTGACATAAACATTGCTGACAGAGCCACGATTATCGCCAGCCAAGCCGCCAACACGACTAGATGTACTGGAAATATCCACATTCGTTAATCCAAGGTTTTTAACCGTGGAAACGTTTTCTATGACGCCAAATAAACCTTGTCGACCAGCTGAACGATCAATGATCAAGCCATCAATAAGATGGTTTGCGCCATCGAACACACCAGTAAAGCGGTTGGCATCATTACCCAGCGGCATCCAGCCGGTGCCGTTGTTGGCGAGGGTGTCGCCGTTTTTGACTTGCTCGGCATAGCCGTCGGTTTCTGTGGTGAGGTCGTTACTAAGCGCAAAGTCGAAGCCTTCACCCACGACCAGGTTGATGTTTTGCAACTGATTCCAATTTACGATGGTGTAGGCGCTGCCATCGGCATCACCATCAGTTAACCCCCCCCAACCGCCAGCAAACAGAATGATGGGGGCACCGCCGCCATCACGGTCTTCAACTCGTGTTACATGGGTCAGATAAGGCAAGCCTCCTTCACCCCATTCATAGCCTTCAATTTCAGCACCGCGCCCTGCTGCTGGGAAGCTCCAGATATTGGTATCCCAGCCAGTAAAGGTTGAAGCGCCTTTCATCTCAGCAGTGGTTTTGCCCCGCACACCAGAGGTCGCCGCGTCTTGATTACCCACACCCTCATCGGCACCACTGACATCACTTGTATCCCTATCCCAGAAAGAATCGGTGATGGTTATTGTCGCCTCGCCGCCGGATTGTTGAGTCACCGTGTTTGCACCCACCAAACCACCGGGGTAATCCACATCATTCGCTTCTACACTCGCGGTGGCATAGGTATGGGTTATGTTTATAGTGGCTTTACTATTTGATATGAAAGCCTCCGCCGTGTTGGCACCTATCAACCCACCAACACGGCTCGAACCTTCAACGCTGCCTGTGGCATAAGCATTGGTAATATTTAACGTCACCTCACCCATCATGGGCGACGAAGAATTCTCACCAATCAAACCACCTACGTTATTTTGACCTTTTACGTCACCTGCAAAATAGGTATTGCTGATGCTTGTGGATCCATAGAACCCCGAATTTTGACCAATCAAACCACCGGCGACATTGCCCGTGGCTGTTACACTGCCCGCTGCATAGGCATTAGTGATTGTTGCTGTGTTACTGCCCACAAGGCCGCCAACAAGCCTATCTCCCGTTACGCTACCAGTGACATAAACATCACTAAGCGCGCTCAAATTAGTACCAACCAATCCGCCAACGTGTAGGCTTGGGGTCTCAATATCCACGTTGGTTAGCCCAAGGTTTTTGATCTCTGAAACGCTAGCGGTAGCGCCAAAAAAACCTTGGAATATGGACGCTGTTGTCGAATGAATCCTCAAGCCATCAATGGTGTGGTGAGCGCCATCAAAGACGCCGGTGAATCTTGTAGATAAGTTACCAATCGGCATCCAGCCGGTGCCGTTGTTGGCGAGGGTGTCGCCGTTTTTGACTTGCTCGGCATAGCCAGTGGTTTCGGTGGTGAGGTTATTGCTCAAAAGAAAATCAAACCCTTTATCCAGCACGAGGTTGATATTCTGCAACTGGTTCCAGTTGGTGATGGTGTAGGCACTGCCATCGGCATCACCATCAGTTAACCCCCCCCAACCGCCAGCAAACAGAATGATGGGGGCACCGCCGCCTTCAAGGTCTTCAACTCGTGTTACATGGGTTAGGTAAGGCAAGCCGCCTTCACCCCATTCATAGCCTTCAATTTCAGCGCCGCGTCCTGCTGCTGGGAAGCTCCAGATATCGGTATCCCAGCCAGTAAAGGTTAAAGCGTCTTTCATCTGCGCGATGGTTTTGCCTTCACCGCCTGCACTGGTTGTTTGGCCACTGGTTTGCGTATCCCAAAAACTTTTTGTTACATCTAATGCAAATTTATTGCCATCAAGAACACCTCCAATCAAACCACCAAGAGTGTCTGGATCTGAGCTATCAACCGTAGCTCCAGAAACCGCGCCAGAGGCGTAGGCGTTTGTAACCAAAGCCGTAGCTGATTCAGCACGCACGGAAGATCCATCAATAACACCAATCAAACCGCCGATAAAACTTCCTGAGCCCGTAACCTTACCGGTAGCATATACATTCGTAAGCTCTATATCTTTGTAGTCGGTGAAAGAATAACCTACCAAGCCGCCAGCATAACTAGGCATCACCCAAAAGTTACCATGACCCGCAACTACATCGCCCGCTGCATAAGAATTTGTGATGGTAGAGTCTTCTAAATATCCTACTAGACCACCGATACTATTGCCGCTAGCCGTTACATCGCCCGTTGCATAGGAATTTACGATGGTAGAATTTGCTAAAAACCCTACCAGACCACCGGTAAAACCTGCACCTTCGACATTAAGCGTGGAATAAGTTTGAATAACTTGTGTGTTATTTTGGGCATTACCTATTAATGCTCCCGTCTGGCCATTACCGTTAATCGAACCACCATCAAGGCCAATATTGCTTATCGTGGCATTTTCTACAAAACCAAATAAACCAATATTATTTTCTGAGCTTCGATTGATGGTCAGGTTGCTAAGGGTATTGCCTTGCCCGTCAAAAGAGCCGCTAAATCTGTTTGAAAACTCACCAATCGGATTCCAGCCTGCGCCGTTGTTGGCGAGGGTGTCGCCGTTTTTGACTTGCTCGGCATAGCCGTCGGTGCTTGTAGTAAGATCGTTACTAAGCGCAAAGTCGAAGCCTTCACCCACGACCAGGTTGATGTTTTGCAACTGGTTCCAGTTGGTGATGGTGTAAGCACCCTTATCATCGGCATCACCCCAGCCGCCTGCGAATAGGGTAATCGGGTTATCTTGATCTTCTTTTCGCGTAAGCGCGGTCAAATAAGGTAAACCACCGCCAAATTCATAGCCTTCAACCGCTGCACCCTGGCCTGCTTCGGTGAAGCTCCATACTTCTGTACTCCAGCCTGCATTCGTAAAGGTGGTAGACGTTCTCATTTCTGAGGCTGTTTTACCTTCACCGCCTGCACTGGTTGTTAGTCCGGTTGCACCTATGTCCCAAAAACTATGATTGATGGTTCCATTGGAAATTCCAACTAAGCCTCCTACATACTTTGGATCAGGGCTTGAAACCGAAGCGGTGGTGTACGCCGAACTAATCACTCCCGCATTCGTACCCAGCAAACCACCAATAAACCCTCCTCCGCTAACCGCACCGCTGCTGTATACATTTGAAATAACACCGGTATCCGAATTTGATCCGACTAAACCGCCAATGGTATTTTCAACGCCATCAACCCGAGCATTACTGTAAGCCTTACTGATCGTACCTTCATTAAGGCCTACCAAGCCACCTAATGTCCATGTTCCCTTAACAACACCCGTGCTAAACACATTTTGAATCTGGCTGCTCGCCAAATTCCGACCAGTAATGGCGCCAACTCCTTCTAGACCCGTTATATCGACATTCACCAGACCCAAGTTTTTGATTTCTGCGCCTGAGTTACTAACTACACCAAACAAACCTACGTTATAGGTGTCTGGGCGATTGATAAATAGGTTGCTAAGGGTATAACCCTGTCCATCGAATGTGCCTTGGAAGCGATCTCCATTATCACCAATCGGCATCCAGCCCTGATTATTGTTCCAATTGGCTGTTTCTGTTGCGTCGATATCCTGACCTAAACGAAACTTTCCTTTTAAGGTTTGATTGATGCGTTGCAGTTGGTGAAGGTTATAAACCTCAACTATGCCGTTTTCGCCGAACAGCAACGAATTATTATTGTTAACAGATTGAATATAAACACCACCGTCATCGCTGTTGTTAGCGATGAGTGCGTTTACATTGATACGATGATCCGAGTGCAAGCGCAGCGCATTATTTGCCGACCATACAATGTCTTGATTGATATCCATGGCACTATTTTCAAAAGAGCCATTACTATTCAGCACACGCAGGACGACTTGACTGTCTTCTAATCGGTTTAGCAAAGCGGTCGCAGATATCCCCGAACTTGTATCATCGGGCGCAGCTTCGTCCACGACAAAGCGGTTGGATGCATCAGAATGCGCTACAAGGGTTAAACCACCCTCGCCAAGGCTCCAGTTTTCGGTGGTGCCTTGTACCGAGATATAGCCGCCGGTTGGGTCGGCAAACGTGAGGGTGCCATTGTTAAAATCCGCCTGATTAATTTGTGCATTAGACGCCACCAAGCCTGCTACATCGACCTGTGCATTGGCACCGAACAGAATACCGCTCGGGTTGACCAGATATACGCGGCCATCGGCGGTGAGCTTGCCGAGAATTTGGCTGGGATTGTTTTCAGTGACGCGGTTGAGCGCGACCCAGCTGGTTTGTGCGACACCATTCTCTTTTTGCTCAAAATGCACCGTGTTGCCTGCGGCTATATCAAACTGTTTCCAGTCAATAATGAGCTTTGAAGCCGTTTGGTTGATGGTAAGGTTGTTGCCATCGATATCGCCAATCGTGCCCGCTCCATTGATTACCCTGCCGCAAGAAGGCAGGCCTGAAGTAACATCACAGGGTTCTATAACAGTCTGTACTTGAAAGACAGGGTAATCCCCATCCATCTCCCAAACGGTGTCAAAGTCCCACTTATCATAAACAGCAGTTATAACACTTTGCATTTCGCTGGTGGTTTTGCCTTGCACCCCAGAAGTCGTGGCATTCTGATTTCCCACACCGTCATCGGCACCTGCTAAACCACTGGTTTGCGTATCCCAGAAAGAATCGGTGGTGGTTATCGTAGCTTGCCCGTTGTTGGTTCGGGTCACCGTGTTTGAGCCAATTAAACCACCTGTATTAGTAGCGCCCTCTACGCTGGCTGTTGAGTAGGTATTCGTGATGGTTAAAGTGGATTTTGCAGTACCACCCGACGCAGAAATAGAATTTTTACCGATCAACCCCCCTACATCGTCCTGACCCTTTACCTTCCCGGTAGCGTACGAATCCTCAATAGATAAGTTAGCATTTGCATTGCCCATCATCATTACATTTGCAGACATACTGTTTTCACCAATCAAGCCCCCAACATTGGTTCTACCCTCGACACTGCCTGTAAAGAAGGTATTGCTTATTGTTAAACTGCTAGTTACCCCCATCACATTTATAAGATTCCTGCCAATGAGTCCACCGACACTATCTCTACCTTTTACAGTTGCGCTTGAAAAGGCGTTATCAATATTACCTCCTCCGTTAACTCCAACAACACCACCAATAAAATCCGAAGTCTCTCCCGTTACCTTGCCGGTAACATAAACATGGCTAAGCGTGCCTCTATTTTCACCAATTAAGCCGCCTATATACCAACCAGTAGAATTAATATCCACATTGGTTAAGCCAAGGTTTTTAATCACGGAATGCGTGAAGTTTATACCAAAAAAACCCTGATAGTTTCCTGTAGAATTCATCGTTAAACCATCAATGGTATGGTTTTTACCATCAAAGATACCACGAAATAAGCTCGACGAATCACCAATCGGTGTCCAGTTACTTTCACCTTCCGCTGGCGCGGTTAAAACGATATCAGAACCCAACTGGTATTTGCCGCTCAGAGCGGTGTTCATCCATTGCAGTTGCTCGGCATTATGGATCACGACCTTACCGTTGTTATCAAACCCTACCGCAAAATGGTTATTAGCGGCATTAAAATACACACCACCACCGGTAGTGTTTTGGTTTTCGATTTTGGCTTTGACGTAGATGTGATTAATGGCGTCGAGCGTGAGGGTGGTGTTGGCATTCCAGACAATATCCGCACTGACGGTGATATCACCCAACTGAGCGCCAGTGTCGGCAGATGGTGTTTGAACCGTGATGTTGTTGTTCGCCAAATTGGCAACCAGTGTGTCGGCACCAATCTGTGTGCTGCTGCTGGCATTGCTATCAAAATCCCCACCCGTTCCCGCCACAATTTCAATATCGGTCGGGTCAATTAACCATTCACCGGTTTTTCCGGTTTCGGCTTTCGTGGTTACCACCAGGCCTGGTTGGATATCGACCTTAGCGGCCGAGGTTTCAATAAACCCGCCATCGCCGCCGTTCGGGGCGCTGGCATCGAGTTTGCCACTAGCGGTGACTTGGCCTTGGGTCATGCCGCCCATTAGCATAATGCGCCCGCTTTTGCTGGATAAGGTTTGGGCTTGAATTAGGCCGTCGTTGTTAACCAGGTTGCGGTAGATGTCTTGACGTGCTTGGGTGGTCATGATGACAAAACCGCCATCGGCTTGGATCAGCCCGCCGTTTTCGGCTAGCGCATCGAGTACGCCTTGTTCGACCGTGACGGTCATCAGGCCGTCGCCGTTAAAGTCGAGGGTGACGTGATCACCCGCCGCTAATGCGACGTTGCCATTGTTGGCTTCGATGGTGCCTTGGTTGGATACGCGGTTGGCGATAAGCGCGACGACCCCGCCGTTGGCGCGGATGTGGCCGAGGTTTTTGATGTCGCCTTCGCTAAAGCCGAGGTTTTTGAAGTCGAGTTTGTTGTCGAGGAAGTCTTGGTCGCTGATCTCGAGCGTTGAGGCAATTAAGCCGCCGACATCAACCTGCGCGGTTTTGCCGAATAGGATGCCGCTGGGGTTAACCAGATAGACGTTGCCGTTGGCGTTGAGTCGTCCGTGGATTTGGCTGGGGTTGTTGTCCATTACGCGGTTGAGCGCGGCGCTGTTGCTGTTGGGTTGTTGGAAGTTGACGGTGGCGTCTTTTCCGATGTTGAAGCTGTTCCAGTTGGTGATGAGTTTGTCGCTGGTTTGGTGGATGGTCATCACATTGTTGTGTTGTTGGATTTGCGCTTGGCCGTGAACAATGTTGGCGCCTTCGGGCAGGGTGCCGGGGTCGAGGGCGTGGGCGATGCCGCCAAAGCCCATCATCAAGGCGGCAATGGCGCCGACGATGCCGCCTTTGCGTTTGCCTTTACCTGGGGCGATTTCGGCGACGGCGATGTACATTTGTTTGGCGTCTGACCACACAAGGCGGTAGGTGTGGTTTAGGGAGGCGCGTTTGATTTTTGAGTTTTTGTTGTGCATGGTGTTACCCTCTTTGCTTTTAAATTTCGTTGTTCAGTTGTTGTTTCTCGTTCCCACTGTCCTCAGTGGGAATGCATACCGGCCTATCAGATTCGTTTCGGTCTGCATTCCCACGCAGAGCGTGGGAACGAGAATTTGGGTTAGGGTTTCACCCTCTCCCTAGCCCTCTCCCTGAGGGAGAGGGAATGTTATGTGGGTTTTCTCGTTCCCACTGTCCCCAGTGGGAATGCTTACCGATCTATCAGATAGCTTTTACATCCAGTAAAACGTATCACTCACTATCGGTCTGCATTCCCACGCAGAGCGTGGGAACGAGAGTTTGGGTTAGGGTTTCACCCTCTCCCTAGCCCTCTCCCTGAGGGAGAGGGAATGTTATGTTGGTTAAAACCAGACCATTGCTTGGAGCCAGAAGCGGCCGTTGTTGTCTTTGCCTTCGCTGTCTTTGCCGGTGGTGCTGCGATCATTGATGTCGTCGTTAATTTTGATGGCGTAGGCGGCTTTGAGCATGAAGCGTTGCGGCTGGCTCCAGCTTAGACCGATACCGGTGCCGGTGAGGCTGTAGCTGTTGAGGTTATTGTTGTTGGTGGGCGCACCCCAAGGATTTTTATCCAGTGTGATTTGGCCGTGGTCAATAAAGCCTTGGACTTGGATGCCGCCGTTGTACAGCATCACGCCGGGTAGGTCGTAGCGCAGCTCAAGACTGGTGAGCCAGCCTTGGTCACCCGAGCCTTCGCCGCCCGCATAGGCGCGGACACCGTTGACGCCACCGAGGGTGAATTTTTCACCGGAGTCGAGGTTGCCGCTGGCGAGGGTTTGGAGTCTGGCGCTGGCGTGGAGGTTAAGGCCGCTTTGGAGTTGTTGGATGCGGGTGAGGTTGGCGTTGAGTTTGTGGAAAGTGCCGTGGGTTTGGGCGGTGGCTTGATCGCTGTCGTAGTCGCTGGTGTTGCCTTTACGGTTAAGGTCGCCGTAGGTGAGGCTGACGCCGTATTGGGTGAGGCCGCCTTGGCCTAGTCGATCTATTTTGTCACCGTTGAGGCTGAGGGTGAGGTTGTTATAAATGCGGTCTTTGGTGTTGTCGTTTTTGGTGTAGTCTTTTAAATCTTTGTAGTCGTATTGGCCTTGGATGTAGAGGTTAGTTTGGCGTGAGCGGATAATCGGGTATTTGAGCCCGGCGTTGGCGCTGAGGGCGGTGCCGTTGAGGTCGAGGGCTTTGAGGTCTTGCCCGAGGGTGTATTTTAGGTAGCTGAGGCTGGTGTTAAAGGTGAGGCCGTTGTAGCTAATTGGGGTGTCGTAGGCGATGCGTCCGTAGCTTTGGTCGGTGGTTTGAGTGATCATGCCGGTTAATCGGTCGCCCATGCCGCTGAGGTTGTTGATGTGTCCCATCGCGTTGGCACGCCATGCGCCGGTGTAGTAGCTGCCGTAGTTGTCGATCCAGGCGTTGCCGGTGTAGCGTGGGGTGGCGCGAAAGGCGACATCGACCCGGGTGGTGCCAAATTCGCGGCCGCGCTGGAGATTGGAGGTGGCGCTCACCCCAGCGAGGTCGTTAAGCAGGAGCATGCCGCGTTCCATTTTGGTGGCGCGGATAATGTCGTTTTGGTCGGGGCGTAGCGCGTGGTTAAGGGTTTGGTTGATGCGTTGGTTGCTGAGGTTAACGCCCTGCCCCGCGGTGACGTTGCGTTCCCAGTTGCCGCCGCCTTCTATGCGTCCGGGTTG
>NZ_KN882201.1:662-12261 GCF_000934765.1 Thiomicrospira microaerophila | reverse complement strand
GGTGCTTCGGTTGGTGCGTCAGTAGGTGCGTCAGTAGGTGCTTCGGTTGGTGCTTCGGTTGGCTTAGGGATATCTCTTTCTGCGATGGTGTTTTTTACTTGCTGTGTTATTTCGTTTTTGATGCTAGTTGTTAGCGCACTTACGTCGAGTTTATCTGCCTCTTCACCTGCGTCAACTCGTTTTTTGACGGCATCCGTCACCGTTTGAACCGTTTTTGCAACAACCTCATCCAACGCGCCCCTAACGACATCAGCCCCTACGTCGGTTGTTGCTGTGCTTGACATATTCGTTTTAACCGCATCACGAACTTGTGATGTGACGGCTTGTATAAGCTCTAAACTCGCTGAACCAAATTCGGTGGTTAGTTTTTCAGTTAATTGTGCCGCCACCTGTGATGTCGCTTCAATTTCATTTTTTTGGTCTTTTTCAGCATCAGCTAGCTGGCCTTCAGCCACGAAGCCAAGCGACGTTTCAATCATTTCTTCGGCTTTAATTTTACCGCTGGTTATTTGCTCTACCCACCAGTCAACAAAGCCAGCTGGTATGTCCGCTTGCTTTATGGCATAGATTTTTTCGAACATAGCAATAACCAAGGTTTCAGGGTTTGGCTGTGTGTCGGTATTGGTAAAAAATTCATCGTTAAACAGTTTCTTCAATTGTGCTGACATGTGTCATTCTCCGTGGTTTAAAAATTAATTATTCAAATTGAGTTGGATAGATTAGCCTATCCATTCAGGTTGCTTGGTCGCATCCAACGTTGGGGCAAAATCTTCTGGCTGTCCGATAATAACCGCCCAACCCGATATATCTTGATTGAAGTTTGTTGCACCGTTAAACATATTATCCATATTTTTTACTTGCTCTGGGGTCCATTTGTCCAATAATTGGTTAAAATTCTGCGCACCTTTGAACATCGCGCTCATATCGATAGCGCTTGAGACATCCCAATCATTGATTGACTGGTTGAAATTACGCGCGCCTTCAAACGCACTACTAAAGTTGGTGACGTTTGATACATCCCAGTTATTTAGTGCCTGGTTGAAACTTATCGCATTATCAAACATACCACTGATATCAGTGACGTTTGATAGGTTCCAGTAGTTAATGTTTTGATTAAAGCTGGTGTCTGCGAATAAGTTTGACATGTCGGTGATTTGCGAGGTGTCGACATTATAATGTGAGTCGCCAAAACTAAATATAAAGCCATTGTCTTCAATCGCAAAACTGCCATCGCTGACGGCTTCACGCAGGCTATCTTCGTCAACAGTTAGGAGAATGGAGACGCCAAATTTAGGTAAAAAGTCTGGTGTTTTAGCTAGTTCAGATGTATTGTCAAACCGATATAATGGGGTTACGCCAGAAAGATGGGGCACCCACCAACTGCTTATATCCTGACTGAATGCTGAGTTTTTGTAGAACATTTCTCGCATACTGGTTACATTGGTTACGTCCCAGTTACTCAATGGTTGATTAAATACATCATTATATGCAAACATATTATTCATGTTTGTGACATTGGATACATCCCAGCTATTGAGTGGCTGGTTAAATGCCTTGGCGCCAGAGAACATAAAATTCATAAACTGAACATTACTGACATCCCAACTATCAATTGGCCTGTTAAAGGTTTGCGCGCCGTTTAACATTCCATTCATATCAATAACACTGGATACATCCCAGTCATTCAATGGCTGGTTGAAGGTTGGGGTAAAACTAAACATATAGAACATGTTCGTGACACTGGATACATCCCAGCTATTGATGTTCTGGTTAAAGCTATTGGCTGCTTTAAACATCTCCTTCATGCTTGTGACACTGGATACATCCCACTTATCTAATGGTTGGTTAAAATTACTGGTGCCTTCAAACATGCGTTGCATACTGGTCACACTAGAGACATCCCAGTGATTAATATCGCCATTAAATTCGCTATTTCTGAAAAGGCTGTCCATGTTCGTCACGCGAGAGGTGTCTATGGTGTTTGCGGCGTTTTCAATTGAATAGCTCACCCCGTCCTGCTCAATCACATAGGTTTTCTTAGCGATTGCATCGCGTAATTTCGCTTCCGTTACAACCAATTTTCCATCAATCACCGGCATTTTGCCCCAAGTCGGATAATGATCAAGATTAAGGGGTGAATTACTAGAAAAATCTCGAGGCAAACTACTAATTTTTGCTGGCGTCCAGTTGGTTAGATCTTGATTAAAACTCATGGGAATCCAAGAAACCGAGTTAAACATCCAATTCATGTTAGTTACATTAAACACATCCCAATCACCAATATCTTGATTGAAAGAACTTGCGGATCTAAACATATACTGCATATTTACGACATTAGATACATCCCAGCTACCGATATCTTGATTAAAGGAGCTGGCATGCTGAAACATCTCTTGCATATTTGTTACATTTGACACGTCCCAATATCCGATATCTTCATTAAAATCTGATTTGCTATTAAACAATCTATACATATTAGTAACTTGAGAGGTGTCGATGTTGTATTTCGAGTCACCGAAAGTGTATGTGATGCCTTCAGATTCTATGGCATAGGTGCCGTTTGATACGGCATCTCGCAGCTGTTGCTCTGTCACCGTTAAATAAAACTTATCAGGTACCGTTGGCTCGGTTGTGTTTTCACCTTCTTCAGGTTCAACGGGAACCGTCGGCGGTGGCATGAGTTTTTGTGGCTCAGCATTTAACACCCAGTCACCTAACGCAAGCACGGGTGCATCGTCAGTGTTAATCATAAACTCAATGCTTTGATCGGCAAATTCAATAGTTTGTGCCAAGCTGGCGGAACCCGGAATCATAATGCTGTCACCGTTCTCATGCGTCAATACGGCATGACTGCCATTACTGGTCGCGGTCCAACTCGCTGCATCACCGTGCAATTTAAAGGTATTTGAAGCAAACACGCCTTGAAACTGGAAAGACGCGCCTAGCTCTAAGTTAATAACGGTAGGCTTTTGGCTGCCATATATTTGAGCAACCAATCCTTCGGTGACCGTGAACTGCGTTAGGTTATCCCAAAACACAACTGAAACATTAAAATTCATATAAATAATTCCTTTAAAAAACCACAATGACGAGAATACACCTGCACACAAACACTAACACTTATTGCAAGCCTGCAAGCCATCTATCGCAATAAAAAACTTCTGAGCGCAAGTATAAAGCATTTCACTGGATGAATAAATACTTAACTACGCACTCTTTTGTTGTATAAAAATTATAATTCTTTATTTGCCCAGAATTAATAATAATAAAATTAGTAAAAAATACAGTAAATTATTGCTTCACAAAAAAGGCATTTTCAAGCACCCATTCTCGCTTAGCATCGCTTGAACCATCTCGCTCATCGGTTGCCTGGGTTGAAACAAGCTGGTTGGCGTTAATAAATACACCTTTATAAAGTGTTTTGCCTTGGTTTGCGTCGTTTAAATTTAATTTATTAATTTCAACCCCCGCGCTACTGAAATATGTACCAGAAAACTGGTAGGTGTAGTCGGCTGGATTTTCGTTAAGACTTGGTTTTTTAAAGCTATGCTTTTTGCCATCAAAACATTTTGCCATTTCACTGGCATAAGTACCATCCGCATTAAAGTGCCATAATAAATATCCGCTATCGGTATCGCCAGCGGTGCATGTATCACTTTGAATTGAAATATCGCCTGTTTTATACAACCAGCTACCAATAATCAAAGCGCCTGCTGGTGTTTCTGCTGGTGTTTGATTATTATCCGTTCCACCAGAATTACAAGCGGATAGCGAAGCAGTCGCCAAAACAATATAAAATAGTTTAGCTTTTTTATTCATAATAAATCCTTACAATTATTCTATCCAATAAGCCATGCATCTGGATAGTAAACCTCAGTTAAATAGTTGGCAAAATTTTCAGGCGGCATGTTAGTCAATGAATCCGTTTGCCATTCTGACAAGTCCTGATTAAAACTAACCGCATCCCACAACATACCGTCCATACTTTCTACTCTTGAGACATCCCAGTCCTTCAAGCTTTTATTAAAACTGGTCGCCCCTTTAAACATATCAGCCATATTGACAACCGCTGATGTATCCCAAGTCTCTATTTCTTGATTAAAAGACGTGGCTTGACCTAACATCCAGTTCATGTTCGTTACATTTGATGTATTCCAATCCCCAATCGGCTGATTAAATGCATAGGCTTGTGCAAACATCCAGCTCATATTCTCACTGCCGGAGGTATCCCAGTTTCCGATAGGCTGGTTAAACGCGTCTGCTAGCGCAAAGGTTCCACCAAAATCTTTAACATTTGATGTATTCCAACCGCTTATATCTTGGTTAAACTGTTTCGCACCCTCAAACATCCATGCCATATTCGTCACACTTGAAACATCCCAGTAACCAATATCACCATTAAAATCGTCGTCCTTAAACAATCCATACATGCTGGTCACTTGCGAAGTATCGACATTATAATCAGAATCCTCAAGCGTGTAATAGGTGCCTTTATGCGATATCGCATAACTACCATCCTCGACCGCATCACGCAATTGTTGCTCTGTTACAATTAGATAATTATCTCGAACTGGGTCAAATATAGCACCCACAACTTGGTTATCCGCGCTTAATGTGAGTTCACCTAAGTTAATCACCGGTTCAACTTGGTCTGTATTGATTTTTAGCGCAAACTCATCTTCACTATCATCAAATGAAATTGTCTGTGTGATCGTCGCGGAGGCGGGGATCATCACTTGATCACCTAAGCGATGTGTTAACAAGGCATGGCTCCCTTGACTGCTCACTTGCCAATCGGCTGGTGCTCCATGAAGCACAAATTGGTTGGGCGCAAACACACCTTTAAAATCAAATGAAGCCCCCTGCTCCAAGCTAATTCTTGTTGCACTTGATGCCCCAATCACTTGGGCAACCATGCCTTCTGGGATGCGCAAAATCGATAGATTGTTATGAATGATAGCCGTGAAATTGTATTGCATGCCTAGCCCCTAGTAAATAATAACATGAGCAACTTTACATTAAAAAAGCGACACTGTTAAGATTTTTGTTATTTTTCTTTAAACATCTGATTTCAGATAGGTTTATCACACATTTTAGGCATAGTGATGTTACAAGATGGCTTTAAGCGGGGTGTTTTGAGATGCCGTGCTTATGAATTAATTGTGCAAATAATCGCTTGATTTTATCAGGGGATTATTAAATAATGTCATCTTTAAAATTACTTAGCGCTGCAAACTTATTCAGCAGTTGATGTGTTTTTGCTTAGGCGTGTACTTGATTGCTCAACCCTCCCTACCGTGAGACTTAGACTATGCAAACTAAAAATGAAGTGTTATTTGTAATGAACAACGTTGAAGGTTATCTTGATGTGCATTTACGTGCGCCCAGTGATATCCGTTCGTTTATTCTTAATGCCGCACAGCCTGTACTGCCGCAAATGTTGGCGATATTAGAGAGCATTGATCAAAAAGTAACCGGTATGCATTTTATCAGCCACGGGCGGGATGGCGAGGTTGATCTCGGTGTTTCTCGGCTTAATAGTCAAACACTGGAACAAAAAAGTGATCTATTAAAGGCTATTGGCGAACAGTTAAGTGAGAATGGTGACATTTTGCTTTATGGTTGTGATATTGCCAAGTCAGGCGAAGGCTTGGCGTTTATTAGCGAGCTATCCAAAATCACAAAGGCGGATGTCGCTGCGTCTAACGATCCAACCGGCTATAAAACGAATTGGATTTTAGAGGAGCACATCGGTCAAATTGATACACAAACCTTAACCGACCTAGTGCCTCATGAGTTGTTCAGTGATCGATTCATTGATGCCAGCTATCGGTTTATGGAGAGTGCTGTTAATGTGTATGAGGGGGTTGGCAATTATATACACAACGCGGTTGGCGGCACGGTCAACTTTGTTGCAACACAGTTTACTAAGCTCACTTCTATTTTAGTGGATAAAGCGATTGATATCGCTATTTCGATGATCGACAAGGGCATTTGCTCTGTTAATAATATCGGCAACATGTCAACGAATTCGATGACAATAAGTAATAATGGCTCATTCTTTACCATTGGCGTTGATCAAATTTTCAAAATGGCGGAGTCCCTTGGTTATGGGTTAACGCAATTAGCAGGTCTGAGCGCAGAGCAGCGTAAGGGGCTTGTCGATTCGATTGTCGATACAATGTATGATTTTCAAGACAAGCTGCAAGCGATACAGAATGAAGTAGGCGTTTGGTTTACTAAAACCGAAGAACAGTTTATGACAATCACCGCCAACTACTTTAGCTCAAATGCCAATCTGTCGCCTTACACCAGCTACTATGATACTTGGCAAGACCTTCAGAAACAGGATCCACTT
The DNA here is from genome assembly GCF_000934765.1 of Thiomicrospira microaerophila. Classification (GTDB taxonomy): domain Bacteria; phylum Pseudomonadota; class Gammaproteobacteria; order Thiomicrospirales; family Thiomicrospiraceae; genus Thiomicrospira; species Thiomicrospira microaerophila. The sequence continues at coordinate 5,903 of NZ_KN882201.1, read as the reverse complement.
ACCGCTAAAACCGTCTCGATTGCAACGAGTACTGTACCTACGATGCTAGAAACCGCTATGTTTGTTAAGTTGGATTTGAAAAAAATTATCAAGAAAAACTCCGTTAATGAAATTTTCCAGCAACTAAAAGCAAAACTAGGCGAGAACCTAAAGCTTGATGCGGCCACTTATGAAAAAGTAAAAAAACTATTAAGCAGTGACCAGGCCGCCGATGCCGACGAGGCCTTAGCGTTGTTAAAGCCAAGCATTGTCGAGGCCTATGGCAGAGATGATGGAGAATCCTATATTAAAGCCTTCGCAAAAAATACCATTGCCGTGCTTGAGGACTTGTTTAAGTACAACCGCCTTGAAGGCTTCGACATTAATCCGGGCTTAATGACCGAAATCACGGAACTTGAGGCGCGTGGTATCAACAGTGATCTGGTCGCTAAAATTACCAAGGTGCTTAATGAGTTTACGGTTGAGCGAAATTGTGCCGATGTGGGCGTGATGGCGGTGTTCCGCACCCCTAACCCAGAGTCTGACAAATGGATTCAGCAAGGCGTATTGATGAAGCCGATGGACATCAAAGCCAAAACATTAACGGATGTAGATTATTTTATCGCAGAAAATTACTACAAAACAATCGGCGCAGAACGATTCAGTGACGAGTTGGTTGGCTTGGTGGCGGTTTTCAAACCTGATGCCTCTGTTAACCCTGATATGCTGCATGCGTTTATGAATTATAGTGGCTTGGAAAAAAAGCAGGCACTCGAAATACTAAATAAGCGCATTGATTCAAGAAATGATGAGTTTAATAAACCAACCAACTATATCCATGGCTTAGACTCAAGTTACTACATTGAAGCCGCAACAGGCTTAGTGAAAACCAAAGTTTCGCTCTATGATAAACCGGCTAACTCAATTATCACGGCGGATTATGATCTGTGGGATATTCGTGATCAACACGGCGACCCGATTTCCAAAAGTGATCTACTTAGCATTGCCGCCCGCCTAGAAGAGGCGGGTGTGATCATGCATGGTGGTGTATCTACTTTCAAAGGCGAACACTTTTTAGATGCCAACAAAACCCCAGCCGAAATGGCAAAGCTGCGTGAAGGCTTGATTTGGGATGGCATCGATGGCAACCTGATTACCATCGATCAGCACGGCAGGGTTCTAGATGCCGCCGCCACCCATAAAAACTTCTATTCACTCGATAACAAGCCAGACTGGACACCACAAACCCCATTACCTACGTTTGGCGCCATTAAGTATGATGAAGATCCAACAGATCAACCTTACAATATTGAACTTTTAAGTAACGATATTGAAGTAAAAACTCTAGGAAATGACCATGAGATTAAGCTTACAATTCAAATTGATCGCCCCATAGAGGAGGATACGGTATTTTATTACGTAATAAACCCCGGCGAATCAACATTGTTAGCCAATAAGCACTATCAAACCAATACAGGAGTGGTTAAATTTAAAGCTGGTGAAAAATCTGCGGATGTAGCCATACCAATCCTATCTCCCGAAGGTGAAAAAGCAACTCACCAAGCATCCATCAGTCTCTACGCTCCAAGAGATATGAATATTCAACCTCATCACGTGATTAAGACAACCGTAAATCTAAACTATGACACACCTAATTTATTGCCTAGCGTCGAAATTAGAGGTACAACTGTTTTTGAAGGTGATGGCGACAATGATGTTTATGCAACCCTCAAGGTAATATTAAGTAAACCTGCTCTCTCAGACACACATATTTTTTATGAAACACGTGACATTACAGCAAAAGCTGGCGAAGATTATGTTGCCCAAGAAGATTCATTAGTGATTCGCAAAGGTGGATATATTGGTGAAATAAAAATCAAGATTATTGGTGATACAGTTTGGGAGCCTACCGAAGCCTTTCTTGTACGTATTACAGATGTAAATGGCGCACTAATGCCTGAGGGAAATAAGCAGTATGCTCCAGTAGTTATTATAGACAATGATATTTTAACAGAAGATATTCAATCTCCTGCGCAATTACTAACTGTAACTTTAGGCCTACCTAATAAAATAATACTGACCTTTGATAAGCCAATGACTCTTGCTTTTTCACTTCTTGATTCTTTTAAACTAGTTAATGCTACGAAAGACGAGAGGGATATCCCGAATTTTTTAGATTATGAGATTGATAAATCCCACCCAGAGCAAGTGACGATTACCCTTTCTCACAATATTAAAGCATCAGAACAAATTCAGCTTGAATACAATTTAGATGAGTCCGACAGGTTTTTTGACTTTACAGGTCAGGAGGTTTTATTTTTTAGTCCCGTATCTCTAGGGCAACTTGAAGAGGCAGTAAAGGTTGTTACATATCTTACAGTTACAATAGACCAATTATTGCAAGCAATTAGCAATGGTAGCTATGCTATTGAACATAAAGGAATAGTCTATACTTTCGAGGACTCTGCATACAATATTGATACATCCGAAATAACCAACATGAACTCCCTTTTTTTCAATGCCATTGACTTTAATTTAGATATTGGATATTGGGACACTTCAAACGTTACAGACATGGGTCGTATGTTTGGATTAGCAAGTGCATTTAACCAAGATATTGGAAAATGGAACGTTTCGAATGTAACGAACATGGATGGTATGTTCAATGGAGCAACTGAATTTAATCAGAATATAGGGGACTGGGATACGTCAAAAGTTACAAATATGGGCGCTATGTTTTGGGATGCTGGTTCATTCAATCACAGTATAGCGGACTGGGACGTATCGAGTGTCAGCAATATGTCGTCTATGTTTAGAAATGCATCTGATTTCAATCAAGATATCTCAAACTGGAATGTGTCAAATGTCAAAAATATGTTTGCAATGTTTTCCCATGCAAAATCGTTTGATCAAGATATTTCAGATTGGGTTGTAACGCAAATTAAAAGCTTACCCAGCAGCTTTTCCTCAGGATCTCCACTAAATGATACTCCTTCTTACTTCCCCGGTTGGGGTAAGATGCCCGTTGTTAATAATTCGATCATTGTAACCGAAGAAGCCTTAAGAGCAGCTATTAAAAATGAAACTTATGCTATTGAGCAAGATGGCGTAAGATATACTTTCGAAAACTCTGATTTCAATATTGACACATCAAATATAACCAATATGCACAGACTTTTTTACTTTAAATCTGATTTTGATTTAGATATAAGTTATTGGAACACATCTAACGTTACAAATATGAAAGAAATGTTTTATGGTGCTAAAACGTTTAATCAAGATATTGGTAATTGGAATACGTCAAACGTTACGGATATGAATAGAATGTTTTCGCTTGCTGCAACGTTCAATCAAGATATCGGCAATTGGAACACTTCAAATGTAAAAGATATGCGTTCAATTTTTAGCGGAGCAACGAACTTTAATCAAGATATTTCTAGCTGGTCTCTAGATTTACTTACAGATATGAGCTATATGTTTCATAACGCCAGAGATTTTAATCAAGATATTGGTCACTGGGATGTATCCAGCATTGATAACATGCAAGGTCTCTTCCACGGTGCACAGGCATTTAATCAAGATATTGGTCACTGGGATGTATCCAATGTTACGAATATGAGAACAATGTTTCAAAATGCACATTCATTTAATCAAGACATTGAGGCTTGGAATACCTCGAAAGTCAGCAATATGGATGGAATGTTTGCTGGTGCTACGTCATTCAATGGTGATATCAGTAGCTGGCGGATACCATTAATACAACATACTCCGAATCAGTTTGACAAAATAAACTCATGGATTACAACTGAAACTTACTGGCATCCGAGGTGGGGCGAGGAGCCTATTACGGAGCCTAAAATATTTCTTACTGTTACAGAAGAGCAGCTTCGCGACGCTGTTAAAAATGAATCGTATGCTATCGAGCATAATGGAATTACTTATACATTTGATGACACGCAATACAATATAGACACATCAAAGATAACCGATATGTCAGACCTTTTTAACGGTAAGAACACTTTTAATTTAGATATACGTTACTGGGATACGTCCAGCGTTACCAATATGAGCAATATGTTTTCACTTGCAGAATCATTTCAAAGAGATATTGGTAGTTGGAACACATCCAATGTTGCAAACATGAGTGGAATGTTTGCAGCGGCACGAAAATTTAATAAAGATATTGGGCAATGGGATACATCTAACGTAATAGACATGAGCGAAATGTTTTATGGTGCAAACTCATTTAATCAAAACATTGGTAGCTGGGATACGTCTAAAGTAGACAATATGAGCGAAATGTTTTTCGCTTCCAGGTCATTTGATCAAGATATTGGTTCCTGGAATACCTCTAATGTTAAAACCATGAGCGGTATGTTTGGATACACTCCTTTTAACCAGAATATTGGCAACTGGAACACCTCAAATGTGATTGATATGTCTTGGATGTTTTCAAATGCGAGAGCTTTTAATCAAGACATAGGTAACTGGGACATGTCAAAGATCCAGACAATGAATTATATGTTTGATCATGCATCTAACTTTAATCAAGATATAGGTAGTTGGAATGTTTCAAACGTAACCAAAATGGACGGTGTTTTTTATTATGCGACAGCATTTAATCAAGACATAGGCGATTGGAATGTTTCAAATGTAACCACTATGGGAGAGATGTTTGCTCATGCATCTAACTTTAATCAAGATATAGGTTACTGGGATGTTTCAAATGTTACATTTATGGATGCTATTTTCCGAGGCGCACAGTCTTTCAATCAAAACATAGGCAACTGGGATGTATCAAATGTTTCCCATATAAGCTGGGCGCTAAATGGAGCAACACAGTTTGATCATGATCTATCTGGCTGGTCACTACCTAAAATAGAGGAGGATTATGGTGGTTTTGCAGAAAATTCACCTATTGAAAATAAACCAGATTTTCTACCAGGGTGGGGTAAAATGCTGGTTTTAAATAACTCACTAATTGTTACAAATAATGCACTAAGGGAAGCTGCAAAAAGTGAAACTTATGCTATCGAGCAAGATGGCATTCTTTATACTTTTGAAGACTCAGAATACAATATTGATACATCTCAAGTAACCAATATGGCGGACCTTTTTAGAGGTTCGGCGGAGAATCCCAATACCTTTAATGGCGACATAGGTTACTGGAACACGGCTAATGTGACGGATATGAGATGGATGTTTTACGAGGCAGAGGCATTTAATCATGACATTGGTGGTTGGGATACTTCTAATGTCACC
>NZ_KN882201.1:0-327 GCF_000934765.1 Thiomicrospira microaerophila | reverse complement strand
GGCATTTAATCATGACATTGGTGGTTGGGATACTTCTAATGTCACCAATATGGCAGAGATGTTTGCTTTTACCAAACTATTTAACCAAGACATTGGTGACTGGGATACGTCTAAGGTAGACAATATGAGCTATATGTTTATGTTTTCCAGTTCTTTTGAACAAGATTTGAGCCAGTGGTTTGTACCTTTAATTAGTGAACACCCCGAACATTTTGCAACGAATACACCCTTAAATCAAAACACGGCCGCCATGCCAAACTGGGGATCTCAAACTCGCCCAGAACCTACGCCAGAGCCTACACCGGAACCTACACCGGAACCTACACC
>NZ_JYNN01000058.1 GCF_000934765.1 Thiomicrospira microaerophila | reverse complement strand
GTTTTAACTGCACGCGCTTTAAGTTATCCAACAGTTCGTCTTCGCTCAACACCAAACGGTTTGCCGTTCCCAACTGGGGATCAGAACCGTAATCCAAACCAAACTGCTGATCACCAGGCCTGGTGGCATTGATTTGCGGCATAGTAAACGGCACAGAACAGCTCTCCTGCCCCTCAAACAAACTCACTACCGCCTCCCAAGCGGCCTTTTGATGCGGAAGATTTTGGTTAAACTGAAGTTGCATTAATCCACTCTCCATGTCTGTAACGCTTGTTCTGCCAACCAGGACTGGTAATGATTTACACTGGCGGCATTCCAATCCTCAAATTCAGCAACCTTAGCCGCTAAAGCCAGGCTGGAGTCGCGATAAGCCTGTTTTTTGGTCGAAAAATCCGCACGCTTCAAATCATCTTTTTCCAACAGCACCATATTGCCTAAGCGATCATAGACATCGGTAGCGCCCTCGCCAAAATAATCATGCCAACCCTGCTCTGGATGATACGGACAGACATGCTCCAACACCATTTTGTCTTCGGACACCCCATTACCCAATTGATTTTCAAGCTCTGCCAATAAAAAACGAATTTTCTTTGGCGATTGGCGGCTCGGCATACGGTGAAACTCAAATGCTGTTTTAAACACCTCATCCTTCGGATATAAGCGTCTAAACCCATTCGAATCATTTTTTACATGACTAGCTCGCTGATATTCACCATTAAACAGTTTGATGGCCATTTGGTTATAGACCGTTTCCTGCTCATTCGGTGATAAATGACAAACCACGTTATAACGTATGGAAAGCACATAAAGATACTGAACCAGCTTCACAAACTCATTCACCTCAAAACGCTTGAATGCGGCCAGCAACACGACCAAGGGTTGACGAATATTAAACAAGGCTAACGCCTCTAAATAACGCAAGGCCGGAACGTAATCCGATGCCTGATTCACCCACCAAGCTTTTTCCTCCATCGGTTTTAACAATGCCGAATACACCGGCGCCATATCGGAAAGCGAATCCAAATAAGCCATCGCCTTCTCGGAGGTATGAATCTGCTTTTTAATCGTGCTAAACAACTTCTTTTTCGTTAAAAGAGGATATTGCACATTATGGTGATAACGCACAAAATCGGTAAAACTCGACTCCCCCAAATTCGTCACAATCGCCGACCAACGCTCATCCAACTCATCCAATTGCTCCGGCAACACCGAATCGTTTTTCGCCACCATCGAAAAAATAAAGTTTTTCAGCAAGTCCGGTGTTGATAATTGAACGCCACGCGCATTAAGGGTTTCAAATACCTTATAGGCATTGACATCATCTTCCACCACAATTTTGGTGAACATCATGCCACGCGCAACATCGTAGAGTGTCTGCGCTATCTCTTCGCCGGTTTCGCCCATATCCTGTGCCAAAAAATAGCGAAACGCTTCGCGCAATAACTTATTGGTTTTTGACATAAACCGATGATTGGCGGGCTCCAACTGCGCGCATAGGTTTTTGAAATAAGGCGCATTATTGCGATTTAACGTCAACTTACTTTTTACCGCCAAGGTGACCGGATGTTTAAAACCAATGTATTTATCCCGATTTACTCGAATGTACTCTTGATTGGCTTCGATATCCTGTCCCGACTGCACCAAATCGGCTATTTTTCTTAACGCCGCCAACACAATCAACGACAAGGTAATCAACCGTTGTTGTCCATCAATCACTTCAAAAGTATTGTCTTCCGGCTTGCGTTGCAAAACCACATAACCCATGTAATGAAATTTTTCTTCCGGCAAGCCTTTTATATCTGCCCAAAGTTCTTCCCACTGCTCAATATCCCACGAATAATCTCGCTGAAACGTCGGAATCAGATAACGCACACCATTACCAATCAGCCCATCAAAACTGGCATTCGAAGGCTCCATCGCCATAAATTTTGCATCAGACATGTGTCGTTTCCTTCTTATCCATCGAGCGCTATGCGGCAGTTATTCGAAAATTTCGAATAACTGAATCCTCTTCCAGCTCACTGTCGCTAAAAACTTTCTTTAGATGGTAATTAATCGTCTGGGTTTCCACGTCATACAGCGCCGCCATCATCTTCTGCGTCAGCCAAATATCCTCATCCGCATACACCGTTTCAACACCGCTTTCACCATTTGCGGCAATAAAAGTTAGATACTCAGCGGCAGAAGATCGAATCATCGCCGTGTTCGTTTTTTCCGTCACTGGTTATACTCCTTTTTCAAAAAATACCGCTGGTTTGGGCTATTAGGTTTGTCGGGCAAAGTCCTCTGCAACCAACCCGCTTCCAATAACGGCTTTAATACGCTTTTTCTAAAGTGTTCACGGTCATGCAAACCGCAAAACGCCTGCAATTCCGCCCGCGTTCTTAGCATTTGGCAATAATCCACCAGGCCTGGTTGTTTGTGCAAAATATCCGCCACGACTTGATTATCAACTTGCGGGATAACTTGCGGGCTGTCTTGCGGGGTCAAGGATAATTGTTCACGCAAAGTTTGCTCAATCATCTCCAACATAAACTCAATAAACGGCGCACAATTGGTTTTTGCCGTGCTTTGCCCAATCGCATGGTAATAATCCGACTGATGGCTAAAAACCAAACTGCGCCACCAACGCCCTGATTGCTCACTAATCGAAGTGATAAATTCAGTGTTATCGCGGTAAGAGTAAATGGCGGTTAGTAGCTTGGCATCGAACTAACCAAATAGTTTCAAAAAGAACTTTAAATCATCAAGCGCTTCATGCTCAAAGTTCCAAATCCCCTCTTTTTTGAATGCCGCCGCTTTAGAACACTTTTTCCCAGCCTGGCCTCTTTCTGCAAGACTACAGGTATCGTATCGAAAATAATTATTGAGCCAAAACTTATCAAAATCCTTTTGCTTAATACTCTGCCCCTGCTCATCAAGACACGCTTTCCAAGCGTTTAAGCAGTCTGCATAGGGTGACGGTTGGGCTTTAATTTCCTTTAAAACAGTCTCAAGCTCACCAAAACCATTCAAATGCATCACACCTATAGCAAACTCAACTTCAAATTCAGGGCACAGCACCCGTTCATTCATACACTCGGGAGCACTCGTTGCACCCGCCGCCAAAATCGCACGCCTAACAAGTTCAACACGATTTGCAATACCTTCACTATCCGCATCAACTAAAATGCCAACCTTGTCGTACTTGTCGAGTTTTTCATTCTGAAGTTTAAGCGTAATATTCCGTTCACTTAAACCCTCTAAGCACTCAAAATCCTCTACCAAACAGATTGGCTTCCCCACTTCAACACTAAGGTTTAGGTGAGAAATTAGCACCTCCAAAAAAAGGCGATCACTATCACTTTCTACAATTAGAAGATTATTCACCACGAATCTCTCCATCATGTTTTAGCGCATAATCCAACTGCTCAAAGTTTCTGGACTTAGCGACGATTCGCTGCGTTTTATAATGACGATAAAGTTCAAAATACCCGCCTTCATCATCCCTGTTTTGCTCATTAAACGCCTCGATACACTCTTTTGAATGCGTTGTGATAAACAACTGGCAATTAGCCAACTTAGAAGCTTCAAAAATCAACTTCCAAAGTTTCGGATAATTACTGTAATGAATGCCATTTTCAATTTCATCAACAAATAAAAAACCATCCTTACTCGCCCAAATCGCACACAAAACCGCAATATAACGATTAATCCCCTCACCAAATGACGACAATAAAACCGGTTTTTCCTGTGTTGTGCTGGAGAGTTTTAACACCACTCCCCTTTCTGTGACCACCTGCTTTAGTGCAATGATCGATTCATCAAACAAGCTGAGCGAATCATTTAAATATTGCTCCTTATTGGCATCCACCAAACTGCCATAAAGAATCGCTATATGCTTTTCATCGACCCTAGCTGAACTAATAAAATGTGCGTCCTTGCGTTGTTCAATGGATTTTTTTTGATAGCCTGTTGTCAAATTGCGCTGAATTAACTCTGCCAGTTTTATGCATTGTTTTTCAATACCAAAACTGACCTCAATAAAATCATCGTTAATCCTAGAAAAGCTAAACTCCGCCAACCCCATTTCTGGAATCGCAGTTTTATTTACATATTTAACATCATGCGTTTCAGGATCAACAACCTTAACCGCTTGATGTATAACTTCTAAACTCAACAAATTACTATTTAACTTGATTTCTAAGTTTTCACTCTTCTTATAAAAAATGTCGATATCCAATATTCCAGAATGAGGCTCAAAAAAACCACTCTGCCTTCTTGTCAGTAACGTATTTAACCCCCGAACAACATCCAACACGTCATCGCTCGCCAAATGAAGGTACAAGGCTTCCATCAAGGCCGTTTTGCCGACATTATTTTTACCGCCAATTAAATTAACGCGCTTCAAACCGCTTAACGAAAAATCTTCAAAGCCTTTAAAACCTTTAATTTCTACGGAATGCACTTGCTTGTTATTCATTTTGATTTCCTAACTGTTTCTTCATCTGGCACCAAAAGCCAAAAACGCTGTATTTATTGTAACCCAAATACTGACCTACTCACTAAACCACACCTGAAACGGCTATTGTCTGAGATTTAAAAAACAAGGTATCCGGCGAAATATCCAACTCATTCGGCCAACAAACCGTATCCCAAGCGATATAAGCCTGTTTAAAAACCGTGACATCTCTTAACTGGGTAAACACCCCTTTATCTAAATAAGGCGTCATATCAAACACCGCCTCCTCCCCGGTCGAAAATTTCAACTGCAACCGATAATCCGCAAGCGGTATAACTGAAATAACTTTATTCATGTTTAGGGCTACTTATCGCAAAGGTTCAATTTTAAAGGGTGGCTCGCCATTCACCGCTAAATTCCAGTCTGCCATTAGGGATTCGCGATGGATTTCAATCCATGCTTGCACCATACGCGCTTTACCTTTAGGGAAATCGCCGGATAAAACGTCTGCGGTTTCAATGGAAAAGGAAGCGGTAAAATCCTGAAACCTTGCATGAATGTGCGGCAAATTATGTTTTTCATTATCGAAATAATACAAATAAATCACAATCCCATAAAACATTGAAATCGTTGGCATCATTACTCCTTAACTTTAAAGGTTTAAATATCGCTTCACACCACTCACCCGTCGCAAATGCATTGCCTGCGCCTGCTCATGCAAAACCGACAAACGCCCCAACTGCTCGCTAATGGAAGCGATTAGGTTAAGTGTTCTGGTGGTAAGGGTAAATGGCGGTTGGTAGGTCATCATCACAAACCCGTTATTTCAACAGCATAGTGCTCAGAGGACTCATTGGCATACAAAACTTGTACTTGTACTTGATTTTTTTGTTCAAAAAATTGCACAGCCTTTTTAAGTTTTTGTAGATAGTCATCTGGCATGCACATTCCAACAACAACTCTTTTCAATAAGCTTGGATTAAATCTGTACGGCCCTGGAGGATGCATAAGAGATGCAACAATTCTATGCTCTCTTTCATATTGCCAAATACTAGATTTTGAGTGTAGTAATCGCTCAACTAATTCACCTTCTTTCATTCCTTTTATATAAGGTTTTAAAACAGGTCGTTCTTGAGTGTATTTAACTGGTTGTGCAAGCAAGTTATAAATCATGCAATCAAATAATTCTTTTTCACTTATGGACTTCAAACATTCCTCATAGCGTGAAGGTATCACTTCAAACTCAACGACAAACCCCTTATGGTTATTCGCATAATGTGACCACATCAAAATTTCTTTAGGCGTTTCAGAAAAACAAGTAACGCCTACTTTACCGGTTAAATCCCGCAAAAACTTTCCACTTTCAACATTGTTTTTTAAGCCAATATAAGACCTTCTATCTGAATCTAATTTTTTTACGCCCTTAACGCCTAAATTAACTGCAACCTGCTTGAATAAATCGCCATTTTCACGCTTCATATCCTTTAAGCTTGGTACTTTCATAATCGGTTTACAGTCAAAAGGATCATTAAAATCCAGTGGTGACGAATACCAAAGTGTTTTATCGGTAAAAATTTTTAAAGAATCAAATCCTTTATCATTTTTGTCGTCTAGCGGTAAATATTTATAAAGGATCATTTAATTTTTCTTTACACTCATTACTATTTATATAGAAAATTTATTGCCAACTTAAAATCACCCAACTTCTATAAGCAGATACTCTTTTCAAATCCTGTTACGAAAATAAAACATATTTGCATTCATTTAAATTATCAAGCCCATACCATTCTTCATTGATTCACATAATAAAACTGTGATACTGCGGACTCTGCAACAGTCTGCGTGATTAGAACTTTATCTTTGACAATATCAACATTTTCTCTAAAGGAAAGCGTTCGATCACAAACTAGACTTGTTAATCCAGATAAGCCATTAAATTCAATAGGCGTTGAAGAAAGGAAGCCTTTGACTCTAAACAACCCAATGCTATCTATATAAATATCAGCTAATGATAAATAAAAATATTTAGAATAACTCAAGCTGTTTTTAACGTTTAATTTTTGTCGAAGCACATCTGCTTCAACTGGTTTTGTTACACTAGTCACTAAATCTTTTATTTGAATTAGTAAGTTATCAATATTAATGTTCTTAAACATCTTTTCTGGAGTTGAATATTGCATGTTTTCAACACGAATAACTTTCTTTTCATTCATTAGCTCAAATAAATAGAAGGTGGCATGTCTTAAACTTTGGCTACGAATCTTTTGAGCGATCTCAGCTTTTGATAGTGGTCCTTCAGCTTGATTAAGAAGATTTATAATTAATTCACGTTGACCACCAAGACTTACGCCTTCATTCAATGAGATACTGTCTTGATTTGATTTACCACGAAAAAAAACTCCGTGCAACTCACCATATTCTCTAAGAATATACCTTAGCTCAAAATAGCCCAAATGAGTTTTATTATGATAAATTTGAAAAAACTCATTTAAATGGCAGGAATTGTTTGGAAGTGTTTCAAGAAAGTTTTTTGCATCTAAGATTACCTGGTCCAGATCGACATCGTTCAAGCATGAGAAGATTAGGTGCTTATAAGTACCGCTACCTGACTGGTAAATATTTTCTGATGTATTAAAAGATCCATCTAACCTATCTGTATATATATTATTTCTAGAGTATCCTTTACTGTTTGTAAAAAGTGCAGCATCTTTCCAGGGAAGACCATTAGGAAAGTTTAAAAGAGTATGGGCTAAGGCTTCTTTTTTTCCTAGCCTAGATGGTAGGTATTTTCCTTCAAGGTCTTGTGTAAAAACACCTTTATCGGTAAGAAAATCAAGTGTTATAGAGGCTTTTATAAAATTTAATCCTGTACTCGAGACCAACTCGTTGATTAGATGCTCTTTTTCAAATGGTGATTTATTTTCAGTGACGAACTCATCAAATAAGCTGAGGTTGCTTAATGGTTTGAATTCATCTATGTCAAACTCTGAATTGCTTTGAAGAAGCCTTGCAAAAAAGGAATAGAAACTTTGCTCTTTTTCGAAAAGAGAATACAAAGTCGGCATGGTAAGAAATTTATCCTCAGTTTTATACAAAATTTGATCTTTGATTAGTTCCAAAGGAATTGTGAACTCTTTAACGAATTGGTTAAAAACTCCTTTGTCAATTTGTCTAATTCGCTCTCTTGTTACACCGTACTTCTGCCCCAGAGCTTCTAGTGTAAGTACTTGATGGTTGAAGCCTAGCCTTGAAAGGAATATATCACATTCATTTTCAGGTAATTCAAATACAAAATCTTCAATGTCTTCAATAATTACCTCTTCCAAGTCAACATCTGAATAAAAACTACTTTGAACTGATACAATTAAATCGGACTGCCCGTAATTAAAATTGCCACCTAATACTGCCACCCTAAATAGCTCATTAAAAAACTTCTCTTTTAATTCAGTAATAATATGGATCTTATTTTTCCCGTATCCTTTTTGTTGTTCTAATAAATCTATATCCAGTTCAATAATATCAATTAAATCTAAATTACCAATATCGTTAATTAAATTTTTCAGGTATTTGATTTCTTGCTGGTTGAGTCCTTTATAACTGAATCTTAGATCTTCTATTAATTTTTTAGAAAAGCATATTTTTTGAGAGGCACTTATCACATCAAACGGCTCAAAAGTTTTATTAGTAAGTTTTTTTTGCACATCTTCAAGTAAGCCTGCATACCCTAACCCCACTCCTTTGATTTTTGTTAAATCTAAAGGGGGGATTTCTAAAATCGAATCAATAGTCACTGTTTTTATTGGTAATACACTTGAGTCTACTAAAGCAAAAATCTTTTTAATGACTTTTTCAAAGTTATGGTCAACTTCAACGCCAAATTTTTTTACAAAGTGGCACAGCTCACTATAGTCTGAAAAGGATTTACTTTGCATTTGTGACCACCTTTAAAAATAGAAGTTTTGATCTAAATAGACGTTTGATAATTTTCATGTCACTATCTGGAATACTTTTCAAATCTGACATCTTTTCAAAATGTTTATATTTTTCTAGAAGAGCACGTTTTTCTATGTCACTTTCTTCTAGTTTATTATCTATTTTGGGAGTTGTTACATCAAAAACACTTTGAGTTTTGACCTCTTTAGGCTCAATTATTTCCTTTGTATTCAACTCTTCTTGATTAGTTTTTTGTTTTAAAATACTTTTAACTTCAATCTCAGTAAACAGAGGGAGGTGCTCAAAAATAGATTCTTGGCTAATCGCTTTATCACTAGGAGTAAATCCACTTTCTTCAAACTTTTTTAAAATTTCATGACATTTTTCATGTATAAAATGAAATTTTGAATCGAAAGTGCTCATGTCGAAAGCTATCATAAGAAAAGATAGATAAGAGCCGAATAAAGTGTTGATTTGATCACGAGTTAGCCCTTCAAGTTCCTCATGCAATCGACAGAAATCTGGAAAACGACCTTCAGTCTCATAGAATTGTCTACAGAGGTTTAAAGCTTCTGACCTGAAATTTAATCTGTAGTTCAGGTTTTTGATTAGCTCTAGAACATCGGCTGCGGCCTCATTGTATGTAACCTCTATATAATCATTGTGAACCACTGACTTTTTTTCATTTACCTGTTTTTCATTCATACTCCGTTCTTCATAATTATCTTTATCAACAGGAATGTTTCTAACTCTTTCAGATAGGTTATGTACTTCGTTCAACCTTTCTAATGAGCCAACAAAATCTAAAACCACTACAAATTCTTTGGATTTTGTCTTCCTTAAACCTCTTCCCAGTTGTTGAAGCCAAACTGTTCTTGAACCTGTGTATCTAATGAAAACAAGTAGGTTAGTTTCAGGTATGTCTACACCTTCATTAAATAGATCACAAACCAGAATGTAACTATGCTCACCTTCACGAAATGAACGTATATTTTCTCGCCGTTGAGAGTCAGGCATTTTAGAATGCACTAGTGTTGCAGTACCTGGTTTGAAGAATTTAATCATGTACTGCATATGCTCTATGCTTTTACAAAAAACTATTCCTTTTGGTGTTTGAAAGTTTTGTTGGGTAACTTCTTTTTCGATTAAACGGACAATTTCTTCATCTTTCTTATGCAGAAATAATGACTTATCTATATCTGATACAGTCATACCATTTTTCAACATTTCAAGTTGACTATCACTCAAATCATCAAGCATCACTTTGTATTTAGGAAATGCTAATTTATTATGTTTTAAAGCCCATGCTAAGTCATATTTACCTATATGGCCATCGATACCGCCAAAAAACTGCGTAACACTCTTTAAGTCTTCTCTATATGGCGTTGCCGTTAGGCCAATAAGTATCTTCGGATCCAGAAAATCAATAACTTGTGAATATGTTCTTGCTGGTACATGGTGCGCTTCATCCACGATTACAAGATCAAACTCGTCCTCTCTAAGCTCATTTATTTTGGAGAAGAAGGTATCAAATGAACCGAATACAAAGTCAGTGTTCTCAGGTGATGCGCCATTAAAGCAAGCAGAGAATGTATAAGTTCCAATTCCTAGAATATTTTTAAACGCTGTTACAGATTGTAGAAGAATTTCAACTTGGTGAGCTAAGAACAGCACTTTTTTTATCGAATAACTTTCATTTTTTATCAATGTCTTTACAAGGTTCGCGACAGTATAAGTTTTCCCCAGACCTGTTGCCATTTCGATGAGTAGTTTTGTTTTTTTCTCTTTAATTTTGGTTAATGCTTCATCATTTATTGTTTGCTGATATTTTCGCATTTTAATATTTCGACCAATCTCAGAATGCTTTTCAATCCACAAGTTTTGAAGCCCGTCACGATCAAATAGTTCCACGCCCAATTTTAATGCTCTAACTTTTACCTCCGAGGTGAAATAAGAGTTAGTCACAAGAATCATATTTTGTACGCTAGCTAGCCTTGCACCAGTAACTAACTGATTTAAAGCTTTAGTATCAACAGTAGCATTTATATTTCTTTGCTTTACCTCAATTGCAAATTTTCTTCCATTCTTGTAAGCAAAGATATCAACACCACCGTCACCATGAGAGTATTCTTTTCCTACTTGAGTTATTACGGCATCACTCCAGCCCGCATCCTCAAAAACCTCTTTTACGAAAATTTCAAAGTCGGAAGGGGTGAGTGAATCAATTTGTTTGAAATCAGTAATCATAAAACTTCTCTACTTTCTAATTTATGCAATTTATATGCACTAAAAACACGGTAAACAAATGCTAAATAATTTACAACAGCTCGTTCAACATAGAGGTTTTCGGTGGTATCCCAACTCACAGATTCGTCTGGTGCGGGGCGCAGTGCGCCGAGGCTGGGCGTGGGAACCCATATCGGTGCTTTCGATTTGCTGTATGTTTTTTGGCTCTATCATTGTCTGCTCACTATCTGTATGCGTCAATTCTTGTGTTTTTTTCTTGCTTGCGGCTTATGGGAGTAAATTTTTTTATTTTTTACTCACGTTTTTCGAGTCATGTTCAATTTTCGGCATTTTTTACTCATAAGGGCCTTCGCCACTCAATAGCTGGTAAAAACGTGTAGTAATGAAATATTTACTTTTTCCCATTTTGATTGGAATCCGAACCGCTACACCGTTCAGTTTTGCCAAGGCGGTATTGGCGGCAATGGCTTTTTTAAGCACGGCTTTGGTTTCTAGTTCGTGTTGCAGTGGCAAACTTGGCGGTATATAGCCTTGGATACTTGTCATGATTCTTTTCACTTTGCTTGGTTTAAAAAGGTTTTATCAATATTGACGTTGACCTTGTAACGCTTCATTAAGTGCTTGATGTATTTCCTGCGCTCAGGTGAAGTGTCGGTTGTATAGCCTTCAATCTGCATGGATACCGCAATGGCTTTACGCATTTTCCTTCTGAGTTCCGGTGTCAATCTCATTCAACCGCCCCTGTCTTTATCATCTCAAGCCGCTGCTTGTGGTTTTGTAATTTTATATTCAACGGGATCGGCCTTGAATTGACCATTAGGTTGGCGGAGATCGTACCAGTAGCCGGATAAACGATAGTAGTTGAAATGGGCTAAATAGTGCTCAGCTTGTTGATCCAGCATGTCAATTATCATGCCCTGTTGCTGGCGCTTTTTTCGCTGTTGAGCGTAGGTGAAATGGGGTTTGCTAAACGGTCTTTTAGACATTTTCGCGCCCCAGAAACGAAAAACCCCACGCAGGGCGCTGTTCTTATGGGTAGCGGGTGAGGTATTGTTGAGATACATTATAATGCCAACGCCGCCTAAATAACAAATTTTATTATCTGCAAGGCTCAAATTCATTTTGCCATCTCCCGTTTAATTTGGCTATTATAACGATGAAAGGTTCCTGCTTGGTGATAACCCGAATATTTCATAAAAAGGGGTGAAACTCGACTAACTTGTTGATATAATTAAGTTTCAACCAAAAAACTTTCGTAAACAACAATAGCGAGCTCACCATGCGTAATACTAACCCAAATACACTCCGTTTTCCAGCTATCAATGCCAAAACAATCCGCGCTGATTTTGAAGGCGGTGCCATGTCAAGCGATTTTGGTGCACTCCTCATGAGTGGGGTCAACCGCCAAACCGGTTTGATTGGTCGTTTAAGTGGCGCGATTAAAGATCAACGTCATGCCTCCTACACCCAACACAGCATTGAGAATTTGTTAGCACAACGTATTTTTCAATCGGCCTGTGGTTATGAAGATGGCAATGATGCCAATAGCTTGCGCCATGAT
>NZ_JYNN01000057.1 GCF_000934765.1 Thiomicrospira microaerophila | reverse complement strand
TCAAATAGGGCATCCAATAGGTTGTCTTTTTGTAGACGTTGGCGAAAACGCCAGATGGTAGAGTGATCAGGTACGCTATCGGTTAAGCTGAGCTGGACAAATCGACGAAATAATAAATCGCGAGCCAGTTGTTTTTCACAGGCTGGATCACTGAGGTTGTACCAGGTTTGTAATAGTAGGATCTTGAACATAAGTAGCGGTGGAAAGGCACGCTCACCCATTGGGTTGCTATGGATATTGACCATTAAGGCTTCACACGCTGACCAGTCAATTAGCTCTTCAACCCCATCTAATTCATTGAGTGCCGGATGGGGGCAGATAAATGCATCAGCGAGTGAGGTCTGTGAGAGGTTTTTCCATGCCATGTGATAAGATCCAGTAATATGTAATAATATGTTGCTATTTTAACATACAAGCGATTTCTTTGCAGATTTATAGTGGTTTGGCAAGCTTTTCTCGTGCAAAGGTCTCATTATTTACTTTAGATGCGTTTTCCCGGGTAAAGTGTGTTTTTTGTTGATTTATTGGCTATTTTGTGGATAATTTGCGGTTCGTTTCTGCTATCGGTTGCGGAGATGAACTTTTATTTTTAACCGATCTCTAGGAGAGAAAAAGATGGATGCAGCTACTAAAGCGTCAATCGTTGCTGAATACGGCGCGAACGCACAGGATACCGGTTCTTCAGAAGTTCAGGTGGCCCTATTAACTCACCGTATCAAGCACTTAACTGAGCATTTTAAATCTCACAAACAAGACAACCACTCACGTGTTGGTTTGTTGCGTTTAGTTAGCCGTCGTCGTAAGTTATTAGATTACTTACATCATAAAGATGGTCAGCGTTATTTAGATTTAATCGGTCGTCTTGGCTTACGTAAGTAATTCAAGAGGTCTGAACAAAAAAGCCCCGCTTGTCGGGGCTTTTTTGTAGGCGAAAACCAATTCAAGCGTTACAATGGTGATGTTTGATTAAACCCACTTGTTTAACTGCGAACCCTTAACCTGAATCCTTAAGCTTGCCTTTTGGTCTGTTTGATAACCAGGCCTGGTTGGTTTAAGGATTCAGGTTTTCAGTTAAATCCAAGCAATATTTAAAATAGAATTATAGGAAAATCTGATGGCAAAACATGTAAAAACATTCCAGTATGGGCAGCATACAGTGACATTTGAAACCGGTGAAGTCGCAAGACAAGCAGACGGTGCGGTGATGGTGGGTATGGGCGATACCCGTATTTTAGTCACCGTAGTTGGCGCTAAAAAAGCCAGTGAAGGGCAGGATTTCTTTCCGCTGTCTGTGCATTACCAAGAAAAAGCCTATGCCGCAGGACGCATTCCCGGTGGTTTTTTAAAGCGTGAAAACCGTCCGTCTGAGTTTGAAACACTGACTTCACGTTTAATTGATCGCCCGATTCGTCCGTTATTTCCAAAGGGCTTTATGAACGAAGTGCAAGTGATTGCGACTGTGTTAGCGCTTGATCCAGAAGTGGGCACGGAAGTGGCGGCGATGTTGGGTACTTCAGCGGCCTTGGCGATTTCAGGGATTCCGTTTAACGGCCCAATTGGTGCGGCGATTGTTGGTTATATTGATGGCGCTTATGTGTTAAATCCTTCTAAAGTAACGTTAGAAAATTCTGATTTGGAGTTGAGCGTTGCGGGTACCGAATCAGCGGTGTTGATGGTGGAATCAGAAGCCAGCGAATTGCCAGAAGATGTGATGTTGGGCGCGGTGATGTTTGGTCATCAGCAGATGCAAGTGGCGATTCAAGCGGTGCGTGAGTTGGCGGCAGAAGTTGGCAAACCACGTTGGGATTGGCAGCCTGCGGCTGAAAACACCGAGTTAAAGGATAAGGTGTTTGGTTTGATTGGCGCCGATGTTGAAGCGGCCTATATGATTGCGGATAAAATGGATCGTTATGCGGCATTAGACGCCGCCAAAGCTAAAATGGTTGATGGGCTTGGGCTATCAGAAGAAAACGCTGAAGGGTATGCGGTAAAAGCACTCGAAGCGATGTTTGGTAAGCTGCAGAAGAATATCGTGCGTGGGCGCTCAGTAGCCGGCCAGCCGCGTATTGATGGACGTGATAATCACACGATTCGTGGCATTCAGTGTCAGGTGGGCGTATTGCCAAAGGTGCATGGTTCAGCGTTGTTTACGCGTGGAGAAACGCAAGCATTGGTTGTGACCACGCTGGGCACCGAAACCGATGCGAAAATCGTTGACGAGTTAACCGGTTCCTACAAAGACCGCTTTATGTTGCATTATAACTTCCCTCCTTATTCAGTCGGTGAATGTGGGCGTATGGGGGGGCCGGGTCGCCGTGAAATTGGTCACGGGATGTTGGCGCGTCGTGGTATTGCGGCGATGTTACCTACAGCAGAAGAGTTTCCTTACACGGTGCGTGTGGTATCTGAAATCACCGAGTCAAACGGTTCAAGCTCGATGGCGACCGTGTGTGGTACCAGTATGTCTTTGATGCATGCGGGTGTACCGATTGCCGCACCGGTTGCGGGGATAGCCATGGGCTTGATTAAGGAAGAGGCTGGCTTTGCGGTCTTGTCTGATATTTTGGGTGATGAAGATCATCTTGGTGATATGGATTTTAAAGTAGCAGGAACCGATCAGGGGATTACCGCGCTGCAGATGGATATTAAAATCGAAGGCATTACCGAAGAAATCATGCGTATCGCGCTAGACCAAGCGAAAGCAGGGCGTTTGCATATTTTAGGTGAGATGACCAGCGCCATTACCTCATCAAACAAAGAGGTGGCTTCAACCGCGCCGCGTATCACTACGATTAAAGTTAAACCAGAAAAAGTGCGTGAAATCATCGGTAAAGGCGGCGCTGTGATTCGTGCCTTAACCGAAGAAACCGGTGCGGTGATTGAGTTGGATGATGACGGTACTGTGCGCATTGCCTCGTCTGACCAGGCCTGCTCGGATGATGCGATTGCACGTATTATGGCGATTGTGGCTGAGCCTGAAATTGGCAAGGTGTATGATGCTAAGGTGGTGAAGATTGTTGATTTCGGTGCGTTTGTGTCTTATATGCCGGGTCGTGAAGGTTTGGTGCATGTATCGCAAATATCTGAAGAACGCGTTGAAAACGTCGCGGATTATCTACAGGAAGGTCAAGAAATTAAAGTGCGCCTAACTGAAGTAGACAAGCAAGGGCGCGTTAAGCTGTCTATTAAAGCCGTTTAATGGCGTGTTGAGTGTTGTTCAGGCTTAATGGATGGGTCATCCCGGCGTAGGCCGGGATCTCTTCAGGTTGTGCGCCTACAGCGTGGAAACGAGGCTTAAAATTAAAAACTAACAAAAAACCGTTGCAAGACGGTTTTTTTATCCCGGATGTTTCATAAATTCACGTGAACTTTATGAATCGAAGAAAGCGAAGTTAAATATGCGGGTTATTTGTGAGGTGTTATGCAAAATTGTTATGAAACGTTTGAATTTATTAATGAACAACCTATAGACAGTCTGTCCGTCAAGGTACAAACCTTTCGCCACAAAGCGACGGGCGCGATGCATTACCACTTGGCCGCCGATGACGAGCATAAGGTCTTTATGGTGGCTTTGCGCACCGTGCCAGAAGACTCAACGGGCGTGGCGCATATTCTTGAACACACTACCTTATGTGGTTCAGAAAAATACCCGGTGCGTGATCCTTTTTTTATGATGATTCGCCGCTCAATCAATACCTTTATGAATGCCTTTACGTCTAGTGATTGGACGGCCTATCCGTTTGCCACTGAAAACGACAAGGATTATCAAAACCTGTTGCAGGTCTATATGGATGCGGTGTTTTTCCCTAAACTCGACCCGCTAGATTTTGCGCAAGAAGGTCATCGCTTTGAGTTTGAAAAAATGGACGATGCCAGCTCGCCGCTTACCTATAAAGGCGTGGTATTTAACGAAATGAAAGGGGCGATGAGTTCGCCGGTTTCGACCCTATGGCAAACCCTCACCACCGAGCTTTACCCAACCTCGACCTACCATTACAACAGCGGCGGTGAACCCGAAGCGATTCCGGATTTAAGCTATCAACAACTGATCGATTTTCATAAAACCCATTATCACCCGTCCAATGCGGTGTTTATGACCTATGGCAATCAAGATCCAGCCAAGCTGCAAGCCGATTTTGAAACACTGGGTTTAGCACGCTTTAGTGAGCAGATTGCCCCGACTTTTGTGTCCACAGAACAGCGTTTTAGCGCACCCAAAGCGGTCGAGCAAACCTATGCGTTAGATGAAGAGGACACGGCGAATAAAACCCATATTGTGATGGGTTGGTTACTGGGTCTAAATCGTGACCCGATGGATGTGCTTAAAGGCCATTTGCTGTCATCGGTATTGCTTGATAACAGCGCATCGCCTTTGCGGTTTGTATTGGAACAAACCGAGTTAGCCACCGCACCGTCACCCTTGTGTGGTCTTGAAGATTCCAACAAAGAAATGGCGTTCGTTGTCGGTGTGCAGGGTTCAGAAGCGCAACATGCGCAGGCGGTAGAAGAATTAATTATCAATGAGTTAGAGCGCATTGTTAAGGAAGGGATTGATCAATCGCATGTTGAAGCTATGTTGCATCAACTCGAATTAAGCCAGCGTGAAGTGGGTGGCGATAGCCATCCTTATGGGTTAGAGCTGATGCTGGCGGCATTGCCAGCGGCTTTGCATCAAGGTGATCCTGTGGCGATGTTGGATGTGGATAGGATCTTGGTTGAGCTGCAACACGAGGTTGAAAAGAGCGATTTTATTCCAAATTTAATCCAGACCTGGTTGTTAGATAATCCGCATCGGGTGCGTTTAACGCTTAAGCCCGATGCCGAATTAGGCGCACAACGTGAAGTGGCTGAAAAAGCCAAGTTAGCCCAGATTCAAGCGGCGTTAACGGAGGCGCAAAAACAAGCCATTATCGACCAAGCTCAAGCACTTGAACAGCGTCAAGCACAATTGGATGACGCAGATATTCTGCCTAAAGTTACCAAAGACGATGTGCAAGTTAGCTTGCCGCAAATTGAACCTACACACCAAGCCAAAACTATGACCGGCTATATGCGCGGTACTAATGGTTTGGTGTATCAACAACTGATTATACCGACTCCTGATTTAACCCCAGACCAACAAGCGATGATGCCGTTGTTTAATGCTTGTTTAACCGAGGTGGGCAGTGGGGGGCGTGATTATTTGCAAACGCAATCGCTGCAGGCGGCGGTAACCGGAGGGCTGTCGGCTCGCTCAGCCGTGCGCGCGGATGGCGATGATGCTTCACGCTATCAAAGTCACGTTATCCTCAGTGGCAAGGCATTGAATCGTCACCAACAAGACCTCAGCCAGTTGATGAAAGAAACCCTGCATCAGGTTGACTTTAAAGAAACCGCGCGGTTAAAAGACCTTGTGGCGCAAATTCGCTCGTCAATGGAACACCGGATTACTGGCGCGGGCCATAGTTTGGCGATGAGTGCGGCTTGTCAGAGTTTTTCAGTGGCAGCAAAATGGAATTTTGAACGCTCTGGATTGGCTGGAATTCGTTTTATCAAGCAATTAGATAAAGACCTTGCGGATGACACAAAACTTAATCACTTTGCCGAACAGCTTGCGCAGATTCGTGAAAAAATCGCGCAGTCGAATAAACAAGGATTATTAATCGCGGATGAGCAGGGTTACCACCAGGCCTGGGCAGGTTTTGATGGTTTAGTTGGGCAGGTTGATTCAAATTTAAATGGATTAAACCTAGCAAAACCGCAAGCGATTAACAACCAGGCCTGGTTGACCTCCACTCAGGTTAATTTCTGTGCGCAAGCCTATCCAGCCGTAATGTCGGGGCATGAGGATGCGCCGATTCTTTCGGTATTAGGCGCGTGTTTGCGCAATGGCTTTTTGCATAGCGCAATTCGTGAAAAGGGTGGTGCCTATGGCGGCGGCGCAAGTTTTGATAGTGAATCAGGCGCATTCGTGTTTTATTCCTACCGTGACCCGCGTTTAATGGACACCTATGCGGATTTTGAACGTGCGCTGAACTGGTTGATGAGCGATGCCACTCAAGCACAGGTTGATGAAGCGGTACTGAATGTGGTGAGTGCGATGGATAAACCCGGTTCACCCGCTGGCGAAGCGAAAAAAGCCTTCTATCAAGCACTCTACGGTCGTACCCATGCAAAACGCATGGCCTATCGTCAAGCCGTGTTGAATGCCGATGTCGCCCAGTTACAAGCGGTCGCCCAGCGTTACCTCAAAGCCCAACCCACCCGTGCCGTCGTTACCCAGTCCAGTCAATCTGAACTGCTAAGCGCCAATGGCTTTGAGTTGATTAAGCTTTAGTCGTGAAGGGTGAAAACTTAAGAGGGATTAGGCTGTAATTGAAAGGATTGGCTAAACTGTCACCCTGCGCGAAGTCGCAGGGTCTGTTGGCTAGCTATTTGGATACGGCGACTTCGCGCAGTATGGCGGCGAAAGCTGAAGTGACGTGGGAATGGAAGCTGTTATAAGGTAGCCGGCACTTTCGATTACACAGTCCAAACCAAGCTCAAAAGCAGTCCTGTCTATTATGTTAAAATAATACTAGAAAATTCATAGTGAAAAATTCAAATGACACAACATCAAAATGAGATGCCGGAAAATGATGACGATTGGCTCTATGGTGACTCTACCGAGCATAGCCACGATAGAGGCTATAAGTTCCTCTTTTCGCACAAAGAGCTGGTTCAAGAGTTAATTGAAGGCTTTGCGCCGGCTGAACTGGTAACCAATCTTGATTTTAGCTTACTGCAAAAAGAGAATGGCAGCTTTATTACCCCAGCAATGAAGAAACGCGATTCGGATGTGGTCTGGTCAGCAAAACTTAAAGGATCTGAGCAAGACGTATACTTGTATTTGATGCTGGAGTTTCAATCGGAAGTTGATTTATCCATGCCTGTGCGCATGCTTCAATATGTCGCCGCCCTCTATGATGACCTCAATAAGCAAAATAGATTATCTTTCAAAAAAGGGCTGCCACCCGTATTTCCCGTGGTGCTATACAACGGTCAACCCAAATGGACGGCAAAGCACCAAATGGCCGATCTATTTCACAATTTGCCGGATTACTTAAAACCCTATCAACCACAACTGCATTACTACCTGATTGACGAAGAACGCATCCCCGATAACCAAATCGACAATGTAATTAACGGCATCAGCACGATTTTTAGCTTTGAGAAAGCACACGAATACGCCCAAGCCCGCCGCAGTACCCAAAAGTTGGTGGGTTATTTAGATAGCTTGGGCGACGATAAGCGCGCACTGGCAATGGCCGTTTTAAAATGGGTGATGGTTCACTTGAAAAAGAACTATCCAACGATTAACATTGCACCTGTAGAACACATCATTAAGGAGCCGAGCATGTTGGCACAAAACGTAGAAAACTGGAAAAGAGAGATTTACGCTGAAGGCGAGCAACTAGGCAAGCTAGAGCAGGCAGTACAAATGATTCGAGAATTTAATTTATCTGTAGAGTTAGTGGCAGAGCGTTGCCATTTATCGATAAAAGAGCTCAAAGAGCGTTTAAGCCAAATCGAAAAGTAGTGCTGCTAATTATTTAACCCGCATGTTTGGCTTCGCTTTCTTCGATTCATAAATTCGCGTGATGATCGCGCAGGATACTGGTAAACCAATAGGCAAGCGAGGGCGCGTGAAATTTATGAAATATGCGGGTTGCAGCGACCTAAAACAAAAACGCCCCAGTCAAGGGGCGTTCTGCATTCCAACGCGGGACCGTGGGAGCGAGGTTTTCTTGAAACCCGTTTTAGTCTTGTTGCTGCTTTGGTAGCCAGTCGCTGGTTTTGCCTGTCCAGTAGTAAACGGTGAGTCCAATCCATTCACGCCATCCGGGTTCTAGTGCTTTTAGGTGATCAAAGAAGTCAAAGTCTATTTGTCGTAACTCGGCGCTGTTGCTGCGATAGTCAACGGGATAGGCGATGACGTTGATGTTTTGTTTTTGTGCGATGCCGACAGAGCGCGGCATGTGAAATGCGGAGGTCACTAGGAGGTAAACACCTTCGTGCTTTAGCAGGGGCTGTATATTGCGAAAGTTTTCATAGGTATTGCGTGATTCGGATTCGATAACCAGACGACTTAAATCCAATCCCATGTCGGCAAACAATTGGCGAGCAAGTTCGCCTTCGCTACCGGTGTTTTGTAGTTGAATCGAACCGCTGCCGCCGCTAAATATAACCGGTGCATTGGGGTAGATGTCGGCCAGTTTTTTGGCGGCAATATAGCGATCACCCCCTAAACCCAGTTCGGCAACTTGCCAGCTTAGTGAGCGTTTTAAATCCTCACCGCCACCCAGAATAATGATGCCATCAATCTGCTGGGGTAGATGTTGAGGCTGTTCAAATCGGCTTTCTAACGGTTCAATTAACCCGTCGCCAACAGGATAGGCCAGCACCAAGCCTGCCAGCAGTGCATTGGGAATTAAAATCCATTTTGCCAGCTTATAGCTCTTGAAAAGTACCAGCAGTGTGCCCAATATAAAAACCAAGATTAAAAAATTACTTGGGCTTAAT
This sequence comes from Thiomicrospira microaerophila, assembly GCF_000934765.1. Taxonomy (GTDB): domain Bacteria; phylum Pseudomonadota; class Gammaproteobacteria; order Thiomicrospirales; family Thiomicrospiraceae; genus Thiomicrospira; species Thiomicrospira microaerophila. The sequence continues at coordinate 3,855 of NZ_JYNN01000057.1, read as the reverse complement.
ACCGCCCAGCTTAGTTTTGAAAAAACGAAAAATAGATTGTCCATTGGTTACTCATTATGTTTGTATTTCATATATTTGTATAATTTTATTAATAAGCTACTTGAATTAAAAAATCACGTCCCTATAACCTTAACAACAATCATTTAAGAGGACAAAATCATGATGGATAAATTTACCACCCAGTTTCAATCGGCATTATCACAAGCCCAGTCGTTGGCCAATAGCCAAGACAATCAGTTTATTGAGCCTTTGCATATTCTAGCGACTTTAATCCCCGAGCAGGCACATTTGTTGCGTTTGGCGGGCGCGGATACCCATAGCCTTAATCAAGCCGTGCAAGCTCGGCTGAAAACCTTGCCGCAGGTTAGCGGTACGGGCGGTGATGTTCAGCTATCTCGCCAGTCGGGTGCGATACTGAATTTAATGGAAAAACTGGCGCAGAAAAATCAAGATGCTTATATTTCAAGCGAATTGTTTTTTCAGGCGGCGTTGCAATCGAAAGATCAAATCGCCGATATGTTAAAACAAGCAGGCCTGGTTGAAACAAAACTCAGTCAGGCGATTCAACAAGTCCGAGGAGGCGAGAGCGTGCAAGATCAAAATGCAGAGTCAACGCGTCAAGCGTTGGAAAAATACACCATAGACTTAACCTCACGCGCTGAATCCGGCAAGCTGGATCCGGTGATTGGGCGTGATGATGAAATCCGCCGTGCGATACAGGTTTTACAACGCCGCACCAAAAATAATCCGGTGTTGATTGGCGAGCCAGGTGTCGGTAAAACCGCGATTGTCGAGGGGCTGGCGCAACGTATTGTGAATGGTGAAGTGCCAGAAGGTTTACGCAACAAGCGTGTGTTGTCACTGGATTTAGGCGCGTTATTAGCGGGGGCGAAGTATCGCGGTGAGTTTGAAGAACGCCTGAAAGCGGTGCTAAAAGATCTGTCTAAAAACGAAGGTCAGGTGATTTTGTTTATCGACGAAATTCACACGATGGTCGGCATGGGTAAATCAGAAGGCGCAATGGATGCGGGCAATATGCTCAAGCCAGCCTTAGCGCGAGGTGAGCTGCACTGTATCGGTGCGACCACGCTGAATGAATATCGCGACAATATCGAAAAGGATGCCGCATTAGAGCGTCGTTTCCAAAAAGTCTTGGTGGATGAACCGAACGAGGAAGATACGATTGCGATTTTGCGCGGTTTAAAAGAGCGTTATGAAGTGCATCACGGCGTAGCGATTACCGACCCGGCGATTGTGGCGGCGGCGCGTTTGTCGCAGCGTTATATCACCGACCGCCAACTGCCGGATAAAGCAATTGACTTGATTGATGAAGCCGCCTCGCGTATCCGAATGGAAATCGACTCCAAGCCGGAAGAAATGGACAAGTTGGATCGTCGTCTAATTCAGCTCAAAATGGAACAGGTGGCGCTGAAAAAAGAAAAGGATGATGCCTCGAAAAAACGTCTAGCAATTTTAAAAGACCAAATCAAAGAACTGGAAAAACAATACTCTGATTTTGAAGAAGTCTGGAAAAAAGACAAGGCCAAACTGCAAGGCGCACAGCAATTTAAAGAAGCACTCGATAAAGCGCGTACTGAAATGGAAGCCGCCCGTCGTGAGGGTAATCTGGCGCGTATGTCCGAGTTGCAATATGGTGTGATTCCGGATTTAGAAGCTAAAATTAAAGCGGCTGACGAGATGGATGTCGGCGAGGGCGATAAGGGCGAAATGCACTTGTTACGCAATAAAGTTTCAGAAGAAGAAATCGCTGAAGTCGTGTCACGCTGGACCGGAATTCCGGTGTCGCGGATGATGGAAGGCGAGCGTGAAAAATTGCTGCGGATGGAGGATAGTTTGAGTGCCAGAGTGGTGGGTCAAGACGAGGCGGTTAAAGCGGTGTCGGATGCGATTCGCCGTTCGCGCGCTGGCTTGTCTGATCCGAATAAGCCGAATGGGTCGTTCTTGTTCCTTGGCCCAACGGGGGTTGGGAAAACGGAGCTGACCAAATCCTTAGCGGATTTCTTATTTGACAGTCAAGATGCGATTGTACGTTTGGATATGTCGGAATTTATGGAAAAACACTCGGTCGCCCGTTTAATTGGTGCGCCGCCGGGTTATGTCGGTTACGAGCAGGGCGGGTATTTAACCGAAGCCGTTCGCCGCAAGCCTTATTCGGTGATTCTGCTGGATGAGGTCGAAAAAGCGCATCCGGATGTGTTTAATATCCTGCTGCAAGTGCTGGACGATGGACGTTTAACCGATGGTCAGGGGCGCACAGTGGATTTTCGTAACACGGTGATTGTGATGACCTCGAACCTCGGCTCTCAGATTATTCAAGAGCTGGCAGGGGAAGGCAATTATGATGCGATGAAATCCGCGGTGATGGAAGTGGTCGGTGACCATTTCCGCCCTGAGTTTATTAATCGCATTGACGATATTGTGGTGTTCCATCCGCTTGGAAAAGGCCAGATTCGTGCGATTACCGATATTCAGCTCGAAAGCCTGCGTTTGCGTTTGGCCGACATTGATCTGAAAATCGATGTGTCGATTCCGGCGCTAGATGTGATTGGTGAAGCGGGTTTTGATCCCGTCTATGGTGCGCGTCCGCTAAAACGTGTTATCCAGCAACGCTTGGAAAACCCGCTAGCGCAACGCATCCTAAAAGGCGAGTTCCACCCGGGCTCAACGATTCATGTTGAACTTGAGGACGGTGAACTTAATTTCCATTAAGGTCACGCTTCCACGCTCGAGCGCGACTAGTGTAGCCAAGAATCCCCATCGTGAAAACGGTGGGGAGGGTAACAATCTAGTGTCTTTAACGTTTAAACAAAGTCACCATAGCCATAGTCAGCTAGCACACCTTGAATCCAAGCGTATACTTCGGGGCTAATGTTAACCGCCACAGGCGTAGAGGTTTCCTCATCGTAATAGTATCCCAATTTGGCGTGATGCCAATGCGTTTCTGTTAGCGATTGAAAAGGTCGTGAAAACCTTCCCAAGATATCACAAATATACCTTGGGCACGGAGTTGCGCAAAAATGCCTTAACCCTGTGTAACCTGATTCACCAGGCCTGGCATGAAAAAACGCAAACCTGTCAATTGCTCAAAAAGTTTAAGTATTGTATTGATGAAATAAAAATTCAACTACACCTAGCCAAAAAGCTCGAAGCCTATCCTAGCTTTAGTACCTTCGAGTTTTTAAGCCTGCAAGCGGTGATGTTGGGTCATGTGCGTCTTGTGCGCAGCGGACAGTAACTTTGAAAATTAAAAACTTAAAGTGAAAAGTGAAAAATTATTAGTGAGAAGTCAGAACTGGAAAGTTAAAGGTGGAAAGTTAAAGGTGGAAAGTTAAAGGTGGAAAGTGGGGTTGGGGTGCTGGGTTTGGTGCAATCACGTTTTTTGATTTGATTGGGTTGGGAAGCTAAACAAATTGTATTAGTACGAGCTAAAGGCCGTTGATGGATGGCCTGTATGTCAACATTATGCGATTACAGGCCATCACTATCGTCGATGAAATCCTGCTTTATGCTATATATTTTTTAGCGTTTCTCCCACTCAAATTCAGATAGATTTTTTTCACCCGAGTTAAAGTGTATCCCTATCAAGTAGATGGGTTTTTGCTCATTGATATATTTGGTTGCGTAGTCTTTGTCTTTAATTTGCTGTAGGGCATTAGTTTTGTCTGTCGCATCGACTTTAAACTCGAGGATGTAAATGGCGTTATTCATCTTGATCGTTAAATCAATCCGGCCTTTATTGGTCACATCTTCACCGATAATGTTCAGCCCCAAACTTTGTAAATAGACATAGATGACACTGGCGTAAAAGCCTTCATAGTTTTGCATGTCGTTTTT
>NZ_JYNN01000056.1 GCF_000934765.1 Thiomicrospira microaerophila | reverse complement strand
GGGTAAGTATAAGGATAAGCCTTAGGATTAAGGCACAAGTATGCTAACCTTAATCTTAATATATGAGTATCTATATATGTACATGAAAAAAAACTTGGGAACTTTGGGAACTTTGGGAACCTGGGCTTAAACTGTTGATTTTATTAAGTTTTTCGGTTCCCAAGCGTTGGGAACCAGTGGGAACCGTGGGAACTTTTGGGAACCTGGTGAGTGTTTGGCGCTGTTATTATAAGTATAAAGTCTTATTAATCTAATATATGCTGTGTAGTTAGGTGTGGCTAGGTGTAGTTAGGATTAGCATTTGATTGAATCTTAACCTTAGCTTTAATTCTTAGTTGTGGGTTAGCAATATGGTTAGAGTTAGTTAATCATGGTGAGTTGAATTGGTTAATCGATGTTTATATGCTTTGTCATCTTCGCGCGTTCGCACGAAACCTTCCAAAGCGAAAAGCGGTCATACTTAGGCTACGCCTAAGATGCCCAGTTGATTAACGGTTTGTTGTGGTTATTGATTAACTGTGTGAATTGGTTTGAGGTTAAGTTATTGAGTTGTTTGGTGGTTTGTCTTTTTTTTTGTTTGGTTGACATGGTTAGAGTTGGTATAAGATTAACTATGTTGTGTATTGGGTTTGGCATTGTGAATGGTGGACTTAATGATAATCATTTACAAGGGTCTGGGGGCACGGGTGAGGGTTGGTTGGTGGGGGTGATGGTTGGTTGAGTGTTTTGCTTGTTGCTAAGTTATTATTCCAATGCTTTAGTGTATAAATTTTATACACTGTATTTTCGCTTACTTATTTATTGACATAGTGAGGCTTAAGGTTTAGACTTACTGCAAACATTAAGGGAATTAAGATATGTCTAAGCTAAAAAAATCTTCGCAGTTTGTTTTAACTTTTTTGTTTTCACTGACACTGGCAGGTTGTGGTGGAGGTGATTCGGACTCTGGTACAACGACTCCGCAAACCCATATCATTACGGGAAAAGCCGCGGATGGTTATTTAGCCAGTGCGCGCGTTTGTTTGGACATGAACCATAATTTAAAATGTGATGCGGGGGAACCGACCACTAACACGGATGCAACGGGCACTTACCGTTTTAGTGACATTCCTTCAACGACCAATCTCAACAATTATCGATTAGTGGTTGAAGCCATAGCAGGGCAAACGATTGATTTAGATAATCCTCAAACGCCAATAGAAAAGAACTTTACAATTACCGCACCCAAAGGCCAGCATGAGTTTATTAGCCCTTTGACCACGTTGTTAGATGCCGTGTTAAGCGAAACCCCAACTAAGACACTTGAACAAGCCAAGTCCACGGTAAGTCAAAAACTCGGATTGCCCACCGATTTCGATGTGACGGCTGACTACCTGCAGCAAGATACACCTGAAGCCAAAAAAGCCCATCAAATCGCGCAAGTTTCAACGCGCGTATACCAGCAATCAACAGAATCGACCACATCTAAATCGCTTGCTGATTTGTCTAACCAGGTATTAACGCAATTAGAAGTTATGGTCGTTAATGGTGATTTTAGTACCAATGATACGGATGTTGAGTTATTAGCTGGAGCGATTGCGGGGAGTATTGGTGTGGTTCCAACGCCTGTAGCACCGGCACCTGTAGCACCGGCACCTGTAGCACCGGCACCTGTAGCACCGGCACCTGTAGCACCGGCACCTGTGGAACCAGCACCTGTGGAACTAGCACCTGTGGAACCAGCACCTGTGGAACCAGCACCTGTAGATCCAACACCTGTAGATCCAACACCTGTAGTTGACACAGTGGCTCCAGTCATCACCCTGAATGGTAATGCCAGTATCAACATCAACCAAGGTGAAATCTACAGCGATGCAGGTGCCACCGCCACAGACAATGTGGATGGCAATCTCACTGACAAAATTCAAGTCACTGGCACAGTGGATGCGAATACCGTTGGCAGTTACACCCTGACCTACAGTGTTAGCGATGCGGCAGGCAATGCAGCCACGCAAGTAACGAGATTAGTGAATGTTGTTGAGCCATTAGGCCCAATAGAAATTAAAGAATTAAACTTTTATCTGGAGCAAGAGGAGGGTCAACCCCCTTTTGTAAAAGTTAGTATAGATCTTGAAAATGCAGTTAACGTCAGTGGATTTAACCTACTATTCTGGCTAGTAGGGAATGAGCAGACTTGGATTTATATTCCATTAAATCAAACTACTGGTTTATTTGAACAAGCCTATGAACTCAATCAATATGCTGTATCAGGTGTTTATCAAATTCGAAGAATTGATGTACCAACTAGTGATGGTATAGTGAAATTCAGAAATACAAACTTAGTTAACTCTGGATTTGAAATTGAATTTGCATTTGAAAACGAGAATCAAGACGACATTCCTCCTGTGATCAATAGTTTTTCAATAAGCGATGTGATGTATGATTCAGTGCGGCAAAATCACTATGTTGAATACGAAGTGCAAGTTACAGATGCTGAAAGCGGGCTGACAAATGATCTTATTATTGAGTTAAAAAACCAAAGTGGAAGTTCATTGCAGACAAGGCTTTATTACAATGATTCCGGTAGTGCAGAAGGTCGGTTTGATTTTAATAAATATGCAGCCTCAGGAGTTTATACTGTCAATACAGTCAGGGTTGCTGATAAAGCGGGGAATAATCCTTATTACTCAACTACAGAGTTGGCTAGCATGGGGTTTCAAACAGAAATTAATTTAGAAAATTCTTTTGAAGATAAGACGCCGCCGAACCTCATAAGCTTTAACTTATATGAATTTCAAGGAAATAATGAAAAAGGAGTTCAGATAAGCTTTGGTGTTGAAGATGATATTTCAGGTTTTGATAAAGCTTACATTCGAATGCACAATGAGCTTGGTGATAACTATGATTCGTGGATTTATAATTATAGTCACAAGTTGATCATTCCTTCGACAGATTATGGTCAAAACATTAGGGTTGGATATTTTAAACTATATGACATTGCAGAAAATGTTATTGAGTTTTCTGGTGAGCAATTAAATGAATTCGGTTTTGATTCTGAAATTTTAATTGATTGAGGCCATTTTAGCATGTTCAAATCTCTGTCCATCCTAGTTCTCTGAATATCAGAAGCCTTGCAAGTTTGATTTCATCTTGAATCATCTGTCGCAAGGCTATCCTCTGTTTTTTGGCTGTATTGGTGAGTCATTATCTAATACCCCCGCATGGAGGGCTGTCTTAAAGTGTCATCAGGTTATCTATTTTTCTATCATCAACATAGCGCTTATACGCTTCACGAACAACACAGAATAGAAGTACTGATAAACGCTCATCATAAGACTCGTTAGTAAAATTATCATCAACATGGTCTTGACTAAACTCCGCTGCGCGGTCATCACCTACACCGGTTTGAAAATCAATTGAAATCGGCTCATCATCAATGCCGCTGATCGTAGCGTACACTTCGTTAAAATCAGAGCCGCCAATTTCGTACTCACCCATATTAAAATACTCATCAATTTCTACTTGTATATTCATTTTTGTATCTCCTTATTGTTGTTGGCAAAATTGCCAGATGCTAGGGTTAAACATTAAAAAAGGCGAATCAACTCTTTTTTAATGTTTGTTTATCATCGCAATTAATGGGTGAGGCATCAAGGGTTTGGTGTTGGAGTGTGATGTGGGGAGTTTTTTAGTTGTTTGAGTAGTAGATTTTGTGTTGCAGGATTAACATGGTTAGACTTGGTATAAGATTAACAAGCTTTAGTGAGTAACGGAAATCACCCCAAAAATGTTACAGTTGATCTAGTGTTTGTTTATGTTGGATAACGGTTTAAGGGGTGTTTTTTGTTACGCTGGGTAACTTTTTGACAAACCAAGCCAGCCAGTGTTTTGACTAGCTTGGCTTGGATTGGATCTAGCGGCGGTATTGATTGATTGAAATAACGTTTTTTGCTGTTGTTTGCTCTTCCTTGCCATCAGCATAATATTGCTCAAGCGTGATGCCTTGAGCCTTTGCGACAGCGATTTCAAACTTCAGTCTTACTTGTTGATTGTATTCATCAGCAATACGCTGTTGTTCTGCTTTTTTTTCAGCCTTGATGCGATCTGATTCTTTAATTGCTTCGAGCGCAGGTGAAGTAAAATTGTGGGCGTTAGCAAGTACTTCTAAGAAAGCTTGGTAGTTCCCGCCCGCTTGAAAGCTGTTTGTCATTGCCATGTTAATACTTCCTTTGGATATATTTCTTAAATCTATTATAACAAACTTGGTTATGATTTGCTAATAACCGAGTTCATCGTAGTAGTCGTTTTCGAGTTCTTTAAGCTTGATAGCAAAGCGTCTTATATCAAAACAGATACCCCTACCTAGTCGTTTGTCTTTGTAGTCTAGTCTTTGGCCGACCATGCTCGGTGTCACTTTTAGCGTTTCATTTTTACGACAAAAAGATATTAGTGCTGTTGTATTGATCTTGAGTGATTTGCATCTATCAAGACCTGCGTTTGTCAAAAACAGGTATTTCACATCCTCAAAGCTTGATGTTGATGCTGTGTTTGGTGTGGTGTTCGAGTATTGCACATAGCCTAGCACCTCTTTAAGCTTTGAGTTAAATTGTGTCGCTTTGTTTGCTTGTTTATCAGCAGGGGTGATGACCTTGTTATCTTTTGTTGTGTGTTCTAGGTCGTAGAAAGATTCAGCAAAATACCCTCTTTTCTCAAGCATAGGTGACATGAGATTATAGATCTCATTGAGTGTTTGGGTGTGATTATCGACAGCCAACTCGCTTGTTACTGTGTACTGTTTCACTAGCTTTTTCACAAAATCATCATTGATTTTATGCTCGATTTTTAGCACATTGCGCATGATCAAGTTAGCTGTATAGAAAGCCGCCAGTACGTCTATATTACGCCCGTTAAGCGTGTTTTGTGTCATTTGCTGGCGCAGATTTGCATCCACTTTATAATAGTGTGTTTCGATTGATTCACGGTTGTTTTTTATGTAGTCGATGATTGTTTTTGTGAGAAAGCCTGGGTTATCATCAAAAGCCTTTTCTATATCTCTGAGTATTTTTTTGTTTTCTGTAAAATCGGGACTTGTGCTATCAAGCTGTTCTACATGAATGTCAATTAGTCTTGATAGTACAGGTTCTTCCTGTGCTGTGCCTTTGATCAAGTCCTCTGCTAGCTTGTTTGACAGGAAGATTGCAGATAGCTTGAAGTCGAGTTTAGCGGTCTTTGCACCCATCGCTTTCGCTTTGACACGCCCACCGCCAAGCGCGATCATGTGAATTACTTTTGCTATCTTGTGCGAGTTTCCATCAGAATAGTGTTCAAGTTCGTCACCTATGAAAAAGCTGTCTGATGCACTATAACAGGTGCGCTCGATACCCACATTTGTTGATGACATGGTGATAAGTTTTTCATTGCTGAATGCCTTTTGCAGTAGCTTGGCGATTGTTGTTTTACCGCTATTGCCATTGGGTTCGGCAAACAAAAAGATGGGATTTTGGCTTGCGCCCACGGCTTTGACGACAAAGCCTGCGATCATTGCAGGTAGCATTTGAGCCGCCAAAGGAAAGCGTTCTACAACGAATTTTAGCAGTGCAATCTCTTTACTGGGGTCGGTTTCACTGCACGTTAAATGAGGCTGTGCATCTTCACGAATTGCATCTCGACCGACGATTAAAAATTCAGAAAAGTCTTTAGTAAATCCTGGATCAACGCTGGCTTGATAGTGTTCTTGTATAGATGAAAAGTGAGTAACTGCAACGTGCGCAATCGTATCACTAAACTCCTTTCTCATGGTGTTTGTGATGTTAAGTGTTGTGTGTACTTCTGAGCGTGAGTCACTGATTCTTGCGACATCGATCAGCAGTTCTTTAAACTCGGTATTAGTGTATGAATAACTAACTTTGACAAACTGCATATCACTGTTAACGATTTTCTCACGAATGAAAATAATGCGTGATGATAGCTTGCGCTCAACAATACCAAAGCCATCGACATTTTTACAAAAATAAGTGCCTGTTGAGAGTTCACCTTGCACCTCGATAACGCCATAAAACTCTTTATCGGATAGTTCAATCATCTGTGAGAACTGATCGATCTTAATTTTGCTTTTCTTTTTCTTTTTTGAGCCTTGATCGTGATAATCGCCCAACTCATCGCTGATATCATTAGCGGCTTGCGCTGTGCTTTTCTTCTTGACTGAAGTTCTGAGCATGGGATTATCCTTTATCTATTTATTATTGTTCAAAGTCTATCACAAGCATTTTGTTTTGTCTGCGCAACTCTGCTAGAGCAAACTCTAACAGTGCGGGAACGGATTTGGCGACGGTGCAAGGTTGCATACCGAGATCATCAGCCAACTTTCGATTAATGTCTATGGTTAGTTTTTTGTAGTCATCACCGAATGAGCGTTTCTTTTGAATCTGTGATAAGAGTGCGTTGTCGTGCGTAGCGGTTTCAACACGGAACCAGTTTTGAGGTGTAGTTGTTTGTTCCTGCGCATCATCACTTTGTGGTTGTGGTTGTGGTTGCGCGTTATCGAAGTCGAGTAGTGCCATAGTTATATTCCTTTGTTTGTCTTAAATTTGTTTTCGGTTAAACTTAGTATAACATAAACCAGTTTTAAATAGTATATGTTTAACTTGTTTATGTTAGTTAAAGTTTAACAATATTTTATAATCGTATCAAAAACGTCTGTTAATTCGTCGCGGATTTGTGCGTAACTGCTGATGCGCTTTTTATCCTCAGACGACAAGTTGAACAATGTTTTGTCGATATTCTCTGCACTTTGAAAGCCCGCCCGTAAGCCGAGTACAGTAAATAAATTGCATTTTGCACTATGTGTCACATTGCTCTTTTTGACTGCTTCAAGTAACTCATCTGACAAAAGTTTGTTGTCACGTACATTGCCTTGATAGCGATTCATCACGACTGCATATCGTTCATGCTCTGCGTTGATCACTGATAGGTAGGTATCACGAATACTCATTTTAGTCGGGTTGGATATGAGTACAGGATAGCCTTTTACTTTGTGATCCAAAGTCGCACCAGGTGGATAATCGATAACAACAAAGTCAGTCTTAAGGGTGTGGCGGACATTGTTTGAGTAGATAATCGGAGTGTCGCTCGACTGCTCATCTTTAAAAAAAGGCAGGGCTGATTGCTGAGGATCAAGATCGATAAACTCAACTGACTTACCGAGTGACTTTAGGTAAAACGCAAAATTGAGCGCAAGGGTGGTTTTGCCAACACCGCCTTTTTTTGAATACATACTGACTATCTTAGACATCAAACAACCCCCTTTTAACAATGTTTAACTAACTTGGTTTTATTATAACAATATTCGTTTAAACTCGTCAATAGACTTTTGTTAGATAATAAAAAAAAGGCAAAAAAAAAGCGGCTAGGCATAATGCTTAACCGCTCTCTTGGTTGATGATTAACTATGTTTAACTAAAGGTCTATTTCTGACCCCATCCTCCATCGCCATCATCTTCATCAAGGTCTTTTTTGTCATGCTCACTACTATCAACTTGTGAGTTTTCATAGTCGCGCTCAATGCTATCCATAACATCAATGTTCGGATCAAAATCAAAACCTTTTTCATCTGATTTGCTCTCTTTTTTGTCACCACGACCAAGCATCTCGGTCATCTTCTCAAAGAAAGACTCTTGCAACCTCGTCATCTTCTCCATGTAATGATCATGCAGTGACTTGATCTCTTGGCGTAATGTGCCGATGATACCATCACGCTCAACAACCTGTCTGTGCAGGTCTTCATTTGTCTTAATCATCTCGTCAGACACCTCGGCGAACTTGTCAAGATTAGTATGTGCTTCAGTCAATTGTGCGCCTTTCTCAGCTAGTTTTTGTTCAACCTCGTTCAACTTAGTTTGAGTTTGTCTAACAACGCTCTCAGATGCTAAAACTTGCTCTGATGCTTGTTTGAGTTGTGCTTTCGCCTCAGCCAAGCTTACTTCAAAATCATCAATCTTTTTGAGTGCATCAGCATTAATTTTGGCCTGCTCATCAAGCTTTTTCAACAACTGCTCAATCTTGCTCGACTGCTCAGCGATCACACCCTCACGCTGTTTAACAGTCGACTCGCTCTGCTCTAACTGTGCCTCCAAATTGCTATTCTCAGAACTCAAATCTTCATTCTCTGATCTCGCCTCATCTAGCTGGCCAGTCAAATTCTCAATCACGCCATTTGTTTCAGTGAGTTTTTCAGTCATGCTTTGGATAGTTGTATCACGCTGTGCAACCTCAGCATCAAGCTTGCTCACCTCTGCTTCAAGTTTGGCTGTTTTCTCTTTCTCATCTTGAAGTTGAACATGAATTGCCAACGCCTTGTTTAACTGCTGGCGCATCGCTACCGTTGCATCCAACTCAGCCGTTAATGCCTTTTCTTTATCACTGAGCGACTTAGCAATCGCATCAAACTCGCTCACATCATCAATATCTAACGACTTTAGTTTTTCATTATTAGACGTAATTTGACGTACACTGCTTGTCTTGTGTGCATAGTTTTGTGCTGTACTCGTGCTGGTCTTTTGTGATGCCATCGCAACAACTAGCGGTACACCGGCATTAACAAGTCTGTTGTTAATCAACTCTGACAACTCAACAAGTTTCTCACCCTCGAACATATCAAATGCCGTGCTAATCGACTGAGATTCATGGTCAACGGCATGACGATTGATAAGCATATGTACGTGCAGATTATCCGTGTCACCATGTACCTGCAGTGAGTGCTCTCTGTGCGAATTTTCATTATGTGTCAGATTAAAAGTCTGCTGTTCTATCGCACCATGCACAGCCATTGCGATCAGATCTCTTTGCTCTTTAGTGATGCTCGCACTCTCCGCATACGTGAACGAGAGTACAATATGATCCGCCTCCAGGTCACCGCGATTACGTATTGTCGTTGCCCAACCGGCATCTTTAAGTGCCAGATAGTTTGACTTGGTATCAAACTCACTAGCCAGCATATACGCGCCGAAATCATCTGCGCCAATCTGATGCATGCCCGCTATGCCGGGCTGCAAGGTAGGGAAGTAAAACACATCCGAGTTATCCTCCTTGCCTGCATTGCTAACCATGTATTCCATCTTGTGTTGTTTTGATGCAATATTCATCTTCTGTTTGTGATACAAGCTTCCCATTTTGTCACCTCTCTTTTTTTTGTTTTTTTGGTTATCTTTAGCTTAAGGCTAAGATTAACTTTAAGCACTAGAATAACTATAACATAAAAAAAAGAGCAATAGTAGAATTGCGTGTTGGACAACAACTTAGCAACAGAATGGAAAAACGGGATACAAAAAAACCTGCATAAAGCAGGTTTATCTACCACCCTTTAAAATCTTTACAAAGGCAAAAAGTTTAAAAAGCGTAACCTAGACCAATTGCACTACTGCTACCAAGATAAGCCTTAACAAAAAGTTTTTCATTAATATCATAACTTCCGAACAGTATGCCTAAATAACTATCTGCACTAGCATACCTTGTCCCTGTATCTCTATAACCTAGTCCGAAAGTTAGATCGGGCAAGGTCGCTAGCTTAGCCTTAAATCGCCAATCAAAGACAAATTCAATACCGCTTTTATCATGTGAACCACCGTAAAAATCATAACTATGATTAGCGTATGATAAACCTAAATTAATCTCAGCTGCAATGGCAAATGAATCATCACTTGCTTTAAAGATATTATACCAAGCACCCATACCTCCACCAACGGCAAACTGAGAGTAATCAATGGCACCAATGTCACCAGAACCGTATAAACCATGCCCAAAAACATGGAAATGATCGGCATATTGACCAAAATGTTTATCTAAACCAACATCTTTAACGGGCATCTGTACGCGACCATATAAACCTGTTGTATAACTACCTGAGTAGAGAAATGCTGAGACATGCTTATCTTGTGCAAAACTCAGTGAGTTATCTGTATCACTTGCAGCGCTTACCCCCATAAAACCAAAGGAACCGAATAATGCAGATGCTAATACTGCTTTTTTAGTGTTTGATGATTTCTGTAACATACTGTCTCCTTATTAAAAATTATAAAAGCCGCTGTGCGCGGCTAAAGTTACTGTCCGATACGCACAAGACGCACATGATAGCTGATGAAGTTGCTGCGATAATTGTTGGTGGATATGGCTTGGCCATTTTCGAAATTGACACTCGAAACAAGGCGATCATTGACAGCGGGCGAGGCCGACCAATACTTACTTGATGGTGTGCTATTAAACACGGCGGTATTGATGGCTGGTGAATGACAAGCCCTTTCGACTAACGAATTAAGTTCTTTGATATTGGGTAAGCGCCAATCAGTGTGTCCGGCATACCCGCCTTCTGAATTTAAGGTTTGCGGAATTTGCAACGCCGTTTGCCAGTTATAACCTGTTAATGCGGTACCGGAACAACTGCCATCGCTTTGCCAGGTCTGCCCTACAGAGCAAACTGTCCACATTAAACCGGTAGGGATATGGGTAACCGTACCGTTGTTATGCACGGTAAAATCAGACGCTGGAGTGGTTTTGGGTATGGCGACTTGACACGTTTGTGCCTGGGCTAGTGATACTTGCATTACACTCAGAACAAGAGCCGCGCCTAGCACTTTATAGCGTTGATGAATAGCGAACATGGTTTTCTCCTCGTAAATTTATAAAAATATCCGGCAGCTGGATAATAACGGTGTATTGTGGTGCATGGCTTGCAGCAGCAGCCCATACAATATTTAAACTGTTTGAGCAATTGACAGGTTTGCGCTTTTTCATGCTAGGCCTGGTGAACCAGGTTACACAGGGTTAAGGCTTTTTTGCGCAACTCCGTGCCCAAGGTATATTTGTGATACTTTGGGAAAGTTTTCACGACCTTTTCAATCGCTAGCAGAAACCAATTGGCATCACACCAAATTGGGAGTTGTTTCAATTGCGCCGCCATGCACCCCTCCTTAACAAAAAAGCAAAGTTACTGTCCGCTACGCACGAGACGCACAGGATAGCCGAAGTCGCGATAACCGTAGTGGCTATCGCCATCGCGGAAATTGATACCCCACGCATAGTCACTACTAATGGCAAAGGGCGAGGCCGACCAATACCAATTTAATTGTGTGTTTGGGAAAACGCTTTGATCGATTGCAGGGGATGCTCGTCCATAGTTAACGATCGAAAGCAATTCTTCTTGACTCGGCACGCGCCAATCATTAAATCCACAGAGTTTTTTGTTATTACTGCCGTCCACAAGCACGTACCAATCGTTATAGCGGATACCAAACTCGCCGGTTAGCAAGGCTGTTTTACCACCCCAACGATAGCTGTTGTTGGCATCATGAATACCGCCTGATCTTGCCGGGGTTTTGACTTCCCAAATTAGGCCGGTGTGGTTGTCTTTAACACAAGCCCAAGGGGCTTGTGTGTAAATACCGTTACCAGTATAGGTGGAGCCATCGGCATTAAGGCGCGTAAAGTCGAAGCCAGCATGGCCGCCACCGATTTTACTTAGGCTACCTGCCGCTGCATGCGCATCGCGACCGTGGCTACAGTCTTGTTGTTCAATGGTTTCACCTGTGCAATTTAAATTATTACCTGATGAAAAATTTCCGCCCCAGGTAATACCAGTGTCATTAAGCTTGACAGGCCTGAATAATACACTGGTGTCTGACGCACTGGTGTCTGACGCACTGGTGTCTGACGCACTGGTGTCTGACGCACTGGTGTCTGACCGCTGTGAATCCGAACCACCGCCACCGCCACTACAACCTGCTAGTGACAGTGAAAACAAGCAGGTTAAAACCATCTGTGAAGATTTTTTTAGTTTAAAAGTCATATTCTAGATTCCATTCTTTAATATTCGTCGTAAGTCTAAACCTTAAACCTCACTATGTCAATGGATTATTAAGCAAAAATACATTGTATAAAATTTATACACTAAAACATTAGAAGAATAACTCGGTCAAACACTCAACCAATAATCACCACCAAACAACCAACCATCACCAGTTCCCCATACCCTTATAAACGATTATCATTAAATACATCACACAATGCCAAACTCAATACACAACCTAGTTAATCTTATACCAACTTTAACCATGACAACCAAACAACACAATAACTTAACCTCAAACCAATACACACAGTTAATCAATAACCCCAACAAACCGTTAATCACCTGGGCAAGTTTAGGCGCAGTCTAAACCTTGGCCGCTTTGGAAGGTTTCGTGCGAACGCGCGAAGATGACAAAGCATATAAACATCGATTAACCAATTCAACTCACCATGATTAACTAACTCTAACCATATTGCTAACCCACAACTAAGAATTAAAGCTAAGGTTAAGATTCAATCAAATGCTAATCCTAACTACACCTAGCCACACCTAACTACACAGCATATATTAGATTAATAAGACTTTATACTTATAATAACAGCGCCAAACACTCACCAGGTTCCCAAAAGTTCCCACGGTTCCCACTGGTTCCCAACGCTTGGGAACCGAAAAACTTAATAAAATCAACAGTTTAAGCCCAGGTTCCCAAAGTTCCCAAAGTTCCCAAGTTTTTTTTCATGTACATATATAGATACTCATATATTAAGATTAAGGTTAGCATACTTGTGCCTTAATCCTAAGGCTTATCCTTATACTTACCC
>NZ_JYNN01000055.1 GCF_000934765.1 Thiomicrospira microaerophila | reverse complement strand
CGATCTAACCAGGCCTGCTAACCTACCAGTGGATTCAATTCCACCTGCCAGCGTCAAGCGGTGGCTTGTTTGGTTATCTTGTGGCCGTGCCAGTGTCGGTGTTGGTGCTGGTGCTGGTGCTGGTGCTGGCGTGTCGGGCGTTTGGCTCCTTGCCAAAAGAAAAACCCCGCGCGCGAAAACGGGGACTGCAAGGGTCCCTGTGCAACAAAATCCCGTTGCGGGTGCATGGAGGCGCCAAAATCCACTAGCTAAGTTATTGATTTTATAGGCAACGCAACAAAGTGGCACGGTTTTTATTATAAATTTAAGTGTGTTTTTGTTGTATTGCATTAAGTGAATATACCCAAAAGAATAAATGGAACTGTTTAAACCCAACCCCACTAACCCCACTACAACCCCATTAGGTTAAACCAACGCAAACCCGCATAGATAAAGGAATACCCCACTAACCCCACTAACCCCATTAAAAAATATATACTGTTACAAAAAAACTAAAATTTACATTTTAAGCCCGCCGCTTTTGAATTGTGTTGCAAGGTACTTTCCAGCCTTTATTTACAAGCGGGTGGTGGAACTCCCGAACCCCAACTAGCCATGAATTTTTTGGCACTTGGTGAAGTTTTTTATTTTTAGTTGTATTCATAAATACAGGCAATACTGGCAGACAACAGCAATCGACACCCAACGCCCTTAACAACCCTACGGTGTTTTAGCGCGCGCGGGTATTCTCTTTGGCTAAAGCCAAAGCGGGTAATTGTGTGGGTAATTAACTAATTAGCATGTGCAAGTTATTAATTTTAAATATATTAAAAAGAACCCGCTCTCCGCCATATTCGATATTAAACCCGTTTCAAGCGGGTTTTTTTACGCCCACTGCAATGTAAAATCAATAACTTAGCGACCTATGTAGTGTCATGCGTCTATTGCAAGCGCAAACCATTGGGGGTATTATTGGGGGTATTGAGGGGGTATTGAGGGGGTATGGGGGTATCGGGTTTAAAAAGCGATACCCCCAGCAGAGTCCTAAATCTTTTATTTGATACCCCAGCAGGTGCAATCAATGAGTAACGCAATCAAATACAATCTGACCGATGCAAAAGCACGCAAGGCAAAACCAGAGACAAAAGCCTACAAGTTATCCGATGGGGGCGGCTTATTTTTATTGGTCAAGCCCAACGGTACAAAACTGTGGCGTTACAAGTTTCGGCTTGATGGCAAAGAGGGGTTATATTCAATTGGGGTTTATCCCGACATTTCATTATCACAAGCCAGAGAACAGCACCAACAGACACGCTCATTAGTTGCAAAGGGTATCAACCCTAAAACCGCAAAAGATGAAATTAAGGCCGAACAAAGCATGCAGGCAAAAAGGTTTAGCTACTATTGGCAGGCCTGGTTAAAAAGACAGACCCTAGCGCAAGGCACCCGAACCGATCTAGTCCAGCGGGTAGAAAAAAACCTGATTCCATTTGTCGATAAGAAACCGCTTGATGAATGGACTAAGCGCGGATTGCTTGAAGTGTTGGAGTTGATTGTAAAGCGCGGTTCAATCGAAACGGCTAGGCGTATGGCTGGGGTATTAAGGCAGATTTTTGATGACATTATTATCCTTGGTGAATTAGAGAACAATCCTGCAGATGGTTTAATTCGACTGCTACCCAAACCCGATAAGAGCAAAAAACAGAACTTTGCACATGTCATTGACCCTAAACAGCTAGCCGATCTATTGCGCCAACTGGATGAACGCGCCCCCCGTTTAGATTATGCGGTGCATATGGCGATGAAGTTAATCCCGTTGGTTTTCTTGCGCCCCTACAACATTCGGCATTTACGCTGGGATTACATTAATACCCCCAGCCGATTGATTGAGATACCCCCAGACCAGATGAAAACGGGCAGGCCTTTCATTGTGCCATTAAGCCGCCAATCCCTAGCTATTATTGAAGCCATGCGCCTTTTAACGGGTGAACGGGAGTTTGTTTTTTTAACGTCTAGGGGTGAACGCACAAACACCCCTATGAGCGAGAACACGACAACTAAAGCCTTTCAGCGGTTAATCAATCCCGAAACAGGTCAACCTTATGGCGTGGGATTTGTAACCAGTCACGGATTTAGACACACCGCCAGCACCTTACTGCATGAAATGGGTTACAACAGCGCACATATTGAAAAACAGCT
Organism: Thiomicrospira microaerophila; assembly: GCF_000934765.1. Classification (GTDB taxonomy): domain Bacteria; phylum Pseudomonadota; class Gammaproteobacteria; order Thiomicrospirales; family Thiomicrospiraceae; genus Thiomicrospira; species Thiomicrospira microaerophila. The sequence goes on along the minus strand of NZ_JYNN01000055.1, from coordinate 10,625 downwards.
AGCGCATGAAGAAGCCAACCAAGTGAAAGGGGCTTATAACAAGGCGGAATACCTAGCGCAACGATCTGAAATGATGCAGGCCTGGGCAGACTATTTAGACAGCCTAAAGGCAGGGGCGGACGTGATACCGATTAAGCGAGGGGCTTGATTGATGTTTGCACCCCCCAAAAGTAGCCGATCAAGTTAGATATGCACTATTTTCAACGGTACGCACGGTACAGGCGGTACAGACCAGTAAACACAAGGCTTTGAGCGCGTACCGTTGCAAACGATACAAACGGTACAGCGGTACACGCGCAACAGGTGAGCAACAGCCGTTGTGTATCGCACCGAAACCCAACAGGATAAAAAAAAACAGGGCAACAGCCCAAACCGTAAACGGTATTAACTAGCCCGACGGGGCGAAAAGCGGAACTATCCAGCCGCCTGTTAATACCGCCTTATTTTGATTTGGATTATTGAAGCTGGGAGGTTTCAGGATGGCATTAAGCAACGAATTAAAGACCTATAAACTATACGACCAATTCACCATAGCAGAGGGCGCGGCCTTAATATTGGGTATTCCGCCAATAGAAGTCGATTACAGCGACTGGAACGGCGGGGAGTATTACATAAGAAGCAACGAATATTCACACATGCAAAACGAACTTAATGTAATGCTGGGGGCGTTATTAAATGCGCTTGAAGAACCCAACAACGGCGCGGTAACAAAGATAACCACCAGTAACCTAAGAGAATGGCTAATTAGCAAGAATTGGCCTAGTGAGTTTTTTGGTACAGGTGAAAACCAGCCCCAGCCGATTGAAAGCGGTTATATCCCGCCTTACCTTGACCCGAATCACGAACATTATTCACCCGAACTGGCAGGGGCGGTTTATGCTTGGCTAGCTTTTGACGGGGTGAACGCCAATAGCGGTAAATCGGTAAAAGCGTCAGTTACCGAATGGATTAACGATAATTTGAAAAGCTGGGGTATAGCTGACAAAGCCATTACAAGAATGAGTGAGGTTTCAAACTGGCATAAGACAGGCGGGCAACCAAAAACAACCAGCGAACGCGCCAACCCCAAAACCCTAGAAGAGTTGCAGGCCTGTTTTAAACCCATTCAACCCATTGCAGAAAAAAAGACTGTCAAACTAAAGCCGATGAACTACACGCCCCCGCCAAACTTTTTTGACGAAGTACCGTTTTAGTCTTGCGTGGTATCCAAACCTAGCCCCCCATTAGAACCCGCATAAACAGCGGGTTTCTTGTATATTGCCCCCATAAAGCCGAAATAACCTAGCCCCCCATTTACCCCGAACCCCTACCTAGGTTAGACCTTAACAGGGGGCTAGGTAAACTGTAACTTAGGCCGCTATTCTAGCCCTATCCAATCCCGTCTAATAAGCCCCAACAGCACGCAACAGCGTGTATTTATTCAACGTGAATATTGAGGTATTAAGCATGGCAAAACAAATCAGCAACACCCCACCAGTAACCCTTATCCGTATTCGTGAAGTAGTCAGCATGACAGGCATTTCAAAAAGTCAGGTTTACCGCTTGGCGAATATGGGGGCGTTTCCAAAACCAACCCGATTAACAGCGCAATCCGTGGCATGGGTTAAACAAGAGGTTCAAGCGTGGATTGATGAAAAGGTACAGGCGCGGGATAGCGCAAAGGGGGTAGCGTAATGAATGCGGTATTTATTCAACATGGCCAACCGATGACCAACACCCAAAAGATAGCAAGCGCGTTAAAGGTTCAACATGCGGTGGTAGTCAGAATGATTGAGCGTTTATTTGTGGATTACCCAGATTTAAGGGTGACGCCGTGTCACCCTAAAACTAGGCAGTTTACTGAAGACCGTAATTTAAGGGTAAGCGGTACCGACCCTAAAACTAACCCGTTTAATGAAGTGTTTGAGCCTTACGAAACCGAATACCGAGGGCAACGCTTCAACGCTTATCTTTTAAATGAGCAAGCGTTTACGCTTCTGTTACCGAGATTTGAAACCCAACGGGCTAAACAGGCCTTTAGGGAATTTAACCAGCGGTTCTACCGCATGAAGCAAACCCTGCTACAAGCGAAAGCCAATCAAGATAACCAGCTATTCCAGCAACTACGCATTGACGGCAAAGCAACGCGCAAAAGCTTGACCGACACGCTAAAGGCATTCGTAACCTATGCCACCGATCAGGGAAGCAAGGGCGCGGCGCATATCTACACCAACACCACCAAGGCGATCTATTCACGGCTAGGGATTGAGGTAAGCACAGCACCGAACGCACGGGATGCACTCGACACCAACACCTTAGCGCAACTTGAAGAACTGGAAAACGATGTAGCGGACACCATTAGCGCGGGAATGCTGGCAGGTGAACATTACAAAGAAATTAAGGCCGATGTGAAAAGTTTATTAGATGGGGAGTATTTGAAATGAAACAGGCGATGCACCAACCACAGAACACCGCCACTCAAGCCAATGTTAATTCTAATGCATTGGGGGCGGTTTCACCAGATTTAAGGCTACGTTCACCACAACAGGCGGCCTTTTTGCAGGCCTTGCTAGGCGGTTCGTATAGCTTGCGGGAGTTGATGGCGGGATATGGGTTTAATCACCCTAACGACATTGCATTCAAGCTAAGAGGGCGCGGCTGGAAGATTCACACGCTACCCGAAACGGTAACGACCCGATACGGCAACACCACACGGGCGGGGCGGTATGAATTGGATGCAAGCCAACATGACTATGCGCGGGAAGCCATCCGCTTGTTTAAGGCTAAATAAAAAGGGTTTTGAGGTAAGGCAGAACCAGCACGGCAATAATGAGGGCAATACCCCATTGCACAAGGCGAACATCAGCCTTTATCTCAGCCTTATCGGATTTTATATCCGCTTTAGAGGTTGCTATATCGGCTCTAGTTGCGTGCATGGTTTCAACCGTGTTTGTGTTTGTCTTTATTGCGGTAATGATTCACCAAGAACCAAATAAAAATAGGCGTGGTAATGGTGAATGCAATAAGGGCGAATATATCGAGCGGGGTTAATGAGGTAAGCATGGCTAAACAAATAGAGTTTTGAGGTAGGGAAGAACCAGCACGGCAAATATAAGCAATAGGCTAAAGCGGGTTATTTTAGCGTCTGAATCAACCGATGATTGAAGCCGATCAAGTTTTGAATCAAGCGTGATTAAATCGGCATTAACTTTTTGAATATCGGCCTTGGTTGCAACCTCTTCAAGCCTAGCGTTTTGCATAGCTTCAACCGTGTTTAGCACTTCATTAGCTTGCTTTTCATCAAAGCCCGAAGCCTTTAGCGCATTAAACAGGTTGTGCGTGTTGATTACAGTAGCCATAACACCCCCAAAACAGAATAGGATTTAATAATATGAATAACATTATGACACCGTATAGGACACTATACAACAATAAGGGCTTGCATAATGCCCCCAGATTGAGCAATAATGAATGCACTACTAAACTTTCAGAGGCACTCAGCACAGCCTTAAACAGTGCTTTTTTTATGCCCAAAATAAACCAGGCCTGGTTGTATCTTGACCGCCTACAGGGAATGAAAAACCGTATCCGTATATTCATTACGGGCGGGTTGATAGGATTTAATACAAGACCCTTTGTGGGGAATATATCCAGCCGTCTGAAAGCGGTAGTTGAGACCCGCCCACCTGTGAACACTAAAGCAGGTGGGCAAACACTAACTAAACTTTCAGGAGGGCATACCATGCCTATTATCACCAGCCGATTAGCGGCCTATTCGTTTACCGTCAATCTACCCGATGATTCATTTATTCAGTCCGTAACCGCCATGTATAGCGCGGGGGAATGGATAGCCTACATCACCACCACACGCGAACAACACGCCCCGATCTCTAACAACCAAGGTAAGCCCCAGCGATTCGATTCACTCGACAGCCTAGCCCATTATTTAGCCGATGCGGGGTTGTGTGAATTTGATGTGTCGTTATTAGGTTTTGGAGGTGTGAAATGAAGCGCAACGTGACCAAGCATTTAGCGTTTATTGATGGTGAAGCGGTTATTAGCTTAGATTCAAGCTGGAGTTATAACCAAGCCTGTAACCAAGGCAAGGCGGAAGCGTACAGCCTTATCCGTTATCAAACCGAGCATACCCAGCAAGCAGGCCTGCTTCAAGATTATGTATTGGGTTTGATGAACCAAGCCAATAGTGATTCGGATGCGGTTCAGGGTTTCACCGTGGGCTTATTTAGTGAACTGGATGCATTGATCCGTCAAGCGTATTGCAACACCAACTGCTTAGAGCAAATCAAAGAAAACCGTTTTGATGATGCCAGCGCAAGCCCCCTTTCTTATCGTGGGGGTGAAGCATGAGCAACATAATCAGATTCAAGCCGCCTGCTATAAGTTGTGATGAATTTATTAAGCGATTCCACACGGATAAAGCGGGTTCGGTGATTGAACACCTTTACCAAGAACACCTGTTAAACATTGACCCTGTATTTGTGGCAAAGGGTGAGGATTATTATTTTCCATCGCAACACCACGCCGCCTATGAAGCCGTTATGCGTGAAACAGGGGGTGGAGCATGAACACAACAACTCTAAACGAATACATGGCGCAACAGGGCTATGATGCACCCCCAACAACCAGGCCTGGTTGTATTATCCGCTTCAACGCCCCGAATAAGCCAAAGGGCAATAAATCCGCATGGATTCGCGTGTTTGAAGATGGGGGCGCAATATTTGGCAATTGGATAACCGGTGAAGAACACGTTTATCACCCCAACGGCCTAAACGAACTCGACAAAGCACAGCGAGCGGAAGCCTACCACCAAATGCAAGCCGAACGCGCCCGATATCAAGCCGATCTAAATGCCCAATATCAACGCATGGCAAATAAGGCGGCGGGGATTTGGGAACACTTACAACCCGCTCCCGATCAACACCCCTACCTAGTTAACAAGCAGATTCAAGCGCATGGGGCGCTGTTTATGCCGATATTTGAGGGCTACTTGAGAGACTGTTTAATTATTCCCGTTTATGGCGAATTACAAGGCGGTAACGTGGCGTTAATCAATCTGCAAGCCATTGACCCCAGCGGAACGAAAAGACCGCTTAAAGGGGGTAAATTCAAGGGCGGGTTTTATCCGATTGAATGGCGCGGGAATGATGTGCCTATTGTGATTTGTGAGGGCTTTTCAACCGGTGCAACCTTAGCAGAGCATTACACGCAAACCGCTAGCGTAATTTGTGCTTTCAATGCCAGCAACCTGATTACCGTGGCGAAATGTTTAAGGCAACGCTACCCCGAAAATGAATTTTATATCGCGGCGGATAACGACCGACTAAATGAAATCAATACAGGGTTAGAACAAGCCAAACAAGCGGCACGGGTAAGCGGAGCGCACATTCTATTGCCCGAATTTAAAGAGGGTGAACAGGGTACAGACTGGAACGACTACCACCGCAACCAACAGCAAACCAATCAGAACCGACAAGCCAGCGAGGTATCAGCATGAACGCACAGCCAATCATTAAGAACGATCCGAAAGTAATCGACATTCAGAAAACCAAGCCAACCAACATGCCAGAGGGGTTTAGCTACACCAAGCGTGGGTTAGTGTATTTAGACCCGAACAATGAAAATGCAAACCCCTTATGGATTTGCTCAAAGCTGGAAGTGACAGCGCAAACTTGCGACACCGAAAGCAACAACTGGGGGCGGGTGGTAGAGTTTACCGACCCAGCGGGTAAGCGTAAAAAATGGGTAATGCCGATGGAGTTGTTAGCGGGGCGGGGCGATCAGTTACACGCCACCTTGTTGAACATGGGCTTGAAGCTAAACAACCAAGCACGAGCAAGAAGCCTACTAGCCCAATTCATACAGAACGCCCACACCGACAAACAGGCTGTTTGTGTTACCCGTGTTGGCTGGTTTGAAGATTGTTTTATTTTACCGAGCCGAACGCTAGGCGATGCCAAAGGCCGTGAAATCCTATTGCAAACCCCTTACCCCGATTCGCTGGGATTCAGTGAGCGCGGAACGCTGGACACATGGCGGGATAGCGTGGCGGCCTATGCCAAAGGTAACAGCCGTTTAAGTTTTGCCATTAGCGCGGCCTTTACCGCTCCGTTATTGTCGTTAATCGGAATAGAGGGCGGCGGGTTTCATTTTCGGGGCGGTTCGTCATTGGGTAAAACAACAGCCCTTTATATGGCGGCTAGCGTGTGGGGCGGGCATGACCGTAAAAAGATGTGGCGTGCCACCACCAACGGGCTAGAGCAAACCGCCTATTTGCATAATGATTCATTGTTATGCCTTGATGAAATGGGGGAAATGAACGGGCGGGATATTGGCGCGGCGGTCTATATGTTGGCAAACGGACAGGCCAAGCAACGCATGACCGACACCACCAAACCTAAAACATGGATTACCCTGTTTGTTTCAACGGGTGAACTCGCATTAAAGGCGGCAATGCTGGAAGCGGGAACGCTAACCCGTGCAGGTCAAGAAGTGCGATTAATTGACATTGAAGCCGATACGGGGGCGCATGGCATATTTGACGTTATTCTTGATGCGGAAAGTTGTAGCCGTGAACAAGCCGAACACTTACAACAGGCCACACAGCAACAACACGGCACGGCTGGGGTTGCATTCCTAGAACGGTTTATAGCCAGCCGATCAGACAGCCTACAAGCACTAGAGCAAACAAAAGCCCAATTCTTAGCCCAACACACGCCCCCCAATGCCACAAACCAAGTGCAACGGGTATTAAATCGGTTCGCTACCGTGGCGGCCTGTGGTGAGTTGGCTACTTCTTACGGATTAACAGGCTGGAACAAGGGGGAAGCGGTACAAGGCGCGGCGGCCTGTTTCAAAGCATGGCTTAATCATATGGGCGACCCCAGCCAAACCGATGAACACAGACAGGCCTTGGAACGTGTGAGGGAGTTTATCGAACGCCACAGCCAAAGCCGATTCGATAACCTAGCCAAAGCGCAAAATGAAAGCCCGATTATTCAGAATATGGCGGGTTATAAGCGGCTGGAAGTCGATAGCAACGGTGAAAACGTGGTTTATTACTTCTTACCTACCGTATTCAAAAACGAGGTATGCAAAGGCCTTGACGTGAACACAGTATGCACCGCATTAAAGGCGGCGGGGGTGTTGAAGCATGACGCTGGAAGAAACACAGCTAAAAGCCCAGTTGTTGAGGGCGGTAAGCGTTTCAATGCTTACTGTGTCGATTCAACACTGTTAACATTGGACTAAAAACAGTGGGACACACGGGACAGGCGGGACATCCCAGTATATACAAGGGTTTGAGCGTGTCCCACTCGAATTTCACCAACGGGACAGCGGGACATATTTAGCGTTTCGTGTCCCGCTGTCCCACTTGCTTTTTTAGAGCGGGACAGACTGAAACCCCGATAAACAAAGGCGTGTCCCGCTTGTCCCGTATGTCCCGTTAAAAAAACACTATTGCAAACTAGCAAATGCTTCACGGTGATTCAATGATAAGATTTAAAGCAAATTACAACGAGTATTAACAACCGGAGATAGAACAATGAGCGAACAGAAAACACAGAATATCGAGCAAGTTATGACCGATCCAACGGAACTAAAGCAGAACGAATCCAAACCAGAGCGTATGAACTGCTTTTTTCCAATGATGTATGACATGCCTACTGAAACATCAACTAATGATAAGAAGCCCGATTCACGATCTGAAAAAACAAACGTTAATACCTGAACACAGAACGAACTAATGGACTGGTAACAAATGAAAGCTAACAACAACGGCTGGACACCCGAACGCAGACAACGCCAATCCGAATTAATTCATCATTGGCGACCTTGGGAGCAATCAACAGGCGCAACGACACAAGAGGGCAAGGAACGCGCCAAAATGAACGCCAAACGGTTAACCGCAATGGGTCTTTACAAGCAGGTCTGTAAGCTGTGCAACGCCAGACAACTGTATCAGCGCGGCTATAAAACTAAAGCATGGCGCATGATGTTTGAGAGCGAAATATACATGGCGGAACGTGAAGCATCTTTAAGCCACCGAAGCCCTAAAGCGCAATATTGCCAACAAAGAAGAAAGGCAAAAAGAACGAACCCTTAACCTAGTGGTAATTGGAAACAAAACGGGGAACATCATAGGCGCGGGAAACATGGCAAAAAAACAGGACTGATATTAAAAGTCGTTTATGGCCTAAAAAATGCAGGTTAAAAAAGGATTCGTACCCAATTCCTAAAAATTCAACCGCCGACCAAAGGGGGTATTATTGGGGGTATTGTGTTTAGATGTTGTTTTTAAGTTGTTGAGTATAAATGGTAAATTGTTTAAGTATGACGCACCCGCTCTCCGCCATATTCGATATTAAACCCGTTTCAAGCGGGTTTTTTTACGCCCCTAGTAACGTAAAATCAACAGCTTAGCGTCTTATGTAGTGTCATGCGTCTATTGCAAGCGCAAACCATTGGGGGTATTATTGGGGGTAGTGAGGGGGGGTATGGGGGGATCAGTTTGTGGCGGTTTAGATTATCGGCTTGTGTTGAAGACCTTAAACAAGCACGGCTATTTATTAACTGAATCCGGGGGCGGTAACTAAACCGAACCGCCAACCGATCCCCCCTATCAATAGACCTTTCAAGCGCCCTGTAAAAACCGCGCAAAGAAATGAAAACAAAAAAGACTCTGCTGGCTAGGTTAGCGAGATTTAGAGGCCGAATAAGTATTTAATCGCCACAGTAACCGAAATACCGACCACCAAACCAACCCCCCATTTCAATATCAGCAAGTCCGCATTAATTTGGGCTAATTCATGTTTAATGGCTTGCGTATCGTCTTTTAATTCTTCTTTGGCTTTGAATAAATCGGCTTTGGTTGCTAGCTGGTTTTCAGCAAATTCATTAAAAACAATTTTATTTTGTTCGGCTAAGGCTTCAGCTTGTTCAACAGTAAAGCCTTTGGCTTCTAAGGCTTTGGCATATTGAAGCGTATCAAATGTGATGAGTGACATAAAAAACCTTGTTGTTCATGTTTATTGGTTGAATGATACCCCAGTTAATCTTTTTAGCAAACTACAAAAACAGGCTATTGAGATTTTACAGCCTGATCAAGCGCATACTAAAATATCAGTTTATAGCCTTTTTTAAATAATGTAAGTACAATAATTAGATGCTAGAGTATGACAAAACCAAACGGTTAAAAACATTAAACGAACGGGGCCTTGATTTTGCCGATGCCGAAAAAGTATTTGAGGGTGTTTATTATACGCTTGAAGACACAAGGCAAGATTATGGCGAAACCTGATTTATTACAATTGGCTACATGGACAGCCGGTTAGTTGTATTGGCGTGGACACCAAGGGGCAAGGCCAAGCGAATTATTTCAATGAGGAAAGCCAATGAACGCGAACAGCAACGATTTAAACAGTATTTATGATGACTTACCCGAATTAGGTGATGATTTTTTTCAGCAGGCCGACTTAAGGCGGGGTGATGATCTGATTAGACCAGGTAGGCCAAAAGCCGAAACCATTAAGCAGCCTGTAACCATCCGCTTAGATGCGCCGATTGTTGACTACTTTAAAAGCACCGGCAAAGGCTGGCAAACTCGGTTAAATGATGCGCTTAACCAGTGGATTAAAGAACACGCCAAGGCTTGATGTAATTAAAGGCTAAACCCGCCATTTAATCCATCAAGCAAACCACAAAAACAGGTTATTGGAGATTTTACGCCTAATCAAGCGCATATGGAGTGTCAACCCTATTTCGTACAAAAAGAGGCCCATTTTTGATCTAGTGTCTGCATAGCCCTTATCCACTGGTTCTCATACTCAACGGATGAGTAGTTGTCATTAGTGCTGTGCATTCTCTCATGGTTGTACCAGCCAATATAGTCATACACGTCATGGCGTGCTTGCTTTCCATTATTATAGGTTGTTCTATAAACGCGCTCCTTTTTCAAACTTGCAAAAAGACTCTCCACAACCGCATTATCCCAGCAATTGCCTCGACGACTCATACTGGGGCGAATTCCCCGGTTTTTGAGTACCTTACGATAGGCCTTTGAGACAAACTGTGAACCTTGGTCTGAGTGAATCGTCAGCCCACGCGTGGGCTTTCGGTTCCATAGTGCGCGCATTGCGCGCATAAGGGCTACCTTAACCAGTTCCGCATTCATTTTGCTGCCCATCGCCCAGCTAACGTATGCACACTTCTTTTCTCGTTCCCACGCTGTGCGTCAATGCCATTAAGTTAAGAAAAAAAACGGTCATTGCGAGGAGCGCAGCGACGTGGCAATCCCTCAAGGGCATGCGCAGTCTGCCAGAGATTGCCACGGCCTTTGGCCTCGCAATGACACGTAATTTTTTGGCCTCGCGACGCAAGTTGTTTCGCTTTTTTTGTGCCACAAATTCCTTAACTTAATGGTCGTGATGGCGTGAGTGGATTGTTCGCAGTGACGTGCTACATGGGAGCGAGCTATGCATTCTCTGTGCATATGTTAGGTTTTGAGCCTTGCGGTTTGTTTAGTTGTATCCTAGGAGCCTGTCGGGCAAATAATCGCTAGTTGGCCCAAAACGGGCTTTTTTGCCTTAAAATACGTGATTTTTAGCATAATTGAGCGATTTTCTGTC
>NZ_JYNN01000054.1 GCF_000934765.1 Thiomicrospira microaerophila | reverse complement strand
ATACCTTCAGCGCACTGTGGTTTGTGAGCCGCAGTGAAGCCGCCTGCCAACTGCTACTGAGCGCACCGACACTGCTGTGGATGATTATGGACTATGCCAAATCCCACCAGCTCGAACCCGACCAGGTCTGGCCATGGTTTAGCGCTAAACGTAAAACCATCGTGGGGCTTTATCAGCTCCCACAAAACAATGCCACGGTTCACTTGCTCAGCAAATACCACTCGGATCACAAATTCTCACAACGCGATATTGAGCTGATTCAACAGCTCTACACCAGAAGCTTTTATAACGATAAAAAACACGGCCACATTCCTTATTTTGACCCAATGCGCATCCGACTGATTATGCAAGACGCGACTATATTGCAATTCAAACTGCTCCAACAAACCGGCCCACACATCACACGTACACAGCTAAAACACACTCTTGATGCCTTCTACATGGCACAACAACTCAATTACCCTCAGTATGGCCAGATCCTCAAAACCTCAACCCATATCGCACAAATCAACACTATCCATGACCAACTCGCTGAAATCATCAATCAGCAACAAGCCAATATTCAACGCGAACGGATTTACCCTGCGCCTCTCATACCGCCGACCGATGACATCGAATACATCCAAAGCCATTATGAACTCGTGATCGAAGGCAAACAGATGCATCACTGCATCGCCAGTTACGATCAACGCATTGTAGAAGGGCGCTACCTAGTCTATCGACTACTTCAACCCGAACGCGCAACAATTGGAATCGAGATTACACACGATAACCGGTTGGAGCTCGACCAAGTTCGCCTAGTCTGTAACAAACAAGCCGCCCCTGAAACTGAACATTATGTAAGAAGCTGGATAAACACGCATACTCGGCGCTAATGCCAAAAGGCGGGTGCGGGTTATGTTAGGCTGGCCAGCTAATCGAAAACAAGCCATTTGCGAATGGCATTTCGCTTGACGACATTTACGACCAACACAATCCACGCCATTGCCTTTAAGCGGGATGTATTTTTAACTGTTCAATCATTTCAAGAATCGTTTTGCCATCAACATTAAAACGCTCTTTAGTCTTCGCTCGGCATGACTATGGATTTGAAACACTTCAGCCCTCTAAAGTTATGGCAACGATGAACCACATTATGTTGAATAGCTGCCAATAACTTAACGCTATCGCAATCTAGCGCTCTCAACTAAACGAGTGTTCAAACACGCCTGATATATGTTCACAGCTAAAAGCATAGCATTGAGTGATGTTCAAATCACAACCATCTGAAGGTCTTTAATTTAACAATTGAGTTAGACCGTGAATCACTGAATGGCCGGTTAATCGATGGTTTGGCATTGATTTTAGATTGTTAAAAACCGTATAAATTTTATTACGGAGTAGGAAATACACACCTAGTGCTTATTTAGTCACATTCAATGTGCTAGAATTTGTTTTTGAAATGGATAATCTTAGCACTTTAGGCAGGGCGTGCTTTATGTAAGGCCGTAGTGGCTTCAAGCAGCGCCAACTAAACACAGGCAAAAAAAGGGTATCTTTTAGATGTATCGAATAGGTACTCAACACAAAATGTAAACGGCATTTTTTAAAGGAAAAGCATGGACACAACCACAACTGATATTGCGTACAACCCTTATTCTGCCATACTGAGTGATCCGATTTTACTCAGCTTTTCGTTTATCTTGTTCGTTCTTTTTATTTGGGCTATTGCCGGTCGACAAAACCAAGCCCTCAAAAACTATGCGCCGACCTTGCTTACAACGGTTGAGTTTTAGGCGCTTTTGTTGGTATAGCCTATGGCTTGTTTGGCTTTGATCCAAGGTCAGGTTATATCGATGCCTCGATAGCGGGTTTTTTGGAAGGGTTAAATATTGGATATCAGACAAGCAGATGGTTCAGCGATTGAAGATGTTCATGTTGCTCGATTACAGTCAGAAGCTTACAGACAAAATGATTTTAATAGAATAGCCGCGATTGCACAAGTGTACGAACTCGATACTAGTGAATTTGTTTTAATGCAATTTAAACTTACCGATATTAAGAGACTTTCAAATTTATCTTAATAAGTTAATTGAAGGAGTGGTGCATGGAAACGACACCGGAGTTAGAAGTTTTTATGGGGCTGATGAAAGGTTTTATGTTGGCCGTGTTATTAATGGTGCCTTTTTGGGTTGCGTTTAAAAGAGCAGGGTTGTCTCCATGGAATGCGTTGTGGCTGTTTATTCCTTTCTTTGGCTTGCTGGTCGCGCTGGGTGTATTAGCCTTATCTAGCTGGGATGTTGAAAAAGGGGTTGCTGAATAATGGAAGGCCTAATTTGGATTGCGTCTATTGTAATAAGCTTCATTTTCTTTCTGAAGATTTTAAACAAGGCCGGATACTCCGGTTGGTTTTCATTGCTAGCCATTATTCCATTGGTAGGGTTTGTGATGATATGGGTTTTTGCGTTTTTAAAGTGGCCGGTTATACGCGAGGTGGAAGAGCGTAAACGTTCCAAAGAAGATGTGTTTGTTGAGAGATCATAACTAATGAAATTCATAAAATATCTTCTGTTAATCGCTGTTTTTATCTTGGTAAAGCTGTTTGGTTGGTTGTTTAAAGGTACACGTAAAACGCTAGGTGTCGGCGTGGATGCCTATCGGTCGGTTAAGAACAGTCAAAACTTTGAAGAGGCGTATCGTAACTTTGCATCGAATAAATACGCTAAGGCACGCTTGAGTATTCCCGAAGAGATTATCGCCTTAATGGCAAAGATCGCCGCCAGTGATGGAAAAATCAGTGAGCTCGAAATCGAGTATATGAGCGACACGATTAAATCGATTGCAAATGCGATGTTGCAGGCGGGATTGAATGCGACACTGGTTGATCAAATCAAGCAAAAACTCTTTGCTTTGGCGAATCAAGCGAAAAAAGACGATAAGCCGATTTCGTATTACTGCTATGCGCTGAGCCAAGCTGGCATTGAAGTCCGTACCGCTGCATTTTTGCAGATTATTGCATTTGCCTCCATTGACGGCTTGTCTGACAAAACCAAAACTATGCTGTTCCAGATTGGCGAGCACTTGGCATTTAACAAACAGCAGATTGAGCAGTTATTTGAACAGGTCAATGGGCGGGTTAATCAATCAAGCTATCAAAAAGACCCTTACGAGGTATTAGGGTGTTCTGAAGAAGATGATTTCGCCATTGTTAAACAAGCCTATAGGCAACTGGTAAAACAATATCACCCGGATTTTATGCATAGCAAAGGGCTGGATGATGCGCAAATCAAAACTGCTACCGAAAAAATGCAAGCAATTAACGCGGCATTTGAAGAAATAAAGCGAAGAATGAGCGATTAACTGTGGTCTGGCAGTTAAAAGGTTTAGAGTAAATTAGAGCAGGTATATATGATTTATAAAGATTGTAAAATTTGCAACCCAAGGCCGCTCTATTTTCAAAACTTCTTTGTACATAAAAAAGCAAAGTTAACGCAAAATTATAAAAGAATAAATTTTTTAATCCTGAACGGGTCTAATAGCAATGGACACATTTATAAGAGATATTATTTAAGGTGGGTTACATGCAAGTTGATTTAAACTTTTCTGCTCTACAATCTCGTTGGTATCAACTATACGAACATGCTAGTTTTGCATCATCATATGTTCATTCTGATCCTCATGCAGCAATTGTAAAACTGCGTTGCTATGCAGAAACATTAGTGGGCATTTTATATCGTGAGTTGAATTTAACTTGTGATAAAAATGATGGTTTTTTTGAAAAAATAAAGTCGCCAATATTTACTGAAATTGTAAATGAAGAAATCTTAGCCAAGTTACATGCCATTAGAATAATCGGTAATAAAGCGGCACACGGAAAACCTGTTTCTGTCGAGGATGCGCTAGTTTTACATAAGGATGCCTATTTACTAGGGCAATGGATTTATAAAACCTTCAGCGGTTCTTATTTTGAAGAATACCCTATTTATCAGGTACCCAAAAAACCTCATGATGTTGACCAACTAATCAAAACACAAGATCAACTAGCAGATCGTTTAAGAGAGTTAAACACTGAACTTCAGAGACTGGAGACTTCAGAAAAAGCAGCTCAGCAAAAAATCAATGAACTAAAGAAAGAGGCAGAGCCTGCTAGATTAGAAGCATTCAAAACTTCCTCGCATACTGCTGCAATCTCTTTTGATCTTGAGTCTCAAAATACACAAGACTTAATTACTTTACATGACGCTTTTGCTACTTATGAGTTAACGACTGGACAAGCAGATCTTGTAAACCATCTTTCTGATTTTTTAACGAATCGTCAGCAAGGTGTATTTCTTCTTAAAGGTTATGCTGGTACAGGTAAAACCTTTATTACCAAAGGTCTTACCGAGTATTTTCGGGCCACTAGGCGTAATTACATCCTTGCAGCTCCTACAGGAAAGGCATCGAGGGTTATTGCGCAAAAAACTGAATCAGATGCTTACACTATCCATAAAACCATATACTCATTTAAAGATATTGAAGAATATAAGCAACAGGATTTAGATGGTTCGGAAACCTATAAATTCTATACAAAGCTGGCTGTAAATACGGATGCTGTGGATACAGTTTATATAGTGGATGAAGCCTCTATGGTCTCTAATCAGTATCAAGAGGAAGAATTCTTTAGATTTGGATCAGGCTACTTACTTCAAGATTTTTTAGAGTATGTCAATTTAGATCACAATGATCACCGTAAAAAAATTATTTTTATCGGAGATAATGCCCAGCTTCCCCCTGTTAAGATGAAGTTTTCACCAGCGTTGGACTTAAGCTATTTATCTCAAAATTTCAATATTCAAGGTACCGAGTTTGAGTTAACGGATGTTGTTCGTCAAAAATCTGATAGTGGTGTAATGCAAAACTCTATAAACTTAAGGGATAGTCTGAAAAGAGGTAGATTTAATCAATTGGTCATAGATTTTTCGAAAAATGATATTGATTCAGTTGGATACGATAATTTAATTGATACTTACCTCGAAAGTTGTCACAAAAAAATAAATAAAGATTCAATTATCATCGCATACTCAAACGCAGAGGTGTATGCCTATAACCAAAGAGTGCGCGAATATTTTTTCCCTAATTGTGAAAAAGCTATTTATAAATTCATTGAACCGAGTGATTTGGCAAGCAAAGCTTTGCAAGAAGTCACTGTACCCAAATTGGCTGTTGGTGACAAAATTATGGCTGTTCAAAACAACAAAGATCATGGTCTATTTATATCCAATGGTGATTTTGGTATGGTGCTAGATATCCTTTCAGGACCTGAAGAGAGAGCCATTACTCTCAGGGAGCGCCAAAAAAATGGTTTAGTGAAGGCTTGGCAAGTTATCCTGTATTTCCAACATTTATATGTTGCTTTTAGAGACCATAAAGGCAAGGTTCATCGCTTTGAAACTAAGATTATTGAAAATTTACTTTACAGTGATCAATGTGAATTAAGCTCTGATGAGCGTAAAGCTCTTTATATTGATTTTTGTATTCGTCATCCTGAACTAAGGAGCGGAACGGAAGAATTTAAAGGTGCACTCCGCTCCGATCCTTATTTTAATGCTATGCGAATAAAGTTTGGTTATGCAATTACTTGCCATAAAGCTCAAGGTAGTGAATGGAAGAACGTTTTTGTTAAATGCAGCACGACCCAAAGCCAACTTAATGAAAGTTACTTTCGTTGGCTTTATACAGCAATGACGCGTACATCTGAAAAACTCTATTTGCTTGACCCTCCTAATCTCAAGATTGGTTCTGGAATTAAAAGAATTGCTGATCCAAGCTTTACTGGCCAAGTAGAACCTATAATGAACAGCCCATCAGTAAATTCGACGTCAGTATTTACAGAACCGACAAGTGAAAATAACTTGAATGTATCTTTAGCTCAAACATTTGGAATTGTGCCATCCAACACTTTCGCCATTGAAATATTAAACAGAGTTCAAAATCTAATTTCAGGTACAGGTATACAAATACAGAGCGTAAATCACAATCAATATATGGAGTCTTATTTTTTTGAAAAAGGAAATGAAATTTCTAGAATTGATATTGGTTATAACGGTAAAAAGAAAATTACCCACTTAAATACGCCCCATTCATCAGAGTTAAGTAATCAAGTCAAAAATTTATTATCACCGCTAAAAAATTCCGTAATTGTGCCAGTACATTCTAGTAAAACTAGCAATATACTCAAATCAGATAAAGACTTTATTGATGAGTTATTACAACGAATCCAGGACTTGGCTTCAAAGAAAAGCATTCTTTTAAGTGATCTCATTGAACAGCAATGGAACATTCGCTTAACCTTTAGTCGCTCTATTGAAGTTGCTGTGTTTGATATTTACTTCAATAAAAAATTTATTTTTAGTTCATGTGGTCCAGTCAAAAATTTATGCAATTCTGGTACTTTTATTCAAGAAGTTGATGATTTGATAATTAATGGACTCGGCTCATGAGTACAGCTAAAGAAGTATTTGCTCTAAGAAAATCTGGAAGCCTTAATGAAGCTTATAAAATGGCTTGTGAGCTAATGAACGACCCTAATAGGGATGAATGGGATTTAAAGGCTTTTGCTTGGTGTGTCATTGACTTAGTAAAGCGCGATTCCAAAAATCAACAGAATCAAAATTTACAATATTTTAAAAAGCAGCTTGAAAGTATTGATGTCAGCAGTGATGAAATTTTAACCAATCAGAAAAACTATGCTTTACAACTCTGTTCTCCTAATCAAGAAAATAGTCAGTTAGTTTTTGCTAAGAGAAAAGCGGGGATGCTAGATGAAGCATACCAAATCGGATTGAGACTGATTCAAAACCCAAATCGATCGGACTGGGATATTAAGGCATTCGCTTGGGTTCTTATCGACTTGATAAAACGAGAAGTTGAAAAAAACCAATGGCAAAATGTATCTGGATTAAAGTCAAGTCTAGAGGCACTAGAAATTGATGAATCTGATGAAGTGCTTTTTAAAAGTCGTAATTATGCCTTATGGATAGCAAACCCCAATAGCCAACAAATTACTCAGGCACGACAATTAAGTAAAACTGGAAAACATCAAGAAGCGATCCAAATTTATGAAAATTTGCTGAATAATGGTGAGAGCTCTTTGGATGTGCAAACTTCTCTTGGCTGGGAATATTACCGGTTAGCCAGTCACTTTCAAAAGCAAGAGCCGCCAAATGTTGGTGCAGTTAAAAACTTTTTGAGTCGTTATCTTAAACTTAATATAGAAAAACCTTCCATGCTTCATTCTAGCTTTCTGAGTATTGCTGATAAGCTAGCACAAGACGATAAATTAGACATGTCTGTATTTGCAAGGATGTGGGATTTAAAAAATTTTAGAGCTGAAGATTATGAACGATATGAAACCGAGGATGGAAAATCACTTCCATCACTCGTTGAGAAAGTCGTTCTACATGCCTCTAAGCATGCGGTTAATAAGCAACAATTGGAAGAACTAAAATATTTTGAACCATATTTAAGGTCATCAATTGAATTTTATTCAGAGAATATATGGCTAAAGCTAAACTATGCTCGAGTGCTAACTGCACTTGGTAGATCTAAAGAAGCTGTAAAATTCGGCATCGAAGTCGTCAAAAATAAACCAAATGACTTTTGGACGTGGGATTTATTGGGAGAGATTCATCATTCTATTTCTACTGAATTAGAATTTTCTTGCTACTGCAAAGCACTACTATGCTCAAAAGATCTCAAATACATTAGCAAGGTTAAGATCAAGCTAGCAGAAAGGCTTATTCGGAAAAGTGAACTTGAAGAGGCAAAGCATGAGCTAGAGGAAATCATCCAATATAAAACGCAACATGGTCAAAAAATACCTGATAAATTAGCACAGTTTCAAAATTTCCCTTGGTACTCCAGCACTAAAGCTAGTCTTTCTAATAAAGAGTTGTATTTAAAATATGCATCTAGTGCTGAAGAACTTCTATACCATGACCTACCATGGATTAATGGCATTTTAGGTGAAACATTTAGCCTGAAAAACAAGCCAAATCAAGTGAAGCGAAAACTATATATAGAAACAGGTGACATTCCGAAAGAAATTACTATTCCCGATACCAATCTTACTTTTAATGATGAAAGGGTCGGAATGCCTGTAGAGATTAAAGGCGAATATGATGCCAATGGCCGATTTCAGGCTTATAAGATTGAGTATCGAGAATCCGGTGAGCAATGGGATATCTTTCAAGAGAGAGTTGGTGTCGTGGATCATGTTAATCATGAAAAGAAACTGCTTCACTTTTTGTTAAACCGTGAAATCGATGGTGTTATTCGTTTTTCGGATATTAACGACAAGTTTCATGAAGGCGATTCAATATCCCTCTTTATAACTCAATTTATCAACAAAAATGGTGCTCAATATAAAGCATTACAGCCCAAAAGAACGAACGAGTCCCCTCCAGCATCAATATTAAAAAGCTTTTACTCTGATGTAAGGGTAAAGGATTCAAATTTAGGTTTTACGGATTGTGGGGTTTTTATACCAGCTCATCTCGTGAGACAATATGATATCGAGGATGGTAGTTTTGTAGAAGGAGTCGCGATTCTAAATTTCAATAAAAAAAGATCTGAATGGGGTTGGAAAGCAATTCGAATTAGTAAGTAACTTCATCATTTAGGTGTTTGTCAAGATGTTTGTCGAGTTTTTCATCCATTTACTGTGTCAAGATTATCTGGATTTATCGTCACAGCGGCTATCGGAGCACAGTCGCACACATTAGTGCTCCAACGTGTGGGGTCTTGCGTCTTTGCCTGCTTTTAAAAACCTCCTGTGCGTGATTACCCAGTGATTCAAGTTTAGCCTTGAGCGTCAAGCTTTTCATCATACTAACGTTGTCGCTCAGCAATACGCCCGCCCTGTGCTCGATCAACTCTATACCTTACTCACCACAGGCAGCACGGATGTGGCCAAAGGCTCGGATGTGGACAAGGCCATCAAGCACACACTCAAACGCTGGGAGACACTGGTGCGTTATGTTGATCTGGGCTCACTGCCTATTGATAACCCCCCCGCTGAGAATGCGATTCGCCCCATTGCACTGAGACGCAAGAACTGGTTGTTTATCGGATCCGAGTCAGCCGGCAAGCGCCAAAAATCCATCTTTTCATTACTTGCCAGCGCAATAGCGAACAACTTAAACCCCGCCCATTGGTTAAGCGATACCCTTAAACGCTTACCCACCACCAAAAATAAAGACCTTCATCTACTCCTACCAGGTCGAGACTGGAAGCCCCTTCCAGAAACCTAAACACCACTTAATCAACATGGACGTATGTTAGGCGATGAGGCCTGTGCTGTAAAGTATGGGCACGGTCGGACGCTTACAATTGAAACCTAGCCAACAGCCAAAGAAAATTCTAATATCGCCCTGCTTTTTTTAGCCGAACCTGTTGCCATATTAAGAAGAAGATTTGCAGCCAAAAATTGGAAATTGATAACCTCTAAAATATCCTTGAATCCAAATTCATCTCAGATGTCTCGCGGTAAGAAAAAACTGCGGGTGGAAGCGTAATCGACAATATTGCCCAGAACCACCATACTTGATAGCATAATTTGGCAGAACGCCAAAAGCTGTTCCAATGTGAAGCAGATTGGTGGCGCCTTATTGATGTAGAAAATTAGTTTTCATGAATTACATCGGTCAATAATGCCTAGTATTGTTCAAACCTGCTAAGATAATGTTTCGCGTAATACAACAAAAATCATATAAGGTAGTTTGTAATTCATAATTAAATGTTGCTGGCTATCTACAATGTAATTTTTAATAGAGGTATAACTTATGAACCCATCTTCAGATCTGCAAAAATGGCTAGATGCACGTGACAAGCATTTAAACGTAATGCGCAATATGTCCGAAGCCGGCGGACATATTTCATTGAGAAGGAATGTATACGATGCTGATGAACTAGAAGAGCCGTTGAAGTCAGAAGCAAAGGCTTATTTTGAGTATCTCAAAGATGATAAGAGTTGAACCCTTATGAACATGAAAGAACGCTTAGGCAAAATGAAACCATTTGATAGTGACGATATTCAAATACTTCGTGAATCTTCAAACCCACTTATCCTTATGCAGCAAAGGACAACGCCCTATCATGTAAAAGGCGCGATTATAAACTTTTTAGCAGCCACAGGTGTGCTAACTAACGCGACTGAAATTACGAGACTAACGCGTGCAGTAATGGATAATGACAAGGGTCCACTACAAGAGTTTATTAGAAACCATTTTAATCCCGCTGAAGCAAAAGAAATTAGTAGCTGGATGGATAGGGTGCCTGACTCAACCATTTCGGGCGGATGGGCGCACCGTCTTCATCATGGGCATGATTTGGAGGCCATGACTAGCCTCTATCAAGAGTATGGTCTAACTGGGGCAGCGGAATGGTTCAATCATGTTTGGTTGCGAGATTTTTGGACGCCACATGGAGTTCCTTACCTGCCAAGCGGTAGCGGTGAGGTATATGGATGGCTAGTTTCTCAAGGCGTTTCCAAGTCTACTGCTATGAGTTTAGTATCAATAAATGCCGCAGAAGCATTGTCCGGGTTACTATTTATTCGTGCCGGATTGAAAATTCGTGATTTTACGATAAATATCATCGCACTTCGCAAATACGAAGCACAACGAGTAGAATTAAAAAAACTGATCAGTGATGGTTTAGACAATGAAGCCTATACGCTAGTTGAGCGTATGCGAAATAGCTTTGAAGAAGAACAGCTGTTTGATTTTCGGCTAGATTTAGCCCACTACTGTCTTGAGCTGAGTAACCGAGAAGACATTCGTAATCCAGTTATTTGGGGTGAAATGGCCTACAAGATAGCTGACAATCTTTGTCGTTATAAAACCCAGGCTCCCGCCTTAATTAACTACTTAGGGAATACAAAAGTTAGTTTTGTAGGTCTGGCTGCAACTATTTCCGCCACCGCATTTGCTTCTCATGTCCAAAACGCTAACACAACGCCCGAAGCCATATCATCAACTATTAAATTGGGCATCCGAGCTTACCTTGAAGCAGGAGCAGATATAAATAAGGGCGTGTCCATGTATGGGGTGAAGGTTTATGGCTTCAGGCCTTATTCAGCCCTTACCAACTATAAGTTAGCAATGGATTTGGCTCTTTCTTTAAGCCAACTTGAGCGTGTAGATGCGGGCGGTAAATTCGATCCATTGTTTATCCGCAGAGAAATGTTTAGTCTGATAAATGAGTTGTCCAAGCAAGAAGAGGACCGCTCTTTAGTAAACGAAATTAAAGCAGGTTTTGAGAGGGTTTATCCAATTAACACCCCAATTAGCAATTTACCTGCGGTCATCTAAAACTTTTTTTATTCTTTCGCGTGATAATGATTAAAAATGAGTTAGTGTATTATACTTGGCTAGGGGGGCCTGTTGGACTAAACTGGTCGAAGCGAAAATAGTCAGGTCAGGTTTTGTTCAATTTCGATGAGAACCTCGCTATTTGACGAGGAAATAGCCAATCAAGCTTGTTGGCAGCCTATTGGCTTTAGTCCGATAGTCTCATAGACGTTGAAAAAACAGTTAAGTCAAGTATTTAGACCTAACTCGCTTTTTCAGGTTGTTTTTTTTCTACCCACAATATCTCGATCAAGCCCTCACCCAAACGGTAGGTAAGGCGCGCACTGACCATGGCCTCGGCCGATTGGGCACTGACTTTAGCCAGCACACCCTGACCAAATAGCTCACTCATCAGTGTGTCACTGGCCATGTCGGTTAGACTAAGGATAACCATGGCATTGAATGCCATCTTGGCTAAACGCAATTGGCCAATGAGCCCTGGGCGCAAACCATAAATTTGGGCAACACGGCGCACCATAGACAAATGCAACCAGAGTAGGGCAAGGGTTTGAAAAAACGCATTGGGGCTTAGTCCACTGATGGCCGCACTGGCGAGCATTTGTTTTTTGACTTCTTTTCGTGCCAGCGTTTTGAGTGGTTGGGTGACTTGATCCTGATAGAGGTCTTGTATCTGCTCGAGTGTATGGTGAGGCTTAATTTTGCTAAAAAACTGATGGTGCGCAACGCGCGCCGCAAGACTATCTTGGGCTTGTTGGTTGGATTGGTAAAAGGCCAACCAGGCCTGTTTGTCTTGGCTCGTTTGTATGCGCTCATACGCTGTTTGCTGGTGATCTATTTTTGTGATGCGTCGATAGGATTGTATTTCCCTGAATGACAGAAATCCCACCAGCCCGATAAATACCAGCAATAGCAAAGCCAGCGCACCGCCAATCGGTGCTGACAGCAACCAGGCCTGGTAAATGCTTTGCGCGGCCGAATACATGCCCAGTGTTAAAAGCAGCAATAGACCTATCAGCAAGGCGCTACCCCAATGCAGCCAGCTTGAAGAGGAACCCTTAACGACGGCCTGTTCGGTGGTTATGTCGGTTTGCGTCTTGGGTGTCGGTTTGCGCACCTGTGCCATATCGCACTCAACGGGCTGCTCACTTGCTAAGGCCTCAACCGGTTCTGCTGGGGCTGTTGGTGTTGCCCTCTCTTGTGTGGTGGCACGCTCCGACGTCAGGGGTGCGGTGGGATTGGGTTGTTGCGATTGTCGAAAAACCGGTTCTTCTGTGGCGAGATGTTGCATTTAACTTTCCTCCAGCATGAAGTTGAGTAGCGTATCAATTCCCTGTGCATTTTGCATGTCAGCGAGATAATCGGGCCCCGGATAATTTTTGAGTATTAAAAAGCTTTGGTCATCAGAGATCCCTTGGATCGCTGAGGGAATCGGTTGGTTAAAAGACTTTTTCATCATTTGCTGTTGGTCATTGTAAAAATAAATCGCTTTGTCATCATCAACCGTGTCATTTTCAGCGGACCGGATAGCGGAGAGCAGAAAATGCTTAAACTTCACTGGTTGATCACCTAATACCTTACGAGCCCCTCTGGTCACATCTTCTAATAAATGGTAGAGGTTTTCTTGTTGTGATAGGGGCGCGGAGTCCACTTTACTGGCCACAAAAGCCAAGTCTGATATCTTGTGCTCATCAAATAACTTGGCTTTGAGCCAGTTGGTCTTGCCGTATACAAAAATGCTGGCTAAATGGGTGATGGTCTCGCGCAGTTGCTTTAGATGCTGCTGTCCATAGCTTAGACCTTCAAACAAATCAATCAAGATGATTTGTTTA
>NZ_JYNN01000053.1 GCF_000934765.1 Thiomicrospira microaerophila | reverse complement strand
ATGATCTCATGAACCGAATGGCCAAAAAAAATCCAAGCTGAAAAAACCACCACAGCCAACACTAAAACCGACACGCAGGATGAGGTGGCATAATGCAGCAGGCCTGGTTAGCACCACAACTTAAAAAACTCGCGGCGATAAGTGTTATCAGCTTGTTCAGCCTCAGCAGTCACGCGACAGCACAACAACCGAAGATAGAACAAACGCCCTATCAAGATTGGCTGTTGGTGTGTGCGGAACAACAAGATTCAAAGCAGTGTCAGATGATGCAAACCCTCTCGGTTGAGCAGGGCGAACAAAGCCAGCGTGTGCTTCAAGCGATTGTGACAAGAAACGGCGAGCAGCGTTTGCTTGAAATCAGCGTGCCATTGGGTGTGGATTTACGCCCCGGTCTGCTAATTCAAATCGATGAAGGTGAAGTCGGTTCCGCCCCCTATTTAACTTGCAACGCCAACGGCTGTGCCGCTGTGATCGCGTTAGATAATAAAGTATGGCGTCAACTCAGAGCAGGGCAGAAGGCTAAAATCGGGATTCGTGGATTAGGGCAGCCTGAAAACACGGTCTTGCAGCTATCGCTAAAAGGTTTTACCGCCGCCAGTAATGCGTTGATACAAAATTAAGGCGTCTCGTCATTCCGGCGAAGGCCGGCATCTTTAGCCTGCAACGCATACCCTCAAGAGATCCCGGCCTTCGCCGGGATGACGGGGTTTTTTATGCCGGCTTTTTTTGGGATGACGGCGCTAGGTAAAAAATTAGTCATTGCGAGGCCGATGGCCGTGGCAATCTCTGGCAAACTGCGCACGCCCTTGAGAGATTCAGGCTTCGCGCTGACTTTGTTGGCCGTGTCGCTGTGCTCCTCGCAATGACGGGGAATTTTTTTTCAGCTATAATCACTGGCCAAAGAAAGCAAAATAGAGAGTCGAGATGCCTAAGTTTTTTAACACCGCAGGACCTACCATAAAAGCGGATCACTATCATATTGACCCGCTTTCAAGAGTGGATTGGGAGGAGATAGCATCACTCATCGCTCAAAAACGCTACTTTATTCTCCATGCGCCACGCCAAACAGGCAAGACCTCGACACTTATCGGTATGATGGAGGCGCTAAACGCGGGTGATACCTATGCCTGTGTTTATGCCAATATCGAAGCAGCGCAGGCGGCAAGAGGCGACGTGCAAAGGGGGGTTGAAGCCATTTGTAGTGTCATTGCAAATAGTGCAGCAAGATATTTAAATGACCAAACGCTAAAGACCTGGTATTACAGTAAAGATGCGCAAGCCACATCCTATGAGAATAAGCTAACAACGCTATTAGAGCTTTGGGCGCAAACCACCCGCAAACCCACAGTACTCCTGCTAGATGAAGTCGATGCGCTGATAGGCGACACCCTCATCTCGCTGTTGCGCCAAATCCGAGCAGGATACGCCCAAAGACCCGAAGCCTTTCCCCATGCTCTGATTCTCTGTGGTGTGAGAGATATAAAAGACTACCGCATCCACACCCAAGACCATGAAATCATCACCGGCGGAAGTGCGTTCAACATCAAAGCCGAATCCATACGAATGGGCAACTTCACCTACCAAGACTGCAAAGCGCTTTGGCTGCAACACACCCAAGCGACAGGGCAAACATTTGATGAAAAAATCTGGGATAAACTCTGGAGCGACACCCAAGGCCAGCCCTGGCTCGTCAACGCGCTAGCGCATCAACTCACCTGGAAAAACAGAGAACTCAGAGACAGAAGTCTACACATAAGCTACGCGCACTACATGATCGCCCGAGAAGAGCTGATACAAAGCCGAGCCACCCACCTCGACCAACTGACCGACAAGCTGCGAGAAGAGCGGGTTTATAACGTCATCTCCTCGATTATTGGTAACAGTGAGTTTGAAATCACCAAAACCCTTAAACCCGATGATCAGCTCTATGTAGAGGATTTAGGGCTTATCGTCTCTAAGCCCAATGTTCACATAAGCAATGATATTTACAAAGAGATCATCCCAAGAGAGCTCACATGGCTCACCCAAACCAACATACCCAACCAAGAGCAGGCCTGGTACCTAAACGAAGACAACAGTCTTAACACCAAAAAACTGCTGTTAGCCTTCCAAGCGTTTTTCCGCAAAAACGCCGACTCCTGGATAGAACGATTTCAATACAAAGAGGCCGGCCCCCAGCTTCTGCTCCAAGCTTTTTTACAGCGCATCATTAATGGTGGAGGTCGCATCCATCGTGAATACGCACTCGGGCGAGGCCGAACCGATATCTTTATCGAATGGCCGACAACAGAACAGGGCTTTTTTGGCCCTATGCAGCATATCGTGATAGAAACCAAAATACTCTACGCCAACCTAGAAGAAACCACCCAAAAAGGGATAGAACAAACAAAAGAATACATGAGCAAGGTAGAAGCCAGTGAAGGCGTGCTGATAATATTTGATCGAAGCTCAACTAAAAGCTGGGATGAAAAGATAAGCCATAAAGAACAAGACGGGCTGTTGGTGATGGGCTGTTAGCAGGGATGTTTGAGGTCATTTCTCGTCATTCCGGCGAAGGCCGGAATCTTAAGCCTGCAACGCAAACCTTCAAGAGATCCCGGCCTACGCCGGGATGACGGTTATTTTTATGACGGCCTTCGCCGGGATGACGGCGCTAGGTAAAAAGTCAGTCATTGCGAGGCCGAAGGCCGTGGCAATCTTTTGCAGACTGCGCACGCCCTTGAGAGATTGCCGCTGCGCTTCTCGCAATGCGTTTGCCCTGCTATCTACTTGGATGTTATGCGTGTTTTAAGTTGTTTGGAGTGTACAATAAATAACCTTAAACTAATTGTGATTATCAAAAAGGTGTCTATGTGAAAGCAGAACATACTAACAAACCCATTATGAATCGGCCTTCCCCAAAGATTTTGTTTATTTCGTGGCTGGTTTATAGCTTTTTAATCCTCGCTTATTTAGCCTATCAATCTGGGTTGGATGGCATTTTTTGTTTGAGTCGTTAATATGATAAACATAGTTAAACATTGGCTGGTTCAAGAGGCTAGCTACGATCCGATACTGAGACCATATCGTGAAGCGGCGGATCAGATCATGTTTAAGATGACGCTGTTTCTTTTTGTGGTCTGCTTGGCACTTGCGCCGATAAATAATACCTTTGATGCTTTGCTTTTAATTGGCATACCTACGGTGGCGCTGGCCTATTGGTTTGCAAAGCACCAGTCAGGGGCGTTAATCACCCGATTCTACATGGGCAGCGCCTTTATGATTTTTACAGGCCTGATTATTCATCAGCTTAATGGCGATATTGAAGCCCATTTCTCAGCGTTCGGTTTGATTGGCGTGTTGTTGTATTATCGAGATTGGCGCACGATCGTGGTCGCGACCTTGGTGATTTATATGCATCATCTGGTTTTAGGTTATGCGCAAACGCTGGGTGTGCCGGTGTATGTGTTTGATGATGTGAATTTCTGGGAACTGTTTTTTATTCACGTTGCCTATTTTTTGCCGTTTATCGGCATGATGCTTTATTTGAGTATTAGCCTGCGACGTGAAGGCTATGAGAATAAAAATGTGCTCGCCATTGCCCAAGAAATCACTCAGGGCAACCTTGTGAAGGATAAGGAGATTCCAGCCGAATTGATGAAGATGCCGTTGATTCATTCGGTGGTGACGATGAAAAATCGGCTGTTGGATTTATTGCGTGTTATGCCGGTTCCAACCCTAGTGATTCGACTGGATCAACGCCAAATTGTGACGGTTAATGAAGCTTGGCAAGCTAAAATAGGCCCTGCCTGGATAGGCATGGAGTTAGAGCAGGCGATACAAACGGTTGAGGTGAATCTTTGGCATGATTTGTTGGCGACCTTAGAGCAAAGTCCGAATAAGTTGATTGAGAAAAAAGAAATCCACCTCAAGAACCAAGATGGTTCAGTCATTTTGTGTGAGGTCTCGTTGATTATGCACGATGAAACCCATCCTACTATGGTGATTTTAACGCTGGATGATATTACCGAGCGCAGAGAAAATGAGATTAAAATTAAAAACCTGGCTTACCATGACCAATTAACGGGTTTGGCCAACCGAGCGCGCTTTCATCAGTTTTTGGACATGGCCTTTGAGGATTATCAAGACCAACAAACTCCGTTTGCGATTTTTTTAATTGACCTTGACGGCTTTAAACCGATCAACGACACCTATGGGCATGATGCG
The DNA here is from genome assembly GCF_000934765.1 of Thiomicrospira microaerophila. Lineage (GTDB taxonomy): Bacteria > Pseudomonadota > Gammaproteobacteria > Thiomicrospirales > Thiomicrospiraceae > Thiomicrospira > Thiomicrospira microaerophila. The sequence continues at coordinate 8,979 of NZ_JYNN01000053.1, read as the reverse complement.
GGGGATGATATTTTGCGTTTTGTCGCCAAACGTTTAACGCAACAAGCACGTCAAGGGGATTTGCCAGCTCGAATTGGCGGTGACGAATTTGTGGTGCTGTTGAATAATTGCCAGGACAAGCAAGAAGCGCAAGTTGCTGCCACACGTTTGCTAGAGGCGATTCGCCAACCTATCATGTTGCGACATTTGCAGATAGAGGTCAGTGTGGGCGCCAGTATTGGTCTTGCGCATATTGCGGCGGGTGCCCAAACCGATGAGGAATTGATTAAACAGGCGGATATTGCGATGTATCAAGCCAAGGAGCGCGGTAAAAATCAAGTGGTTTGTTTTTAACGGGCGCAATAACAACATAAACCCCGTCATTGCGAGGAGCGCAGCGACGCGGCAATCTCCAGCCAACTGTGCACCACAACCCCCGTCATTGCGAGGAGCAAAGCGGACGCGGAAATCTCCAGCCAACCGCACATCCCCCGTCATTCCGGCGAAGGCCGGAATCTCCAGCCGACTGCGCACTGGTTTAAAAGATTGCTTCGCTCCGCTCGCAATGACGGAATATTATTGTCATTGCGAGGAGCAAAGCGACGCGGCAATCTCTTGAGGGCGCGCCATACCATCAAACCTATCCATTCTGCTATACTAACATCCTGTAAAAACACTCAGCAGGGCCAGCGCATGAAAGAAAAATACCTCAACCTATTCACTGATTACGGCTTCAAACGCCTATTTGGCGAAGAGGACTCGAAAGAAAACCTGATTGCGTTTTTAAATACCCTCTTGCCGCAAAAACATCAAATCCAAGCGCTCAACTTCACCCATAACGAAAAACTCGGCGCCACCCAGCTAGATCGCCGCGCGGTGTTTGATCTCAACTGCACCAGTCCTAGCGGTGAACACTTCATTGTTGAAATCCAAAAAGCCAAACAAAAGTTCTTTAAAGACCGCAGTGTGTATTACGCCAGCTTCCCGATCCAACAACAAGCCGAGCGCGGCAACGACTGGGATTTTGAGTTGGATGCGGTCTATACCATCGGCATCCTAGACTTTGAATTCGACGAAGACAAATCCGCTGGCAACAAAGATGTGGTGCATACCGTACAGCTCAAAAACCAACACAACCAAGTCTTCTACGACAAATGCATGTTCATTTACCTCACCATGCCCAACTTCACCAAAACCGAAGACGAACTCGAAACGGACCAAGACAAATGGTTATTCCTATTTAAAAACCTGCACAAACTGCACGATGTGCCACGCCGACTACAACAACAAATTTTCCTACGCATCTTCGAAAAAGCCAGCATCGCCAAGTTCACGCCCGTAGAGCGCCAAACCTACGAAGCCAGCCTAAAATACTACCGCGACATGAAAAACGTGATTGATACCCATGTTGAAGAAGCCGAAATCCGCGGCGAGGAGCGGGGGATTGAAAAAGGCATTGGTATTGGAATCGAAAAAGGCCGTGAAGAAGGTATAGGTATTGGCGAAGAACGAGGAGAATTAAAAAAAGCCCTTGAAATTGCTAAAAATTTGCTTGATGTACTTGATAATCAGACCATTTCACTTAAAACCGGTTTGACCATTGAACAAATCCAAGCGCTGCGCGCGAAAACGAGCTAGCATTGGTAGGTCTATTGATAGTCCAGGGCAGACGCATCTAAAGTAATTAATAAATCAACAGCTTACAGTCAAGTCTCGCTCCCACGTTGAACGTGGGAGCGCCTTAGACTTGGGTTTGAGCGCTGTTTCATAGGTTAAATCGGTCTGCATTCCCACGCACAGCGTCACTGCCATTAAGTTAAGAAAAAAACGGTCATTGCGAGGAGCGCAGCGACGCGGCAATCTCTCAAGGGCGTGCGCAGTCTGCTAGAGATTGCCACGGCCTTCGGCCTCGCAATGACGCAAGTTGGTTAGCTCCGTGTTGTCACTCATTCCTTAACTTAATGGCAGTGACGCACAGCGTGGGAACGAGATAGTATAGCCACTTCAGACCTTGCGCTGGTTCAAGAGATTGCTTCACTTCGTTCGCAATGACCGCGGGTGGGGTTGTTTGAAATGAGCTGTGCTTTTTTGCCTCGCTACGGCCGGTTTGGTCTGGCGGGCCTCTGCTTAAATAGATTGAAATTCGCGCATTTGCTTTTGAATTTCGTTGGTTAAGGCTTCTACGGCGGTGGTTTGTTTGAACATGCGTACGAGCTTGCCATCGGGGTTAATTAAATAGCTGTAGGTGGAGTGGTCAATGCTATAGCTCATGGCGCTATTGGATTGGTAGACCTTTTCCCAGGTTACCCCATAGGCTTGGGCAACCTGTGTGATCTCGGTTTGATCGGCAGTGGCCGCCTTAAAGTTGGGGTTGAAATACTGGGCATACTGCGCTAGCAGTTCGGGCGTATCGCGTTCGAAGTCCACCGAAACAAACATCATCGCAATGTCATGAACACCCTCCTTGTGCAATTGGTTAAACACCTGATTCCAGCGTGCCAAATCCGTCGGGCAGACATCGGGGCAGCTGGCATAGCCAAAATAAAGTACCAGCCACTGACCGTTAAAATCATCGAGCGAAATGGGGCCATCAACCGTGTTAAGCGAAAATGGACCGCCTGAGGGCGTAGGCTTAATCGTCGTTAAAGCATAGAAGCCCATAATCAGTACGGCTAGGACAAACGCAATACCCAGATTTATTTTTAGCATTAATAAAACGCCCTACGTTATTAACCCGGATGTTTAGCTTCGCTTTCTTCGATTCATAAATTCGCGTGAGCTTTATAAAATATCCGGGTTCATTAAAATCGCCATAGACCGACCAGGCCTGGTGGTTTTTTGGTTGTATTTCCATTAAGGTTTTGAGTCTGTAGCTGTTTGATCTGCTTGTTGTTTTTCGTGTTGTTCAATCGCTTTGAGGGCGGCGGATTTGGCGCGGATGTTAAACGTGAGTTTGGCGACCTCTTCAAATTGTTTCGCGAAGTGAACGCTCATGTCGGCTTTTAGGTAGTCGGGCAGTTCGTTGAAGTCTTTTCGATTGTCATCGGGTAGGATGAGTTCTTTAATGCCCACGCGTTTAGCCGCGATGACTTTTTCGCGAATGCCGCCTACAGGCAGCACTTGGCCTGTTAAGCTGAGCTCGCCTGTCATCGCCATCGGGGTTTTGATGGGTTCGTTGCGTGCTAGCGAGAGCAGGGCGGTCGCCATGGTGATGCCCGCGCTCGGGCCGTCTTTGGGTGTCGCGCCATCGGGTACATGTAAATGTACAAAGGCTTCGTCAAAAAATTTGGGGTCGGCTTTGTATTGGTCAAGGTGTGAGGCGATATAGCTATAGGCAATCCCTGCTGATTCTTGCATCACTTCGCCGAGCTGGCCTGAGAGTTTAAAGCCACGATTGAGGGTGTGAATACGTGACGCTTCGATACTGAGGGTGGCGCCGCCCATTGATGTCCAAGCCAGCCCGGTGACCGTGCCGATTTCGAGTTGTGGCTTTTCAGGGGTAAAGCGCGGTTGGCCTAAATAGGTTTCAAGATCATTGATGTGCAAGCGCACCTGTTCAACTTCGCCGAGCACCAGTTTCATGGCGACTTTGCGAATCAGTTTGGCGAGGAGTTTTTTGAGGTTTCGCACTCCAGCCTCACGCGCATAGCCTTCGATCACTTGGCGAATTGCCGCTGGGGTGATTTGCAGCTGTTCTTTAGTCATCCCCGCTTCTTTCAGCAAGCTTGGCCAGAGATGGTGTTTGGCGATTTGGAGTTTTTCTTCGGTGATATAGCCTGATAGGCGAATCACTTCCATTCGGTCGAGTAATGGGCTAGGGATGCTGTCGAGTGTATTGGCGGTGCAGACAAACAGCGCTTTGGATAGGTCAAAGCGCAGATCCATAAAGTGATCCATGAATTCATGGTTTTGTTCTGGGTCGAGGACTTCGAGCAGCGCCGAGGCAGGGTCACCGCGATAGGAGGCGCCAATTTTGTCGACTTCATCCAGCATAATCACGGGATTGGCGGTTTGGCAATCTTTAAGGGCTTGAATAAACTTGCCGGGCATGGCACCAATATAGGTACGGCGATGGCCTTTTATTTCGGCTTCATCGCGCATGCCGCCTACGGAGAAGCGGTAAAACTGGCGGTCGAGTGCTTCGGCAATCGAGCGGCCAATCGAGGTTTTACCGACACCGGGCGGGCCCACTAGGCAGATAATCGAGCCGGATATTTCACCTTTTAACGCGCCGACAGCAATAAATTCAAGGATGCGGTCTTTAACATCGTCCAGCCCATCGTGGCCTTTGTCGAGCATGCGTCGTGCGCGTTTGATGTCGAGCTTGTCTTTACTGTGTTGTCCCCAAGGCAGTTGGGTTAACCAGTCTAGCCAGTTGCGTGATACGCCGTATTCGGGTGATTGGGGGTCAAGAATATTGAGTTTGTTGAGTTCTTCTTCGGCTTTTTTGCTGGCTTCGTCACTGAGTGTGAGTTTGTCGAGACGTTCACGGAACAAATCGGCATCGGCGGTACGGTCATCTTTAACAATGCCCAGCTCTTTTTGAATTTCTTTGAGCTGTTGGCGGAGGAAAAAATCGCGCTGTTGGTCGTTCATTTTTTCTTCAACGCGTTCACGAATATTAAATTGTAATTTGGTGACTTCAATTTCGTGTTTAAACAGCGCCAACACTTTTTCCAGCCGTGATAATAAATCAAGGGTTTCGAGCACATCTTGCAGTTGTTCGGGCTTAGCGGTTGTCACGGCGGCGGCGAAGTCTACCAGATGTTCAGGGTCTTCAGGGCTGTAGCGGTTTAAGAAATAACGCAACTCTTCACTGTAGAGCGGGTTGAGTGGTAAGAGTTCACGAAACGCATTCATGATTGCTAAACCATAGGCTTTGTATTCCTTATCGGTAGCGGTACGAACATCACTTGGGTAGCTAACCTTGGCTTTGTAGGGGGCGGATTCGTTGACCCAACCCTCGATTTGAAAGCGACGTAAGCCTTCGGCGACGAGTTGAATGTGGTTGTCACGTATTTTAGGTTCGTGAATACGGATGAGCGTGCCGATTTTATGAAATTCGTCTGGCTTGGCATTGTGGTGGTCTTCGTTATCAACATACACTACGCCAACATGTTTGGCTCCAGTATCCATAATCGCTTCAATGGTGTCCAGCCAAGCCGATTTGTTTAAAATAACGGGTAGGGTTTGGCCAGGGAAGAAGGGGCGTTCTTTAATAGGTAAAAGAAAAACCTCGTCAGGCAAGGATTGATTCGGTTTGCTCGGTAGGGTGAGGTGTGCTTGATAATGCACCTCTTCGACCGCTTGGGTCTCGTGCGTGATGTTTTCATCGCCTTGGTTTTCTAATTCTTGATCACTCATACGGGCTTCGATTTCTTATTGTTGATGTAATACGGTATCATATGCGGGTAATGACGAGAAATTTCAAGGGTAGGGCATGGAAAAGATAAAAATTGGGTTTGTAACGGTATCCGATCGTGCCAGTTCGGGTGTGTATGAAGATTTGGGTGGGCCAGCGATGCAGCAATGGATTTCGCAGGCATTAACGTGCGAATGGCAACCGGTTGCGAAATTGATTCCGGATGAGCAAGCTGTGATAGAGCAAACTTTAATAGAGTTGGTGGAGCAGCAGGGCTGTTGTTTGATTCTAACCACCGGTGGCACCGGACCTTCTAAGCGAGATGTCACGCCTGAGGCGACGATAGCGGTGTGTGATAAGGTGTTAGATGGCTTTGCGGAACAAATGCGTGCCGTGTCACTCAAATATGTACCTACGGCCATTTTATCGCGTCAGGTCGCGGGCACGCGCGCTGAATGTTTGATTATCAACCTACCCGGTAAACCGTCTGCGATTGGTGAGTGTTTAGAAGCGGTGTTCCCCGCTGTGCCCTATTGTATTGATTTAATCGATGGGCCGTTTTTAGAGACCGATGAAACCTTTGTAAAGGCTTTTCGTCCGAAACACGCAAAACAAAAGGCGTAATAGCAAGATGAATGCAACGGATCAATTGAATTTTCATTATGACGGTTTACACACGCTACAGGATTTTATTCGCTGGGGCGGTTGCTTGTTTGAGCAGGCTGAGCTGGTGTTTGGTCATGGCACGGATAATGCGTTTGATGAAGCCAGAATGCTGGCTTGTTACGCCATCCATTTGCCCTGGTCGGCGGTACCGGATTTTGTATCATCCCGTTTGAGCTTGGATGAGCGTCAAAAGGTCGCTGAACTATTCAAACAGCGCATTTTAACGCGCAAACCCGCGGCTTATTTAACCGGCGAAGCCATGTTTGCTGGCTTGCGTTTTTATGTCAACGCGCATACGCTGGTGCCACGTTCTCCGATTGCGCAATTGATTGCTGAGGGTTATGCACCTTGGGTTGAGCCGGATGCTGTGGAGCGGGTATTGGATTTGTGTACCGGTTCGGGCTGTATTGGTATTGCGAGTTTGCAGCATTTGCCGAATGCGACGGTGGATCTGGTGGATATTTCGCCGGATGCCTTGGCGGTTGCGCAGCGAAATATTGCGCGTTATGATTTGCAACAGGTGGCTCGGGTTGTCGAGTCTGACTTATTTAGTGCGTTAAAAGGCGAGCGTTATGATTTAATTGTGTCTAATCCGCCCTATGTTGATGAGATTGAAATGCAGGCTTTGCCGCCTGAGTTTCAAGCTGAACCGGCGCTGGGTTTAGCCGCGGGCGAAGATGGGTTGGATTTGGTGCGCAAGATTTTGGCGCAGGCGGCGGATTATCTTACCGAAGACGGTGTGTTGATTGTTGAGGTGGGCGTGTCGCAGTATTATCTTGAATTAGCTTATCCTGAATTGCCTTTTTATTGGTTTGAATTTGAACAGGGCGGTGAAGGTGTATTCGCCATCAATCGCAGTGAATTAGTGCTGTTTGATGATGTTTTGAAACAGCGTATGGGTGATGGCGTTTGATGGTGATGCGAGCGTAAAAGGAGTGAGCATGGGGTGCAGGCAGCTTAGGTGGTTTTTTTTGTTAATGAGCATGACTTGGCTTGTGTCCGCAAATGAACCTTTGCTTGACTTGGCTGCTGAGCTTGAGGCGCATATGGCGGCGCAGGAGCGTGCAGGGCAAACGCCTGATGCGTCTGATGCGCCGGTGGCGGAGGAGGCTGCACCGTCGGCCGAGAGACAAGGGGCACCCGCTGAAGCGGACGCAGAGTTAAAAGCATCAAGTGGTGAGCGCGTGCCGCCTGTCACGCCTGAGCCCGCAAAGTGGGGTTATTCTGCAGACAAAGCACCTCGGTTTTGGCATAGATTAGACCCAAATTATTTGGGTTGTGCGACGGGGGTCATTCAATCGCCGATTAATTTATCAAGTCATCAAGCAATTAATGCGCCTAGTATGCCAGGGTTAGATATTATTTATCGGCCTGTACCGCTACGGTTAACCCATGACCATCAAGGACTGCGCGGTGATTATCCATTGGGTAGTTTTATGCGGTTAGATAACCAGCGCTTTGAATTTACCCATTATCGTTTTCGCACACCGAGTGAGCATCATCTAGAGGGCTTTGCGTATCCAATGGAAATACAGTTTTTTCATCGCGATGGAGAGGGACGCCAGTTAGTGATGAGTGTTTTGGTGCAAGAAGGGCGACCTAATGTATCCTTAGCGACGATTCTTGAGCATCTACCCAAAGAAAAAGACAGTCTACATCTTGTTGAAGATCTTAATTTTAATCCAGTTCGGTTTTTGCCTGAAAGTAAACATTTTTATCGTTATTTGGGGTCGCTGACAACACCACCCTGTACCGAAGGGGTGATTTGGATTGTGTTTCAACAACCGATTGAGGCCTCGATTCGACAGCTGATCACCTTACATCAGGTGTTGGGGGATAATAGTCGCCCTGTACAGGCGCTGAATGGGCGTTTACCTTTGAAGTCTTGGTTGCGCGATGCGAGTCGTAGTGGCGGTCAGTTTTCAGCACCGACAACGCCGGGTTATTATTTCGATTTTTAGATAAATTATTAAAAAAGGTTTTTTATGATATGCAGTTGTAATAATCTTACAATTAATTTATAGTTAAATCATATTGTTTTGAGAAGTTGGTTTTATGAGATTAATTAAAGCAACAGAAGACTTTAAACTGCACGGTCATTCCTATGAAGACTTTCCTTTAATCGTTAATTCTGAAATGGAGTTGGTGTGGGAAGTGAATCAGTTCTTAATCTATTTTTGCATTACCAGAGGGCGAGTCGAAAGCAAGAATACTTGGTGGCGTTACGGTCAGGATATGTATGATTTTTTCGGTTGGCTTGAGGGTAACAATTTAGATTGGCGTTCAAGTTTAGCGACTACTCAGCATTCAGTCATTGCCGCTTATCGTGACTGGTCAGTGAATCAAGGCTTATCTTCAACAACCATCAATGGACGATTAAGAATCATCATTCAGTTCTACGAATTTGCGCTAAGAAATCACTGGATTGAATCTGTTCCTTACGACATTGAGACGGTAATTATCAACAAAGGCAAAGGCTTCTTAGCGCATACGGATAGGTCAGGAAACCAAAAAAATACGGCTAATGTGATGCTTAAAGAAAATGTTGCCGCTTTACAGATTTTGACTAAACAAGAGGTCAAAACTTTAATGGCTCACCAGTGTTTTATCTCTCAGCAACTAATTTATCGTTTAGCCCTTCAAACAGGCATGCGTAAAGAGGAATTGATGACGTTTCCAGAGAGTTACATACAAGACCCTAAAACCAAGCGTGGTAAGGCGATTGTGCCGGTTGTATTGAGTTCCAAGGATATGGCGGTGGTAAGCGGTCAAGGTGGCACAAAAGGCAATAAGGAACGAACAATTCATATCCCTATATCCCTATATGAGCGGCTGTGGCAGTACAAGTTGCATGAACGATATGAATTGCTAGTAAAGAATGAGGTCAGTGAACAGAAAGCATTGCTATTGAATCGGTTTGGGCGACCTTATTCGATAAAAGGCTCGATACTGAATACGAAACTTAAAGAGAT
>NZ_JYNN01000052.1 GCF_000934765.1 Thiomicrospira microaerophila | reverse complement strand
TGGCTGGCTGGCTGGCTGGCTGGCTGGCTGGCTGGCTGGCTGGCTGGCTGGCTGGCTGGCTGGCTGGCTGGCTGGCTGGCTGGCTGGCTGGCTGGTGTTTTTATCATTAAACCGAATTCCTTAATTACAAGCTTGATATCAATATGCCTGATCTAGTGAGCACAATTATAAAGAAAAATACCCATTAGTCAAGCGATCATTGAGCCAGGGCAGACACATCTAAATAATATAAAAAATTATGGCAATAGGCATGATAAACCTCGTTCCCACGCTGTGCGTCACGAACATTAATTTAAGAAAAAAACCTGTCATTGCGAGGAGCACAGCGACGCGGCCAACGAAGTCAGCGCGAAGCCTGAATCTCTTGAGGGCGCGCACTGCCTGCAAGAGATTGCCACGGCCTTCGGCCTCGCAATGACCGATTTTTTTACCTAGCGCCGTCATCCTGCGCGAAGTCGCAGGATCCAGCCGCTGGCGGCAATAGACCCTGCGACTTCGCGCAGGGTGACAGGGCAATGAGGGAAACAAGTCCAGTTACCCCACAATCCTTAACTTAATGGCAGTGACGCACAGCGTGGGAATGAGAAAAGAAGTGTGCATACGTTAGCAGCGTGGGAGCGATGCCTGACTATAAGCTGTTGATTTATTATTTACTTAAGAGACGCTTGCCCTGCTTATTACGCTCTCGTTTTTTTATTCCGCTTAGCGCCATTACTGCTTTTTCGAGGCTTTGGCTTACGGCCGTCTTCCGAATACTTGGTTAAAAACTGCTGCTTACCAAATTTACGCCCCGTGCGCTTGCCCTCGCCGCCTGCATCCCCTGTCCCTGCGGGTTGAAAGCTAGGAATAAGGTGGTGTTTGCCATTGCCAATCAAGTCTTCGCGCCCCATTGCTTTTAAAGCTTCACGCAATAACGGCCAGTTTTCTGGATCATGGTAACGCAAAAAAGCCTTATGCAAACGTCGCTGCTTAATGCCCTTAGGCGTGAACACGGCTTCATCGGATTCATCACCGCGAATCTTACGCAAGGGGTTCAAATCCGTGTGATACATCGCTGACGCTATCGCCATGGGGCTGGGTAAAAACGCCTGAACCTGATCGGCACGAAAACCGTTCTTTTTCAACCAAATCGCTAAGTTCATCATATCATCGTCAGTGGTACCCGGATGAGCGGCGATAAAATAAGGAATCAAATATTGTTTCTTGCCGGCTTCGGCACTGAACTTTTCAAACATCTGTTTAAATCGATCATAACTGCCGATACCCGGCTTCATCATTTTGCTTAACGGCGCTTCCTCGGTGTGCTCCGGCGCGATTTTGAGATACCCGCCGACATGATGGGTGACTAATTCCTTTACATACTCTGGGGTTTCCACCGCCAAATCGTAACGCAACCCCGAGGCAATCAGCACTTTTTTAATCCCAGGCAAGCCCCGTGCTTTTCGATAGAGTTCGACCAGTGGCGTTTGATCCGTATCCAAATAACGGCAAATCGCTGGATGCACACAAGACAATCGCCGACAGTTGGACTCAATGCGCTCGTCTTTACAGGCCAAGCGCCACATATTCGCCGTCGGGCCGCCCAGGTCCGAAATTACACCGGTAAAACCGCTCACACTGTCACGAATTTCTTCGACTTCTTTTAAGATCGATGCTTCTGACCGGTTTTGAATAATGCGCCCCTCGTGTTCAGTAATCGAACAGAAGGTACAGCCACCAAAACAGCCACGCATGATATTGACCGAGAAGCGGATCATTTCCCAAGCCGAAATCTTGGCATCGCCATAACGCGGATGCGGCGCACGGGCATAAGGCAACCCAAACACACCATCCATTTCCGGTGTCGTTAATGGAATCGGTGGCGGGTTAATCCACAAATCTCGATTGCCATGACGCTGGACTAAGGAACGCGCATTGCCTGGATTGGTTTCTAGGTGAAACACTCTTGAGGCATGGGCATACAACACCGGATCATCACGCACCTGCTCAAATGAGGGCATACGAATCACGGTTTTGTCGCGTGGGTGATGACGCGGTATCTGCAACGCCACCTTCACCACCGTCACGCCATTTTTCTGATCGACCGTTTGACTCGGCTGTCCATTGGCGACATTGGCGCTATTGGATGGGTCTTGTTTTTTAGTTTCACAGGATTCGTCCGTCACCATTTCATAGGGATTAAGATGTGGCTCTACTTTACCGGGCGTATCGATTTCGCTTGAATCCATCACAATATAATCTTGCGGAACGCGGTCCACCATATAAGCGATGCCGCGGATATCCAGCATCTCGCTGACTTTTTTTCCAGCGGCAAATCGGTGCGCAATCTCCACAATCGCGCGCTCGGCATTACCATACACCAATAAATCCGCTTTCGAGTCTAGCAAAATGGAGCGGCGTACCTTGTCTGACCAATAATCATAATGCGCAATCCGTCGTAAGCTGGCTTCAATCCCGCCAATAATCACCGGTACCTTTTTATAGGCTTCACGGCAACGCTGGGTATAGACCACCGAGGCGCGGTCTGGACGCTTGCCGTAATCATCATGTGGGGTATAGGCATCGTTATGGCGCAACTTGCGGTCTGAGGTATAGTGATTGACCATCGAATCCATATTGCCCGCTGTCACGCCAAAAAACAACGTCGGCTCGCCCAGCTCTTTAAATGCCTCTGCACTCTTCCAATCCGGTTGCGCGATAATACCAACCCGAAAGCCTTGCGCTTCCAACATACGCCCAATCACCGCCATACCAAAGCTAGCATGATCAACATAGGCATCACCACTGATAATAATAATGTCACAGGCATCCCAGCCCAATTCAAACATTTCTTGTCGAGTAGTCGGTAAAAACGGCGCAACACCAAACTTATGTGCCCAGTGCTTGCGATAGGAAAAGATATTTTTTGCAGGAAGCATAACTAAAGAACCAATAAAATCAAAAGTGCATTATACCTGATTGCACTCATCACTATTTCAAAGAGCTGAGCACTTTTTCAGCATAGTGTATTGACTCCAAATACCAACGCGCTGTATTTAACACCTCGACCCGGCCAGGCAGTCGAAAATCAAACGTACCCTTTTCAATTTCTTTAACGCAACACAGCGCATAACCCAATGGACCTTTATGTTCCATCAAGGCACCTTTAATGTCATCATTCAACTCCATTTTCTTAATCAAACCAGGCTTGGGCAAATCAAATACGGCATCCAACACAGAAAAAAGCCCTACCGTAAAATAGGTTTCAGGTTTAGCCCCCCCGAGCACACCCCCCATTTGCTCCGCAAATTTTGCACGAACCAGTGCGGTTTTAAAAAGCTCCGTGGGCTTATTCTCAACACCCGACAAGAGCATAATGTTTACCCAAGCCCGCAAACGATCCAAGCCAAATCGCAAAACCGCCTCATGAATAGAATTAACCTTTACATTCACATTAAAGGTCGAAATCATGTTGATGACCTTTTGGCTCAATGACACATCATGCGACACCAAAAGCACCACATCCGACAAACAAGCCTCATCATTTGGCTTGTTTAACTCGACGAGCAAACGCAAAAGATTCGCCTGATTGGTGGGCAAGCTTCGCCCCTGAATAACATTGGGTTTTGCAAAAAAATAGCCTTGAAACAGCTTAAATCCCATACGGCTATAAGCTTCAAACTGCGCCAATGTTTCCACTTTTTCAGCTAACAACATCATCCCTTTATCAAGCAAGCGCTCCACATGCCGCGTAATATCCAATCCGGCTTGCTCAATAGCCAAAACATCAACCTTAATAATATCGGCATAAGGCTCTAACTTGGATAAGTCTGAGTCAAAAATATAATCATCCAACGCAATCGAATAGCCTCGTTTCTTGAGGCGCTTCACACGCTCAATCAAACGAGGCGTGACTTTGACATCTTCCAGTATCTCGATCACCACATCTCTCGGGCTCAAGATCAACTCGGTTTCATCCAATAACAACGCCTCTGAAAAGTTAATAAAAGCTTTATTTCCCTCACCGACGACATGATGAAAACCGAAATCGCCCAATAAATTGGCCAACACACTCGCGGTGGCTTTTTCGGCCTGAGAAAACTGTGCGAAATTATGTTGATTACTAGAACGAAAAAGCATTTCATAACCGTACACGCGGGTTTTTTTTGTAAAAATAGGTTGTCGTCCAATAAATATATCCACTAAGTCCATGCAGCCACACCCTGATTCTAATTAAATTTTGATCAAGTTATTTTAGCTAGTAAGACATCCAATAGCTATAGGCAAAAGCAAATTGATATATTTTGTAACCTTTCCTACCTAGCCCACGCTGTGCGTGGGCGCGCAAAAAGACGTGTGCATATGCTAGGTTTTTAGGACGGAAAGGAGTCAACATTAGGCAACATGAAATATCCGGGTTAAAGCGTGAGACCACTCACCCATTCACACGCATGTATATAAGCTTGATCAAAGTCATCTTTGCGTTTATTCAGCGTAGCCATCACTTTTGCACTGGCCTGAAGTCCTTCAGGCGCACCAAATAGCGAAGACGGTGCTTCATAAAATCGGGCAATATTTAACGCATCACCCATCACACCTGCCCCCTCAAGCAATGCGCGCTGAATCCCCGAATGCAAAGGCAAATGATGAATAACCTGCGCCATAGGCAACTTAAAAAGCACATCCAAATTTGAAAACAACCCCGTCAGAAAGAAACTGTCTTTCTCTTTTTCTTTGCCCACCATTAACGCAATCTGCTCACAAAACTTAGCACGCACCAGCGAAGTCAACAGCAACTCTCGCGGGGTATCATCACAACTATTAAACAACAAGGTATTAATCCAGAGTTTAAAATGCGCCAACCCCATATAAACCACCGCTTCTTTATGTGTTTTAAACTCAATATTACGGTTCTTGGATATCTGATTAATAATTAATAACAACTTATGAGATAAAATGGGGTCTTGCATCACAATTTCCGCCAACTGATCAAAGTCAACCTGCTCATCATTAACCTTTGCCAACAAATTCATCAGCGTCAGCTTGTTTTCGCTGATGCGGGTATTATTAATTTGTACAGGATCCATAAAGAAGTATCCTTGCAAACCACTCACCCCCATCGAAGCCAACCGGTTAAACACATCATCCTCATCCACGCACTCCGCAATAATCGGTTTTTTATAAGCTTTGATCACTGCGACATTTTCTTCGCGTAGCAACCAGCTCGCCGTGCACTTCACAAAATCACACACCTGAACCAGCTTACCAATCGTGCGCGCCTCCTCTGTCATGCCTAATGCTATTTTTATGCCCTGCTTTTTTAAACTTCGCAAATGAGATAGAATATCAACATCCGCTGAAACATCCTCTGGGATTTCAACCACAACATTGTGCGCATTCATCAACAGCTGTGGGAGCTTAAGCTCGGTAATTAAATCACGCGGCAAGGTAATAAATAAAGGCTGGCCAGCCGTAACGCTATTTAAATCAAGCTTCGCAACCAGCCGCGTCAATTGCTTCGCACATAACGGGATTTCATTTTGAGACAGTCCATATTCACTATACAACTTAAGGGCATAACCAAACACCTCTTTTTGTGCGTTTAAAATAGGTTGTCTGCCGATATAAAGATTAGACATAAGAAATACTCAAAGTGCTCATAAAAAAGAATTTGATAATCATAAAAAAATTTAACAGATGTAGTACAATTCACACTAAATTTAAGCTTTTTATTCAAAATTCAGGTTGTCGAATGCTCTACTTCATCTAACGGATTATATTTGTTTTGACAGGATATATAAATATAATGACACACCAAAATAAAATAACGTCTCAAACCCGTATAGATGTATGTGTGTTAACGTCAGAGGGATTCGATGGAAAAAAAATAACACAAGACCTACAGGCCGCGCTATCACAGCCTGTGGAGACACTGAACTATCCAGCGCTAGAACAACTACAAAAACAAAACAACCTGCCTAATATTCTATTACTCTGCACCCAAGACTCAGCCGACAAAATCGACCAAATTCTAAGCAAACTCGAAAACGAGCACACCGGCATTATTGTCCTCATCTCCGCACAGAGCCACCAACACCAGCTTAAATACCTCACACTTGGTGCCGACGTCTGCATTGAAACACCACTCAACATTCCCTATTTAAAAGCACAAATAGCGCGATTACAAGTGCGTGTTAAACAAATTAGAACACTAGACCGCCTCATTTTAGAAGCCAACCAAACCTGGCGACTCAACCGCGACTCCTGGCTGCTCACCGCGCCAAATAGACGCGCCACCATGCTGACACCAACCGAATACGCCGCCATCGAACTACTTGCCGACATCGGTCACACAAAACCCGTTTCAAGGCACTTGATCGCCCAAACGCTAAAACGCGAAATGTGCGAAAACTACGAAAAATACATCAACACACTCATCAGCCGCATAAAAAGAAAAGTCCTCATCGAAACAGGCTGCCAGCTCAATATCAAAGCCTATCGCTCAGAGGGTTATGTGATTACCAACAAAATCAAAATCATTTAATCCTCAAAACACAAACCTATTGATACCTTCCCCGCCGTGAACCTAACGCATACCCGTCATTCCGGCGAAGGCCCGCATCTCAAACTGACGGCGCACAACCTCAAGCGATCCCAAGCCTAGTACAAACGAACCAAGCCCGTTATGCCTACACTTAACTTGGCCCGACAGGCGCCTAGTCCGCCACATTTAAACGCTTATTAACCAACCACGCCTGCATCGCCTGATGATTTAGGGGACGGCTAAAAAAGTACCCTTGAATATAATCTGGCTTGAGTGTATTAACAAAATCCAGCTCAGATTGTGTCTCCAACCCTTCCACCACAATCGTCAATCCCAGCTTCTGTCCCATACCAATCATATGCGCGACAATCGATTGCTTCTTATCGTCCTGCTCAATATTGGTGATAAACGAACGGTCAATTTTAATCTCACTAAACGGCAACTGCTGTAAACGCGCCATAGACGACGTCCCCGTACCAAAATCATCCATCGACAACCGAAAACCTTTTAAGCGTAAGCGCAACAAGGTATCGGTAAAATTTTCTCGACAGGTTTCTTGAGCCGTTTCAGTAATCTCCAACATCAACTGGTCAGGCGAAACCCCTTTCGCCGCCACACTTTGCTCAAGATGGCTTGGCAAATTCAAATCATTTAACGTCTTTGGCGATAAATTAATAGACACAACCAAGTCATTAAAACCCTGCTCCCGCCAACCGACCAAGTCATCTAATACCCTATCGAGCACATGATCCGTTAAAACATCAATCACCCCCTGCTGCTCAGCAATCGGAATAAACAAAGCGGGCGAAACAGCGCCCCATTCTGGGTGCGTCCAACGAAGCAACGCCTCTACCCCCTGTTTATCTCTCGGAATACAAGCATGCTTTGGTTGATAAAATACCTCAAACTGCTTGAGCTCAATCGCCGCCAATATCGTCGCCGCCTCAATCTGTGGCTGCCCTCTATTAGGCATCGCCTCAACAGACATAGACGACCTCACGGCCTC
Organism: Thiomicrospira microaerophila; assembly: GCF_000934765.1. Lineage (GTDB taxonomy): Bacteria > Pseudomonadota > Gammaproteobacteria > Thiomicrospirales > Thiomicrospiraceae > Thiomicrospira > Thiomicrospira microaerophila. The sequence goes on along the minus strand of NZ_JYNN01000052.1, from coordinate 6,071 downwards.
CTCAAACACCGAACTCATTTGACTAGCGAGTGGCTTAATCGCCTCTAACACATTCGACTTAGACAAATGCGCAATATACTCCAGCCCAAGCATCTTGGCATACTGCATCGCACTTTCCAACACCATCGTTTCAGATGCACTGAGCAATATCAAACGAGTTTTTACAACCTGCTCCTGCAAGGCATAATGACGCAAAAATTCAACACCATCCATGACAGGCATCATTAAGTCTAAAAAAATATAATCAAAACAAACCCCCTCAACCACGGGGCCCTCGACCGACGCTGTTTTTAACTGCGCTATTTTTTCCAACGCCTCTTCACCGTTCTCAGCTTCTGTAATGAGCACACCCACCACCAATTTTTTGAGTAGCTGCTTAATTAAACTACGCGTTACAGGATCATCGTCAACCAACAAAACCGAAACCTGCTTTTCTGAAGACATCGCCACCTCAACCACCTTTTAATCGTCCATCATTAGAAATTACAGTTAAAAACAATCCAACACTGCCAGATATCAAGGCTACGCCGCTTTTACTGACAACGGACCTAACACCCCTTGATTCAACAGCCTATCCACGTCAAGCAGAATAATCATCTTATGATCACGGCTTGCTAACCCCTTAATGAACTCCTCATTCACCTTCTCTGTGCCACTAAAACTTGGCGCATTTTGTAACTGATTCAAATCAACATCTTCAACATCACTCACCCCATCCACAACCAGCCCAACCACCTTCTCGACCCCATCAGACTGACTGGCAATCATACGCGTAATAATCACCACCGTACTCTCATCATAAGAAGGCTCACCAATTTGAAAACGCTCACGCATATCAACAATCGGCACCACCGCACCACGAATATTAATCACCCCTTTGACATAACTCGGCATCCCAGGCAATTTCGTAGTCGGTTCCCAACCTCGAATTTCCTGTACACGAAGTATATTCAGACCATAAGTTTCTTGACCAAGAATAAAGCTCAAAAACTGCTCCACCCCGTTACCCAACACCTCAACATCTTTTAGCTCACTCACCGTTGCGCGCCTCACTCTTTTAAATACATCATTTATTCACCTAAGCGCCCGTCGGGCGCCTAGCACATCAATCGACCTTATTCAGAACAGACAAGAAATGCGTTAGCTTTTGATTAAAATTGTCATGTAACTCATAATTAATTAATACATCAATTGATAAACCCAAGTCATTCAGCAAGGTTGCGTCTGGCCCCTCTTTACTATCCAACCACTGCGTTAACCTATCGCAAATACCCGGTAGCGCATCCGCCGCAATACACCCTTCACTTAAATCATAAATCACATGCTGAACAATATAACGTTCCAGATTTATCTTCCGGTACAAAAACCGAAAATAACCCAGCATCATGCCAATATACACATCCTCAATCAACTTAATATTGCGCGAATAAGGACGCAATCCGCGCTTTTTTTCCAATGGATAACGCTTTTTATACACCAACATATAACTATCTACAGCCGCTAATAATGTTTCATAAATCTCAATCACGTTATCGGTTGCTTTTGATTTTAAAAAAAGCGCACCCGCCTCCAACTCGTCGACATCCTGATCCGTATACACAGACTCAATCACGCTCTTGGCTAACAACACAGCCTCACTATAGTTAGGCGAATCAATTGATGCTTTATCCAAAATATCCAAATAAGTCTCTAAAGAAACCTGAGCCAAGGTGACCTCCTTCACCCAAAAGTGCCTTAATTGTCCATAAACAGACAACTTCAGACTCATTTCCGTCTGCAACTTTTTCAACTCACTCACACATACACTCCGCTTTACTCCACACACTTATTTTCCCTCGTCCCAGGATATACACCAGGCGCACCGAATCGCCTAACCCTATGAACAAAAAAGATTATACGTTAATGAAAAACCAAGTTTTATTACAAAAAATATCAATTAGAGCCCATCAAATAAAGGCTCCACATTCCATTAGAAGCATCTCAAACACAAACGGTTTTTAAAAAAAAGCCAGCACGTGGCTGGCTAAAGACGCGTGCGTTGTATCGCACGCCGAGGACAGACGATAAGTTAACTAAAACGCAACTAAAACGGACTAAAATTCACTCCACTCATTACTGTTGCCCTTGGTATCACCTGCGGTGGCTTGTGGCCGCCTCGCCGGCGCGGTGGGTAGACCTGACTTGGCGCTGGCCTGCGCCGCAGGTTTGGCCAGCGTCTTCGGTGCAGGCTTCGGTGACGATTGACGCACAGCGGCAGTGCTGGCGGCTTTACCGGTTTTAAAGAAGGCCATGTCTTGCTGCAGTATACTGGCCTGCTCGCTTAGGCTTTCTGATGCGGCACTGGTTTCTTCCACTAACGCCGCATTTTGCTGCGTAACGCCGTCTATTTGTGCGATCGCATTGTGCACTTGTTTGATGCCGTCGGCTTGTTCACCGGAGGCCTGCGCGATTTGATTAATCATCTCCGCCACCCCATTAATCGCCTGATTAATCCCTTGCAGCACTTCGCCCGATTCAGACGCCAGCTTGGTGCCCTGGTCAATACGTCCAACACTTTCATTAATCAACCCTTTGATGTCTTTGGCGGCATCGGCCGATTTTTGTGCCAATGCGCGTACCTCTCCGGCCACCACGGCAAAACCACGACCATGCTCACCGGCGCGCGCCGCTTCGACCGCGGCATTTAAGGCGAGTAGGTTGGTTTGGAATGCAATACCATCAATCAGCGTGACAATATCAGCGATCTTGTGACTGGACTCTTGAATTGAATTCATTGCCTCAATCGTTTGCTGCATCACCGCCGCGCCTTGGTGCGCCTTTGTCTGCACCTCTTTAGCGACCTGTGCCGTTTGCAAGGCGTTTTGTGTGTTGCTTTGTACTACGGAGTTCATTTCATCCATTGTTGCCGAGGTTTGCTCTAGTGCCGCCGCTTGTTCTTGTACGCGCTGACTAAGATCCAACGAACCTTGCGACACTTCATGAGAGGCGCCATTCACAATATGAGCGGCCTCGGAGACCGCTAAGACGACCTCTTTAAGCTTGTCCATTGAATAGTTAATCGAGTTTTTTAGTTTATGCAGTTCACCCTTAAAATGACCAGCCGGCAAAGCGACCGTTAAGTCACCTGCGGCTTGTGCCGCCACCACCTCACTGATTTTAGAAATCGCCGTGGACATACTTTCCATCGAATTATTAATGCTATTTTTGAGTTTGAGCAGATCGCCGCGTGCTTCAACTTCAACACGATAGTGAAAGTCACCATTTTCCATTTTATCCATTACATGAATAATGTCGCCGACTGTTGCACTCATCGCACTCATCGCACTCTGCACCAGAGTACGGAATTCACCTTCAACACGATCATCCATTTGAACATTAAAGTCACCGTTATACAGCGCCTGCATCACCTTACCCAACTCACTCATTGTAAAGTCAATCGAATTAGCCGAGCCATTTACGCCCTGCTTTAATGTATTCAAATCACCTTTTAAGTCAGCGGTAATACGCTGATCAAATCGTCCTTTAGCTATTGCCCCCACTACAGTGTTTGCCTCAGAAATCGCACGATCTGTATTCGAGAGTAATCTATTAAACGCCTGTGCCATTTGACCAACTTCGTCTTTTGAAACATAATTCACTCTATGCAAAAAACTTCCTGTTTTATCAACAGTCATTAAAACACGAAGCAATTCTGCCAAAGGGAGTTTTATCGAACGAACTATCAGCAGTGACATCAAAAACGAAAACAACGAAGCCAATATAACAATACCAACCATTTTAATAATAGACGATTGCGCTCCTTCTACGGCTAATAATGCTTCTTTTTTAGAGGTATCTGCATTATTATCAACAAGCTGGTCGAAGGTTGTCCCCATTGTATTTGACAATGGAACCATACGAGCTACAGCATTGCGGTATTGCATCATTAAATACTGATGCTCCTCAGGATTACTATTATTAACAATATTAACAATTAAATCATCTAGTTCAACATAAATTCGACGCCATGCCTCATACTCACTACTTAACCGCTGAAAGGCTTCAACACCACGCTGAGTTTGACGTGGTAAGGATGAAAACACCTGCCAATTTTCATCAATAACCTCCCAAGACCGGGCTCTTTCATCCAACAGGGCTTTGAGCTGTTCCTTACTATCAAAATTATGCTCATATAAAAGGACTGTTAAGGTTTGTGAACGTATTTCCATACGTTCAGTATTCATATAACCCAAAGAAATAATTCCTGGCATCCTAACATCACTAAAATTTAACAAACTTGCACGTAAATTCATCAAACTACTAACACTAAAAATCCCTGAAAGAACTAATCCAATTAATAGAGCTGATACCAAAATTGAAAGTCTAGTACCAATTTTTAAATTTTTTATAAAACTCATTTAACACCCTTTTTCTTAAAAAAACATCAATACTTAACCCGGATATTTAGCTTCGCTTTCTTCGATTCATAAATTCGCGTGATGATCGCGCAGAATATGGGTTTCCCAGTGCTTTTTCGAAGACGCGCTGTAGTTATTCATACAGCCGACGGAGAAAAAAGTGCTGGGGAATCAATAGACAAGCGAGGGCACGTAAACTTTATGAATCGAGGAAAGCGAGGCTAAATATGCGGGTTACTACTCTTTAAAATATTTTTTAATCGTTTTAACAATCTCTGGCGTATCGATTTTGCTAATAAAGCCATCGGCACCCAACTCTGTTGCCTGCCTAACTGAATCGCCTACTGTCATTGAAGAGTGCACGACAACCGGAATCGCCAACCCCATCTTTTCCTTGATTGTTCGAATCACTGTATGGCCTGAGACATTAGGCATTTCCAAATCTGTAATCACTAAACCAACTTTACACTGGTTTTCTGCTTTAGATAAAAAATCAATAATCCCCGAACCATCTTCATATATTTCATGCTTGACACCCAAGTTTTCCAGCACCGCCTTCACATAACCGCGAATACTTCCTTGATCATCTGCGAACAATATAATTTTTTCAAATGTTTGACCTAATGAATCAACTTTAGCCTCTTGTTCAAGATCGGTTCCGGTTATCTCAGCAATCATTTGCTCAACATCCATCACCAAACAAAGCTCATCCTCGATACGCGTTTGCGAAACCACTTTACCCGCATTTTTATCTGTTTGAACAAGCTCTTTCCAATCCTTCTCTGCCACACCATGAATATAGGAAACATGCAAGCCAATGGTTTGTTTATTCACCTCGCAGACAATAATAACGCTTCGATCATCCGTGTTTGCCCTTGGTTGGCCATACCACTGTGCGGCATCATACACACTGATATAATCACCACGAACAGAAATCACCCCCATAAAAAAATCGGAATCATTCATCGTGCCCATCTTAATAGGGTACTCTGTTGCATTAAGTACTTCTTTTATTTTAAAGATATTCATCGCATAAAATGGATGCAGGGTAAACTCTGAATGCTGCTCAGCGACCAGTTTAAAAATCATTAAACTCATCGAGTTATTTTTACTAAGATTCGCTGTCTTATTAATTGTATTTAAATCCATAACTCACCTATGCGCTACGTATACCAACCATGATGAATACCGAATACACTCACCACACAAAATTAAGGGCAAATTATACTTTAAGAACAAATAGCATCAAAGAGGAGTTTTATTACAAAAAATATCAACGGACATAGCTAACCTATTCAGCCAGTGATCAACCTGGTAAAACCGGTGTGTCAGCTGGCCTGCCTCTCCCATTCAAATCCGGCTAGGTTTTTTTCATGGCTGTCAAAGTGGATACCCATCAGATAAATAGGTTTTTGATGGTCGAGATATTTGCTGGCATAGTCTTTGTCTTTTATTTGCTGTAGAGCATGGGTTTTGTCTGTCGCATCGACCTTAAACTCGAGGATGTAAATCGCGTTGTCCATTTTGATGGTTAAATCGATTCGCCCCTTGTTGGTCACATCTTCACCAATAATATTCAGCCCCAAACTTTGTAAATAGACATAGATGACACTGGCGTAAAAGCCTTCATAGTTTTGCATGTCGTTTTTGGTGAAATTGTTGTAGGGAATACTG
>NZ_JYNN01000051.1 GCF_000934765.1 Thiomicrospira microaerophila | reverse complement strand
TGATTTTGCTTGATCGTTCAAAGTGTCCGCCTGTGTAAGGTTTTTTTGCTATTCTAACGCATTTTAATTTGGGTGTATCACCTTACCCCTAAACCGTGCGTTTTTAGCTTCACGCAAATAGTCGCTTGGCCGTGTATTGACCGCGTTGGCGTTGTTGGTTGTGTGCTTGTTTGTATTGGTTCAACTGCCGGAATACTTTCATTTCACACAAATCTCTACCGGCGCACGTTCGGTATCTCTAAGCCGTCTCAACTAAAGCAAACCCTCCCTCACTGGGGATGTTTGCGTATTAACGTGTGTTTATAACTTGTTCCCACGCTGTGCCCTCACTGCCATTAAGTTAAGAAGAAAGCTGGAGAAACGCAGCGTGTCCAGCTTTCAGCAAACGCTATCTAACGCTCACCCATCGACTCACTCAAGGTTTTCACAATCGGCTTTAACAAATACTGCATTACCGTGCGTTGCCCGGTTTTAATTTCCACCGTCGCCGTCATACCCGGCAGAATATCCAACTCACGATCTGGCGTTGCACTAAACACACGCCCTTCCGTACGCACACGGATGCGATAAAACGCCTCCTCATCACTGCGCTCATTCTCCTTCACCGTATCCGCACTAATAAATACCAGACGGCCGGGCAGATCACCATAAATCGTATAATCATACGCATCGACCTTAACCGCGACCGGATAACCCAACTCTAAAAAAGCAATATCTCTCGGGCTCGCCTTCGCCTCAATAAACAACGTCTCCTCCAACGGCACAATATGCATCACCTCATCCCCCGCGCGTATCACCCCGCCCATCGTGGTAATCTGCAAATTTTTCACCACCCCTCGCATCGGGGCAAACAAATCCGTCTGCTCCAACATACTTTGACGTTGCACCATCAACTGATTAACCGACTCCAACTCTTCCAGCGTTCTCGACAGCTCCGCTTGCACTTCCTGAAAATAGCCATTACGCTTCGTAACAATTTGCGACGACAACTCCGCGACCTGACGCTCCAAACGCAAAACCTCATTTCGACTCACATCACCGGCCTCCATTAAGGGCAAATTCATTTTCCACTCCTCCTCGGCCAACGAACGCACTCGCTCCAACCAATGAATATCCTCACTAATCGCCTGCTTACGTTTACGCATCAAAACCAACTGACTCTCTTTCAAACGAGGATACTCATTCACAATACGCGGAAAAATCACCGGCTTCTCCAACATTTCAGCCTCAAGACGCGCCGCCGTCGCACTCAACCCGGCGGCCTTAGCGCGGGTTTCTAAAAAAGAAGCCTCCAACCGAACCCGATCAACGCGCGCCAACAACTGACCGGCCTCCACCACATCACCCTCACGCACCAACAACGCATCCAAACGCCCGCCATCCTGAGACTGCACCACCTGGGTGCGTGAATCCGACACCACCTTCCCCGGTGCGCGCACCACCTCTTCCAACTCTGCAAAATACGCCCAGGTCACAAAACTTGCCAACACCAAAAACGTCATATAAATAACACGCCGCGACCCAGAAAATTGATGTTCCGCCCGATCAGACTGATACACTTTACTCACGCTTCACCTCCCTTCGCCACCGATTTGGTTGCATTCATTTTCAACGCCGCCAACACCTTATCGCGCGGTCCATCAAACGCAATCACACCCTTATCCAACACAACCACCCGATCAACAAACGCCAGCAGGCCGGGCTTATGCGTCACCACAATCAGAGAAGACGCCTTCGGAATATCCTCAAATAAATGACGCATAACCTTCGCCTCCAATTGCGCATCCATCGAAGCCGTCGGCTCATCCAAAATCATCAAGCTCGGGCGCGCCAATAACAAACGTGTCAACCCCACTAACTGGCGTTGTCCACCGGACAAGCCGCGCCCGCCCTCCGAAATCATCAACTCCAAGCCCTTCGGATGCGAGGCCACCACCGCATCCAACCCCGTCAGCTTACACGCCGCCAACAAGCGCGAATCATTTGGCGTAGGCAAACCCAAGGTTAAATTCTCGCGCAAAGACCCATTAAACAAGCGTACATCCTGTGGCAAATAACCGATATGCTCGCGCAAAAACACCGGATCCATATGCAACATATCAACCCCATCAAGCAACATCGAGCCTTCCGAGGGCTTATACAAACCCGCCAACAACTTAATCAAGGTAGACTTCCCAGACCCCACGGCGCCCAAAATCGCCACACGCTCGCCCGGCTTAACCACAAAATTTTTCACATCCAAAATAGGTCTCTCGGCATCATAACCAAACTTAATCGCCCTCGCCTCAACCTCACCGCGACAAGACGCCGGCACCACCAAGCGTTCGCCCGCCGCGCGCTCATCCGGCATCGCCATAATGCCATCCAACGCCTCTAACGCAATTTTGGCCTGATTCCACTGCATCACCAACTGCGGAATCTGAGAAATCGGTGTCAACGCCCGTCCGGCAATAATCGAACATGCAATTAAGCCCCCCATCGTCAACTCACCCGTGGTCACCAGATACGCGCCCACCGCCACCATGCCAACATAATTCACCTGCTGCACCGACTGTGACAAATTCGTCGCCCGAGCGGATAAATCCTTCATCTTTAAATCCGTGTCCGCAATGGTAGAGGTTAACGCACGATAGCGATCCTGCATCTTCCACTCCGCGCCACAAGCTTTTACCGACTCCGCGCCATCAATCGCCTCAATTAACAAACCGTTTTTCTCATTCGACTCCTTCATATTTTGCGCCGAGTACTTTTTTACCTTACGTAACAAGAAGAAGCTCAAACCCACCGCCAAAGGCACCACCACAATCGGCACCAACGCAATCGGGCCGCCGATTAACCAAATCACCGCAATAAAAAACAACGCAAACGGCGCATCCGCCATAATAAACAAAGTCGATGAAGTCATAAAATTACGCACCGACTCAAAATGGCGAATTTGCGACGCAAACGTACCGACTGTCGCCGGTCTCGCGTCCATCCGAATCGACATCGCCTTCGCAAAAAACACCCCCGACAACTCCAAATCGATGCCCTTCGACGCCCTATCCACAATATGCGCGCGCGACTGTTTCATCAAAAACTCAAACATAATCGCCAGCGCCACGCCTATCGTTAACACCCACAAAGTCGAAAAACCCTTCGTCGGCACCACTCTGTCATACACCTGCATCGTATACAACGAAGTAAACAATGCCAACAAACTCACCACAAACGTTGCAAACACCGCCTCAACAAACACCCCACGGTGCTTCACCAACGCAAACCGAAACCAAGCCTTGGCTGAACGGTTCACCGCCCCCTCATCCGTCGTGAGCGCCGCTGGCAACGGTCTTAAGCGCAACAACTGCCCCTGATCGGGTTTATCTAACCCAAAACTAAGCCCCTGCGCATCCTCAACATGAAACACCCCATTAGCCGAGCGCCCACTCACCAAATAAACCTGCTCAGCGCTGACCCAAACCAACGGAAAATCGGTTTTATCCACCTCATCCGGCGCCAAATACTGCACGACCCCCTTCTCAAAATGCGCCAACCACAACTCCGCCACCAACGCATCCGCCGCCAAATCTTCCAGCAGCACGCCCTTGTGCCCCAGCTCCAAATAATCAAACCGAAACGCCGGCACCGCAATACCATATTGCGCCGCCAGCCTAGACAACACCTGCGCCATCTGGCGTTTTAATAACGCCTGCTTATCCTCGCCCTCACTGCCCGGCGTCGCACTCGCCAACACGCCGACCTCTGGTTGTTGATCACTCATCGACCTTCTCCACATTCCCAATATTCAATTCACCCGCCAAAACCATCAAACGCACCTTCGCCGCCATCAAGGGCATTTCCACATCCGTCAACATATAAAACGCCTGCGCCTTCTCTTTTTGCGCATTCAACACATCCAACCAACTCTTGCGCCCCACCTGAAACTGCTTTAAATACGACGCCACAATATCCTCCGTACCCTGCAACAAAGACTGCAAACCAGGCAACTGCGCCTCAAGCGATTGCAACTCCGTCCACGCATTCAACACCTGCAAACCCAACTCCAAATCCTGCTGACGAATCGTCGCCAACGCCACATCACGCCGCGAACGCGCCGCGCTCACCACCGAACGACTGGACAACCCCGCGCCCGATTGCGCCTGTACCGCCAAATACCCGCGCCCATTATCCCGCGCGCTACGATTCTGCTCTGAAATCACCTGCTCATAACCCAAAACCACCAGCGGCATCACCTGCGCACGCGCCAAACTCACCTCGGCCGTGCTCGCCGCCAACTCCGCATCCAAACGGCGTAAAACCGGCGAAAAATCCACCGCCATCGCCCGCCAAACATCTAACCCTCTTGTGCCATCAAACATCCCCAAACCCGGCACCAACAGCTGGCCCACCGGCTTGTTTGAAGCCTGCTCCAACTGTATCAGCGTCTCGCGTAACTGACGTTCATACTGCAACCTATCCGTCACCGCTTGGCGCAACCGCGCCGCCGCCAACACCTCATCCGTTACCGGATTCACCTGCTGCGCCACACGCCGCCCAATCATCTCCAACAACAACTGCAACTCGGCCTCGGCCGCCTTCGCCGCCATCACCCGACGCTCCAAGCGCAAAACTGAAAAATACTGATCCAACGTCTCCATCATCAACTGATAACCGGTCTCCTGTAACGCCACCGACGCCAACAAACGCTGTGCCGAACTTAACGCAATCTGCCCATCAATTTTGCCACCCGACCAAAGCGGCTGCTCCAGCGTCAGCGTCATCTCATAGCCATCATCAAACACCTTCGAATTCAACCCCAACGTCGGCCAGCGACCCCAATTGGCCGCATCCAACTCATAGCCCTTGACCGCTAACTCGCGCTGCTTAATCGACATACTCGGATGCGCGCTCAAGACCCAATCCCAAGTTTGCCCTAAGCTCTGCGTCGGCGAACCGGCATAGCCATGGCTTACCCCTAAAAACAAACCCAAACTCACCGGCAGGCTTAGCGCCAGACTTAGCGCCAAGCTTTGACGAAAACCGATAAAAACGCGCCGGCTTAACCGATAAATCCATCTTCTTAAAAAAAACACCATAACCACCTCAATCACGCAAAAAAGAAACCCACGACAAGCGTGGGTCCCAAACGATTAAAAACAACAGACTCGCGGTTTAGCCCGGTATCACACCAGGGGCCACATACAGATTCTCCAGCTTAAACTCATCGCCCAGCGTATTCACCAAGCCCAAATACTGCAGCTCATGCGCCTCCACCGTGTTGTCATCGGTGGTCGATTGCTGATGCACCCAAAGACCGGTTTTGCTGCTGTTATCGGCGGCGGTGATGGCGAAGACCGAGGTGTTAATCACCCCATTATCAGCATCCGCATCAAAATCAAACAGCTCATTCAACAACGCCGCCACCTTCGTCACATCCCCCAAATCTTGCGCATTGACAGTTTGACTGGCTTGATCATTCAACAACGAGGTGATCAAACCAAACTCATCGTTATTCAACTCAAAGGATGGCAAAACCCTAACTTTTCCAGATATAGGTCCACCTGAAGACTGCGCAAAAATGTTAATATTTCCATCAGCTACAAATTTTATAGACTGATACCATGTTTCAGCCCCTGTATTAGGTTCTATATCATGTTTAGTCACATTATCCAGTTCGACACTAATATCCGGGCTAACATCTGTTTTTCCTACATTTAATGCTTCAGCAAAGGATTGCAGACTATCATATTCTCCTGCAGGGGCATTCCATTGAAACGCACCACTGAAAAGATGGATATCAGATGAAAAGGTAAAGGGTTGTGAAAAATCAATCTCACCTCGTATGATCGAAATACCATGGCCCGCCAAAAACCATTGAATACGAGTAACATCGCCCATGGAAGATTCAGCCAGCACATGATCCACGGCACCATTCAAGGTACTCTCAGCCAAATCGGCTTCCAGCACAATCTTGTCATTTGCGGTTTGGAAATTATTAATCACATCCGCACCACTGCTGCCGACACTCAACACATTAACAGAACCCGCATTCGACTCAAAATCGCTAAACCCGTTCACCGATAGCACAATATCCTCGTCAGCCACATCCAGCGTACCCTCGTCTTCACCCGCCACACCGCCGTCACTCACCGCAACAACATAGCGCGTGTCAAACGAGAACGCATCCTCGCCCTGGGTATTGACCAAGCCCAAATACTGCAGCTCACCCGCCTCTACTGTGCCGTCATTAGCCAAGGATTGGGTATGCTGCCAAATTCCAGTCTTGTTGGCGTCATCCGCCGCCGTGATGGCGAAGATTGAGGTGTTTAGCTGCCCATTATTACTAGCTGCCTTAAAATCAAACAACTCATTCAACAACGCCGCTACCTTCGACGCATCCCCCAAATCGTCCGCATTGACGGTATGAGTGGCATCCTCATTCAACGAAGACGTGATTAAGCCAAACTCGTCGTTATTTAAATTAAATATTCCTTTAACCGTTTCTTGTACGGTTAAATTTATAGGTCCAGCACTCGCCTGAATATCAGTCGCTAAACCATTCACTAACAATATTAGCGACTGAGGATAAGTTACATCAGTGGTAGGATGCACCCATTCCACATTACTCCACACGGCACTAATAGCTAGTGAACCAACACGATCTTCATTCAATGCAGTAACTAATGCGTCAATATTTTCATACTCACCTGCAGGTGCTTCCCACTCGTGCTGCCAAGACTGATTAAAGTTGGAACGTAAGAGTAATCGTGAAGGTAAAGTAAAAGGTTTTGAGGTGTCAATCTCTTCAAGGAGAGCACGCCGATAAGCTTTTACACCATCGTAGGTATCGGTACCGCCGGCGAGCGCAATAGTCTTTGTGACAACACTCACGGATGGAAGCTTGAAATTCACGCTACTATCCGGCGAAGGGTTGTCACTATCGACTTCCAGCACGATCCTATCAAACTGGGTGCGATAGGTATTAACCACTTGCGCCCCGGTAACATTAGAGAAATACTCCACAACACCCACACCCACCGCGACGACATTAGAGTCAAAATAACCGTCACCAGAAGCAGTCAGACCATCCTGATGATCAGTATACAGCTTGCCATCGGTATAATAGCCCTCGGATGCACCGTAGAGCGCTTCATTATCCGTGTCATCTGGGTTAGTCCAAGTTTGCGCTCGAATCGCCTCGCCCGCATCATCGCCGTAAAAATCCACGCCCTCATCCGCGTTAACAACCGTCTGTTCTTTAGGCCAATCATATTCTCCTTCGAGTAATTCGTTATCAACTTCAAGCCCTGTCGGTAGATTTGCTGTACTGAGTGTCACGGAACTATAGGACCACCAGGAATTTAAATCCGGACCGTCAATAAACCAGAATTCATAATTACCATCGTCGAAACGTACCAACTGACCTTCATAACGGCCATTTGCAACATCGCTCACCACATCGTCCAAATCCTCGGTTTTAAATACCAACTGCCCCGTTTGAACGGTTTCAATGACGGCCGCATTACTCAGCGCGCTGCCCGAAACCATAACCGCCGAGTTCAACAAATCCGTGTCGGCAACCGTGCCCATCGGCGCAACCTCACCCCTTAGCGAGGTAATACGCAACACATTGCTTCCCGCCGTCACCGATTCAACAAAACCAGTCAAACCTTGACCCGCCACACCCTGTTGAATCAAAACGCCGGTCTTATCCTCACCCAACGCTGTTTGGTCCGTTGTGATTTTCTCGCGCAAAGCGGCAATAATGACTTCCGAACGATTTGAACCTAAGCCCGCCACATTGACGTAGGTTACCCCGCCAATCGTGCCTGTTTGCGTGGTGGAAAGCGTTACACTGCTGGTTACACCACCGATGGTGACACTGACCACGGTACCATTCGGTGTAGTCAGCGGGCTATCCAATGCCGTATTACTAAATTGAATATCGATAATTTGTGGCAAACCTTCATCTGGGTCATTGACTTGATAAGTGCCTGAGCGCAAGTCCAACGGATCATTACCGGCGTGTTTCGCGGTAAAGATAATACTGTCCCCGCCATCAATCACCACACTGCCCAATACCGCGCTAACGGCAGGGATCGGGGCTTGCTGACCGTGACTCAAGTTTAAGCCGGCGCTATTGATATTAATAGAAGCTCCTGCACCTTCTAACACCGTCGAAATCACCAGAACCTGAACCCCTTCAATTTCTGCGATTTCTACGGTTGCAACATTAACCCCTACCGCCGTTTGAATGGCGTCAACATAATCCGCCACGGTGGTGGTTGCGCCATCTGCCTCTACCGCGCCTGAATACACCACATTATTTACCGTCAAGGCAAAGTTGTAGCTACCGGCGGTGAGAATTTCATCGCCAGTCAAACCGCCAAATTCCCACGCGATGACGCTAGCCCCTTCGGCGGCAACAAAGGTTGAACCGGTGTCATAGACCTCTTCAAAAGTCGCGGCGCTGAGTGTATCGGTGTTGGAAATAGCAAACTTATTAATCTGCACGCTGCTGTTGCCGCCTGTGGCAAGGGTAGAAACCAACAACTGATTGCCGCTGACGCTGAACTCAACGCCCTCTACCTTATCGGTCAAGTCATCATCCTTGAACACCTCCAAACCATTAAGCAACGTCGCCAATCCTTCCAGCGTCGTCACTTCCGAACCCGCAATATTCAGATTCTTCGCCGTGACAAGATCGCCATTAATGGTTAACGAAATGTCATAACCGGTAAACAGATTGTCTTCATCTTGCAAATCGATAAATGGCGTAATATTGATCGCCAACTGTGCGGGAGTATCGACTCCTGCATTATCAACATCAACCGCCGCCGTACCCATCGCTTCTACGGCGCTAACCGATACTTTGTTATCCGCATATTGATCAGTCAACCGCGCAATCGTGATGTTGCTGGATACGACAGCATTGTTATCGCCAATCAGTACAATCGCGCCATTGACCAAAGCGGCACTAATGCCATCGAGCGCATCTAAATAAGCAATAAAATCGCCCACTGTACCACCCGTACCCACACCTTGTTCTGCCAAAGCGGGGGTAAAGTTGATATCGATGATGACAGCATCACCACCCTCACCAATCATTAACTGACCGATAATGGTGGTACTGTCCAATAGATCCGTTGTCAATAATTCCAGCCCACCGCTAAGCGCAATTTTTGATTCAATCGCATCAAAAATTGCGGTTTCAGTGGCGAATTTGCCGTCGCGGGCTTCGATCACCGCTTGCGCCAAGTTGCGCACCGTGTCGTCTTTGGTAGCGCCGTCGTGGGTGGCGACCAGAGCGGTGATGGGCGTACCGGCTATTTCCAAACTCACCGTCGCAGGTCCGCTCGCGCTTTCGCGGGTGTCGAAATCAACCTCCGAGAAATTGGCTTTACTCACCTGAACCACTTCTTTAGTGGTCGTAAATACTTCAGCAATCTCAATTTCATCGTAACCATCGACAGGATCTGTGGCCGTAAACTTCAAACCTATTTGCCCTGATTCGGTTACCACTTCAACCGAGTCAATCCTTGCTAGTGGTGAACCAGCTGCCGCCAAACCTATTTCAGCCTCAATCGCCGCTTTGAGTGCATTGATTGTCGCCACCGCTGTGGTCAGCATGTCTGTCTCAAACTCCATGCCATTTACCTTAATACCCACTTTACCATCCTCGTAGTAAAGCGCGTCAACGCTGCTAAAATAGGCAACGGCTTCTTGCTTAACACCCACATAATCGATAGCCGCTTCCGTAATTTCAAACGCCTCGTAAATCGCCTGCTTAGAGCTTAAGGTAAAGGTGCCGCCATCGGACAACGAAACATCGCCGATTAAATCACTGGGCGGAATAGCTGCCACCGCCTCAACGGCATCAACATAAGGTTCAGGCGCAATAAAAAGCGGTGCGTTAATTGAGTATTCGTTTCCTACCCCCACAGCAATCAACAATGTGTTAGAGCCAGTAGCTGGTTGGAATGCATCTTTAAGGGCTTCAATCTTTAAGTGCAAGTCGCCTGAATGTTTAGCCGTGATAACGATATTACCGTTGTCGATCACTGCATTTTCAATATAAGGTGCAGTATTTATGTTTGTTTTCAGATAATTAAGAAAGGTTCCTAAATTAGTAAAAATACTTTCATTAGTACCTCCATTAGTAAATCCAACACTGTTTGTGCCATCTCCAACACTCCAGTTTACGTTAAATTCAGTAAATGGAGGTTCTTCTGGTTCTAAAGCCATGTCATAGTTTGTCATACCTAGTGTAAAGTTACCTTCAATAGTGATAACCGCTTTACCACCGCTCGCTTCAGCGCCGTCAACCCCTTCCACGCCTTCGATTTTGGTACGTATCGCCGTTTCAAGATTGGCCAAGCTGGCGGCGGCATTGCCGGCGACCATGTCGGCTTCTACCGTGAGTTCGCCCGCGTCAACATCCGTGCCTTTGACGGTCAGATAAAGCTTACCACCGTCAAAGTAGTCACCATCGTCAGTGCTATAGGTGGCGGTAGCGAGTTGCTGAATGCCCTGGTAATCCAACGAAACATCCGAAATGGTAAACGTTTCCTTGCCAGCTTGCGCAGCGGTCAGGGTGATCGCCCCATCTACCCGTTCCGCCTTGGCAATTAAACCCTGTAAGTCACCACCTGATTCGGTAGCCGCATTGATCGCATCAACGACGGCCTGATCCGTTTGATTGATGATTGAAACAAGAGTATATGCGTTCATTTCATGTAAAGACGAACCCTTCCAATAAGAAACATTCAAGTTTACCTCTTCGTAAGTGCGCCCCTCCACAACCACAGGAATTATTGTAATTTCATTAAAAGCGGAATCCGTTGGATGAGGGTTAAAGAATACCTCCGCTACAGAAGGATGAGCCTTGATCTTTGCTAATGCTTGTTCAAGCGTTAGCCCCCCAATGTTGCCCACGCTCGGCATCTGATAATCAAACTGCGAGTCAAAGGTTACTGTGGTTTCCTGACCAGCCTCTTGGTATTTCAATTCAATTTTCAGGTATGAAGAATCAAGGTGAGCCAATGGTTTAGGTTCCAATACTGACTCTAAAGTAAAGGCATCAGGAATCTTATGCTTATACGAAGGTTGGTCTTCCTGCATAGCCACTGAAATAGTGACGGGTGTGCCGTTTATCAGTTGGCCTTCGTTATCTGGGTCGGCAACTCTAGGCGTAATAGTGATATGCGCCTGGCCGCCCACGAAATACACAGATGGCTTGCGGTCTGCATCCGTAATCGGGGTGGTGTCGCTATAGGTGTTATAAACTTCGCTTGCACTCAGGCTAAAGGTCGCCTGCTGCGCTTCGCCAGCATAATCCTGCTTCGCCACCACTTGCAACGGATCTTCACCCTCAATAGCCGCAGTGAAAAGCAGAGTTCTACTACCCTCAACGCTAGGTTCAGTGGTCACTGCGCGAAAATCAATTACACCTCCGGCCCCTTGTACTGGAATACCTGTATGAAACTGATGTGTCGGATAGAGCTCAATCTCAATTTTGTTGTTAGCTTCATTAAAACGTATCTCCTTCAGCCAGGTTGGCTTGTTGTCAAAACTGTCAAGCAGTGCTTGAATATTATCAAACAACCAATAATCGTCATCTCCAAGCCTTACTACCTCTATGTCAGTTGGGTTAGGCCTGATATTTACAGTTGTTAACACTTGCCCAGCCCCAGTCCCTGAAACACCAGATATCTGTAATGCCGGTCCACTCGTCCAGTGTGATGTTGTATTAAGCCACAAAACGGGTATGCTATTAATATCCGCACCACCTAAATCCACTCCACCAAAGGCGGTACTTGCGGCAATACTAGCTTGCGGGAGTGTCCAGCCACTTGCAAAAAGACTTGAGGGGAAGGCAACCGCTTCCAACTCATTGGTTTGGATATCCAGCTCCACACTATGCAACACATTGGCTAACTCAGACTCAGGATTTTCGTTTTTGGCTGCATCGATGGCCGCTTTCAAGGCGGTCAAGGACGCGTCTATATCACCCGCCACCATATCAGCTTCAATTTCCTCACCAGCAATAGTGACGCGGAGTTTGCCGCCTGCGTAGTAGTCATCCGGGTTGTCGCTGAATCGGACCAGTGTTTGTTG
Source organism: Thiomicrospira microaerophila (assembly GCF_000934765.1). Lineage (GTDB taxonomy): Bacteria > Pseudomonadota > Gammaproteobacteria > Thiomicrospirales > Thiomicrospiraceae > Thiomicrospira > Thiomicrospira microaerophila. The sequence goes on along the minus strand of NZ_JYNN01000051.1, from coordinate 2,150 downwards.
TTGTACGCCGGGGATTTCAAGCGAGGCTTCTGTAACCTCAAAGCTAGGCTCGTCCCCTTCGCTGACGACTTGCGCCGCCGTCAAGACTAGGGTGGTAACCGGGCCTTCTACATCGTTTTCATCATCCAATGTTGCTACTGCACTGGCTTCGCCTATAATGCCGACTAGCACACCATCGCCCGTAGTCGCCGCATTGATGGCGGCCACCAGCGCGGCTACAGTGGCGGCAGGATCGCCGTCCACCATATCGGCTGTAATGGTTTCGCCTTCAATAGTGATGCTGATTTTACGATCAATCTTGTCTTCCAAGCCTGCAGGAATTTTTGTTTCGTAATCAGTTACATCGGTGCTGAACTCAACGCGCATTTCAGTGAGCTGCCCCGGATGGGTTAACACAGGGATAGTCTCACTGCCGACTCGTGCGCCGGCGCTGACGTTGAATGGCGTATCGTTATTAACAGCCACTAAGGTAAGTTGTGGAACATCGTTAACTATCGCGACGTTTGCGCTGGATACTAGCTCATCGACAAGTGCAGCCAGACCATTCAGCCCGTCTTCCGCGTCCTCGTCCGCTTCTAGCGTGTAGCTGAATACCTGTCCGTTGAGGGTGATGGTCAGTTCAGTACCTTCACGATAGTATTTAAAATCATCACTATCTGTCGGGAACTGGAGCAATACAGAGGGTAAGGTTCTGCCATCGTAAATGGTTTGGTAGATAACTTTATCTTGTGCATTATCATGGCGCGTTAAATTGATGATATCGGCACCCAATCCGCCTACAATGGCATCATTACCGCGCCCCGCATCAATGCGATCGTCGCCTTCGCCGGCTTCAATACGCAAGTTGATGCTGTTATTGAAGGCAGTAAAGCGCATGTGGTTATCTAACTCGTCACCCTGTGCGGTGACCAGTGTTGCATTTTGCATCGCCTCTATGCCATTTGCGCTCACCAGACCCGCATGAATGGTGGTATCCCAGTCGGTGATGCTGTAGATGATCTTTGTCAAATCAAACCCGGCATCCGCTAAAGCAATAGCTTGCGCGAGGCTTAAATCGCCCTCGATAGTCATCGGAATCGTATCCAGCTTGTAGCCGGCGACGTCATCAGAGGTTAAAAACGCGTTGGTGAGTTTGTTAGCGATAATAGTTTCAGTCGTAATGGCAACCTCAACGGCACCGTCGGTACTGATGGGGGTATACTCGTTGTTATCCTTATGGTGATCATCTATTAACGCAATACTATCTAAATCTAATAAGACTGTCTGATTACCATCGACCTCGACTATAAAGCCAGTAGGCAGGGTGATAGTTCCTTCTTGAGCATGGGTGTTAAGAGGTGGATTTAAGTTTAATTGAAAAGGAGTAATATCTGAGGAACTTACAAAGAACTTGTCTACCGGTATAGAAATAGGGCCTGATGCAAAGCTGTCCAAATGAACTGGGGTCACTTCATCATGATCGTTTTTTGCAAATATAAAGCCAACTATAACTGTAGCAGGTTGAATGTTTTGTTGAGTTAACGACGCCACAATCGTAGCGTAATCGGTAACGCCCTCAACCTCCGTCCCAAACAACGCCGCCACAGACTTGGTTAACGGGTTACCTGAATATGTTTCAGGCTGTGCTTCTAGTGCATCGAGACGTGCTGTTAACGCTGTTAACTGCTCTTGCATATTACCTGTTTCTAGGTCAACACCCAAAGCACCTTGCAGCGAAGCAATTGCCTCATTAAGTGCTTTAAGCGTGCCATAGGTTAATGAGTCATCACCATCATTTAAACCGCTGATTTCATTTCTCAGGGCTATAACCGCATCGTCTATCGCTTGGTTAAGCGTTGTCTCAAGGGCGTTTAGTGCGCCAGCTTGGGTTGTGTCATTGTTACCGACGGTGCTTTGCAGTGCGGTTAACGCGGCTTTTAATCCGGCAATCGAGTCGGTGGTGGCCGCATCGTCATCCGTGCTGTTATCGATCAGGGTTGCAATGCTTGTGGCGCTGCTTGTGGCATTGGTTGTGATCTGGGTTTGCAGGTTATTGATGGCGGTTTGTAGTTGCGATGCCGCATCGTCTATCGCTTGGTTAAGCGTTGTCTCAAGGGCGTTTAGTGCGCCAGCTTGGGTTGTGTCATTGTTACCGACGGTGCTTTGCAGTG
>NZ_JYNN01000050.1 GCF_000934765.1 Thiomicrospira microaerophila | reverse complement strand
ATAGGGCATCCAATAGGTTGTCTTTTTGTAGACGTTGGCGAAAACGCCAGATGGTAGAGTGATCAGGTACGCTATCGGTTAAGCTGAGCTGGACAAATCGACGAAATAATAAATCGCGAGCCAGTTGTTTTTCACAGGCTGGATCACTGAGGTTGTACCAGGTTTGTAATAGTAGGATCTTGAACATAAGTAGCGGTGGAAAGGCACGCTCACCCATTGGGTTGCTATGGATGTTGAGCATTAAGGCTTCACACGCTGACCAGTCAATTAGCTCTTCAACCCCATCTAATTCATTGAGTGCCGGATGGGGGCAGATAAATGCGTCAGCGAGTGAGGTCTGTGAGAGGTTTTTCCATGCCATGTGATAAGATCCAGTAATATGTAATAATATGTTGCTATTTTAACAGATAAGTGATTTCTTTGCAGATTTATAGTGGTTTGGCAAGCTTTTCTCGTGCAAAGGTCTCTATATAGCGTTGGCCTTTACTCAAAGTGACACGGTTTAAGTCTAAACCCAAGCTTCTGGTTCTCTTTAAGGCTTCTTTAAAGTCCTTGTAATACAATTCAACCTCCTAAAAGACATAACGCCAAGCACAGCGGAGCGAAATGGTTTCCGGCCGCCAACGGCGGCGAACTGCAGCGCCTTGTTAATCAATCTTAGCGATGAACGGCCATATATTCCGTTACAGCTTGTGCCAAAAGTCCTGAGCGTGACTCACCGTGCCTTTTTGCATAATGATCAACGGCATTCAACAACCTTTCAGGAATCGTAATATTGACACGCTTTGACTTAACAGAAAGCTTTGAAAGATCAATATCGACCAAAGCCCAAACCCCACCAGCAAACTCTGCATTTTGCTGATGAATCTCTATTGAAGACGGGACGGGGATCGCTTCACCATCTAGCAACATCCCTTCAAGGTGACACTCAATCGCTTCACGAGCCATCTCAATCGCTTCTTCCAACGTATCACCTGCCGAAAAGCAACCTGCTACATCAGGTACCGTCACACCAAAATCAGTGTCTTTATCTTTATGAATAACAATTGCATATCTCATATTTATTTCCAATCCCAACCTGCTTGGCGATAGATGCTGCGCACAGTCCCTATAGGCAAATCTTTTTTAGGGTGAGGAACAGTAACCTTAGTGGCAAGGACAGGATGCTTGAACTGATGGTGATCACCCTTTACATGGTGGAGCGCCCAGCCTTCTGATTTCAACCTTTTGATGATGTCTTTACTGTTCATGAATACACATTATACACACTAATTTGAGAGACTTAAATACGACATTACGCACCTGTTAGTCAATGGTCTGCCTATAATCCTTGGCAAATAATGTTTTCCCATCTGCTACCCTGGAGGTTATTGTTGTTGCTCCAACAGACGTGATTACCTCAAACTTATATTTGGCATACTGGCTATATTCTGGAATTGTAACTAACACAACTTCTCGTTCTTTCACATAAGTGTATTCCATCGCCTCGTGAACGTAATGCTCTGCGTCATCTAAAGAACCTTTGGGGTTCCATACGATATCTTCAATATTACGATAATCCCACTCAAATGGTTCAAGTTTGCTTAAAATGTAGTTTTTAATATTTCTAGCCTTCGGATCGAAAATATATACCTTGACGCACTGAATTTTTAGGGGTTCAGGTCTTAAGTTGAACACCATCAATTTCACTCGAGTCTTACTGTCAACAGTTACGACCCCTATAACCTCGACTGCCGGAAGACTCTGCACTTTCTCATAACTAGCACGCCTTAGCGCAAGATCAGCAAGTTGCGTGGATCGCTCTGCTTGTTTTGACGATTTAGCTGCAACTCTATAAGACATATACGCCACTATCAGCGATACTACACTGACGATTGCCGCTGTACCCTCTGGAAAATAATCCAACATAATTACCTACCTAACACCCATAGCAATATAGTAAATCGCAGCCATAACGAAAAAACCTATTCTAAAAAGTGAGTGTCCTTTGACATACATTCACGTACATTAGCAAATACCGCGCCTGATTTTTAGTTTTGCAAGAAGTCTAATACAAAACCACAACTAGAAGCGCTTGGCCGCTTGCCGTATAATCAAACTAAACCAAACTTATCTAAGGATAATGCTATGCACGCGGTTAATATGTTTGAAGCGAAATCTCAGCTTTCCAGGCTGATTGAGGCCATTGAAAGCCGTCAAGAAAAAGAGATTATCATTGCGCGTTACGGTCGTCCGGTTGCTAAACTGGTACCGCTTGATACCACGCCTGACACCGCCCTGAGAATTGGCGTGGCGAAACACCTGATGATTCCCGATGATATTGATGCTCATAACGACCAAGTCGCCCAGCTGTTTTTGTGACAAGACCCATGACAGCCAAATTGAAAAATACGGCAGTATGGTCTTGATGGTTTAGTTGAAAGTTTAACCTATGCTCGAAATCAAACACCTCAAAACCCTCGATGTGCTGGCTAAACAAGGCAATTTGGTCAAAACCGCTGATGCCCTGTTTATGACCCAATCGGCGCTGTCGCATCAAATCAAACAGCTGGAAGACAGCTACCAGCTCAAGCTATTTGAGCGCAAAAGCCAGCCGTTACAATTCACTCCCGCTGGCAAAACCCTGTTACAACTGGCACAACAAGTTTTACCGCTAATGCAACAAACCGAAACCACCCTCAAACGCCTCGCTTGCGGTGAACAAGGCCGCCTAAAAATCGGCGTCGAATGTCATACCTGCTTTGAGTGGTTATTGCCGTTATTGCGGCCGTTTCAAACCCAATGGCCGAATATTGATGTCGATATTGCCAGCCGTCTCAGCGTCGATGCGCTCGCCGCCTTACGCCAAGGCCAGCTAGATTTGGTGATTACCTCTGACCCGATAGAACAAACGGATTTAGCCTTCCACCCCTTGTTTAGCTATGAAATTCAATTGCTATTGCCGCCCAACCATTCGCTCAATCACCAGGCCTGGTTGCAGCCGCAAGACCTCATTAATGAAACCTTGATTTGTTATCCGGTATCTGAAGAAAAGCTGGATATTTTCCGCCAATTTTTAACGCCGCAAAAATTGCGACCTAAGGCAACGGAACATACAGATATGACCCTAATGATGTTGCATCGCGTCGAAAGCGGGCGCGGTGTCTGTGCCCTGCCGAAATGGCTACTCGACACCCAAACAGATTTTCACCACCTCCCACGTAAACGCCTCGGGCAAAACGGCCTTTGGTCAACGCTCTATGCCGCCACCCAAAACACCGATCAACCCCCGCCCTACATGGTGGATTTTATCGACCGCGTCAAACAAACGATGGCCAACTGATTAAACAGCCATACCTCTTTTTAGCATAAAGGCCTGAAGCTATCTTTCGGTTTGGATACCGCAGACAACGCGAGGACAATGCGGACTATCTTGCTTTAACGCTGTCTGCATATCGTTGAGTGTTGACTGATAGTTTTGGTCAGCGGGCGCTAAACGTTGCGCACATTGTGCGGCTTTCAAAGCGGCTAAATCGCAGGCTTGTGCTTTTAACGCGTAGGCCCAATTATTCCAAACCTCTGCGGCAAAAGGATGACGTTCACTGAGTTTTTCAAACGTGCTGGCGCTTTGTTGGTAATCAGCTTGTGCATAGAGCACATTCCCCAAGGCCATACCTAATCCAATCGAATTAGGCCAGGCGCTAAAGCCGTTTTCATAGGCAACCCATGCCTGATCTGCCCGCCCAGTTTGCTCTAAATCAAACGCTACTTTTAGCCAATCCTGTGGATTAGCCGTTTTTGGAATCTGCTGAGGTTCAACAATCACTAAAGCCCAATAATCTGCGCGTCGCCAGGTTCTCTCGAATGTGCTCAGCCGGGTCAACCAGCGCTCGGTTTCACCCGATCGCAACACGAGCTCATTGCGCGCTAAGTCATAGCCAATCACCACAGCATAATGCCAAATCGGAGCCCAATTAAAACTCAAGTTCTGCATCACCAACACGGGATTACCCGCCGACACTTCCTCTAATAACGCCTGCATGTTCGGCGCTAATGGATAGGGGATTAAGCCTTGCTGGCGAACAGCCGCCACCATATCAACTTGCAAACTGCCCTGCTTTTCTGGCGTATAAACACGCCTTACCAAGTCGTCTGGCACTATATCTTGACCACGATACTGGAACAAGGTTGCTAATGCAGCCGGGCCGCATTGGTATTCCGCTTGAGGAAAAAAAGGCACATTAACCCATTCCACAGCGGGTTTCTCAAGCTCTAATGAAGCAGGGTCAACCGTAATATGACTACAACCCACCAACATGGCAGACAAAAAAACGCCCAGATATAACTGGGCGCTTGTTCTAAAACCTAATAACATCATGACCTAAACGTCATTATCTAGCGGGTCGAATAAAAGGAAAAATATCTGTTGCGCCAATCACATCCGTAATCACAAACACGACAAAAATTAGCGTCAATAAACCAATCACGCCGCCCCCCGCAGGCAAATCGGCCATGCGCTCATTCAGTTGCGCGACCTCAAGATCAGTCATCGCGGCAACACGCAGCTGGACATCTTCCGCAGAAACGCCCATAGCCACTAGCTGCGCTTGAACATCTGCACGCTCTAGCATCATTGACAACTGCTCACGATCCAGCGCAGATTGTTGAAGTTCAACCACCTGCCCTGTCGAGACCATCGCGGCTTGAACAGGCAATGTGGTCATACCCATAAACATCACCAACATCACCCAACTTGTAAACTTCTTACTCATAACGAACCCCTTATTATTTAATTGAACATCTCAACTAAACTTATACCAAATAAAACCAACTAATAATAGTTAATCGTGCACTTTGTCAGTTTTTTTGCCAAACATGAAACATCCTGGCTAATTTTTCTCTCACCGTAATCCACACTTTTCAAATCTCACATTAACATCAAGGTGGCTATTGCGGACAATAGAAATGATGGGTTGGGCCGTGGCCTTGACCTACCTTGAGCTGGTTAGCGTGTTGAATAGCGCCTTGGATATAGGTTTTGGCTTGTGCCACAGCACTATTTAAATCAGCGGTTTGCGCCCAATAACTACAAATCGCGGAGGCCAATGTGCAGCCTGTACCGTGGGTATTGGCTGTATCAATGCGTGGCGCATTAAACCAGTGAAACCCATCCGGAGTTACCAATAAATCACTACTCTCTTGCCCAGCTAAATGCCCGCCTTTTGCCAAGACCGCTTTTGCACCCAGCTTGATTAACTGCTCGGCTTGTTGCTGCATTTGTTGTTGGCTTTGCGCTTCGGCTTGACCCACGAGCACCGCCATTTCAGGTAAGTTTGGCGTAACCAGGCCTGCTAGCGGTAATAAGAATTCAATTAAGGTCCTCTCTGCTGTTTGCGACATCAGCGCGGCGCCCCCCTTAGCGACCATCACTGGATCCAGCACAATCGGCCCATTAAAATCCCGCAAATAAGGCACAATCATCTGCATAATCGACGCATCGCCGAGCATGCCGATTTTAATGCCATCAATCTGAATATCGGCAAACAAGCTATCAAGCTGTGCTTTGACAAACTCGGCAGGCACAGGATGAATCGCCTGCACCCCTTGGGTGTTTTGGGCGGTTAAACCGGTGATGACACTCATGCCATAACTGCCGGTGGCGCTGAAGGTTTTGATATCCGCTTGAATTCCCGCGCCGCCTGAAGGGTCGGAGCCAGCGATGGTTAATAGGTTTTTGATTTTTGTCATGAGTTATACAACCTTAGTCGTCAATATATAAATGTCCGGTTTTCACTTTTTGACGCTCAAGCTTAACAAACGGCTTGATGCGAAATAAGTCGCCATTCTCGCCCAACAACACTTCTTTGGCCAAACGATGACGCACCACTAAATCGGCGTGGGCTTGCAGGTGTTCGGGTTCACCGTGTACCGGAATCAACAAGGGCGGTTTAATCTGTTGATAGAGTGCGATTAAATCCTCCTGCGAAGGATGGCCTGACACATGCAAGCTCCATGCTGGATGGTCTTCGGCATGAATGACCGTGAGCTGATAACGCTGCAAAGCGCCAATGAGCTGGTCAATGCGTGCGATATTGTCAGGGATTTTAATCGCGCTAAAAATCACCGTATCCTCGGCATCTAATTCGCAGCTAGGGTGTTGGCCGCGCGCTAAACGCCATAAGCCTGAGCGCGGCTCGCCTTGCGAACCGGTGGTAATCAGCATCACTTCATGGCGAGGTAAGTAGCCGATTTCGTTTAGGCTAATCGGATTAAGTTCGGCAGGCCAGTAGTTTAACTGTTTGGCAATCGATACCATTCGCTCCAACGCACGCCCAGCAAACGCAAAATAACGCCCACTGGCTTTAGCGACCCGCGCCAAGGTAATTAAGCGCGCAATATTCGAACTAAAACAACTCACCACCACACGGTTCGGCTGTTGTTGCACACACTGTAACAGACCCGCATAACAGGCGCTTTCGGATGGCGTTTTACCTGGCTTGAGGGCATTGGTCGAATCACCCACCACCGCCAACAGGTTTTTTAACTGGCTAAAAGGCGCAAAGCTAAAGGGTTTATCGACTAAGGGCTGCGGATCTATTTTCCAGTCGGCGGTGTGTAAAATAGCGCCTAACTCGGTGCTAATCAATAGGCTGTGGGATTGCGGAATCGAATGGGTGACGGGAATCCATTGCAAGTTAAACGCGCCAATCACTAAAGCTTGTAACGGCTCAATCGTCATAAACGTCGGATTTAAGTCCTGCTCGGATTCGGCAAATTTACGTTGAATTTGCGCCATCGCAAACGCGCTGGCATAAATCGGCACCTGCAACTTAGGCCAGAGGGTTAACAGCCCGCCGATATGGTCTTCGTGACCGTGGGTAATGACGATTGCCTGAAGGCGTGAAAGCTGCGGCGCAAGCGAAGAAGCGTCGGCCACCACCCGCTCAAACTGGGTGCTCGAACCCTTTACTGGCTCAAACCCCATCCCGCAATCCACCATCAAATACTGACCTGCATGCCCATAGATCATCATGTTCTGCCCAATCTCCCCCACCCCGCCCAAGGGCAAGCACCATAGATCGCGCTTGGAGGGAATCGGCAGGCTATTTAAAGCCTCAGCAGTTTGGGTGAAAAACTTAAACATCAACTTACTCGTTTTTTGGTGGTGCTATATTGAGCTACAGCCTAGTCATATATAAAAAAAGGCTATAAAATGGAGAATTATTTTAAACGCAATCGCCATGACAATTTTTAAATCACTCAATCTTTTCATCCTTTGGCAAAATCGCCTTCAACGCTCAATCGGTCGTGGTGTGGCTTGGTTAGCGCTGTTATTGGTGCTGGCAACCAGTGCGGCGGTGTTACTGCGTTATGGTTTTGATTTTAGTTCCAGCAAACTCGATGAAACCCTGGTCTATATCCACGCTAGCTTGTTTATGCTGGGGATCGCCTACACCTACCAACAAAACCAACATGTGCGGGTGGATGTGTTCTACCAACGCTTATCCCCACGCCACCAGGCCTGGGTGAACTTACTCGGTGCGCTGTTGTTTGTGTTGCCTGTGATGGGGTTTATTATTTGGAGTGGCCTAAGTTATGTTGGCGCCAGCTGGGCGATTCAAGAAAAATCAATTGATGCCAGCGGGCTGGCGTATGTCTATTTACTCAAAACCCTGATTCTGATTATGCCAGGCCTGGTGCTGCTGCAAACCCTCAGTTTTATCGCCCAATACCTACTCGAACTCTTTGCCCCCGCCCAACTCAGCACGCGTGCACAGGATTTTAGTGATGCGCATCACACCTTAGCGGAGGGCGTGTAACATGGAATGGCTGTCTTTAGTTTTGTTTGCGCTGGTATTGCTGGCCTTGATGATTGGGTTTCCAGTGGCGTTTACCTTGGCGGGAGTATCCTTGTTATTTGCCATCGGTGCTTTGCTTTTGGGTGTGTTTGATATGGCGTTTATCAACGCCATTCCCAGCCGCATCTACTCGATTATGACTAACTCGACCCTACTCGCGGTGCCCTTGTTTATTTTTATGGGATTGATGTTGGAGAAATCCAAAATCGCCGACCAGTTACTACTCACATTGGCCGAAGTCTTTAAAGGCGTGCGTGGCGGGCTGGGAATGGCGGTGATTTTGGTCGGTGCGTTGCTCGCCGCCAGCACCGGCTTGGTGGGTGCGACAGTCGTGATGCTCGGTCTGCTGGCGCTACCTACCATGATGCAACAGGGTTACTGCCCCAAATTGGCCAGCGGTACGATTTGCGCCAGTGGCACACTGGGGCAAATTATTCCGCCCTCAATCGTGTTGATTTTACTCGCGGATGTGATCTCCAACGCTTATCAACAAGCTCAGCTGCAACAAGGGATTTTTGCCCCCGAAACCGTGTCGGTGGGCGACCTATTTGCCGGCGCGTTACTACCAGGCCTGGTGCTAGTGGGACTCTATTTGGCTTATATGGTTGGGGTCGCGTTTTTTCAGCCACATCGAGTGCCAAAATTTAGCCCACAAGACGCGACAAACACGCAAAATACCACTGATTTACAACCAGTCCTGGTTGTAAAAGTCATCAAAAGCCTATTGCCACCGGTCGCGCTCATTTTATTGGTATTGGGTTCAATTATTCTCGGCATCGCCACCCCCACTGAAGCCGGTGCACTGGGTGCACTAGGCGCATTACTGCTGGCTTTAACTAAGCGCCAGCTCAGCCTCGACACCCTGCGCTATGTGATGCGTAACACGCTCAAGCTCACCAGCATGATTTTCTTAATTTTCATTGGTGCGGCATTTTTCTCCCTAGTGTTTCGTGGCTTGGGCGGGGATGAATTGGTGCATGACTTATTGACCGCCTTACCGGGTGGTTTGTTTACGCTGATGTTGCTAACGATGCTGTTTTTGTTTATCCTCGGTTTCTTCTTAGACTTTATTGAAATCACCTATGTGGTGGTGCCGATTATTGCGCCGATTTTATTGCTGTTAGGTGCAGACCCGGTTTGGCTGGCGATTATGATTGCGATTAACCTACAGACGGCGTTTTTAACGCCACCCTTTGGTTTTGCGCTGTTTTATTTAAGAGGCGTCGCCAGCGATGCGCTGAAAACGCTGGATATTTACAAGGGGGTTGCCCCATTTATCTTACTTCAACTTGGCTTACTCGCTTTGCTGGCTGCTTGGCCTAGCTTAGCCACTTGGTTACCTGGAAAACTCGCATGAATACCCCAAAAATAGATACTCAACAACTTAAACACTGTTTCGATAGCCCAACCTTAAAGCGCGCACAAGCTGTTTTTAAAAAACGCAAAGTGATCGAGGTTAAACAAACCCCTACCACCAATTTTGACCCAGAATCGCGGCTTTATCAGTATGAAGCAACCGTTGAAGGCACGAATGCCGAGCGCTATGACACCCGCGTGACGGTGATTGAATCCGACAAAAAAGACCACCCCTTAATTGTGATTGGCAACTGTGACTGCCCCGTTGGCGACAACTGCAAACATGCGGCGGCCGTGTGTTACTACCTGATTAACAAGGCCGAGCAACAGGAACCGAAACCACAATCCAAGCACCCAGAAACAAAAAATGCGACACCCAAGCCCGCCAGCATGCAAGACCATGATTTCAGGCACCTAATAAATTCGATTAAAATAGAGTTCGACACCGACGACGCGCCATCTGAATGGTATCACTTCCATTTATTTACCGACGCCCCCCAGGCGTGGTCCGATGGACGCCAAGACTTTACCGACTTAAAAATAACGCGCCATCATTACACCGCGCGCGGCAAACTCGCCAAGCCCAAAGCCATGTCATTATCGTCCTACACCGATAAATTTTCATTCTGGGGCCCCAAAGAAGAGCTAGCCATCACCCAACTTATCCGGTCTGTTTCTGATAGCAATTGGAATATTCAGTATATTAAATTCATGAATGCAAACGGCCATGCGCTACTCAGAGCACTGATTGAAACAGGGCGCTGCTTCTTTCAAATGCAAGAAACACCGCTAAGTTGGCACAACCAATCCTATACGCTGACATTTGAACACAATGAGCTAAAAGACCTCCACCAGCTTAAAGTCCCCTTAAACGACCAACAGTTTTTAGTGCTCTGTGACCCACCTGTGATGATTGACACGCTCGCACATACCGCGCAACCTGTCACCGCCCCAGTTAGCACGCCTGTGCTGACCAAACTAATGCAATTGCCGCTACTGAACCAAACGCAATACAACGACTTAATTGACACTTTTTACAAACTCCAAGCCAAATCCAAGCCTAACAAATCCTATAGTGAGTTACCCAAACCTGCCGGCCTGGCGTTTAAAAAAATCACCCACGCCCCCATCCCGCGACTGGTGATGACCGACCCGCTACCCTGCCCGTATTTTGAATTGTATTTTATCTACGAGAACTACAGGCTCGCGCACTACCCAACTATCGAGGTCATCAAACAGCGGATAGATAATACACAGGTTGAAATCCACCGAGATTTGAATGCCGAGTTTAAGGCTATTGAGCAGCTGCAACCTTATCTCGAGGAAGTTGAACTCGATGATATGTATCCACAAGCTTGGGTCGGCTTATTAAGTGAGGGCCCAACCGATTACCCCGAAGGGCTAGAAAACTATCTTAACTTTCAAGCCACTTTATCTAAATTGGTTGAACTGGGCTGGCAACTTGAAGGTTTTGACCAGGCCTGGTTGGATTTAGTTGAAGCCGATGAAATGCGGGTTGAATCGGAAGTCAAAAATGATTGGTTTAACCTGAGCTTTAATATTCAAGTGAAAGGTAAAACCCTGCCAATGGCACCGCTTTTAGAAAACCTGTTGCGCAGTTATGACAACACCGAGCAGATGCCCGAGTCGCTGCTATTTCAACTCAATGACAAGGATGTGCTACAAATCCCCAAAGCGGATGTCGCCCCCTTATTTGAAGCCCTGCTGCAACTTTATCAGAAAAAACCGCTGAGCAAAGGCCTCGCCATCCAGCCGTTTGATGCCCACCTGATTGCGGGCCTCGCCAACACGCCGATTAAATGGATGGGCGACAACAAGCTGATGCAATTAGCGGAAAAACTCAAAAACTTCACCCAAATTGAAACCATTACGCCGCCGCCGGGTCTAAACGCGACGCTACGCCCCTATCAAGCCTTTGGTTTAAGCTGGTTACAATTTTTATATGACCATGGTTTTAACGGTGTGCTTGCCGATGACATGGGCTTGGGCAAAACCCTGCAAACCCTCAGCTGGCTGCTGCATTTAAAACAGCAAGGTGAACTCACCCAGCCCGCGTTATTAGTGATGCCCACCTCGCTAATTGGCAACTGGAAAAGCGAAGCGCATAAATTCACCCCCGAACTTAATCTAGTCACCCTGCACGGCAGTGAACGCGCAGAACAATTTGCGCATATTGCCGAGGCCGATTTAGTCTTAACCACCTACCCCTTGCTGCCGCGCGATATTGAACAACTCAAGGAACACACATTTAAACTGCTGATTTTAGATGAAGCGCAAAAAATCAAAAACCCACGCACAAAACTCTATGCCGCTTTAATGGAGCTCAAAAGCGCCAGCCGCGTTTGCCTAACAGGCACGCCGGTTGAAAACCATTTAGGCGAACTTTGGTCACTGTTCAACTTCCTGATGCCCGGCTTTTTGGGCAACCAAATGCAGTTTAAACACAACTACCAAAAACCGATTGAAGTCGATAACGACCGCTTTGTGCAAGAACAGCTCACCCGCAAGGTAGCGCCATTTTTACTGCGCCGCACCAAGCATCAAGTGGTGCAAGAACTGCCCGATAAAACCGAAATCATCAAAACCGTCGAGTTTGACAGCGCGCAGGCCAAACTCTACGAAACCATCCGCATTACGATGGAAGAAAAAGTGCGCCAAACCGTCGCGGAAAAAGGCCTCGCCAAATCGCAAATCACCCTGCTGGATGCGCTACTCAAACTAAGACAAGTCTGCTGTGACCCAGGCCTGGTTAAGATTGAGGCCGCTAAAAAGGTCAAACAATCGGCTAAGTTAGCGTTGCTGATGGAGCTATTGGAAGACCTGCTAGAAGGCCAACACAAGATCATTATCTTCTCCCAATTTTCCAGCATGCTAAAAATCATTGCGGACTCGATCACCAAACAAAACATAAGCTACAGCTTGCTGACCGGTCAAACCAAAAACCGCGAAGACGAAATTAACCGCTTTAAAAACGGCGAAACCCAAGTATTCCTCATCAGCCTTAAAGCCGGTGGCGTAGGCTTAAACCTCACCGAAGCCGACACCGTGATCCACTACGACCCCTGGTGGAACCCCGCAGTTGAAAACCAAGCCACCGACCGCGCCTACCGCATCGGTCAAGACAAAGAAGTGTTTGTTTACAAACTGGTCGTCGCCAACAGCATCGAAGAAAAAATCCTCCAGCTGCAAGCCAGAAAACAACAGCTACAAGACAAACTCTACGACAAAGACAAAACCGACGAACAAGGCAACATGAACCTCGTCGCCGAAGACCTACTCGATTTACTGAAGGGTGGAGCATGATGAAAAAAGATGACTTTTAACAACCAGGCCTGGTTGTTTTAACTCGCTCCCATGCTGTGCGTGGGAGCGCTTTTCCTCATGTCCAAGCATAGCGTCACAGCCATTAAGTTAAGGAATGAGTTGCAACACGGAGCGATCCAACTTGTGTCATATGCGAGGCCGAAGGCCGTGGCAATCTCTTGAGGTTTCGCACTGGTTTTGGAGATTGCTTCACTTCGTTCGCAATGACACGGGTGTGTTCGCGATGGCGCGTGATTTTTTCGCCTCGCGACGCAAAAACATCCCGTCATCCCGCCGAAGGCCGGGATCTATTGCGAAAGTAGTGGCTGGGTTTGCTTTCCTCGTCGCCCTGTCACCCTGCGCGAAGTCGCAGGGTCTATTGCCGCCAGCGGTTCGATCCTGCGACTTCGCGCAGGATAACGGCGTTAGGTAACCCAACAAAGAAACACCAACCCGCGATGGGTCAAGGCTATTAAGTAAACAAAATGCCCGTCATTGCGAGGAGCAACGCGACGCGGCAATCTCTAAAGGGCGCGCGCCGTCTGTAAGAGATTGCCACGGCCTTCGGCCTCGCAATGACGGGTAATTTTTAAACCTCACGACACAAGCCGATTCACTCCGTTCTGCCACAAACTTCTTATTTAGCGGCCTCGAAGCGAAGCATGGGAGCGAGTTAACCATCGATCAAACTACTTTAAAACCTGAATCAGTTATAGTAGATGACACTCTAAAAAAACCTGAAAACCAAGCTTCTTTTTATAATTTCAATGTGCCCTTCGCCTCTGGCGAGGCTCTGCCATCTTGAACGACGGGGTTTTACGCGGTGCTTGGATAAATGAAAAAAATAGCTTTTAACCACCAGGCCTGGTTGTTAAAACGGCTAAAAAACGAATCTTGCTATTATCATCCTTTTACTTAATTTAACGAGTTGACCATGCTTGAGAACATTTTTATTCGCGGCACGCGAACGCACAATTTAAAGAATATTGATGTCACTTTACCGCGCGACAAGTTGATTGTGATTACGGGCTTATCGCCCGCGCTCAATGGTGGGTACGGTAACCGAAATTTACGATTATTTGCGCCTACTTTTTGCCCGCGCTGAAACGCTACGCTGCTCAACCCACTAACCAAGAGGACGTTCGAAACCGACAACTAATGAATTTATCGCCTTTATATTATGAACAATTTTCACGACATAAAATAAATTACAATAAGCCATAAATTATTGTAATTTAATAAATTTAATGATTAAATATACGACATTATTGACTACATTAAGCTTAACCCATGATCGTTGAAGATTACTTACAATCCCAGATTGCGACCAGCAAACAGATTCAAACACACTGTGGCCTCACCCAACGCCAGGTCGGCTTGCAAATCAACAAGCTGGGGGATCGCGTTGTTAGAATTGCCAATGGGCGCAGTCCAAACTATGCATTGACCACAGCTAAGTTTGGGGTGGGTGACAGCATTTTAATCTGGGAAGTTGATAACCTTGGCAAACTAACCTGCATTGCCAAGCTTCGCCCCTTAGCCGCGGGTGGTTTCTTTGTTGAAGAACATCAAAACATGCCCAAAGTTTTCTTAGGTGAAGCCAAAAACGGTCTGTTTGATGACTTGCCGTTTTTCTTAGTTGATATGGCACCAAAAGGTTTTTTGGGCAAAAAAATTGCGGGGCAGTTATCCCGCGTCGATGAAAGTTTTCCCGCGCACTTAAAAGATTGGAAAACCGAGAATATTGGACGTTACTTACTGGCTAACACTGACAACAGCATTGGTAATTTAAAACTTGGAAATAATGCCGCCCTGCAGTTGCAGGCCCCTTTCGCCAAACACTCACGTAAGGAATACATCACGCTCGCTGACCCTATTATGGATGAAGATATCGTGCTCTCCTCGGCGGGTGGTGAACATCAAAAATTCGCCACCTTCTGCACGGAGATTGACGCGCATGTCATTGTTAAATTTTCACCCAAGGGCGACGATGCCAACGCGCGCCGCTGGAAAGATGTGCTTATTACCGAACATTATGCCGCCAAAGCGTTAAATGAAACCGGCTTTGTGACCGCCGCTGAAACCCATATTTTCGAGGATGGTGAGCGGCTATTTCTCGAATCCAAGCGTTTTGACCGACCAGCTAAACACGGACGGCGCTCTATGCTATCACTAGGAGCCTGTCGGACTAATCAAACAATAATATGCTAAAAGACGATATGTGTTAAAATATGCCCATATTACTTATGAGATAAAAACAATGAGTCGCTTTCGCCCAATAGACCGCCTTAGCGGATATCTTCTACCGCCAACCTTAGATGAATGGCTGCCTGATGACCATCTTGCACGTTTTGTCGTCGAGGTCGTTGACCAGCTTGATTTAACCCAAATTGAAAACAGTTATGGTTTGCGCGGTAGTAGCGCCTACCACCCCAGTTTATTAATTAGCTTGTTGGTCTATGGCTATGCCACCGGTGT
>NZ_JYNN01000049.1 GCF_000934765.1 Thiomicrospira microaerophila | reverse complement strand
TCAACCCAATTGCGATGGACGAAGGTCTACGTTTTGCGATTCGTGAAGGTGGGCGTACAGTTGGTGCGGGTGTTGTTTCTAAGATTTTAAAATAAATCTTGCTAAATTGAAAAGGGGCTGGTATAGTCCCTTTTTTGTAAAATTCAGGGGTATAGCTCCAATTGGTAGAGCCGCGGATTCCAAATCCGAAGGTTGGGAGTTCGAGTCTCTCTACCCCTGCCACATTCTATAACGATCTGCGTCCGTAGATGCGGGTCGTTTTTTTAATTCTAGCGGCAAATTATGAATAAGAAGTCTGAAGTAGAGAGTTCAAAAAATACACTGGATACTGTGAAGCTTTTCGTGGCTGTTGCTGTGTTGATCGGATCTGTTGTCGCCTATTACGCCTTTTCTCATCTTCACGCTGTTGTGCGTATTTTAATGGTTTTAGTTGGTGTAGGCTTGGCTGGATTTATTGTATATAAAACAGCGCTAGGTGAAAGTTGGTTTCGCTATATAGTGCATACCAAAAAAGAAGTTCGCCAAGTTGTTTGGCCTACAAGAAAAGAAACAGCGCAAACAACCCTGATTGTGGTTGTAGCGGTGATCATTGTCGGCATCTTCCTTTGGTTGGTTGATATGTTTTTCTTGTGGGCAGTCAAGCTGCTGACGGGTCAAGGAGGCTGATATGGCAAAAAGATGGTATGTGGTTCATGCTTATTCTGGTTATGAAAATAAGGTGAAGGTGTTAATTCAAGAGTATGCTGACAGAGCGGGTCTTCAAGACGCTTTTGGGCAAATTCTTGTGCCGTCTGAAGAAGTTGTTGAAATCCGCGATGGCAAAAAAAGAACAAGTGAAAGAAAGTTTTTTCCAGGCTATGTCTTAATTGAGATGGAGCTTGATGAGTCCAGTTGGCATTTAGTTAAGAGTGTGCCGAATGTGCTGGGTTTTATTGGTGGAACGAGTGATCGACCAGCCCCTATAAGCAAAAAAGAAGTTGAACGTATATTGCAACGGGTTGAAGAAAATGTTGATAAGCCACGTCCAAAAGTGATTTACGAGCCTGGTGAAATGGTTCGTGTTACAGATGGTCCTTTTACAGACTTTGAAGCTGTGGTGGAAGGTGTCGATTACGATAAAAATAGATTGCAGGTGTCAGTTCTTATATTTGGGCGTTCAACGCCTGTTGAGCTTGAGTTTTCTCAGGTAGTAAAGAGCTGATTTTTTTACAGGGAAGCCGTAAGGCGTTATTACCCATTAGGAGTTGAGTTATGGCGAAGAAAATCGCAGGTTATATTAAGTTGCAGATTCCAGCAGGGGCTGCAAATCCAAGTCCACCCGTAGGTCCAGCACTGGGTCAACGTGGTGTAAATATTATGGAATTCTGTAAAGCATTTAATGCGCAGACAGGTAATGTTGAAAAAGGCTTGCCCTTACCCGTTGTTATTACTGTTTATAGTGATAAAAGCTTCACATTTATTACCAAAACACCGCCCGCGGCTATTCTCTTGAAAAAAGCAGCCGGCATTAAAAGCGGTAGTGCTATTCCTAACCTAAATAAGGTAGGAAAAGTCACGCGTGCGCAAATTGAAGAGATTGCCACTACCAAAATGCCTGACCTAAATGCAAATGATTTAGCGTCTGCGGTTAAGATTATTGAAGGTTCTGCCCGTAGTATGGGCTTGACGGTTGAGGGGTAATAGAATGGCTAAGCTTACTAAAAAACAAAAAATGATCGCTGAGCGCGTCAACAAAGACGCTAGCTATGAAATTATTGCTGCATTAGATTTAATTAAAGAATTGGCTGCAGCGAAATTTGATGAAACAGTAGAAGTGGCTGTTAAGTTAGGTGTTGATCCACGTAAGTCTGATCAAGTTGTGCGTGGTGCCACTGTTTTGCCTAATGGTTTAGGTAAAAACATCCGTGTTGCTGTTTTCACTGGTGAAGCGAACCAGGCTGCGGCAAAAGCAGCGGGTGCTGACTTTGTGGGTATGGAAGATTTGGCTGATGAAATCAAGAAAGGCATGATGGACTTTGATGTTGTTGTTGCAAGCCCGGACGCAATGCGTGTTGTGGGTATGCTGGGCCAGGTTCTAGGGCCACGTGGTTTGATGCCGAACCCTAAAACGGGCACAGTAACACCGGATGTCGTTGGTGCTATCAATAATGCTAAAGCCGGTCAAGTACGTTACCGTGTAGACAAAGGCGGTATTATTCATGCGCCAATCGGTAAGGTTTCGTTTGATAGCGAAAAATTAAAAGAAAACCTTTCTGCCTTGCTTGAAGACTTGAACAAAGCTAAGCCTTCTGCCGCTAAAGGTATTTACATGAAGAAAGTGACTGTTGCAAGCACTATGGGTCCAGGCCTCACTGTTGAGCAGTCGTCAATTTAATCTTAATGTTTAAACATTAAGATTTGCGTTATGGGTCTCCTAGATAGTGAGTGCCCATCGCAGACCGTAGGTGAGTATTTTAAATAATGCTCTTAATTTCGTTTTGATACCTACGTAGATGAGTGACCCATCTTTTGGTGGGTTTTAAGGAGGTTAGAATGGCACTTAAACTTGAAGATAAGAAGCTTGTCGTTGAAGAAGTTTCAGCTGTAATGGCTAAAACGGTTGCAATGGTAGTAGCTGAGTATCGTGGTTTGACTGTAGAACAAATGACTAATCTTCGTTCTAAAGCGCGTGAATCTGATGTTGTGATTCGTGTTGTGAAGAATACACTTGCGCGTAAAGCGCTTGCGGGTACCGCCTTTGAAGATCTTTCGGATTCTTTAGTGGGTCCAGTCGTACTTGTATTCTCTACTAATGAATTGTCTGCTGCGGCTCGTATTGCAAAAGACTTCAAAAAACAGAACGATGCATTTGTAATTAAAGCGTTATCAATTGGTTCAGGCACACTTGATGTGTCACAACTTGACGCTGTTGCAGCCTTACCGACATACGACGAAGCTATTGGCAAGTTAATGTATGTGATGAAAGCACCTGTTGAAAAACTAGCGCGCACCTTAGCTGCTCTTAAAGAGCAAAAAGAATCAGCGGCCGCTTAATTTTTAACAAAAAAACAATCTAGGAGATATAAACATGGCTATTTCACAAAATGATATTTTAGACGCAGTTGCGGGTATGACGGTAATGGAAGTTGTAGAGTTAATTTCTGCAATGGAAGAGAAATTTGGTGTTTCTGCTGCAGCCATTGCTGTTGCTGGCCCAGCGGCAGCTGCTGAAGCGGTTGAAGAGCAAACTGAATTTGATGTTATTCTTACTTCTGCAGGCGCAAACAAAGTGGGTGCGATCAAGGCGGTTCGTGGTATTACAGGTCTTGGTCTTAAAGAAGCAAAAGAAGCGGTTGAGAATGTTCCAACTGTTCTTAAAGAAGGCGTGTCTAAGGACGAAGCTGAAGCGGTTAAAAAGCAAGTTGAAGAAGCAGGCGCACAAGCTGAAATCAAGTAATCCTCTTGTTTTAGCTGCATAAGCAGTCAAAATGGCTGACATTTCGATGTCGGCCATTTGTTGTTTTAGGTAGTGTGTAAAAGTGTGATATTTTAACTGATACTACAGTTTTATACATTTAAATAGAAATCTCTATTTATTTCATTTATTTAGTTCTTTGTCGAGGTATTCAATGACCTATTCTTTAACTGAAAAGAAACGTGTCCGTAAAGACTTTGCTACAAACCCTTCCATGCTTGACGTGCCTTATTTGCTTTCATTGCAGAAAGGTTCGTATCATGATTTTATTCAAAAAGATAAAAAGCCATTAGAGCGTGCGCCAGTTGGTTTGCACGCCGCATTTGCTTCGGTGTTTCCTATTAAGGGCGTTGCTGGTACAGCTGATTTGGACTATGTTAGCTATCATTTAGGTCAGCCTGAATTTGATGTAACAGAGTGTAAGCAACGTGGTGTGACCTACGCGGCACCTTTGCGTGTCAAAATGCGCTTGGTTATTTATGATAAAGATGCACCTGTGGGCAACCGTCCGGTTAAAGATATTAAAGAGCAGGAAGTTTATTTAGGGGATATGCCTCTTATGACGGATAACGGTACCTTTGTTATCAATGGTACCGAGCGCGTTATTGTGACGCAATTGCACCGTTCGCCTGGGGTTATTTTTGACAATGACAAGGGCAAGTCTCACTCGTCAGGTAAGATTTTATTTAATGCACGTATTATTCCTTATCGTGGATCTTGGTTAGATTTTGAGTTTGATCACAATGATTGCTTGTTTACCCGTATTGACCGTCGCCGTAAACTGCCTGTCACGGTATTGTTGCGAGCCATGGGGTATGACAATGAGCAAATCATTGAACAGTTTTTCGAAACCACAGCCGTTAAATTGGCTAAGAATAAGTTTAATATTGCATTCAACCCTGAGCAGTTTAAAGGTCAAACAGCCGCATTTACTATTTCTGTAAAGGGTGAAACCTTTGTTGAAGAAGGCGCTAGAATTACCGCGCGTGTTATCAAGCAATTAAATGATGCCGACGTGAAGTCGATTGAGGTTCCTGCTGAATATTTGCTTGGTAAAACATTAGCTAAAAATCTTGTTGATAAGTCAACCGGTGAATTGGTTGCGCTCGCTAATACAGTTATTACACAAGATTTAATTGAAAAAATGTTTACGATTGGTAAGATCGATTTCGCCATCTTGTATATTGATGAGCTGCTGCACGGACCCTATATTTCGGACACGATTAATCTAGATTCCACCTCAACGCAATTAGAGGCGCAGATTGAGATTTATCGAATGATGCGTCCAGGTGAACCGCCTACAAAAGAGTCTTCGGAGGCGCTATTTAATGGTCTTTTCTTTCAAGAAGAACGTTATGATCTATCCTCGGTAGGGCGAATGAAGTTAAACCGTCGCTTGGGTCGTGAAGACAATAAGGGCAGTTTGGTTCTTGAAAAACAAGATATTGTTGATGTTATTGCTGAGCTTGTTAATATTCGTAATGGCCAAAGTACGGTAGACGATATCGATACGCTGGGTAATCGCCGTATTCGTGCTGTCGGTGAAATGGCTGAGAATGCGTTCCGTGTTGGACTTGTCCGTGTTGAGCGTGCTGTTAAAGAACGTTTAAATAACGCTGAAAGTGAAGGCTTAATGCCTCAGGACCTAATTAACGCCAAGCCTGTATCCGCCGCGATTAAAGAGTTTTTTGGTTCGAGTCAGTTGTCACAGTTTATGGATCAGGTTAATCCCTTGTCTGAGATTACGCACAAACGTCGTGTTTCAGCATTAGGCCCAGGTGGTCTAACGCGCGAACGTGCTGGTTTTGAAGTGCGTGACGTTCATCCCACACACTATGGTCGTGTATGTCCTATCGAAACACCTGAGGGTCCGAACATTGGTTTGATTAACTCATTGGCTGTTTATGCTAAAACTAACGAGTATGGCTTTTTAGAAACCCCTTATCGCAAAGTGATTGAGGGGCGTGTAACGGATGAAGTAGTTTATATCTCGGCCATTGATGAAGCACAATTTGTGATTGCTCAGGCGAGTGCAAAATTGAATGAGAAGGGCGAGTTTGTAGATGACCTGATTTCAGCACGTCATCAAAATGAATTTACTTTGTCATCATCTAAAGACATTAATTTAATGGATGTGTCCCCGAAGCAAATTGTTTCAGTTGCAGCGGCCTTGATTCCGTTTCTTGAGCATGATGATGCGAACCGTGCACTGATGGGCTCTAACATGCAACGTCAAGCCGTTCCTACGTTACGCGCTGATAAGCCGTTGGTGGGTACAGGTATTGAAAAAACGGTGGCTATTGATTCTGGTGTGACTGTGGTGGCCAAGCGTGGTGGTGAAATTGTATCTTCTGATGCATCACGTATTGTTGTGCGTGTTAATGATGCGGAAATTGTTGAAGGTGAAACGGGTGTTGATATATATAACCTAATTAAATATCAACGTTCTAACCAAAATACGTGCATTAATCAAAAGCCGATTGTCAGTACCGGCGATATTGTTACGCGTGGTGATGTCTTAGCCGATGGCCCTTCTACAGACTTAGGTGAGCTTGCTTTAGGTCAGAATATGCGTGTCGCCTTTATGCCTTGGAACGGTTATAACTTTGAAGACTCTATTTTAGTTTCTGAAAGAGTGGTTCAAGAAGATCGTTATACGACAATACACATTGAAGAGTTTACTTGTTTAGCTAGAGATACGAAGCTAGGACCGGAAGAAATTACCGCTGATATTCCAAATGTTGGAGAGTCAGCGTTATCGCGATTGGATGAAAGTGGCATTGTGTATATAGGTGCCGAAGTGAAACAGGGTGATATTCTTGTGGGTAAGGTTACACCTAAAGGTGAAACCCAGTTAACGCCAGAGGAAAAACTGCTGCGTGCTATCTTTGGTGAAAAGGCGTCTGATGTTAAAGACTCTTCTTTACGGGTATCCAAGGGTATTGAAGGTACTGTTATTGATGTTCAGGTGTTTACCCGTGAAGGGGTTAAAAAAGATGCACGTGCACTTGCTATTCAAGAAGAAGAGCTTTCTAAGGTTAGAAAGGACATTGATGAACAGTACCGTATTTTGGAACAAGATACGTTTGATCGTGTTGCCACTTTGCTAACGGGTCAAAAGCTAAAAGACGGTAGCGTTATTGATGCAAATTATTTAGCTAAGACAGAAAAGAAGAAATGGCTTGGGTTGAATGTTGATAATGAAGAGTTAGTGCGTCAGTTTGAGTTGTTGGAAGATCAGTTAAAAACGAAGCGTAAAGAGTTAAATGAACTTTTCGAGGAAAAACGCAAGAAGTTAACGCAAGGTGATGATCTTGCACCTGGTGTATCTAAAATGGTTAAGGTTTATGTTGCGATAAAGCGCCGCATTCAGCCCGGTGATAAGATGGCAGGTCGTCATGGTAACAAGGGGGTTATTTCACGCATCTGTCCGGTTGAGGATATGCCTTTTGATGAAACGGGACGTCCGGTTGATATTTGCTTAAATCCACTTGGTGTACCATCGCGGATGAACGTCGGGCAGATTTTAGAGACCCACCTTGGCTTAGCGGCCTGGGGTTTGGGTGAAAAAATTGATGCAATGCTGAAACGTGAAGCCGATTTAGTCGAGGTTCGTGGCTTTTTGCATAAGATTTACAATGAAACACAAGGTCAATTGGTTGACTTGGATAGTTTTAGTGATCATGAAATCATTGAGCTTGCGAAGAATCTACGCAAAGGTGTGCCGATGGCTACGCCTGTATTCGATGGCGCGAATGAGGCACAGATAAAATCATTGCTTCGTTTGGCAGATCTTCCTGAGTCAGGTCAGATGCGTTTGTTTGATGGTCGAACAGGAGATGAGTTTGATCGCACGGTTACGGTTGGTTATATGTATATGCTCAAACTAAACCATTTGGTTGACGATAAAATGCATGCGCGTTCAACAGGCCCTTATAGTCTTGTTACGCAGCAACCACTGGGCGGTAAGGCGCAATTTGGTGGTCAGCGTTTTGGTGAAATGGAGGTTTGGGCTTTAGAGGCCTATGGGGCGGCGTTCACGCTGCAAGAGATGCTCACCGTGAAGTCGGATGACTTAAATGGTAGAACGCGGATGTATAAAAACATTGTCGATGGCAATGAGTACATGGAGCCAGGTATGCCAGAGTCCTTTAGTGTGCTGCGTAAAGAAATTCGTGCATTAGGTATTGATATTGAGTTGGAGCAAGATTAATGAAAGATTTACTCGGTTTTTTAAAAAAACAAAACGTTTCTAGTGAATTTGATGCAATTAAAGTGTCACTTGCTTCTCCTGAGAAGATTCGTTCTTGGTCTTATGGTGAAGTAAAAAAACCAGAGACGATCAATTATCGTACCTTTAAACCTGAGCGCGATGGCTTGTTTTGTGCCAAGATTTTTGGCCCAATTCGTGATTATGAGTGCTTGTGTGGCAAGTATAAGCGTTTAAAGCACCGTGGTGTTATTTGCGAAAAATGTGGTGTTGAAGTAACCCAGTCGAAAGTACGGCGCGAGCGCATGGGTCATATTGATCTTGCCTCGCCTGTAGCGCATATTTGGTTCTTAAAGTCATTGCCAAGCCGTATTGGTTTAATGCTTGACATGACTTTAAAGGAAATTGAAGCGGTACTGTATTTTGAAGCCTTTATGGTTGTGGATCCTGGCTTAACGCCTCTAGAACCTTGGCAGCTATTAACCGAAGAAGAGTATTTGGATGCACTCGATGAGTACGGTGATGAGTTTGAAGCGCAGATGGGTGCTGAAGCGATCAAGCGTATGCTCCAGTCAATTAATCTTGCTGAAGAAGCGGTTAAATTGCGCGGAGAAGTCGAGAGTACCTCTTCTGAAACTAAGCAGAAAAAATTATCTAAACGTTTGAAGTTGGTTGAGTCATTCTTAAGCTCTGGAAATAAACCAGAGTGGATGGTGTTGGAGGTGTTACCTGTGTTGCCTCCAGAGTTGCGTCCACTCGTTCCATTGGATGGAGGTCGATTTGCCACTTCTGACTTAAATGATTTGTATCGTCGAGTAATAAACCGTAATAATCGTTTGAAACGTTTGCTCGACTTAATGGCGCCAGATATTATTGTGCGCAATGAAAAACGTATGCTGCAAGAGTCGGTTGATTCTTTGCTAGACAATGGTCGTCGTGGACGTGCTGTTACCGGTACAAATAAGCGTCAGTTAAAGTCGCTTGCGGATATGATTAAGGGTAAGCAAGGTCGTTTCCGCCAAAACCTACTTGGTAAGCGGGTAGATTATTCAGGTCGTTCTGTAATCGTAGTGGGGCCAACATTAAGACTGCACCAATGTGGCTTGCCTAAAAAAATGGCGCTTGAATTATTCAAGCCCTTCATTTTTAGCAAGCTACAGAAACGGGGTTCTGCACCTACGATTAAAGCGGCCAAGAAAATGGTAGAGCAAAGTTTGCCAGAAGTCTGGGATGTTTTAGACGAGGTGATTCGCGAGCATCCTGTGTTGTTGAACCGTGCGCCAACACTTCACCGTTTGGGTATTCAAGCATTTGAGCCTGTATTGATTGAGGGTAAGGCCATTAACCTGCATCCTCTTGTTTGTTCGGCTTTTAACGCGGACTTTGACGGTGACCAAATGGCGGTGCACGTACCATTGTCGCTTGAAGCACAACTTGAAGCGCGCACTTTGATGATGTCAACGAATAACCTACTCTCACCAGCTAATGGTGAGCCTATTATCGTGCCGTCGCAAGACGTTGTTCTCGGGTTGTATTATATTACACGTGAAAAAATTAATGCGATCGGTGAAGGTAAGGCTTTTGCTAATTGGCAGGAAGTTGCGCGTGCACTAGAAGCAAAAGTGGTTCACCTTCATACGAAAATCAAGTTAAAAATGGAAGAAACTATTTTTGATGGTGAAAAGGAGCATGTTGCTACACGTATTGTTGATACCACGGTTGGCCGTGCGCTATTGAGTCGTATACTACCTAAAGGGCTTAGTTTTGATTTAATTAACATTAATCTGACCAAGAAAAACATCAGTAAGGTGTTAAATACCTGCTATCGAGTTTTAGGTCCGAAGGAAACGGTTGTGTTTGCTGACCAGTTAATGTATGCCGGCTTTAAGTGGTCAACAATGGCGGGACTTTCTTTCTGTTCAGATGACATGTTGATTCCTGATGAGAAGGCCGGAATTCTGGAGCATGCTGATGGACAGGTTAAAGAAATTCAGATGCAGTATGCGCAAGGTTTGGTTACAGAAGGCGAGCGCTATAATAAGGTCGTCGATATTTGGTCCCATACTAACGAGCTCGTGACTAAGGCGATGATGGAAGAACTGCAGTTTGACCTTGTCATAGATGCCAAGGGCAATGAGGTAAAAGAAACATCTTTTAACTCTATCTATATGATGGCAGACTCGGGAGCGCGTGGTTCGGTTGCGCAGATGCGTCAATTGGGCGGTATGCGTGGTTTGATGGCCAAGCCAGATGGCTCTATCATTGAAACACCGATTACAGCAAACTTCCGTGAAGGTTTGAACGTACTTCAGTACTTTATTTCAACGCATGGTGCGCGTAAAGGTTTGGCTGATACGGCGCTTAAAACCGCTAACTCGGGATACCTAACGCGCCGTTTGGTTGATGTTGCGCAGGATGTCGTCGTCACAGAGCACGATTGTGGTACCGATGCGGGTGTTGAAATGACGGCTCATGTTGAAGGCGGTGATGTGATTGAGTCACTACGCGAGCGTATTCTTGGTCGTGTTATTAGTGAAGACCTGATGAGTGCAAGCGGTCAATTGTTGGTGGCGAAGGATACGTTACTCGATGAGCAGTTGGTTAGTTTGATTGATGAGCACGGTATTGATCGCGTGAAGGTCCGCTCAACCATTACCTGTGAAACCAAATTTGGTGTATGTCAGAAGTGCTATGGTCGTGATTTAGCGCGTGGGCATATGGTGAATATGGGTGAAGCTGTGGGTGTTATGGCGGCACAGTCAATCGGTGAGCCAGGTACCCAGCTCACCATGCGTACTTTCCATATTGGTGGTACGGCATCCAAAAGTGCGGCACAAAGTCAAGTTGAAGTTAAGCATGAGGGTACGGTGAAGTACCACAATCTTAAAACAGTTAAAAACTCGGCTGATAAGGTCATGGTGACCACGCGCTCAGGTGAAGTTACTATTCTTGATGTGTCGGGTCGTGAGAAAGAGCGTTATAAGATTCCTTATGGGGCGATGCTTGAAGTGCTTGAAGGTGAGAAGTTAGTGTCGGGTCAGGTTATTGCGACCTGGGATCCGCATACTCACCCTGTTATTACTGAAGTCAGTGGTCAAATTGAGTTTGGTAACTTTGATGGCACAGTTGAGGAAAAAATTGATGAATTAACAGGCCTGGTTACCCGTGTTGTTAAAAGTGCCAAAGAGCGTTCATCATCGGTGAAGGATGCGCGCCCATATATTCGTTTAGTGGATAATGCGGGTGAAGGTATTTGCTTTGCAGGTACCCAAACGCCAGTTATTTATTATTTGCCTGAAAACTCAATTGTACTCGTACAGTCAATGGTAACAGTAGGTGCAGGTGATATTCTTGCGCGTATTCCACAAGAGTCTTCTAAAACGAAGGACATTACTGGTGGTCTTCCACGTGTTGCTGACTTATTTGAGGCGCGTCAACCAAAAGAGCCTGCCATAATGGCTGAGGTGAGCGGTGTAATATCTTTTGGTAAGGAAACTAAAGGCAAGCAGCGTTTAATCATTACTCAGGATTCTGGTGAGCAATATGAAACACTGATTCCTAAGTGGCGAACGGTGAATATTTTTGATGGTGAGCGTGTAGAGCGTGGTGATATCGTTGTAGAGGGTAATGCCAATGCGCATGATATTCTGCGTTTATTAGGTGTAGAGCGCTTAGCCGAATACATTGTTGACGAAGTACAGGATGTATATCGTCTGCAAGGTGTAAGAATTAATGATAAGCATATTGAAGCTATTATTCGCCAAATGCTAAGAAAAGTTGAGGTAAAGTCGGCGGGTGATACTGGGTTGATTAAGGGTGAGCAAACTGAATATGCCCGCGTTCTGCAATTGAATGAAAAAATGCGGGCAGAGGGTAAAGTGGAAGCCACTTATGAGCGTGTATTGTTAGGTATAACAAAGGCATCATTGGCAACGGAGTCCTTTATTTCTGCGGCATCTTTTCAAGAAACAACCCGTGTTCTTACTGAGGCCGCTGTTAGCGGTAAACGTGATACGCTGGTAGGGCTAAAAGAAAACGTAATTGTGGGGCGCTTGATTCCAGCAGGTACAGGCTTTGCTTATCATCAAGCAAGAAAGCGTGCGACAGATATTATTGATGATGAGCTTAAAGCATTTATGCGTGCGGGTGCTGAAGAGCAAATTGATGAAGAAATTTTAGCTGAAATGCCTGTTGTTGATGATAGGCTATTTGAGCCCGAAGAAAGTGATGTTTAAAATAACCAAAATTTCAAGTAGTTAATGCTTGACATATCGTTATTCCATCACTAAAATCTTGAAACCTTATTTGCAGACTTTAAGGTCTGCAAATATTTAATTGGTAAATGAGTTCAGTCTCAAATTTGGAGAAGTTTTAATGGCTACAATAAACCAGTTGGTTCGTAAGCCGCGTAAAGACAAAGTTAAAAAGTCTACAGTACCTGCGTTGGAGTCATGTCCTCAGCGCCGTGGTGTGTGTACGCGTGTTTATACCACTACCCCTAAAAAGCCTAACTCAGCCCTGCGTAAAGTTGCGCGTGTTCGTTTAACAAATGGTTTTGAAGTATCTACCTATATTGGTGGTGAAGGTCATAACTTACAGGAACACTCCGTGATTTTGATTCGTGGTGGGCGTGTTAAGGATTTGCCTGGTGTGCGTTATCATACAGTGCGTGGAGCATTAGATTGCTCTGGTGTTAATGAGCGTAAACAAGGTCGTTCTAAGTACGGTGCTAAGCGTCCAAAAGGTAAATAAGCCTTTGACATACGCTAGCTTTTTTTAGATTCTTTTATACCGGAAGACGTAAGAATGGCAAGAAGAAGAGAGATACCAAAAAGATTAGTATTACCTGATCCTAAGTTTGGTGATGTAACCCTGACAAAATTTGTAAATATGATCATGGTCAGTGGTAAGAAAGCAGTAGCAGAAAAAATAGTTTATGACGCTTTAGACAAGGTTGTTGAGCGTCGTAAAGGTGGCGATCATGCTGCCTTGTTAAGAGATGCGCTGGAAAATGTAGGCCCATTGGTAGAGGTTAAGTCACGCCGTGTGGGTGGTGCTACTTATCAGGTTCCTGTTGAGGTTCGTCCTGAAAGAAAAATGGCGTTATCTATGCGCTGGATTGTTGAAGCAGCGCGTAAGCGTAGTGAAAAAGGCATGATGTTACGCTTGGCTGGTGAATTATCTGATGCACTCGAAAATCGTGGTTCTGCGATTAAGAAAAAAGAAGATACTCACAGAATGGCTGAGGCTAACAAAGCGTTCTCTCATTTCCGCTGGTAAAATTCAACAAGGGCCCTTGACGGGCCTTTATTCTTTAATTCAATCAAATAAAAGGTTAGTAAAGTGGCACGTCAAACCCCTTTAGAGCGTTACCGTAATATCGGTATCATGGCTCACATCGATGCCGGTAAAACGACAACTACCGAGCGCATTCTGTTTTATACAGGTAAGTCACACAAAATTGGTGAAGTTCATGATGGTGGTGCCACCATGGATTGGATGGAACAAGAGCAGGAGCGTGGGATTACCATTACTTCAGCGGCAACCACTTGTATGTGGTCAGGCATGGCTAAGCAGTTTCCCGAGCACCGTATAAACGTAATTGATACCCCGGGTCACGTTGACTTTACCATTGAGGTAGAGCGTTCATTGCGTGTATTGGATGGCGCAGTTACCACTTTTTGTTCAGTAGGTGGTGTTCAGCCACAGTCTGAAACTGTATGGCGCCAGGCAGACAAGTATAACGTTCCACGTATGGGTTATGTCAATAAAATGGACCGTGCGGGCGCTGATTTCTTGCGCGTCGTTGAGCAGGTTAAGACGCGTTTGGGTGCGACACCTGTTGTGATGCAATTACCCATTGGTGCTGAAGATAATTTCCGCGGTTTAGTTGATCTTTTGAAAATGAAGGCCATCTTCTGGAATCCTGAAACACAAGGCCTTACTTTTGAGTACCAAGATATTCCTGCTGATATGTTGGATGACTGTGAATCGTATCGTGAGCAGTTGGTAGAGTCAGCTGCAGAGGCAAATGAAGATTTAATGAATTTGTACCTTGAGGGCGGTGAGCTTTCTGAGGAGCAGATTAAACAAGGTATTCGTTCACGTTGTATCAATAACGAAATTATCCCTATGTTCTGTGGGTCAAGTTTTAAAAATATTGGTGTGCAGGCGATGTTAGATGCTGTCATTGAGTATTTTCCATCACCACTTGATGTGCCTGCTATTGAGGGTATTTTGGATAATGATGAGCCTGCCTCACGTAAGTCATCAGATGATGAGCCGTTTGCAGCGTTAGCATTTAAGATGATGACTGACCCTTATGTGGGTACGTTAACGTTTGTGCGTGTTTATTCAGGTGTCCTAAACTCAGGCGAGTCAGTATATAACCCAGTTAAGGGCAAGAAAGAACGTGCGGGTCGTTTAATCCAGATGCATGCTAACTCTCGTGAAGAAATTAAAGAGTTGCGCGCAGGTGATATCGGCTGTGTAGTTGGTCTTAAAGATGTAACAACCGGTGATACGATTTGTGATCTAAATAACATCATTACGCTTGAACGTATGGAGTTTCCTGAGCCAGTGATTTCGATTGCTATCGAGCCAAAAACAAAAGCTGACCAAGAAAAAATGGGTATTGCACTGCAAAAGTTGGCGGCTGAGGATCCTTCGTTCAGAGTAAGAACAGATGAGGAAACAGGCCAGACAATTATTTCTGGTATGGGCGAGCTCCACCTGGATATTATTGTGGATCGTATGAAGCGTGAGTTCAGCGTTGAAGCAAACGTTGGCGCTCCTCAGGTTTCTTATCGTGAGACTATTAGGCAGTCTGTTGAGGCGGATGGTAAATTTGTTCGTCAGTCTGGTGGTCGTGGTCAGTATGGTCATGTTGTGTTGCGTATTGAGCCGCAAGAGCCAGGTACAGGCTTTACATTTGAAAATGCAATTGTGGGTGGTGTGGTTCCGCGTGAATACATTCCTGCGATAGAGAAGGGTGCTAGAGAGCAGTTGGAAAACGGTGTTATTGCCGGCTATCCGGTCGTTGATGTTAAGGTTACTGTTTTCGATGGTTCTTATCATGATGTTGACTCGAACGAAATGGCGTTTAAAATTGCCTCATCCATGGGTGTTAAGAATGGTGTTGAAAAAGCGCGCCCTGTTATTCTTGAGCCGATTATGGCTGTTGAAGTTGTTACGCCAGAAGAATATATGGGTGACGTAATGGGTGATCTTAACCGACGTCGTGGTATGATCCAGGGTATGGAAGATACGCCAACCGGTAAAGAGTTGAAGGCTGAGGTTCCATTGTCAGAAATGTTTGGCTATGCAACCAATGTTCGCTCTCTATCGCAGGGTCGTGCCAGTTATGCGATGACTTTCTCAAAGTATGCTGAAGCCCCTGCCTCAGTTCAAGAAGAAATTATTGCGAAAGCAAAAAAAGGTTCTTAATTTAATTTTTTATAAAGGATATTAATCATGGCAAAAGCTAAGTTTGAACGTAACAAGCCCCATGTAAACGTAGGCACAATTGGTCACGTTGACCATGGAAAAACTACATTGACAGCGGC
>NZ_JYNN01000048.1 GCF_000934765.1 Thiomicrospira microaerophila | reverse complement strand
GCGTTTGAGTCGGCTGACTTCCCCACCATCCAACAACAAATCGAATCACTGTTCGCGGCGATTCCTTGGCGCAACTTCACCCAAAATGATTTACCCGATGCAGAAGGCTATTATGCCTCGGTGCTGTTTGCTTGGCTCTCCAGTATTAATGCCGTTATCACGCCTGAAGATATCAACAACCACGGACAGGCGGATATGACCATTATGCTCGGCGATCACATTTATGTCACCGAATTCAAACTCGACAAGTCTGAAAACTATCAACCCCAAAGCCCCAATCCGGCGTTGCAGCAAATCCAAACCAAAAACTACACGCAAAAATACCTCGCCCAACAACAAGCCGGTAAACAGATACATCAACTGGGATTAATCTTTAACACACACGCCCGCAACCTGGTGCAAATCGACTGGCAAACCCTATAATCCATTCAACCAGGCCTGGTTAACAACCTCGTTCCCACGCTGTGCGTCACGGCCATTAAGTTAAGAAACCTTTCATTACGAGGCACTGCAGCGACGCGGCAATCTCTCAAGATCGCGCACAGCCTGCCAGAGATTGCCACGGCCTTCGGCCTCGCAATGACGTGTGTTTTTTTGGCCTCGCAGCGCGCGTTTTCTCATATTATTTAGATACGCTTACCCTGAAAAAGCGACTAATATTTGACACTGACAGCCAGCGCGGTATAATTCACGGTTTTTTTGAATCTGTGAGGGCAATACCATGGCGAATCAACAACAAGCCTCTGAACCTCTAGTAGGCGTGATTATGGGCTCCAAAAGTGACTGGCCAACGATGCAGTTGGCTGTAGAAATGCTAGACCAATTTAATGTACCCTATGAAGTCAAGGTGGTATCAGCACATCGTACTCCAGATTTAATGTTCGACTATGCCCAAACGGCAGAAAAACGTGGTTTACACGTGATTATCGCCGGTGCGGGTGGTGCTGCACACCTACCGGGCATGGTAGCGGCAAAAACACTGATACCCGTATTAGGTGTACCTGTTAAATCGCGTGCGCTAAATGGTCAAGACTCTTTACTATCGATTGTGCAAATGCCGGGTGGCATTCCGGTTGGTACGCTGGCGATTGGTGATGCAGGCGCTAAAAATGCGGGCATTCTCGCCGCACAGATTGTGGGCAACCAATACCCCCTGATTCGGGATGCCGTGCGTGCTTGGCGCAAAGCCCAAACCGATGACGTGCTCGCCCACCCTGATCCACGTCAAGCGGATTAAATATACACACCCAAATGCGCACCACACATAAAATCAGCTAAAATGCGCTTTGAAATACAAGCATTTAATTAAAAAGGGTTTGTCAAATGCCAATAGCCAAAGGTTGTCGAGTAGGCGTTTTAGGCGCAGGTCAGCTTGGGCGCATGCTCGCGCTCGCCGGGTATCCACTCGGTCATCAATTTGCTTTTAGTAGCGCCACCCCCGACGAACCGGCTTGCTTGCTAGGCCAGGTGTATGACAACACACCTGAAAGCCTGCAAGCGATGGCACAGCAGTGCGATGTAATGACCTATGAAAGCGAAAACACACCTGTTGAACTCGTTGACCAACTCAATACAATCACTCCCGTTTACCCCAGTGCGCCATCACTCTATTACGCCCAAAACCGAGGGCGCGAAAAAGCCCTGTTTACCGAACTAGCCATTCCTTGCGCGCCCTACCAATGCGTGAATAACCTCGATGACCTTAAAAAAGCGATCGAGGCGATTGGTTTACCGGCTGTACTCAAAACCACCACCGAAGGCTATGATGGCAAAGGCCAATTTGTCATTCAAACCCCTGCGCAAAGCGACCAGGCCTGGTTGGCGATTGGTGAAAAGCCCGCTATCCTAGAAGGGTTTATTTCGTTTAAACGTGAACTATCAATGATTGCCGTGCGCAATGCCGACAACCAACAAGTCTATTATCCACTGGTTGAAAACCAACACCATGACGGTATTTTACGCCTCACCCTTGCACCTGCAAGCCAGATTGATCCGCACATCCAACAGCAAGCACAAGACTACATGCAAGCCCTGCTTAACAAGATGAACCATGTCGGCGTACTGACACTGGAATTGTTTGAAACCGAAAATGGGCTGATCGCCAATGAAATGGCACCAAGGGTACATAACTCAGGGCATTGGACAATTGAAGGCGCGCGCACCTCCCAATTTGAAAACCATATTCGTGCGATAACAGGCTTGCCGTTGGGTGCTACCACACCGCGCCAACCCTACGCCGCCATGATCAATATTATTGGTGAATACGGCGACTTAACCCCGGCTTTTTCAATGCCGAATGTCCATGTTCACCTCTACGACAAAACCGAGCGCCCCGCTCGTAAAATCGGCCACATCACCGTCTTGGCACAAAGCCAAGCAGAACTTGACAACACCCTGCAATCCTTAAGCCAAACACTTCATTTAAACAAATAAAAACCCTATCACCACAACCAGAACCAGGCCTGGTTGCGGGATTACGGTCTTTGCACTATCAATTATTCGCTCAAAAAATAAGATTTAAGACTTAAATAAAATAACAGAGTAAAGAATTTTTACTCTATACAAGCGAAAAAAAGCCTTTTATACTCCAATTGTATTTTTTATAACACGTCATAACAAAGGAGAAACGCTATGACAACAGAAAAGAAAACCAAAAATCAAAAGGGTTTTACACTGGTTGAAATCGCCATCGTACTGGTGATTATTGGGCTACTATTAGGTGGGGTTTTGAAAGGGCAGGAGTTGATTCAAAGTTCTAAAATTAAAGCCATGGCATCAGATGTAAACTCTTATCGTGTTGCTCTACTTGCTTACGAGGACCGTTTCGGTCGCGATATTTTTAGAAACGGGTCTGGATATCTTACAGCACCAAGCCAAGCACAAACGCCAACTAGCGCTGAAATGATTAATGAACTGGTGGCACGTGGTTTTATTGCAAATAAAGAGTCACATGCATTAGGCGGTGAAATTTTCTTGGCCAAAGCTGGCGGCCTTGGTTATGATAATAGTACCACGAGAGCTACAATAGCAAACAACGCAAGTGCTGCTCCAGCAAACTTTAATTGGGCAATTTGTTATCGTGAAATTGGTACTGCAGATTTAGCTCAAAGGCTAATTAGTGCTATTGATGGGACAACATTAAATGGTACTAATGTTACTTGGGATGGAAACAATACAACCAGTGGCTATAGAACTGGACGCGCACGTATAACAACCCCA
Source organism: Thiomicrospira microaerophila (assembly GCF_000934765.1). GTDB lineage: Bacteria > Pseudomonadota > Gammaproteobacteria > Thiomicrospirales > Thiomicrospiraceae > Thiomicrospira > Thiomicrospira microaerophila. The sequence continues at coordinate 12,215 of NZ_JYNN01000048.1, read as the reverse complement.
GCACATGCTATTGGTACTTACAGTGCAACAAACAACAATATTTGCATCGAACTGCTGTAATTAATATTAACGGTTAAAGTTTAGCATCATCCCCTGTTCCTACAGACTTCATGTAGGAACACTTTAAGATAGAATTTCAATTCCACCCACTGAAAAGCCCCCCCCCTACGAGTTATTCTTCAGCGCCGCGAACTTATCAGCGAGGGTTCCAAATGGGGCTTGTGGGGCGGGTGTGTTTGAATGACGGTTGTTTTTGTGTGATTGAGGGCGTGCCATCTTGATCGTTTTGCGATCAGCGATATCTGTCGCACTCACGGCCTGCGTCATGGCGTCTGCTTTCATCGACAGGCTGATGCGTTTTCGTACGGCATCGACCTCCATCACAGTCACCTGGACAATCTGCCCTGCTTTCACCACTTCTCGCGGATCACTCACAAAACGATCGGATAAATGCGAGATATGCACCAAACCGTCTTGGTGCACCCCTATATCGACAAATGCGCCAAAATGCGTCACATTCGTGACCACACCTTCAAGCTTCAGGCCCGGGGCCAAATCGTTTATTTCAGTAATGGCGGCGTTAAAGCTAGCGGTTTGAAAGCTCGGACGTGGGTCTCGACCGGGTTTTTCAAGCTCACTCATAATATCGCGTAACGTCGGCAAGCCAACCTGATCCGTCATAAATTCATTTAACTGAATTTTCTGTAAAGTTTCGCGCTGCCCGATAAGTTGATTGAGTGGCACGCCCAACTTTTTCGCCATCTGTTCGACAAGTCCATAGGACTCCGGATGAACCGCTGACTGATCGAGCGGATGATCGCCTTCACGAATACGCAAAAACCCAGCACATTGCTCAAACGCTTTAGGCCCCAAACGCGCAATCTGCTTGAGCTGTTTACGATCGCTAAACGCACCCTTTTGATCACGCCAATCCACAATCGACTGCGCCAAACGCATGGATAAACCGGATACGTAACTTAATAAAGCCACTGACGCGGTATTTAAGTCAACACCCACCGAGTTTACACAATCCTCAACCGTCGCTTGCAAAGCTTGCGCCAAGGCCGCTTGGTTAACATCATGTTGATATTGCCCCACGCCGATGGCCTTGGGGTCAATTTTCACTAGTTCGGCCAAAGGGTCTTGCAAACGGCGGCCGATCGACACGGCGCCGCGAATCGACACATCAAGATCAGGAAACTCTTTTTGCGCCAGCTCGGATGCCGAATAGACGGAGGCTCCCGCTTCAGACACCATCACTTTTTGCGTGTGCGTCAGTTTAAAGTCTTTTAAGGTTTCAACCACGAGCTGTTCAGTTTCACGCGAAGCCGTGCCATTGCCAATACTGACCAATTCAACTTGGTAATGGGCGATGAGTTTTGCAAGCTTTTGTTTACTCGCCTGCCATTGATTTTGCGGTTGATGAGGATAGAGAACATCGGTCACTTGCAGTTTACCGGTTTGATCAACGACCGCTAATTTGACCCCACTGCGGTAGCCTGGGTCGAGTGCCAGCGTAACTTTTGCGCCCGCTGGGGCCGCGAGCAACAGATCTTTAAGATTTTGCGAAAACACCTCAATCGCCACTTTTTCAGCCTGCTCCCGTAAACGGCTAAACAACTCATTCTCTAGTGATTTAGCAAGCTTTAACCGCCAGGCCTGGTTGATAACCTGGGTAAAAAACAATTCGGTTGGCTTGCCTTTAAACGTAAGTTGATGATGCAGGCGAATAGTGTCTAAAAATGGATGCGTAGCCGGCTGCGCATCGGGCAAATCCAGTTTGAGCTTTAATACCCCTGCTTGCTCACCCCGAAACAGCGCCAGAGCACGATGCGACGGAATTTTCGCAATCAATTCGACATAGTCATAATAATCTTTAAACTTTTCACCTTCATCTTGTGCGTCTTTAACCTTTAAACTGGTCACCACTCCTTGCTTCCAAAGGTCATCACGTAATTTGGCGACTAGCGCAGGTTGTTGCGCAAGCTGTTCGACCAGGATATCTTGCGCGCCCGAAAGCGCTTGCGCCAAGGTATCGATGCCTTTTTCTGGATTTAGATAGCCTTGGGCCTCAAGCTGAGGATCCAGCGCTGGATTCAGCAACAAGGCTTGCGCTAAAGGGTCTAACCCGGCTTCGCGTGCTTTAGTGGCCTTAGCGTTGCGTACCGGCTTGTAAGGACGATAGAGATCTTCAAGCTCGGTTTTATTTTGGCAGCTTTCAATCTGTAACTGTAAATCAGGCGTGAGTTTTTGCTGAGCATCAATACTGGCTAGAATCGTTTTTTTGCGTTCTTGCAGACCGCTCAAATAGGTTAAGCGCGTTTCAAGCTGACGCAGCTGTATATCATCTAACCCCTGCGTCAGTTCTTTACGATAACGTGCTATAAACGGCACCGTTGCGCCTTCTGATAACAAGGCGATCGCGGCCGCCACTTGATGGGTATTTACATTTAACTCTTGTGCAATCACCGCTGCAAAATTCATCTTAACCTTCTAACCTTTAAATTATAGTGTTCGATTGAGAGCACCGATCCCAATCATAAACTGAGGCCAATTTGCTCAGCCTGGATATGTGTTTACCTAGCAAATTGCCTAGCGATTTCTGCGTCGAGTGCATCTTGGGCTTGCTTGCTCTGGAATTGCTGCCATAGTGCATCTTCATTTCTCAAACTGGTTTTGATGTTTGATTTAATTTGAGCCTGATCAAACATACCCACTAAAACCACAAGCGTACCATCAGGTGCTACCCAGCGGTTAAGCTGCCTCGATCCTAACAATGTGGTATTCGCGACCTGACGAGATACGTTGGCGATATTGGCTTCATAGGTTTGTGCATCACCGGCGCCCGTGGTGCGTGTCCAACTTTCTAACATGTTTTTGACTTTGACTTCCATTTGACGGGCTAATTCATCCCGCGCCGCGCCCATCGCGATGGTGCGTTGCATATTGTTATCAGCCGCTGGATTTATTTTGGCTTCGCCAACAGCCGCAATCCCACCTTCCATTTCAGGGTTACAATACCATGCCGGTGCCCTCACACCTGGGGTGTACTCACACTGCTGTGCAAACGCCGCTTCCCCCTTGGTAGACTTATTACTGCAACCGCCAAGCATTAACAATGAAGACGACAAAGCGAGGATTAAAGGTAACTGTTTTTTCATTCTGCTTTCCTTATAAATTTTAATTTATCTCTAGGTTAAAAACGCAGGCGCTGCCTTAACTCTTGCTCTAAGCTTTTTTTAGCCTCCTCTTCCGCTTTTTTCTTTTCCGCTTCAAGCTTAGCACGTGCCTTTTCTTCTTCAGCCTCTAGTTTTTGACGCTCTTCCTCAAGCCTGGCACGGGCTTGAGCCTCAAGCGCTTCCAGCCTTTGACGTTCTTCCTCAATCTTCGCACGCGCTTGCGCTTCAGCGGCGTCTAACTTTTCTCTTGCTTCACGCTCAATTTTTTCTAGCTCCTCTCTAGCGCGCTGTCGCAAAGCTTGCTCTGCGTCTTTCGCCTGGGCTAATGCATAGGCCTCAATATTATTAATATTCGCTTCGACTTCTCTAATCTTGTCAATATCAACACCATAATCGACTAGCCGTTGTTCAAACTGTGTTTGATAGACACGCAATTCAGCACGCAGTCTTTGCTCCAGATCTTGCTTTAGCTGCGCCAGCTCTTGTTGAAAAACGTGCTTAAATCCTGCCGTCAACCTACGATCTAAATCCGATGAGGCTGAAAACCGAGGTGCATAAATACGCCCTTTTAAACCGGCCTCCACTTTAAAGGCCTGAATCGTTTCAAAGGCCGGTGCAATATAGCGCTGGACATCTTTTGAGGAGGCATCCGACAAGTTAAACTGGGTATTTTGGTAGTCAAAAATCATCGACAAATCTATACGGCGAATACCTTCAATATTCGCGAGGGCACTAAAATCCGTTTGCGCTTCTGTTATCTTAACAGGGAGTCGACTGGCGCCACTCAGCGACCAGTTCTGCACCTGATACGCAGGCCAGTTTGCCTTGAGCTGGGTTATTACACGCGCGGAGCCTAAGTGGGTTGACTGCCCTTCGATCGTAAGCGGTTTAAGCTGAGAGGCTGGACGTGCGCTAATCATAAAACTAACAGGCTTTTGACTGAATGCATGATCAAAATTAACATCACGCGCTTGCGCCACCAGTTCACCCCAGTTCAATTTACCATCAAATTCAACCCGTTTAATCATAAACCGAGGCTGCGGGTCAAACTCGACAAAAGCGATGTTCTCACCTTGTAAACGTGGCGGTTTAGGTGAATCGGCTTGCGCTTGCTCGGCACGATATTGCTCAACCCAGGCAATCAAGGGCTGGGCTTTTCGGTACCAATCCAACGCGATATCCAATTTTTCTTGAACAGGTTCACCAAATAATAAATAGGTGATATTTGACAGGCCTTCTTCATCAAAAGAATAGGTTTCTGTAATCCGATTCACATCTTGTTTAGGCATGTCTACCAGTTCATCAACACCTTGACGTAAATCGCGTGACTGATTGCGCACAAAATGTCGTGCCTCACGAATAGCCAATTTATCTTGAACCCAACGATGCTGAAGTGCTTTCAGTGCGTCTTGGCGTTGTTTTAAATCATTTAAGTCACGAATAGACCCATCGAAAATACGGTCAATGTCATCTTTATATTGCTTTAGCTGTTCTTCACGCGGTAAACGCGATTCAATATCCTGCCAATCCGTACGGGCTTGTTCAGTTTGCTGCTTTAAGGCCCGCGCCAGCTCGAGTGTTTCAATGCGTTCGCGCGCCAGGATTTCATTCGTATCAGGCAGGTTCACATTAGGAAGCTCAAACCCCTTCGCATCTTGCGTATCCTCCAGTAGCGGCAACGTGGGTTTTACAGGTAACGCGCCGCTGGTTTTTCGTGGCACATTCAAGGCTAAACCTTGCAATCGCAAGTCCTCAACAACAAACCGCTTGAGGATTAAATGATACAAATTGATTGTCAGTGTGATATCGTCAATAACAAATAAGTTTTGCATCGGCTGCTCGGGGTCGGTAACCGCGAGTTTTTCCACCCTAACACCTAACGGGTCAAAGCTAAAACCCAGTTGCTGTATCTCAACTTTTGCCCCCCAGGCTTCTGAGGCAAGCGTTTCAAGTTTATTTTTCAGCATCAAGCTAGAAAAAAAATAACCCAATCCTAACAAGCCGGCGATGACAACAATCAGTAGCAAACTACCGGACCAACGAATCCATCCTTTTGGTGCTTTCTTCATTTCATAAACCTCGATGCCAGTTCAATCTTATCAGACGCCTTGAGCATTTGAATAATTTTAAACTTATTCACCCAAACTAAAAAACGCTTACGATAAAGTCGAATCATTACCCAACTAAACAAGAAGAACAGCGGCGCAAAACAATAGGCGAGCAACACGCTCCCGATCACCAACGTGTTGTTAAAGTTAAAAAAACGCCAAAATGCATCGTTATACCATTGCGTCCATAATTCTAATAAACTCGGATGAGATAATATCCAAAGCCCAAATTGATGGAAGAGCGGATCAAACGCATAGGCAAAACCGGTAAAAAGGGTCCAAGCAACCAACAAGGCCGCAAAATTAACCCGCAATATAAAGATAAGCAGGATGGTTAGCAGCGTGTGCGGTGAAAAAAAGGGGGTTAAGCCTAAAAGCATTCCCAAGGTGAGTGATAACGCAATTTGTCCCGGATACTGGTTAGCATTTAAGGCTTTAAAAAGCTTTATTAAGGTGCCCATTCTTTCATCCTATTTAAATGAGAAGGTGTTTTTTTCATCATTCTAAGACAGATTGACACTAAATCAAAGCACTCAGCGCAATATTTCACTAAGCGTCCTGTGTTTTTGCGTACAATATTTGAACAGATCGCAAGAAAACTAGGTAAAAAATGAAATCAATAAATAGATTTGTATTGGCGAGTCTTGTTTTACTGACAAGCCCTTATTCACTGGCTTTAAGCACTGACAACGTGCAAACAACATTACCAGACCAAACACTTCAAGCGAGTGAGCGTCAGGTTGTGATGGCTTTAACTCATTTGGGTTTAGAAAAAGAAAAGGCAAGATTACCTATCACCTATTGCAGTTATGGCGGCACATGCATTCCATTAGGTAGCTGGTCTGTCAGAATAGAGCAAAGCTTCGCCAATCAAGTGTTAGCTAGCGAAATACCCAGACTGGTTTCTTCACGCTTTGACCAGCTCGTTACGTCAAGCAATAAAATATCGGTATTAACCGCCTCCAGCCAAATTGACGACCTAGAAACACCGATCAGTGAGTTTAACGCATCCACCTCTTCTTACACTGACTATAAAGCCCAACTGACAAACTATCTAAACACAGAAATTGCGCCTAGCTTATATGACCTGCTTGGCGATGCCGCTGAGGCACGTTATCTTGAGATGAATGCACAAGAAAAAGACACCTTTATCCGTGTCAAAGCCCAGGCTACCGGGATGCCTGTCGCGGTATTAGAAAACCTGATATCGACAGGCTATGCGTTCGGACTTTATCTTCCTGAAATACAAGGCACACTGCATATTCAGCAAACAAAAAGAAAGCTATTTGATGGCCGCGAAATCTATGTTTTTCACAACACACTGAGCGCTCCCCTGCAGACACGGCTTATCGTTTTTAAATTTGATGGCAAGCAATTTAGTGTTGCGCACGAAATTTCAGCCACTGCAGACGGCAACCTATTCAATGCCGCCGCGCAACACATCTCTGGCTCAGGCAGTGTTGAAACACTTTTCCTACCTAGTAGATCGAATATTCAAAGCGTATTCAACGATCTCTTCAAGCTATCGTTTAAAGACTCAACGATTGCGTTAAGCACCAAACTAAAAGAAATACGGGAATTTGCCATAGCTTCACCCGTATTAGCCAGCGATAAAAAAGACGTTTACGCACTAGGTGTTGGTGTGCAAGAGAACATTCGGGTTGATCATCCCTTTAGTTTTTATCGCACCATTGACAACAAAGAAACCCGCATGGGTTGGGGTCAGGTTCGGGAGGTAGGCGATAACTGTCTAGCTCTACCCGCTGGACAACGCACACCGAGTCAAGCGCATTTAGTGCAAGGCCAGGTTAATGAATTAGACCTAGCGGTTGAACATCCTTGGACAGGGGTGTATGGTCGTGTTGGGTTAAGTGTAAGTGACACAAGTTTAGAAATAAATGGCCAGGATACCGGCGCCGGTGCTGCCAATTTTCTAGAGTTTGGTTTTATAGGCAATCTCGGCTATTTGCTTAATAACCCAAGTTACTCTGAAGTCTGGGCAAATATGGATATAGGCCTAGGCATGACCTCCGCTGGGCAGTATAACAATACAAAAATGGCGGCTGATAGCGCGGCCCGCTTTCGTTTTGGCGCTGAAAAACGCTACCCTATGGGTCAGGGGTTCTATTCAGCACTGGGCGCTGATTTTGCAATTGAAGCGCATAACTACAGAATCGCCAATCACTCTGATCCTTTAAAAGTCACTAGTTATAACCTAATACCGCGAGCTGAGCTGGGCTATTTTGCCAACCCAAACTTAAAACTATATGGTGGTGTGGCTTATAATCTTCCACTTTCCAGCTCGGTTGAGAATTTTAACGAAAAGGTGAATATGGCAGCAGGCGTCAGCTTTAATCTTGGCTTGGCGATGCATGTTAACTTTGCAGGTCCTTTCGCCATCATTAAAGCACCGCCTTCTAATCGATGCGATAACTTAAGAAACACTAACAATCAAAACTAAGATTTTGTACAACCAGGCCTGGTTGTACAAACACAACATAAATTGATCTTATTAATACCCACTAGGATAGCATGATGAAAAAAACATTTAATCGATCAACTTTTGCTGTATTGGCCTTATCCTTAGTCCTAACGGCTTGCTCAAACCAGCCCAAGCACACGCCGGCAAAACCCTCTGACCCACCCACTTCGCGCCAAGCTACGACGGTGGAATCTTATTCGGCTAATGAAACGCTGATTCGTGCAATAGGTTTGGGGCATGACACCACGGAGGCACGTTTAGATGCGCGTAAAGCGGCTATTTGGCATAGCTTGTTTGGCGGCACGAACGCCCTGCTTTCTACAGCCGATCAGCGTCAAGCATTTGCGGCTGTTGAAGCGGAGTTTTATGCCAATGCAATGAATTATATTGCGCTTGAAGGCGAGATTGTCTCTAGTCAGGTGGAAGCGGGTCAACAGCGGATTGAACGTATTTTTCGTGTTAATGTGGCGCGCCTAAAAGACGATTTGGTAGCGAAAAACATTCTACAAGACACCCGTGACTTAGCGGCCAACCTGGCCAACCCAACGATTGCGGTGATTGCTAAAAACCCAGCGGGCAATGATCGTCATGCCGCCGGGGTATTTTCTGAGTACCTTCAGGATCGTGGTTTTGAAGTGACTGTGCTCGCCGCAAACGAGCGTATTAACGACATCGTTCTAAAAGCGGCGGCACTGAGCGGAAATATCGACCCAAGCTTCCTTTTAGCACTGCAAACAGGAAGTGATATTTACATCACCCTCGATGCAGAAGTGGCAGAACGCACGGTAGCACGTAATCGAGTGGCACAAGCGACGGTGAATGCCACGGCTTACTATACCGCTACTGGGACACAACTGGGTGCTTCCACAGGTTATTCACCTGAACGAGCCATTTCGGGCTCAGGCGCCTTAACCGCTGAAGCGGCGAACGATACCGCTGATAAAGTGCTAGGCCAAATCCAGCGTTCATGGCAACGTGAAGCCCAGCAAGGCCGCAGTTTTAAGGTTGTATTTAGTGCCGCGCCTGAACTGGGTGACATCAGCCGTGAAATTCATCAGCTTAGCAATCAGGTGTGTGAAGGCGCGCGCCGTAATGCCGCCGGTTCAAACAGCTTTGACTACACCCTCACCTGCCAAGGCAAAGATACCATGCAACTCTTAATCGCGCTGCAGGATAACTATAGCGGTCCTGGCCAGATTTTCCGTGTGATGGATGCAGGTGCGTTTTTAGTGGTTAAAGTCGGCCATTCACAACTGGACGAGATTCTTATCCAATAATCACTTAACCCGTATGTTTGATCTAGATGTATGATCTATACGCGCTAGACTTCTGCGCTGTGCATCGGGGTTAACTTAAACTAAAAGGCAAAATCATGTTTACGATTAAACAAATCGGCTGGCTTGTTCTAGCTAGCTTTTGGCTCATTTTAATACCGCTGAAAGCGCAGGCGGTATTAAGTGCCGAGGGCTGGGGAACCACCCCGAATGCGGCGCGTGAAAACGCGTTGCAAGAGCTCTCGCAACTAGTATCCGCCGCAGTTAACTCAGATGTGACGATTCGCAATGAATTGCGAGACAATCAGGTGACTACCGATGTTGCTTCCTCGCTGAATGTAAAATCTGCCAGCTATTTTCAGGGTGTTGAGTATGGAATGGCCATGCCTGAAGCGCAAGGCTATCGCATTGAAGCCATGCTCAGCCGACAAGCCGCCCAGCAGACGGTTAACCACTTAAGCCAAGCCATCAGTTTGGATTTAATGACGCTCAACCGCACACAAATTCAAGATGTGATTGATCGTGCGGTATTTTTATCCGCCCTGCTCAACCTCATGCCGAATGACTTTGCGAATAAAGCACAATCAGCGCAACAGGCTAACGACATACGCGCCCTCGCCTTTAAGCATTTAAACTTTGCTCGACTAACGATTCATGTCAAACCCGAGCAGGCAAGTATTAACCTGGGACAGTTTAAGCTTGCGTCTGGACAAACCGATTTAATTGCGCCGGGCAACTACCGTCTTGTTGTAAACGCGCAAGGCTATCAGTCAATTAACCAGCCGCTTTCCCTGTCGGCAGGCGAAAACCGCCAGCTAAATTTAGCACTAGTACCGCGCACAGGTGGACAGCTTCAGCTAGATGTACAAGGTGAGCATGCGAATACGATTCGCGCGCAGTCGCGCCAAACCTTGGCAGGCCTGGGGATTGCAGTTCAAGCCAATGTTAACAATCAAATCAGCCTCAAGCTCGACAAACAGCGTGTCACTGAAATCTCAGGCATCACTTTTTACAACTTACGCTTATCCGCTGAAGTCACTCAGGGCACTCAGCCGATTTTAGTGCGCACAGCCAGCTTGAACAATATTGCAGAAAGCCAAGTTGATGCGCGTGTTAAAGCCATGAGCCATGCATTAATCAATGCAGTATTAAGTAGCGATGAAATCAAAGTGATTTGGTAAGATGATGATAATTAAGGCAATCGAAAAGACAAAAAAGCGAGAAAAGGTGTAAGACGGAGCAATGGTCCCTTGAACCCTTGGGTTCAAGGTGGCAACCTTCCTTAAAAATTTAGGCTTCTCGGACATAAGCGAGATGCACACCATTTAAATATCCAGTCCCAAAATTTTACTTATCGGCTCAGGGGTCGCATCACCCCGCCTTACGATTGCTATTATATCAAAGCCCGCTCTCTATAAAAGCATTATAGTTCACCAAGAGTTGATGTAATTGGCTTGACTATTACTGGCGGATATGACCATCGCCCAATACAATGTACTTTTGCGATGTTAAACCCTCTAACCCTACCGGACCGCGTGCATGAAACTTATCAGTACTAATACCAATTTCTGCACCCAAGCCATATTCAAAACCATCCGCAAAACGTGTTGAGGCATTCACCATCACCGAACTCGAATCCACCCGCGCCAAAAACTCACGCGCCTTAGTGATATTTTCAGTAATAATCGACTCTGTGTGTCCTGAACTATAGGCCGCAATATGCTCAATCGCCGCCGTCATATCCACCACCACTCGAATCGATAAAATCGGCGCCAAATACTCTGTCTGCCAATCCTGCTCCGAAGCTGGCTTGGCCTCAATCAAAGAACAGGTCTGCTCACAACCTCGCAGCTCGACCCCTTTTTGCAGATAAAGCGCCGCCAACTCCGGCAAAATTTCCGCCGCACGCGATTGCGCAATTAATAGCGTTTCCATCGCATTACAAACGCCATAGCGATGGGTTTTCGCATTCAGCGCCACCCGCACCGCTTTTTCCTTGTCCGCTTGGTCATCAATATACACATGACAAATCCCATCCAAATGCTTAATCACCGGCACGCGTGCGCCTTCGCTAATCCGCTCGATCAAGCTTTTGCCACCGCGCGGAATAATCACATCCACAAACTTAGGCATAGCGATTAATTCACCCACCGCTTCGCGATCCGTGGTTTCAACCACCTGCACGGCCGTTTCTGGCAAGCCAGCTTGCGCCAGACCGCTCTGGATACACGCCGCCAAAGCCCGGTTAGAATAAGCCGCTTCAGAGCCACCGCGCAAAATAGCCGCATTGCCTGATTTTAAACACAAGGCCGCCGCATCAATCGTCACATTCGGGCGTGATTCATAAATAATACCCACCACCCCTAGCGGCACGCGCATTTTGCCCACTTGAATCCCAGAAGGACGATAGCGTAAATCGGTGATTTCACCAATCGGGTCAACCAGGCCTGCTATTTGACGCAAGCCTTCAGCCATCTGCGCAATGGTTTTATCCGTCATCGCCAAACGCTCTAACATCGCCGCATCCAAACCTTTCGCGCGCCCAGCCGCCAAATCCTTAGCGTTCTCTGCTTTCAAAAACGCAGATTGATCTTCAAGCTCAGCCGCCATCGCCAATAACGCCGCATTTTTTTGCTCACTAGTCGCCACAACCAACACCCGCGCCGCCAACCGCGCCGCCTGCCCCAATGCCTGCATATACTGCTTCACATCCATTCGCCAACCCCCTAAAATGCTATAAAATATGCTATAAAATCAATTAACATCGTATTTTACCATAGCCCACCAAACCCCAATTTCTTTTGTGCTATCATAACCCCTATGAAAAAAGACATCATCAGCAAAGACATTATTGAGGCCATCGCCCAAGATATTGCGACCTACCTACTTCACCTTGACATTAGTGAGATAGAGTTTGTCCAACAGGAGCTGTTGCGCGTTGAAAAACGCGAAGCCGATACCGTTTTGCTCTGCAAAATAAACGGCGAACAGGCTATTTTGCATTTAGAAATCCAAAACAACAATGATCCCACTATGCCTCACCGCATGCTGCGTTACTACAACGATATTCGCCTAAAGTATCGCACACGCCCTATTCACCAATATGTGATTTATATTGGTAAGGATGCGATCAGCATGGCCCACAAACTCGATGAACCCCATTTGCAGTTTG
>NZ_JYNN01000047.1 GCF_000934765.1 Thiomicrospira microaerophila | reverse complement strand
CGGATGCGCATTGGGTCAAAATAAGGAATGTGGCCGTGTTTTTTATCGTTATAAAAGCTTCTGGTGTAGAGCTGTTGAATCAGCTCAATATCGCGTTGTGAGAATTTGTGATCCGAGTGGTATTTGCTGAGCAAGTGAACCGTGGCATTGTTTTGTGGGAGCTGATAAAGCCCCACGATGGTTTTACGTTTAGCGCTAAACCATGGCCAGACCTGGTCGGGTTCGAGCTGGTGGGATTTGGCATAGTCCATAATCATCCACAGCAGTGTCGGTGCGCTCAGTAGCAGTTGGCAGGCGGCTTCACTGCGGCTCACAAACCACAGTGCGCTGAAGGTATGGCCTTCAAAGCGTTGCTCAAAGTCTTTGAGCGCCGCTAATACATTGGGCGGGAAGCTTTGTTGCCAGGCCTGGCTGTCCGGTTGATGGGTGAAAAAATCCTTCGATAGGCCTTTGTATTCAAAATAGGCCAAGGTAACGATTTTTGCCGGACGGTTTTTTTAGAAAAAATCGCTAAAATAACATTACTTCGGAAAAGGTAACGCGAATTGCATTTTGAAAAGCTTGGTTTTTTCGGAAAGATTTTGGCGTCAAATCTTGAGTTTTGTAAGTACAAATGCTTATTGTTTTGCATTTAGCCCACATGGTGACACCAGTGTCCCCTTCAAATACCGCATGGTGACACCAGTGTCCCCTTCAAATACCGCATGGTGACACCAGTGTCCCCTTCAAATACCACATGGTGACACCAGTGTCCCCTTCAAATACCACATGGTGACACCAGTGTCCCCTTCAAATACCGCATGGTGACACCAGTGTCCCCTTCAAATACCGCATGGTGACACCAGTGTCCCCTTCAAATACCACATGGTGACACCAGTGTCCCCTTCAAATACCACATGGTGACACCAGTGTCCCCTTCAAACACCGCATGGTGACATTGATGTCCCAAAATTAAAAGGTAACGTTAGTTAAAACGGGTATCGCTTATATGCTGCTGTATTATAACGGTATTTTCAATTATTCGGAAAATCGTCGGGGAAGATTTCGGAAAATCGTCGGGGAAGACTTTACCGTGCTCCGCCTCGATACTCTGGCTGCTGTAGAGCAACAAAACGGGTCGGTTTAGTGAAAGCAACCTTCTAAGTGTTTGAAATTAATTAGACTTTATTAGTTTTTCGGAAAGTCTTCGGGAAAGATTTCGGAAAATCGTTTGAAAGTGCTTTACGAATTACTTGCATGCTAACGCTTTTTCTATACGGATTGACCGAAAAGGCGAAAAGGCTTTGGCTGAAAGGGGGTGGTGAGGGGCTGTTGGGTAAGGTGCCGGCGTCCTAAGTCGCCGATGCTTAGTGCAAATCTAATATACCAGAATTCTAGGCATGCCTTTTGTTACGCTTAATAGAGCTAGTTGACCGTCAAAATCTCATCAATCCGGGTGGTATAACGCGGCGAACAATGATTGCGGCGCATTTCCCAGTGCGCTTTGTGATGCAACCCCTCTGCCGCCAACTGCACACTGCCCCGCCCCATAGTTTGATTGATCTTATCCATGACCGCCATCAGCGCATCGGATTTAGGATTAGCCGAAAACTTAGGGTCTTGGGCAAACACATCTAATTGCATCGCGCCCTTGGGTTGAATATCCGATAGCGTAATGGCGGCTTTGTGGTAGTTAAGGTCTGGCTGATAAATACGCTTGAGCGCACGTTTAGCCATTTTCACCAACAAAATAGTGCTATCGGTTGGATAGACTAAGCCATAGGTGTGATGGTTGGCATAAAAGGATTCGCGCTCATTAAACGGGTTGGTGCGTATCGCCACACTGATGTACTGACAGACGGAGCCTTGGGCGCGCAACTTTTCTGAAGCCCGAGTGGTGTAGGTAGCAACCGCTTGTTCCAGATAGTCCAATGAGCTCACCGATTGACCAAAGGATTTGGAGCTGATGATTTGTTTTTTGGCAGGCGGAACCTCTTCTAGCGCCAAGCAGGCCTGGCCGTTGAGCTCCAACACAGTGCGCTCCATGACGACCGAAAAGCGTTTTCTGATACTCTTTAGATCAGCTTGCTTTAAATCCAGCGCGCTATTAATCTTCATACTGATAAGCTGTTCGGAGAGTTTGCGCCCAACACCCCAAACATCGCCCACTTGAATACGCGACAACAAGTTATTAACGATAGGTTCACTCAGTGCGGTGAGATCCAGCACACCGTTATAGCCATCCATTTTCTTGGCTAAATGATTGGCTAGCTTGGCAAGGGTTTTAGAATGCCCAATACCCACCGCAACCGGAAGCCCTAATCCTTGCTGAATGGTTTGTTTGATGGTTTGTTTGATGGTTTGAGCGTATTCGGTTAGATTCCATTTTTGCATCCCACTGAAATCTAAAAACGACTCATCAATCGAATAGATTTCTTGATGCGAAGCAAACTCACCGAGCATGCGATGCATCCGCGCGCTCATATCACCATAGAGCTCATAATTCGAACTAAACACAGCGGTATTAAATCGTTCAAGAAACTTGGCTACCTTAAAATAAGGCTGGAACATCATATTGGTCGGTTTAGCCGATTGATAACCACCCCGCCCATAGTTTTGTGAATATTGTTTAGCCAGGTCTTTGGCGATTTTGTTGGCCGCCACAATACAACCATCATTATTGGAAAGCACCACCACAGGGCGCCCTTCCAATGCGGGATTAAACGTGATTTCACAAGACGCATAAAAACTATTCGCATCCACTAACGCAAACACCGCCATACTTCAAACCTCATTTGATTATCGTAACAATGATATTATTGTAACAACTTTCAATGCACCAAAGTGCGTTTATACCAACAAAAAAACCAGCTCAACTCAAGCCTAATTCAATTGAAGCCCTAAAGCGTTTGCCCAGCCTTCACGCATTAAAAATTAGATGTTCTAACCTCCTTTGCTATGAAATACACACCAAGGTGATATACTAACCACTCTTTAAAATAAGCAAGTGAATATAATATGGCTACAAAACAACGCGGATTCTCTCTAATTTATTTTTTAATCATATTAGGTGTAGGCAGTGGCGTACTGTTATATGCCGTTAAGCCGAGTGTTGAGAGCTTAAAGTTTGCTAAAACAACGGGCGATGTAGCCTATCTCAAAGACGCCAAAAACGCTTTACTCATATTTGCAGCCAGTACGCCTGAGTTGTTTGCTACCGATACCAATGACCCACCCAACTTTTACCCCAGCTCTGAAGTTATTGGACCGGGCTATTTACCTTGCGCAACCGATAGCCCAACGGGTCAAATGATTCATCCTTGTGGCATGAGCTCCGAGGACGAAAATGGATTGGTGATGGGGTACTTACCGCAAAACATGATTGAGCGCCACTTTAGCTTCTACCCTACGCACAAAGTAGCGATTCAATATGTGGTCGATAGCCGCTATGTGTTTAGCAATAACGATCATAACACCTCAAGCAATGTTCTCACCCCGCTTAATCGTAATCAAATTGGTAGCGACCCGGCGAAAACCGATTTAATCCAAGTCGGCAACCAAACCGACATCGTGGCTTTTCTATTAATTGATAGCCAAAACAATGCCGAGGATTATCGTATTGATCCCGCAGCCAAGCAGTTTAATCGCCCTGATCGTCCCGCCATCATCATCACCCTGACACATGATGACTGGTTAGCCGGCATCTGCCCACGCATTATCAGCCAAAAAAACCACCTGGACGCTCTCGATAGCACCCAAGCGCATTGGTATAACGCCAAAAGTTTTAGCAATCCTGTGGGTTCAAACTGGCGCAATAACCCTTGTTAAGTAGCCCTGCACTCAAACCAGTGGATGCTTGAGCTCAGATACAAAATCAAAAGGCCGGCCAATTATAAGGAGTCATAATTGATAGCTACCAAATCCAATCTTAAGGTTTTGCGATCGCTAACCCTGTTGATCATGATCATGGGGTGTGCGCTGCTACTATTTTTACAAGCAACCCCTGTTATTAGTGCACCGGCCAATTTTGATAGAGCCAAGATAGAAACCAAGCAATACGTTTACTTTGATCGCCATCAAGTGGGTGGCGAGTTCTACTGTGGGTGTGATTGGAACTGGGTTGGGCGCTCAGGTGGACGTGTAGATCACGCCTCATGTGGCTATCAGGTTCGCTCTCAAGCAGTACGTGCCGCTCGTACGGAGTTTGAACACATAACGCCGATTAGCGCGGTAGGTCAACAGCGCCAATGCTGGCAAAATGGGGGTCGCCAAAACTGCCAGAAAACCGACCCCGTCTTTAATCTCGCTGAGGCCGACATGCATAACTTGACGATTGCAGTAGGTGAAGTGAATGGTGATCGCTCTAACTTTCGCTTTGGTGTTCTCCCCAGTACGCCCTATCAGCATGGCCAGTGTGATGTAAAAATTGATTTTGCTCAGCGTGTTGCCGAGCCTCGCGATCAAGTTAAAGGCATGGCCGCACGTGTGTATTTTTATATGGCTGACTTTTATGGCGTTACCCTCTCAAGGCAGCAACAACAGCTTTTCATGGCCTGGGATAAACAATTTGCACCCACCGAGTGGGAGCGTGAAAGAGATCGACGCATTGCTAGCCGAATGGGGCACAACAACCCCTTTGTCACGGGCGAGAAATCATGGCACATCGGCTTTAAGCCCTCGCTTTCCGGATTAGTGTCACCGATTCCCGCACATCACCCCGCTGCCCTGCCCAAAAACAACGACGCTCCTGAAACCGCCAACATCGTGCACGCCAATAAAAATAGCAAAATTTATCACCTGGCCCACTGCCCAAGCTTTAATGCGATGTCTGAGGCTAATCGTGTCATTTTTAGCTCCGAAGCCCAAGCCATCGATGCGGGATATCGCAAAGCAGGGAACTGTCGATAATCACAATACAGATACTTAATTAAATTCTCACTCAAAGGACAGACGATGACCCTCCATGACGCCATTAGTGTGATCGAGCAATCTGATAAATTTAAACTGCTAAAAAAATTTAATGGATTAGCTCCCCGCTTTAATAAACCCGGCCCTGAAACACGTAAAGTTTGTTTCCTAGATACCGAAACCACCTCGCTGGATACCGCTGAGTGCAAGGTGATTGATCTAGCCATGCGTATTGTGGAATTTGATGCAGCGGGTAATTTTTACTGTGTTGGCACCGCTTATCAGTCCTTTAACGACCCGGGCGAGCCACTCAGTGATGAGGTAAAAAAAGTCACCGGCTATAGTGATGAAATGCTAACGGGTCAAGCTATCGACTGGAATCAGGTCACAACACTGGTGGATGAGTGCGTGTTGGTAGTCGCGTATAACGCGGGATTTGATCGTCCTATCCTTGAGCGATTTGCTCCTGTTTTTGCTCAAAAACATTGGGGCTGCGCGATGGTGGAGGTGGACTGGTTTACACTCTTTGGCACCAAAGGCAAGCTGGAGTGGCTGGCTTATAAAATTGGTGGGCTCTACTTTGATGCACATCAAGCCTTAGCGGATGTGGATATCATGGTTCAACTCCTCTCACTTCCCGCACCCGATGGTAGACCGGTATTTCATCATCTCTTATCTAAGGCACGCGTTAAAACCACCCTGCTGCGTGCGGTAGGTGCGCCTTTTGAGGCAAAAGACAACCTGAAAGCGGCCGGTTTTCGCTGGGAGGATAATGGCCTAAGGGCAAAAGCGTGGACCAAAAGCTTTAGCGCTGATCAAGTGGATGAGGCCCTCGCCTTTTTATCTTCGCTGGGCTGTAAAAAACCAGAGCGCATTGAGCTCAGCGCTTTAGATCGCTACTCAACACGTGCCTAGAGGCGATTGTCACTCAACCCACAAACGTTTGTCATTGATACCTTATGGAGCTAAACACTTTTAAGGAAAGAGGGTACGTGTTATTATTAACACAAGAAAAACAATGGCGCATCTTGTTTAGACAAGATGCATGTAAATTGTTTAATCTTGTCAGACTTAGCGAGATTATCTAAATAATATGCTACGTTTTTTGAGTTATATTAACGAAGATGGATGGAGAAGGGTATGAGCAAAAAAATTCATTTGTTGCTGGCAGAAAATCATGGCTTAATTCGTGAAGCATTAAAAATGATCATTGAAACGGATCCAGACTTTAAAGTAGTCGCTGAAGCTGAAGATGGTATCGTTTGTATGGAGCAGGTGCGAGCAAAAGATCCTGATGTTGTTGTTTTATCTTTAGCGATGCCTAAGTTAAATGGTTTAAATACTATTAGCCAGCTACGCCGTCGTCATCGAGAAACAAAAATATTTGTTTTAACAGCGGCTGAAACCCCAAGTGTTTGGCAAGAAGCGATTGAGCTGGGTGCGCATGGTATTGCCACTAAACATATCGCTAAGAAAGACTTGTTGGCCGGTATTAAGCAGGTTTTTGAAGGTGAGCGTTTTATTTCTAACGAAATCAAACCGCATGTTGCCAATCTCTTGGATGCAGATTCAAACGTGAAGAAAAAACGCAATATACGCAAGTTATCTGTTCGTGAAAAACAAGTAACCAAGTTGATTGCCGAGGGCTACAAAACAAAAGAAGTCGCTGAAATGTTAGAAATTAGTGATCGCACCGTGTCTAAGCACCGTGAGAACCTAATGACTAAGCTAGGTGCCACATCGCCAGCTGAAATCACTCATTATGCGACAGACTCGGGTTTAACCAAGGTTAAGTTATTAGAAATCGAATAGTTGTTAGTGCTAGGCGGCTCCATGTAGCGCACGCCTAGCGCCAGCACGACCACGCACATCCGCTTCAACTTGCATTTGGCCGGCCTCACCCTTATGACTCGTGCCACCGCTGACAGTGATACTCGACTCCGTTCCATCTTGTGGGTTTTTGGTGATAATGTTAATCACGCCACCCAAAGCATCCGAACCATAAAGCGCCGCCATTGGCCCTTTGATTATTTCCACCCGTTCAATGCTCGCGACAGGAATGCGCCCCGCATCGTAGTTTTTGGTAAACTCGCTAGCCACACGTCGCCCATCAATTAATAACAACACACCCTTGGCGCTAACACCCCGTATCGACATAGCGCGTTGATCTGGATTCATAAACACCCCTTCACTATGACGCAAAATATCTGCAAAGGTCGTCGCGCCAATCGCTTTAATCGCCTGCTCGTCAATCACCTCAACTGAAACAGGTGTTTGCTCGAGTGTGCGTTCGGTTTTAGTGGCCGAGGTAATGGTAATTTTATCCAACACTTGAGTGCCTGCTAATGCAACAGGCGACAATAACGACACACAACACAGCGCGGCAATCGGTTTTAAACGCAACGTTAAACACATAGGAATACCTCAAAAACTTAGTAAAAAAACAAACTAATTGTCTGATAAAAAAAGGCAGCCAATGGCTGCCGAGTTAAGGACTAAAAGAGACATGAAAAAAAACAATAAAGCTTTAGTTATTTGTGGCTAATGCTTAGCTGGCGAAGTACGCACCTACAAGCATCGTTACAAACGAAATCACCAAACAGGCAATGACAATGCTTTGCGTCGCGCCGTCTAACTTGTTTAAATGTGCATTCATAACCTAACTCCAAATAATAAAGGTAACCACTTGATAACGATTACCATTATACACAAACAGTTAATCTAATCAATAATTGTTTTTATTTATTTTAACCATTGTTTACAACTAGGCCTGGTGGGTCACTTTTACATCGAGTTGGCGAGATTGCCGACAACCGTTAAAGGGTTTAAAACGAATGGGCGCATGACTTTCAAAAAGTGTAATCCAATCAAGCAATTGCCAATAGTCACCCGACTCCGGTTCAGCCAAAGACCTTAAACGCTATTGAGTCGCACCCACCTTGTCTTTAAAACTCAAAAACAAATACCATCGAGCCAGTCGATAGCAATAGCATAAATTTTCTGACTAAAGAACGACTGCTTGAATGCCCGCTGCCCCACTCATTACACTGTCCTCTGTGTAAACTACACTCCCCTACTCATAACTAAATCACTACCCATACCTCCCTATCGCCTGCCACAAAAGGGAAACAGGAAACATTTGTTTCCTTTAAAATAAGTTACCCATTTCATTTTTGTTTATAATGAGCGAAATACATTTTGAGGAATCCACCCTATGCAAACCATCTTGAGCTATGAACAAGTCGAAAAAGCCGCCTCAGAGATGCTAGCCAACGGCATCCGCCCTACCGTGCGCGGTGTAATGAGTGTGATTGGGGGAAAGACTGAAACTGTATCGAAATATCTGCGTGATTTTTTTGAAAAACGCGACCAAGAAGTCGCCAGTATGGCCAACCAAATCGGCAGTACCGAAATAGCCAAGCTGATTGCCTCTGAAATTCATACACTGCTAGAGAAACGCACCCATGAAATAGCCGGTGTTGCGCAACGACAAAAACAACAGATCAATGAGCTAGTCGAGCTCCTTGAGGCCAAGCAAGAAGAAATCAACCAAATCACTAGCCAATCTCAATCACTCATTGAGCAAACACAATCTGAAGCACAAGCCAAGATAGACACACTCATGAATCAGCTTAACCAAGCCATACAAGCAGAGCGCGATGGCGCGCATAAAATTCAAGCCGCGCAAGACAAAGCTAACACCCTGATTGAAGCAGCCGATGCCCGTGCGCATAAATATGAAACCGAGGCCCTCACCTATCGCGATGAAATTCAAAAACTCAACATTGAGCAGGCACGATACCAGTTCGAGCAAAAAGACTATCTCAGTGTACGAGCAAAACTTGAAACGCTCGTTGAGCAACAACACCAAACCCATTCAGAACTCATTGAAGCACGTGCCGAACAGCGCGCACTCAATAAAGATATCACTCGTCTGGAGACAGAAAACAAAACACTACGGGCACAACACAACGCTTATCATCAACCACCGGTAGAACACACATAAACCAGAGTGCTAAGCCACTTTATTTTTTAACCATTCATGGCTTTGCCCATGCTCACTGACTAGCGTGATGGTGTTTTAGCTAACACCACACCTGGCCCATTACACATTCTTTGTTAGACATCTCAAATTCCCAACATCATCCCGGCTGACATAAGCGTGGGTTTAGGGCTTATATCAAACCAAAGCAGCTGCTGCTGATCGCCAATCCGGCTGGTTTGTAGTTGCAATGCCTCAAACACATCATCCATGCTCTCGCTCACACCTAAACCGGGCAACGTGAGCGAAGCTTGGCTAAAGAAAATTGATCGCTGTACCGGTGTCTCAGACCAGGCCCGCTGCCACCAATCCATAATCAGCGGCTTTGCATGCAACAGCAAATCCTTCGAGGGCAGTTTGTCACTCTTTGAGAGGTTTATCTGGGTATGGGAAGGTAGCAGATTCCAATTATCATTATTAGGCCAGCGTGCAAACGGCAGACAGTGGTCAATCGCATACGCCTGATTCAAGCGAAGGGGCTTCGCTGACCAAACACAATGCAGCGGTGTCTCTTGAGCTAAGAGCTGATCAACCCGCTGGCGAGCATAATGCGTTGCGTGCTTCGCATCAATCCAGCTCAACTTGCTCAAGATCGTATGTAGCGCCACCGATTGATTATCACTAAAACGCTGCATCAATTGCGCCCACTCCTGTATCGCTACCGGTTCAATCCAGCATGCATACTGACTCATCGTCTGCCATACCCGAATGGGTATGGCGATCTCACCGTACTGATGCAAGGTTTTTAAATCCAAATTGAGTGATTGCTGTTGAATAGGGGTTCGGCTGGTCGACACATCAAACAAGGGTTGCTGTGTACCTGGGTGAGTGATAAATTTAGCCGGATTGTCTCGAATCGTTGTACAAATATGTTTAAGCGTTCGATGCAAGGCGCCCGCCTGCTCGCCCTCAAATCGCTGACCAACCGCAAAGTCCTGTGCGCTGATCCCACCCAGCTGCAACCAGCCATCCTCTTTAACAAACGCTAAACCTTTTGATGCCACGGAGTTTTGTTGTAATCCTGCCTGTAATAAGGGCATATATTGACGCGCCCAATAAAGTGCCACCAACCCTAGGGGCAATATCACGCGATCATCCTCATAGCGCAACACCGCCCCAGGATGACCATCCGCAATACGCAAGAGTGTGCGCATCAACGCCAACTTATAGGTCGCCGCTTTCGCATCATTGATCAAAATCGTGCGAATCAGCGGGAATGCCCCACTGCCATCATCGGGCAACCCAATTATAGCGGTTTCCCAAAACACCTCGGGGCGCTCAAGCTGGTCTTCATCACGCCCTAAAAATGTTATAGTTAGACCTGATTGCTGCGCAAGAGTGTTGAGCTCATCTATCGAGACGGGATACATAACACGTGCGTCAGGTGATGGTCCATGACGTAAACTGATAATGAGTTTGCCACCGGGTTTAAGCAGATTGCTGAGTTTTCGAAAAGCACGCGCGCGTTGCGCTTGCGTAATATGCATCCATACCGCACTCAGCAGGATCAGATCAAACTTCATTTGTAAGCGATAAACTTTAGATAACTCGGGTAAACTGTCATTCACCCAATGCACTGAGATGGATTTTGTTAATGATTTACCACGTAAACGCAACTGCTCGGCCGGCTCCACCGCGACCACATCCAAACCCTTTTGCGCAAAATACAATGCATCGCGTCCAACCCCTGCCCCCACATCAAGCACCCGACCCTGTTGGGGTAAATGATCCGCCAGCCAGGCCTGATGCACAGATTCACAACTAATGGCTAAATACTGATCTTCAAAATCCTGTGCGTTAGCGTTATAGACATCCAGCGTGTTATCACTCATCCTCACAGCCTATTGCGACAATCCGCTACAACTTGATCCATCTGCGCAAACGATTGGGTTTTGATTTGAGAAAGGGAGAGGTTTTGTTCTAACTGAGCGATAATCTCGCCAAAAACAACATTGTCTTCTCTACCCCCTATAAGCTTAAGATAATCGCCATTTGGATCTTTATAGCCGCGCGCCTGCCGGTAATGATTTAATAAGTTTTTGGTTAGATACGCATGATGAATGGCAACCTGATCCATCTCAAGCTTTGCAAACACACCAAACAAGTGCTGTAATAATTTGGCATTTTCACCCGTTAGCGTATGCAAACTAATGGCTTTAAAATAAGCCACCCAATTTAGGCCCGTTATGGGATGAGCATAAGTGGCCTCCAAGACTTCAACCACTGTTTCTATGGAATTTATTTTTGATTGCGCATAGCTTTCAACAACCAATTTTGAAACCACAAAATGTAGGATATCCACGGTTTCAACACGCAGATTTGCTAAATCGGTTTGACCCGCCTTCCACCATAAATTATACAACCTTGATAAGGCTTACATTAAAGTAAGTCGTTGAAAATAGTGCATTATGCACACTGTAAGACTTTTTAAGTTTTTTCATGGTTATAAACCCCTTTAATTTTGGTTGATCCGTATTACTTTACCACTTGCCATTTCCGCTTTTAGTTTAACATTTTCGTTACTCAGCGTGGCGTTGATGGAAGTGAGCTTGCGTATATCGGATTCAAGCTGCTCAATGTAGTCTCGTAATTCCTTGTTCTTAGCCTTCTCAAGCTTCAGTTTTTCACTCTTTTCATCCCGTTGAGACTTGTGCTCTTTGCCAATGATTTCTCGGACTTCTGCTGCTATTTCAGGGTAACGATTATGAATGGTTGAGTCTGACACTCCCGCTTCATCTGCCAGCGCACTGATACTAATTTTGCGTTTCTTATCGACTACTTTTGGTCTGCCATGCTTTAAGCGTATCAGGGCATTTCTAATTTCTTTTTCGGTTGAGTTAGACATTAGATACCTCTTTCACTTCATTCCACATACCAAGGTCTTTTAAAACACGTTCACAACGCTCAATATCCCGTTCCACACGCTGTTTTCCTGCCTCACCAATGTCATCTATTTGTCTTAATTCTAATTGCTGAATGTAGATGCCTTTAAAGTATTCACCATGCCGTTTCTTCTCGATAATGGATCCATCACAATCAACACATTCGGTTCCCTCGATCACGGAGCGCCCACCACAGCCAGCATTATCAGAGGTACACCATGAGTGACCAGTTGAGCGCAAATGCACAGTATCTGAAATGCGCTCCGCCATCGCCGCTCGGTTCTCAAAAGTCTTAACAGACTCATTGCTTGACCGATACGAGATCAATTTTTTGGCAAGGCCACCCGTGATAATCGTATCTTCATCTAAAAACTCCTCCACGCGTGCGATTTTGAAGTTTTTAATTTGTATCGCGATTTCATCGTAAAGCTCTTCGTCTTGGGATCGATTTGCTGAATAAAGCAAAGTCATGTCCATTCCCCAATGTTTAAAATGCTGTTTGAGGTAACGTAAATCACCATAAGCTGACTGCGCCACATAAACCGCAAAGGTGCGTCTAAATCGGTGGGCGGCTAACCCTTTAACGCCAAGTGCATCACCAAAGGCTTTTAATCGCTGGCCAAAGGCATAATTACTCAACGAGTTCACCTGATTACCTTGTTGCAATGAGTTGGTCAAAAACAGGTGATTCTTAAAGCTCTTAATCTTCAACCCTCTAGGGCTATGCGGATCGTTAGAAAGCAGTTCCGCTTGCTCTTGCCATAACCTTTCTTGTAATGGTTTGATATAGGCTTTTTGCACCTCAATGGCTTGGATAACAATTTCAGGAACAAGCCATTCGGTATAGCCCTCATGCGTCTTACTAGAGTGCGATTTTAACCAGTAATAGACCTCTTCTTCATTATCCTCAATGCGATACGCATCGAATTGAATAGCACAGAGTTCGTGAATACGGATACCTGAAAAAGTGAGAATAATAATTGCCATTGCACCAGGGATGTCGCTGTACATAGCGTTAAATTCTTTCAACCCTGAATATCCTTGGGGCTTGAGAAAACGATTGGTAATGGCGGCACTTATATCAGACTTTCCCTTGATTGTTTCAGCGAGTTTGACTCTCTCAATTTCAATTTCTGATTGAATTTGAATTAGGTTATTCGCTTGTTCCAAAACCTTGTTGCAGTGGTTTATCAGCACTTTGAGTTCATCATCAGGAATGACTTGAGTTTTAGCGGTTTTCTTCCCTTGAGAATGATTCCCCGCTAAATAACTTGCAGAACTCTCCATCCAAGGATGCTCAAACGACCATTGCGTTCCTTTGAGATTGTGATACAGAGTTTCAATCGCTAAAAAACGATGAGTTAAAGTGCCTTTAGACAGTGGTTTTTTGGTTTTTTTGGAAATCTCCGTTTTGCACTGGTGAACATAGTTGGCGCAATGCAAAGGGGTAATGCCAGTGGTGCTTTGGACACCAATGCTGTTCAAGTATGCAAGAAAAGGTTTCAAATGCTTAAACACACCGAGCAAAGTAGCACCCGAAGGGTTTTGCTTAATGTCGTAATGCTTGAGCGCAAACTTGACCGCTTCCACGAACTGACTTGGAATTGTATTAAAGCGGAGTTTCTTTTGATTATCCATTGTGTTCGATGGAAAACGAGCATCCTCTAATCGCCATATATCATCACCGTATTGGCTGATGACTTTATGGCTTCCATCAGGTAGTTGATAAGACGATATTGGCAAGACTTTTAGCACTGAGTCATCGAGTTCATGCATTTTTTGTGGGCGGCAATAGTCGGTTGCGCTGATTTGTAATACTTGACTCATGCGACAGCCTCCTCCAATTGATTGCGGTGTTTCCAAGCAGGGTGAGGATTGGCTTGGGCTTCGGCTTTTATCGTTGCCACATAGTCTGCATCGAATTGTGGCGCAATATCACGGTCAATGATGCGAATGATGTGCGCAAAGTATTTGCTCCAACGCTTTGCCCCAATTTGCTCACGCTCATAGACAATCAGCCAGTAGAACGAGAATAGGCGATACAGGTCTTCTTTTGTCACGACCATATTGCGACAGCGCACACAGCTTAAAAAGTCGGTACAGTAGATTTTATTGCCGTTTTTATCGGAACGATTTGAAATATCAGAACATTTGGAAACAGGCGTGTTATTCTCAATCACTTTCACATTTGAGAGCAGTTCTTTTGTTCGTACCTTACCCATGTAATTAAAGTTCTTCTCCGCTTCTTTTGGCGCTTCAAGATAGTGTGTTTGCGAGACTTTAAGCGAATGGTTCGCCAAGGCCGCTGTGACAAATGGATCACCACCTGATAACTCCCAAATACGGTTTTCAAAAGTCTTCCTGAAGCGTGAGATATTGACTTGCAAAGGGTCGCCACTGTCGTTCTTCAAGTCTTTTACTTTGACCCATTTTTTAATGTTGGCTTTGAGGGTATTGTTCATGGCTGTAGTAATTTTACCCAGTGCTATGTTGCCATTTGCACTAGTTGCACGATAGCAAAACACTAAACCCGTGCCGCTCTCAGCTCTTAAAGACTGATTCATGTCGATGACATGCTGAACCATGACCGCAACATCTGTCAAGACCGTCTGTACGTTTTCAACATTGGTTGAGTGACGCAGATTCTGGATGTGCGTTGCATTGCCTCGACGCTTGTAGAGCACCAACAGTTTACGGTTTTCTTTTAATGGATGGTCTTGAATGGAGTCCGTAGTCATTTCCAGAAGTGGTGTCGTATTCATACCAGAACGCAGTGCTATCGCTAACAATATGATGGTCAAGTCATAACTGTTTAATGGCTCGTTTTTCTTCAGAATCTTGTTTACATCAACCTTTAACGCATGAGCCACACGCTTACGCTCGGCTTTAGAGAAGGCTGTTTGTCCTTTCATTTTCCGATTCGAGTTAGGGAATGGGTTCTTCGGAAAATCAAAACGATTAAGCCAACCCATGCCTTGCATTTTGATGAGAATAGATTTTGTTTGCGTGTAAAAGTTTTTAGCTGAAGAACCATTTGGGTAATTTTTTTTTAGATGCTGGATATAGTTTTCAGTCAATTCAAAGGTAATATCTAATAACCCCAGCTCTCGATTCATGGCTTTTGTATAAATCGCAAAATACTGAGCAAAATATGAAAACCCATTGTAGCAATAATTTGAAATGGTTGAAGTTTCCACCACCGACTCAGAGAGCATGATTTCAATGGTTTGTTGTACTGCACTGGTAATTGAATCAATGCCTTGACCATAGTGTTGCGTGAAGTCGTAATTTCGTTGGTTCTTTGCATTTACACCAAACGACACGACCTTATTTTGCGGGATGTTTGTCTGTAAAACAGGTGTTGTGACAACGACTCCATCTTGGTCTACCACAGGGGCTAAAGGAGCTTGACTAAAGTCTTTACGTTTTTTCATGCTAACCCCTCCGCTTCAAGGCAGATTTGGTCAATATCTTGGTCATATTCAGTCATCAAATCGCCTTCTAAGTCCTCAAGGTAATGCAGATAGATTTGTGTGGTTAGAATGCTAGAGTGGCCTAAACGGTCTTGAACATAAACCAATGCGTTTCCTCGATAATCCGGGTTGTTTTTAAGTCCATACAGCTTAAATGTTGCATAAGTATGTCTAAGACTATGCAGGCTAATATCTTTTCGCCCGACAATCTCTTTAAGTTTCGTATTCAGTATCGAGCCTTTTATCGAATAAGGTCGCCCAAACCGATTCAATAGCAATGCTTTCTGTTCACTGACCTCATTCTTTACTAGCAATTCATATCGTTCATGCAACTTGTACTGCCACAGCCGCTCATATAGGGATATAGGGATATGAATTGTTCGTTCCTTATTGCCTTTTGTGCCCCCTTGCCCGTTTATCACCGCCATATCCTTGGAACTCAATACAACCGGCACAATCGCCTTACCACGCTTGGTTTTAGGGTCTTGTATGTAACTCTCTGGAAACGTCATCAATTCCTCTTTACGCATGCCTGTTTGAAGGGCTAAACGATAAATTAGTTGCTGAGAGATAAAACACTGGTGAGCCATTAAAGTTTTGACCTCTTGTTTAGTCAAAATCTGTAAAGCGGCAACATTTTCTTTAAGCATCACATTAGCCGTATTTTTTTGGTTTCC
>NZ_JYNN01000046.1 GCF_000934765.1 Thiomicrospira microaerophila | reverse complement strand
TTAGTGGGATGTAACTGCTGGTATTGCTTCAAAATCGCGGAGGTCTGTTGTTTAGACATCCTAAACTTCTCTGCCAACTCGCTACGGCTTAAAGAACCCTGCCAGTACAACCAACGCTCAATCTCCTCAAGGCGCAGTTGTGCATCCCACTTGATCTCATCAAGTGCTGGGTCATCAAGCAAGGGAAACAGT
Organism: Thiomicrospira microaerophila; assembly: GCF_000934765.1. Lineage (GTDB taxonomy): Bacteria > Pseudomonadota > Gammaproteobacteria > Thiomicrospirales > Thiomicrospiraceae > Thiomicrospira > Thiomicrospira microaerophila. The sequence goes on along the minus strand of NZ_JYNN01000046.1, from coordinate 16,073 downwards.
GGAATTGGGTTAGTCATGGCTATAGCTCCTCAGAAACAATCTAAACTAAATCCTATCACTGATAGCGCCACATAGTCAAATTATTTGACTTTAATTTGGTGCTCGGTGTATAGTGCTAAAAGTTTGACTGGCGATGATTTATATATATTCACAGGTAAACAATTGTTATTTTCGTTGTTGGATGTCATTAGTGGTGGTTTAAAGCTGTTATTTAGAGCTGCAGTGAATTACATGAGGAGGAAATTATATGGATCAATCGCAAACTAAGCTAATGGCTATTCATGCTGTTAACTCATTAAAATCAGGTCAAATTGTTACGCTTGATGTTGATAAAAGTACGGTGATACAGGGCGTGAATGGCGCTGGCAAAACGAGCTTGTTGCGTTATGTGCTGCTATTTTTTGGTACAGCTCCCAATGAAATTCGTAAAATGGCCGGCAATAAGGAAAGCTATTTCAGTCAGTACCATTTACCTCTGACATCAAGTTATATTGCATTTAGTTATTTGAAAGAAGATATGCCCTCAATGGTAGTTATTCGACAAAAGGAGGATTCTAACAACGAGGAGTATTTTTTTATTGATAGTGGTTTTGAGGCGCGTTTATTTGTCGATGAGGATGCCAATTTTATAAGTAGGTCTGATTTCAGTCAATCACTGTTTATGAAAGATATTGCTTTTGAAGGACCCTTTTCACACACCGTTTATCAAGACATCATTCAGAGCGGAATTAATAAGCGCAGCGGGCGTGGTGATCAGAAAATAAACCGCGCTAAACAGCGATTTTCTCTTTGTGCCAAAGGTCAACGGCTTGAGCGTATAGATCAAGTCGCGCAGGCCATTTTAAAGAGTCAGGCCAGTTTTGATTCGTTGACTTATCTGGTTGCTCAAGGTGTATTGTCACAACTTGGGCACAATGGATTAGATATGAGTAATTTTAATTCAAGTGATGTGCTTGCTCTATCTGAAAGTCAGGAACTGCTTAAAGCCGCTATAGCGCTTGACGCCCAAAATACGATTGTTGAACAACTCAAAGAGCAGGCAATTTTATTTCAAGATGCAAACCATCAAATACGTGAACTCGATAAAGAGTTATACATTTCCTACCAAGGAGCACAGTTTCAGTCCATCCAGCAATCCCAACTAATTCAACAAGCTGAAATCGCACTGGACACCCTAAACCAGCAATACGATACACAGGCCAGCCAGCAAAAAAATATTATCAGTGATGTAATGCCTAAGATTGAGCACACAGAATCGTTATTAGATCAATTAGAGCAGCAACGATGTGACTTTGATAAAGAAAACATTGAAGAAAAACAACAGAAAATCAATATGCTTCCTGCGCTAGATGGGGAGCTAAGAAAACTTGAGCATGAAAAAGAAAAGTTGGATGAGGGTTATGAATCGACGATTAAAGATTTTAAGCTAAAAGAACATGAGCTCAAGAGCTGGCTATTAGAAAACCAACGTCAAATAGAAAAAAACAACGATCAAAAGAAACAATTAATTGACGATGAGCTGATTAATTGCCATCAAAGAGAGCGTGACGAACTCATAGAGTTAAATAAACGCCATGACAGTCAGAAACATGATTTTGTATTAAGGCTTAAAACAAAGGATGGGGTGATCGAAAATAAAAAAACTCAATTACAAAGTCCATTTTCAGAAGCGCTAGAAGCGATTAGGTTGCGTGCTGAACAATTAGGGGAAGATTATGAAGCAGCAGAGAATGTAAACAAAAAAAGTCAGACTCAGCGTGTTGAACTTGAAACCAAGCTTGGACAGCTTAATAAACAATTTGAAAATATTGATAGCTCACTAAGGCGCACCAATGAAGAGATAGATGGTGCGCGTCGTGATAAAGCGGCATACGAAAAAGAGCTCGCTTCCTTTACATCCTCAGTGTATCACTTCATCAAAGAACAGCATGGAGCGCATCTTGACCAGGCACTAAGAGTGCTCAGTGCGGATGCTTTACGTTTTAAAGTTGACTATATCGACTTCGATGATAATAGTCATCAGGGTTTGATGAATTTAAAGTTTAACTATCATGCTCTAGCCGCCACACAAATTAAAGAGGAATCGGAGTTGGCGGATGCAATAAAACAAACTACACAGCGCATTAAGAATAAGGAACAAGAAGCATCGGATTTAAAGCAGCGATTAGAGCAAACTGGAAAAGAGCTGAAAATTAAGCAGAAAATATTAAACGATTTAGATGCTGAGCTAAGGAAAGGGCAAAATGAGCTTGATCGCATTCGTGAGTTACGTCGAAATTTGAAACAAGAGGAGCGTGATGAAATCGAGCAGATTCGCCATTCACTGAAGTTATCGATAGAAACCCATGAGCTTGAGCAGTCTAAACTCAAGGAAGTAGCCGATCGAAATCAGCGTGATCAGGACCAACAATGCTATCAATTACTGGAGCGATTTAGAGAAGAAGTCGCACAATTGTCACAGGCACTAGAACATACGAAAATGCAAAAGCAGAAGCAGCTTGAGCAGATCAATCACCAATACAACCAAGAACTGCGTCAAATTGAGGATAACCAGTCGCAGGTTTTGGCGGATAAGGGATTTAATGTTGAATATAACCATCAGCTCCAAACAAAAATAAGCGCAATCAAAAATGAAATCGTAACGCTTAAAGACTATGCGGAGCGCGTACAGGCCTACCGCTACTGGGTTAAAGAACAGTTTTCCAAAAAATCTGATTATCAAGCAAAAATATTTGAGCTCAAGCAAACGTTGCAGGAAAGCAGGGGCGCACTAGAGAATATTAACCGGGAATTCGAGCAGAAACTTTATCACCAAAATGAGTTGCTCAAGCAGCTTAATGCGCAACTTAAACGTCTCAATAGTGATGTAAATAAATATCAGTTATTACGCACTCAGATAGACTCGGATAATATTTGTGTTTATGAGTGCCTTGAGGATACTTTGGCAAATCAATTATTAAATGCTAAGGAAGCAGAAAGCCGACTCAAACTCTTAATTGAGCAGCGCCAGTTGTCTACTAAAGCAGGAAAAGAAGCTTATATCCAGCTTAAGCGCTCTCTAGGATTACATCAGGTACTGCGAAACAAGGTTGAGCAAGGTTATCCTCATTTGTTTATAGATTTGGATTACTGGCATAGGGATATGGATGCGCTGCAGGATTTATTTGATTCTTTTTTAAAGAACTTGATTGAAAGTACACAAAGCTTATTTCGTACACAGGCAAAAGCCATTATCGACTTGGATGAGAAGTTTAAAGCACTAGTCTTCGCCATAAAAAATATGGGCAATGCACTGTCTAAACAAATGGATGACATGGGTGCACGTTTTTCTAATATTGCACATGTCGGTGCGCGCGTTGAAGAAATGATTACAGACCTACCATACCGAAAGCGATTGGCTTTGGTTGCGGAGCAGGCGCGTGCCGTTCAAAGCATGCCTTTAGAACAGTACCCAGGTAATAACTATTTTGAATCGGTATCGGGCATTTGTCAGGAGATTGTTGCGTCAAGTAAAAAAATAAAATCGATAGAGCAGCTAATACAGATCAAAATAGAGTTAACCAATGAGGATGATAATCGCGTTCATATCGCTAGAAATGGTGAAGAGCTCAAGTCCATTTCGAGTGAAGGCTTAAGCTTTTTAATTCTTATTACAACTTATTTGGCACTCAAGCGAACCATGCAGAAAAATGAAAATCTTTATGTGCACTGGCCAATAGATGAGCTTGGGCGGCTTCATACCGAAAATATTGCGGAGTTGTTTCCTATTCTAGATAGAGAAAAGGTGATATTTGTATGTGCTTTACCTGAGGCTCCGCCTGAGATATTGCAATACTTTAGCAACATCTACAGTATCACTAAGGGCAAGAAATTGCGCCGTTTTATGAATACAACTAAAACCGTATTGGATTATTTTGACCAAATCCATGATCAAAAGGGGGTATAGATGTTATGGAGATTGCGCACATAGCACGCACTTTGTTATCTGGCAATACAGTTTGTGACCAAGCGTATCATGACTGGTATGCCACGCTAGAGCAATCTGAGCGTATTCGTTCAGATGTAAATGACATCTTGGTTAGTCTTGGGTTTAAGCTTTATCGTTCACCAGCAGGCGAATTCTATAAAGCTATGTTTGATGTCTATTCTGATACGGACGAGCAAAAGAAAATACGCCAGCACCTCCAAGAAGCGGTTGACTTGATGATGCCATTGTTAGGGTTTTTAGACCTGATAGGCAAAGCGGATGGGCGTTATCAATATTTGGATATAGGTGATCGAGTTGAGCTTACACAGATTGATTCGGTCATTCAGCTTAACTCGGTCTTAAAAGCAGAGCTCATTCAACTGAGTCAAACCAAGTTTTTTAAAAGCAGTCGAAAGGCCGATACAAGCTGGGAGCAACTTAAGGCTGTATTTGAGAAATTGTCTGAGAAGGGGTTGTTGACTAGCAAAAAAGACAAAAATGGTACCTATTTCTTTACCGGCCACTTTGGTTATCTCAAAGAGTTGTATTTACATATACAACAAGAGTTGGTTGGAGAGGTACTGGATGATGATATGGAGCAGGCGAGTTTGATATGAAGGTTGATGACTTCAAGGGGTTTGGTAGAGCGTTGGTCGAGAACGCTGAATTATTGACACAGTTGATTAATGATTCACAACAGCCGGTTGATATTGAAAAGCCAACAAGTTCTTTGATGCTATTAGAAAACTATCAATTTTTAGAAAAGGACACTGATAGCAGCTATATTGGTGGCTTTAATTTAGATGCGTTATCTGACATGCTCAATGAAGCCACTGATGGTTCAATGCGAGAGCTAACTGATGTGACACAGTTTTTAGATACGCTTGATGACTATGCTAAAAAATCGGTTATTGCCTTGAGCGAGTCAGATTATGAGTTGTATCATAAGATGCTCAAACAAATACAACATCGTTGTCGTCGTTTTGAGCGCACGATAACTCGAATCATGGTGAGTATCGAGCAAGATGTTGACAATGATTTTGGTCAGTCCAAAACCATGAAACAAAAAAACCAGCAGAATGGTGCATTATTACAGAGGGTTAAAAGTCATATTGAACGTATAGAGGTGATGAATTATCAGATGCTTGCTCAGTTATCGGATGACTTAGATATTCGAAAATCCATAATTACCTATCTGTATGACCCCTTGGAAAAAATAAATAAATATCTCGGTAGCTTGATTAAAAAACTTGAAAACAACTTAAGCCGTTTGCGTCAATTAGATAAGAAAACACGTCTTTTGCGTGATATGTACTTTAAGCTCAAACAAGGTGATATACAAATTGATGTAGAAACGCTTGATCTTAAGTCACACCCCATCTATCAGTTAGTTGGCTTTAATGATCAACCATCAAGTATACAATTTAATGGAGGCGTTGATTATTTAAATTTTAGTGGCTATGAGGCTAGTGTATTTAAAGACATTGCAAATAAACTTAAACAGCCTGCTCGTCCGATTCACAAGCTCAAAGATGAGGAGATGCCTATTGCTTATGAAGCCGAACATCTATGGGATGAACCCGCATCGAGTATTTTTATTCAACAGGTTGAGTTGGCAAAACAATTATTAATACAATCATTATGGCGGCATGATCAGGGCGCACCGCTCAGAATAGGTAAACTTTGGTTTGATGATGAGACTCTTCAGCAAACATTACATTATCAGGCCTGGTTGGCTTTTAGCTTCAATCAGTTGATGGTATTGAATCGTGCATTGCAAAAGGCAAATCGACCGGGCATAACGTTGATTTTTATTGAAGAGCGCTTGGATAATCATGCAGCGAATACAAACGTTTCAGATATAGAGGTTTATCGGCTATGAATTCAGAGCTAGACCAGCGCACACTCAAACAAATAGTTGCACTTGTTGACCAGGGTATTGCGATCGAAGTCAATCTAACAAGGCAGTGGCAAAAATTGCATCGTGAATATGATTTGGGTGTGGTGCGTGCTAAAGTCCTAAGCCTGTCTACAAAAGATATCTCGATACTGCAACGGTGGGTAAGTGAAACGGGTGTAAGCGGTTTTGATCCTAGCTCAAGGATGTGTGTAGCTAAGACATACTCAAATGAGAAGTTATCGACCACTAATGTACTCGGTCGACATGTGTTATGTAGTCCGCTAATAAAACCGTTTGTAATTAATAATGAATCTTTTCCGGCAAATCGTGCAGGCCTATTTGAAATTGATGAAATTCTTTTCAGGGCCGATGTACTGGTGTATATTGAGAATCTTGCGGTATTTATGGCGTGCCATCAGTATCCTGAGTTTATCAAGCTGTTTCGGTCTTTTGCAGAAAAAGATCAGTGTGTGGTATGTGTATATCGTGGCGATGTTCGCTTTAGCCTCAACCCTGCACGTCAACTTGTCGATGTATTTCAAGGATTGAAAATAGGTTTTTTTGATTTCGATTTAGCAGGCATCAATCAACTTGGACATGATGGGTTTGATAGCTTGGTATTGCCTGCATGGGATAAAATCGACATCCTTCATTGGCCTAGCTTATCAAGAAAAGATGTATTTGAAAAACAACTTGCAAAGTTTGAGGCTTTAACAAAGCAGATGATGGTGCATCCTCAGCTTGGAGGCTATGCTGGTTTTATATTGCAAAAAGGTTTAGCTGTCATGTCTGAAGTTTTGTTAGCCAAGAGTATAAAGCTCGAGCTGATAAATATACAAGCACAAGCCAAGCTTTCGAATGGTTAGTTCTAGCAGCATTACAGTGGCTTCAACTTGATACAAAGCCCAAATATTGGAAGCGATTAAAACAGAGTGGTTAAATGAAAGAAATTACATTCTGCCACCATTGAAACTCAACCACATCATGCCACACTCATGACAGATCAAGATAAAGTAAATGGATTGAATCCTTCATTGCCATTATGACAAGGCTGAGATGTCACCCGTAACTTAAGTGAAAAGATGATAGGGTATGAGAGAGGATGTATGTAGCTAATGGTATTCTGTTATTGAATACCCCCTTAGATTGGTATTTAGTACTTGAAAGGGCCTTTGAAGCCTTTAAAACAGGGGGGTTGGAGCATGTGTGCATTACAAATGATTCCTGCATTTTTAACAAGTTATTCCAAAATGAATTACAGATAATTCCATCTACAATCCCATTTATTCCATGACTTATTCCAGCTATTTCCAAAAATAATTCCTGACTTATTCCACGTTATCTTCCAATGATTTCCAAGATTATTTCCAAATAATTTCCAAGATCGGGCACGCTATCATTCAATTTAAAACCTCACTACAGTGGAATTGGGTTAGTCATGGCTTTAGCTCCTACATAGTCAATCTAAGCGAAATCCTATCACTGATAGCGCCACATAGTCAAATTATTTGACTTTAATTTAGTGCTCGGTGTATAGTGCTAAACATTGATTGAGCGAGAGGCAAGGATAGCGTGGCTGAACCAGCATTGACCAACTGGGGTAAAAAAGACGAACAGGGCAAACAGGTTCGGATTGAGCATCGAACGGCCTATACCCGTGCCAGTCGTACAGCGGGTATCTCTTTAAGAGCACAAACAAAAGCCGCCGGCATTAATGTCACGCTTAACTCGCAGCACGGGTTGCGCTTATCCCATCGGCTCACTCAAGGTACGCAAGTGGCATTACAAAATGGTCGGTTTGTGTTAGTTGGACGCTATGGAAAAGGACCCCATAAACTCAACCTATCCAAATCCGGTATCAGCGTTTCAACACGCAATCAATTAGGCACCTTTAACTGGCTCAAGCCAAATCGTTCATCCGCCAAACTCTGGGGCATCCAAGTGCGCGGCAAAAAAGCAGCGCAAATGCAAATAATCTATGGCGTCTTTAGTCTAATTGGGCAAGCCCTCTATGCGGCAGGCTATGTACTGATCATGATAATCAATCTAGGGATGTGGCTGATCTCAAAGATTTGGGCGGCGGCTCGCTATCTAGGGCACGCCCTACAAGTAAAGGCGCTTGATCGACGCCTGGCAAAAGCGCAAAAACACCACAACGCACTTCTGCAGCGCCGCCAAACGCTGCCCGATGTTTGGACTAAAACGCTTGAAGCGAGTTCGCATGCACAGCTATTGGCGAGTCTAGTCTGGATATTGAGTGCATGGGGACGGGGTGAGGCATCACTGGAATATCTGGCCCAGCTTAAAACAACTTTAGTCGCCACACTATTAGAACCAGGCCTGGTTGAACTTGAAGTCCAAGCGATTCAGCTAAATCAGTGGGCCGAAGATTTTGATGCACAAAAACCCTTGGATGATGAATTAGCGATACTTGGGTTATTGGGCCAACAGCTGGCTCATCACCCACAGGCCGTAGAGATTGTCTATGCCCTCGATGAACAGTTGATACAACCCAAGCCAACCAAATTGCAAATGATGATGCGCGATACCCTTATCAAATTTATGGAATTGAGTTATCAGCCGTTAGAACAAGAAGCGATAAAGCTAAACAATGAATAAAAATAACAGAGGAATAGCATGAACGAGCAGTATTATATCGGTTGGGATGTTGGCGGCTGGAACTGTGACCAGAATCCAAATAGTCGCGATGCGATTGTGATCTTGGATACTAAACTTAATCTTCTGGGTTTGCCTTGGCGCGGCAATCTGCGCGATACCATCAATCAGGCCGACACAACCCAAGTGTTCATAGAAAAGCTATTTGGATTATGTGGCCTCACCCTCAAAGACTATGCACAGCACCAGTATGTGATGGCGATTGATACGCCACTGGGTTTTTCAGAAGGATTTCGAGCCCTCATCAATCAGCTCGAACCGGTCAGTCAAATACACGCCTCAGCGACCAATGACTACCTCTATCGCCACACTGAAAAAACGCTGTTCGAGCGGGGACTCAAACCCCTATCCGCGATCAAAGATATGATCGGCAGCCAAGCAACCAAAGGCATGCATATGCTGGCTAAGTTCGCACCCAAGCTGCATCAAACCGGCATTTGGGGGCAGGGCACACCGCTCAAAGCTTTTGAGGGCTACCCATCAGCCTGCAAACACGCCAAGTTCATACAAAACCTACTCAACCAACATTTTAAATTTGTTAAGGCTGTCGAACCCGAAACAACAGCCCAAAGCCAAAACACCGCCAACAGCGATATCGACGAATACATCAATGAAATCCGCTCACCCGACCAACGCGATGCACTTATTTGTGCGCTGCTGGCCTGGAGTTTAGTGCATCATCCCGAGCAACTGCTTTGGCCAAGCGAATCTACGCCGCCAAAAGAAGGCTGGATATTTGTGCCGGTGGATGGGTTGGGTGTTTAAACACTTTTATAAGTGAATTTAATCTAAACTATTTACACACATCATGGATAATAACTAACTTGAACCAAAAAACTCAAAGGTATTAAGTCTCATGGCATCCCATTTTACGATTGACAATCAGATCTCAGAAAAACTGGGTGCATTTCTCATTCAAAAAATAGAGACAAACGCACAGCTCTCGTTACTGCTAAAAACCTTTACGCTGATCGGATTTGAAACGCTAGAAAAAACGCTTGATGGAACAACGACAAGATTAATGCTTGCCTCAGATAACATGCCACTCACTCAAAAAATCGCATCCGTGCAAGGCGAACAAAAACTGCTTAATCGATTACAACAAAAAGAACTCGCCCAACGGTTTTTAAAATGGTTAACCACCTCTGTTCAAGCCAAAGGCATTGATCAAAAACGAGTGCCGCAAAATATATTACACATTCAAAATGCGATGCAAGGGTTATTCATTCAAGGTTCCTCATCGTTAGATGCGCCCGGTTTAGGCAGGGTGCAATCTAGCCAAATGGACATGAACATTGGCAATGATGATCCAGAGCAGTCACGGGTAATAAAGGCTTGGTTTGAACAATTTTGGCAGGATACCACTGCACGTGATCTACAGTCAGCGCTGTGTGAGGCGGCGGCATTTTTAGCACAAGACCAAGCCCCCGAAACCATTTACTTTCTGACCCTCTACCGACTGTTCCAAAACCATCTTAGCGAGTTAGACGAAGAGTCTATCGTAAAAACCAAAACCGGCTTTAAACAAACCGCCGTTTGGAACAAACTCTACCCCTTCCAAAAAGACGGCGTACTTGGCGTCATTGACAAGCTTGAGCGTTACAACGGCTGTATTTTGGCGGACTCCGTCGGTTTAGGTAAAACCTTTGAAGCGCTTGCGGTCATCAAATATTACGAATTAAGAAACGACCGAGTGCTGGTGCTCGCGCCCAAAAAACTGCGTGACAACTGGACCTTATACATAAGAAACGACAAGCGAAATTTGCTTGCCGCTGACCGCTTTAGTTATGATGTATTGAATCACACCGACCTGACCCGCACCAAAGGGCAATCCGGTGATATTAATCTTGAAACGATCAACTGGGGTAATTACGATTTAGTGGTGATTGACGAATCGCACAACTTTAGAAACGCCAGTAGTGCGGAAGACAAGCACACACGCTACTCCAAACTGATGGAAGACATTATTTGTAGCCGTGTTAAAACCAAAGTGCTGATGCTATCCGCTACGCCGGTCAACAACCGACTCAACGATCTCAAAAATCAAATAGCCTTTGTCACCGAAGGCAATGATTATGCGCTAGTTGAACAGGGCATTACTAATATTTCACAAACGCTAAAACGGGCGCAAACCAAATTCAACGATTGGCTAAAAAACCCAGATGCGCTTCGCACCACCGACCAGTTGCTAAGCTCACTGAACTTTGATTACTTCAAAGTATTGGATGTACTCACCATTGCCCGTTCGCGTAAGCACATTGAGAAATACTACAATCTCGCTGAAATCGGTCAATTCCCCACCCGACTCAAGCCGATTAACATCCAAGCCGACTTTGACAGCCAAGGCGAATTTCCATCCCTGCGTGAAATCAATAAAACCATCAGTCGCCTTAATTTGAGCACCTTTGCGCCGCTCAAATACGTGGCACTGGAAAAGCGCAAACTTTACGAGCAAAAATACGACACCAAACTCAAAGGCAGTCAATCGGTGTTTACCCAACTAGACCGAGAAAAAAGCCTGATTGGCTTAATTAAAGTCAATCTGCTCAAACGCCTTGAAAGCTCGGTGCATTCTTTTCATCTTACTGCCCAACGGCTATTAACCGACATTGAACGCACCATTCAAAAACTCGAACACCATGCTCAAGGCGAGTACGATCACCTAAACATTTTAGAAACCGATATCGACTCCCCGGAACTGGAAACCCTGCTGGTCGGCAAAAAAGTCAAAGTCCTGATTCAAGACATGGATCAAGCCAAATGGCTATACGACCTCAAAGAAGACCAACGTTACCTAACCGAAATCGTCAATATGGCGGCCAGTGTCAAACCACAGCGCGACCAGAAACTGGCGTTGCTTAAGCAACAAATCCAAAACAAAATCACTCACCCACTGAACCCGGGTAATAAAAAAGTCATCATCTTTACCGCCTTTGCCGATACCGCGCAATACCTTTACAAACAGCTATCTGCTTGGGCGCTCGAAACCCAAGGCATTCACAGTGCGTTAATTGTTGGCTCAGGTACCAACAAAACCAACCAACCGCAATTACGCGCAGAACTCAACGAACTGCTAACCGCCTTCTCACCGATTTCCAAAGAGCGCGACAAAACTGGCTTGCCTGCCGAAGCCGAACTCGATTTACTCATCGCCACCGACTGTATTTCCGAAGGACAAAACCTACAAGACGGCGACTATTTAATCAATTACGACATCCACTGGAACCCGGTGCGCATTATCCAACGCTTTGGCCGTATCGACCGACTCGGCTCCAAAAACAGCCAAATCCAACTGGTCAACTTCTGGCCGAATATGGAACTCGATGAATACATTGATCTCGAAGCCCGCGTTACCGGACGCATGGTTCTGCTTGATGTGTCGGCCACCGGCGAAGAAAACCTAATCGACGAAACCAATGCCGGTCGAATGCGCGATTTGGAATACCGTAAAAAACAACTCAAAGAACTGCAAGACACCGTGCTCGATTTAGAAGACATTTCCGGCGGTCTGTCGATTACCGACCTTACGCTCAATGACTTTAAAATGGATTTGTCAAACTACATGAAAGCCCACCTCAACACCCTAGAACAAGCGCCGAACGGCTTGTATTCGGTGGAAAAACTAGACCAAACCCTAAAAAATGCAGGCCTGCAACCCGGCGTGATTTTTTGTTTAAAAAGTCTTGCGCGCGAATTTAACCCCGAAAATGAACGCGCCCAAGAACCCTATGCCTTGTATCCGTATTTCTTGGTTTACGTTACCGAACAACAAACCATCCAGCTACCCTATACCCAAGCCAAAAAAACCTTAGATATCCTCAAAAAACACAGCTTAGGCCGCTCGCATCCCGATAGCGCCTTATTCCAGCAACTCGGCAGTAGCACCCAATACCAAAGCCATTTAAAACAAGCGATTGCGCATATCCAAGGTAAAAAGGTTGAGGAGGGCATAAACAGCCTGTTCAGTCGTGGCGGAACCCAGCTTGATGCGTTCAACGCCAACAGCGATTTTGAAGTTATCAGCTACCTGATCTTAGTGGATGGACAATAATCATGTTACTTGAAGCACTTCAATTACCGCCGGCACTGCACCTCAGCCAAAAACTCACCAAAAAGAGTTTTTACGACAATGGACAGCTATCATCGAGTGCGCAACGCTTGCTTCAAGAGCAAGTCGAATCGATTACACTTCAAGCGCATATCAAACCCGACAACAGCAATATTCCCGCCTATAAAACCACAGAGCACGAATATCTCGAACTGTTTGTGATACAAGTCACGCTTAAAGATCACCCGCACCCCGACGGGCATAAAGCCGGGTCAAGCCTCAAACCCGCGCAACTCAAAACCCTGCACGAGTTGGTACATAAAGCCATCGCTTACCCGATACTGCTCGAAATCAAGGCAGGCCAACAAGTGCAATGGTCATTGGCTGAAAAATCGGTTCACCAAGCCGACAGCGAACACGACAAACTCATCATGAATGAGCTGATTCAAACCGACTGGATAGATAGCGGCGCAACCAGGTCTGCTAATACCCCATTAGAACAAGACTTTTACAACGCCCTGCGTTTTGACCGGCAAAACCAACAAAATCTCTATCGCTTATACCAAAGCCTAATCCACACATTCACGCGCTACCAAACCGCACGCTTAACCGGCGCAACCCAGCTTCCAACGAATCAAAACAGCGGAGCAGAACTCGATATCGCCGCACAACGGGCCAAGTTAAAACACATTCAACAACTCAAAAAAGACATCGACGAACTCACCAACAAGCTCAAAACCTGCGCCCAGTTCAACGAAAAAGTGGCATTGAATATGCAATTACAGCAACGGCTCAAACAACTAGAAAACATCCAGGCGGGACAAAATGAAAAATGACCTGCTCAGCTATCCATTAAACACACAATGGAAACATCCCTTGGACTCTTATCACCAAGCAGGAACCTTTAATCGTTATAATACCCAAATGAAACGGGAGATGGAAAGATGGGCTTGAACATTTTAGAAAATAAAGTTTGTTATTTAGGCGGCGTTGGCATTATAATGTATACCAACAACACCCCTCCCGCTACCCATAAGAACAGCGCCCTGCGAGGGGTTACTTGTTTCTTGGGAACAGAAAATGGCTAAAATTCCATACAACAAGCCCCATTTAACCTACGCCCAACAACGCCAAAAGCTTGTTCAGCAAGGAATGAAACTCGACCTTCCCATTCCCCAAGTTGAGCATTATCTGGCTCATTTCAATTACTACCGCCTATCGGGTTACTGGTACGAATATCGCCAGTCGAATAATCAATTTCGAGCCGGAACCTTATTTTCAGACATAATCAACCTATACAAATTTGATAAAGATCTTCGCATACTCTTGCTTGATGCGATTGAGCAAATTGAAGTCTCAATCCGCACTAAACTCGCTTACCATCTCGGTCAGACATATGGTGCACATCCGATTTTGGACAGCACACTTTTTCAAAATCAAAACGACTATGCAACCACGCTAAAAAAGTTAAAAACCGAAATTTCAAGAAGCCGAGAAGATTTTATTGTTCACCTAACAGGCAAATACCAAGAAGCCATACCGCCTATTTGGGCGGTTGTTGAAGTGATGTCAATGGGGCAGCTTTCAAGTTGGTACAAAAACCTGAAGAAAAGACAAGATGCAAATACCATTGCCAGAGCATATCAAATGGATAGCCAAGTTTTACAATCCTTTTTGCACCACTTAACGATTCTTCGCAATCATTGTGCGCACCACGCCAGGGTTTGGAACAAGAGCTTTACTTTTACATTGCAAATACCCAGAAATAAACCCATGCTGGTGATCAATGCGTTTCAAAATGAACAACAACCGCGCCGAAAAATATACAACACACTGGTTATGATGGCATGGATGCTCAATATCATTCAGCCTGACCACGACTGGACGCACCGCCTAAAAAAGCTTTTAGTGGATTACCCAGACATCAATACCCAACAAATGGGCTTTCCAGAAAATTGGCAAAGCTTTGCAACTTGGCAAACCTGATAATGTTAAAAAACTACTCAAAATTTAACATTGCGTTCCGACCATGTTAAAAACTACTCAAAATTTAATAGAGAAACGAATAATGACCGAATCAACACACGATCTACAACCCATCCAAGGCGAAAGCCTAAACTTGACCCAACACAATATCGAACAGCTCAAACAGTTGTTCCCCAATGTGTTTACCGAAGGCAAAATCGGCTTTGACGCGCTCAAGGCCGAATTGGGCGAGCAGATCGAAACCGACAGCGAACGCTACCAATTCACCTGGGCGGGCAAAGAACAAGCCAAACGCATCGCCACCACACCCAGCCTCGGCACACTGCGCCCAGCGCCGGATGAATCGGTAAATTGGGATACCACCGAAAACCTCTATATCGAAGGCGACAACCTCGAAGTCCTCAAACTATTGCAAAAAAGCTACTTCGGTCAAGTGAAGATGATCTACATCGACCCGCCATACAACACCGGCAAAGATTTTGTCTATAAAGACGACTTTAAAGACAACCTCGCCAACTACCAGCGTTTAACCGGACAAAAAGACGAAGAAGGCAATCCGCTTTTCACCAATTCCGACAGCGCCGGCCGCTACCACTCCAACTGGCTCAATATGATGTATCCACGCCTCAAACTCGCCCGCAATCTACTGCGCGACGATGGCGTGATTTTTATCTCGATTGACGACAACGAAGTGCATAACCTCAGAAAGATATGTGATGAGATTTTTGGAGAAAGGAATTTTGTTGCATCCTTTATTTGGAATACCGAAGGTAACACTGATAATCAATATGAAGTCAAAGTTAATCACGAATATATCGTATGCTATATAAAAGATAAGAGAGAGATATCGGATGGAATTGGTTATGTAATTGATCCAAATACTGAAGAAGGGAGTAATCTTTGGAAAGGATATGCTGATAATAACATAAATAAAAATTCTCCTGCAAACCCACCAGCGCTCATTGAATTACCTAAAGGCTTCCCTAGTTCAGTTGAAAACCTCTTTTATCCAAAAAAAATATTAGATGACAAGTTTTTTTCAGAAACACGAAAAGATAAGTTTATCTCTGAGAAGGTAAAACTAGAATATTCTTTAGAACCAAAATCGGGGTTGCCTGTAAAAGTTGACGACATGATTATAGAAAAGGGACTCTTAAAACAGGCTTGTAGAATTTATGTTGGAACAGCAAATAAAAATAAGTTACTAGGAGCCTGTCGGACTAATCAAACAATAATATGCTAAAAGACGATATGTGTTAAAATATGCCCATATTACTTATGAGATAAAAACAATGAGTCGCTTTCGCCCAATAGACCGCCTTAGCGGATATCTTCTACCGCCAACCTTAGATGAATGGCTGCCTGATGACCATCTTGCACGTTTTGTCGTCGAGGTCGTTGACCAGCTTGATTTAACCCAAATTGAAAACAGTTATGGTTTGCGCGGTAGTAGCGCCTACCACCCCAGTTTATTAATTAGCTTGTTGGTCTATGGC
>NZ_KN882200.1:9372-17895 GCF_000934765.1 Thiomicrospira microaerophila | reverse complement strand
ATCTCTTTAAGTTTCGTATTCAGTATCGAGCCTTTTATCGAATAAGGTCGCCCAAACCGATTCAATAGCAATGCTTTCTGTTCACTGACCTCATTCTTTACTAGCAATTCATATCGTTCATGCAACTTGTACTGCCACAGCCGCTCATATAGGGATATAGGGATATGAATTGTTCGTTCCTTATTGCCTTTTGTGCCCCCTTGCCCGTTTATCACCGCCATATCCTTGGAACTCAATACAACCGGCACAATCGCCTTACCACGCTTGGTTTTAGGGTCTTGTATGTAACTCTCTGGAAACGTCATCAATTCCTCTTTACGCATGCCTGTTTGAAGGGCTAAACGATAAATTAGTTGCTGAGAGATAAAACACTGGTGAGCCATTAAAGTTTTGACCTCTTGTTTAGTCAAAATCTGTAAAGCGGCAACATTTTCTTTAAGCATCACATTAGCCGTATTTTTTTGGTTTCCTGACCTATCCGTATGCGCTAAGAAGCCTTTGCCTTTGTTGATAATTACCGTCTCAATGTCGTAAGGAACAGATTCAATCCAGTGATTTCTTAGCGCAAATTCGTAGAACTGAATGATGATTCTTAATCGTCCATTGATGGTTGTTGAAGATAAGCCTTGATTCACTGACCAGTCACGATAAGCGGCAATGACTGAATGCTGAGTAGTCGCTAAACTTGAACGCCAATCTAAATTGTTACCCTCAAGCCAACCGAAAAAATCATACATATCCTGACCGTAACGCCACCAAGTATTCTTGCTTTCGACTCGCCCTCTGGTAATGCAAAAATAGATTAAGAACTGATTCACTTCCCACACCAACTCCATTTCAGAATTAACGATTAAAGGAAAGTCTTCATAGGAATGACCGTGCAGTTTAAAGTCTTCTGTTGCTTTAATTAATCTCATAAAACCAACTTCTCAAAACAATATGATTTAACTATAAATTAATTGTAAGATTATTACAACTGCATATCATTTCCAATTAGTGCTATCGATGGACTCTGCACACTCCACTAAAATAGCCGCATCCCAATCAAATTCGGCTTCTAACCAATTTGAGGCTGTGCGCTCGTTCAATTCAACTTGCATACTCACGATATGCTCGAATACGCTATGCATGACCTTACTCCAAAAATGCGTGGTTATTCTAAATCGTAATTTATGCTATACCCTTTTTGCTCAAATAGCCTGACAATCTCTTTGAGCATTGGCATTGGCAGATACTCGCCTTTGGAGGCATAATAAGGACCTGTTTCGGTTTGGAGTATTTCACACTGCACAGTCAATACGCCCTGCCCAGCAGTTAAAACTTTCCTCAAAACAAACCCCTTCGCCATATCTCGACCATCATCAATACACGCCTGTGTCGCTTGTATTGCAACTTCGCCACCCCACCAAGCACGATAAGGAAGTGCATTTGGATCTGTCACATAGGGCGTGGCTATTACAGCCATTAAGGAGATGACACTGGCACTCATAATTAGGAAAGGCCTGTAAATTTAGAAGTTTAAAATTTGATTATAACTCTACTGTTTTAAGAACTCTAACTGTGATCGATTAAAAATATAATGTTTAGTCTATTATTCCTGAACTTGCGTTGCTAACAGAGTCACCCCAAGTATGTTAACAACGTTTAACACATGTAATTGCTGTAAAGCAGTAGTGATACGATAATATTTCCTGAACACTCATATTTATATCGAAAAATAATGGTTTATCTATTGGATGACATCAATAATAAAACCGATTGAATATCTATTATTTTTCAATTTTATGTATATGCTACAAAAAACAAGCTTGCTAACTAATTTCTTGTAGCATATAATTTATTTAAGTTAATACTATGTAATCGGATATTTTCATGAAAACCACAACTGACCTATATGCATACGCTCAAAATGTAGAGATACTCAGAGAGGATATCCTTCGCACAGAATATCCACCAGAACTTCGTAAAACACCACCCTTGTTCTCTGTTGCGATGGCTTCAAGCTTGCTAGATATGTCATATCAAAGTCTTCAGCGATTAATTCGAGAAGGCGGTATTGAATGCAACGAAGATGATAATAATAAACGGGTTTTTACATTAGAACAACTAGATATTGCAAGAAAGAAACTACAAAGCAATACGCGTAAAAAAGATTACTATATAGCTCGCCCTGAAAATATTATCAATCCGTATGTAATTTCAGTTGCAAATTTAAAAGGTGGCTCATCTAAAACAACAACAGCCTTTCATCTTGCTCAGTATCTGGCCATGCAAGGTTATAGGGTACTAGCAATTGACAGTGATCCTCAAGCATCGTTATCGAGCATGCTGGGTAAAATTCCACTCGAAGGTCCTGATGTAGAGGGTAGTCAATTTGTTTCTCCTGAGCAAACACTTTTAAATTTATATTCAGAGTCAAAACAACTTAAACCTGAAAAAACATATTGGCATAACCTAGATCTCATACCATCAAGCATTAGGCTGTTTGACGCTGAATTTATTATGCCATCACGACAGATGAATGAAGACAAATTTCAATTCCATCGTGTCTTACATGACGAGTTGAGAAGCTCTCACTTTATTGATTACGATATTATCGTTATAGACTGTGCACCTAGTTTTTCATATGTTACGTTAAATGCAATTTACAGCTCTGACGCAATGATTGTACCTGTTCCACCCTCACATTTAGATATTCTCGCAACAGGTGCATTTTTTGATCAATTAAATTTAGTTTTAACTCAGATCGAAGAAGCATTTTCTGAATCCAAATCATTTGATTTCATATTGGGTTTACGAACAAGAATGGAATCCGACCTTGAATCACTTCGAAATGGATCTCGCATTGCTGAAATTTTTGGCGGAGATATGATTCAGGAACAAGCAATTATTTCCAAAGCTGTAAAAGTAGCTGCTGATAAGAATATGTCGATTTATGAGTTAAATGGAGAAGGTGTTAACTCAAGAACATATAAGCGTGCTATCGAATGCTTTAATGCAATTAATCGCGAGGTCTTGTTACGCGTCATTGATGCATGGTCCGTTAAATCTAAACATTTTAGTAAAACTGGAGCTAATTAATGTTATCGAAAGAACAAATTTTAAAAGATGAGGCTATGGCGCGTGATCGACGACGTGCAGCTGCTAACGCGCTTAAATCCCAAGTGACCTCTCGCTCCTCTGATAGTGCGGTATTTAGCACTTCTGTAATTTCACAGCAGAAAATACAAATTGAACAGTTGGAACGTGAAAGAAATGATTTACTTTCACGATCAATCATTGATTTGCCCTCAGAACTCATTGAAGTTACTGACTTTGCTAATCGCAATGAAAGATTTTTATTTACAGAAGATTTTTTTAATCTAATAGACTCAATTTCTGAATCTGGTCAACAAATACCCATCCAAATAAGAACAAACCCAGATCATGATTCCGTATTTAAATATCAGCTCATTTCTGGACGTAGGCGACTAGAAGCATGTCGTTTTCTCAACATTAAAGTCAAGGCAAGCTTGGTTGAGGCCGATGATGTTCGCTTGCTTGAACTTCAGCTCATTGAGAACATTCGCTCTGACTTGAACTGCTTTGAAGAAGCTAGGTCTGTTCATTTGTTAAAACAAAAAGGATCGTTTAAGTCTGACGCGCAACTCGCTCAGACCTTAGGATTTTCAAAAGCAAAACTATCATTGTTATTCAAAATATTACGCATACCATCCGTTATAGTTGACAATATTTTAACTCACTCTCTTGTAGTTGGTACTCGCACATATGACGGAGTATTTAAGGATGTTTTAAACAATGAAACTGTTTCATTGAGAGAAGCTATTTATCTTACCGATTATTGGGAGCAACTACCTCATATTACACAAAACGAAATTATCTCTGAAATTGACGATAAAAGCAGTGTTTTCAATTCTGCTCATTCACTATCAGAAAAAGTACAACATCTTAAGTCTTTTGCCAAAAAAACTAAAACTGCTTCCCCTACCCTCCCCAAACTTAAAAGGGATATTAGTTTTAATGGAAAGCAAATTGGAAGAATTCAAACTACTATGAATAAAACAGATATTGTTCTAAAGTTCAGTTTACCTGAAGAAGAGATTAACAAGCTCGAAGAAATGCTATTAGAAAAATATGGGAAATATATATAATGCATTTTATGTGCGCATTATGTATTATCTAAAACACTGTTTAACGCGTTAAACGATTTATTAAGGATGACCATCATGTTTAGTTAGTGAGACAATAATTTACAGAATAAGCCCATGTTGGTCGCATGGGCTTGTAAAGTGAATTTATCAAACAGTAAACCAAGTATGCTCTATCTCCCCAGAAAAAGCATAAATATGTGTTTAATAAATAGTTCTGACAACGAGTTCTATTTTACCAAAGTTTCTTACAAAGTCAAAGTAAGTTTAACTGTTAAACCCTATTATCCTAAATTTCTGTTTGGTATTTCATATGTACTCACCTTTTTAATAAAGGTTATGAAATGCTATTATCCAATAAAACATTACAAAACATTATGTCCGAGGATGTATATTTTGCAATCCCCTGCTCTGTATCAAAATATCTTTTTAACAGCGTAAGAGACGCTACAAGTTTATTTTTGATGGAAAGAATCGTATCATTAACACTTCAAAAAGGTGTTAAGGAATCATCAGGTATTTCTATCAGATTAAGTTACTCACTTCTAGAGAAACATACAAAAATAAAGTCTCGAACCTTGGCAACAAAGCTCAATGCACTTGAAGAAGACGGATTAATAAAACGCTCTGATGTTAATAATCATGGACAACTAATACATGTTCTCCTTCCTGAATCAATCACAAAGTTCATACACAAAAGATTTAAGAAAGAACCCACACTTCAAGCTAATTCTGAAATGAAATCAAGTATTGATGTCGCCACTACACCGGATAATCATACATCCTTAAATCTATCCAACTTCAATGTTGAACAGTTAAACATTGAATTAAAGAATATTAAAGAAGAAATATCAGAGATTGAATCATTGATGAAGCATGAACTCCAGAAGGAATTAAAAAAGCGAAATCTAAGGATTTATGAAATTGATGAATATTTTCTTAAAAACTTAAAAAATTCAAAAATGGAACATTACCAATCATCTCTTGCTACTCTTAAATATAGACTTGACAACATTAATCATGATTTAACAACAGTAAAATGTCAGGTCATGAATAAAGTACAGGCTAATCCAGATAAAAAAATATTAGATACAAGCAAATCATCTAGTGACCATAAAAACGTTTTGCGATTTATATCAAAAAAGTTATCTAAAGGACTTCTCACTAGACTTAAAAAATTAAAAAAAATCGGTGATAAGTTAAGCATACATAAACAAATCTTGTGGTCTCTAAGGTTTGGATGGTATAGAAATAAGGATTGGACACCTTTTCATTGCCTAAACCACGCCTTAAAACTTGTTCGTTTGAATGAATGGACAATTCCGGCTGGGTATGATGAAAACCAAATTAATGGTTTAGTAAACTTTCATCTTTTAGGCTAATTACTATGCGTTGGGGGATGCAAAAATTGCTACCATTTAATAGAAATCCTTATAGGATTTCATATAAAGAAAATAATATTATTATTTTAGCTTCGCTATTTTTTTAAAAAAGTAATTGTAAATTTTCATGAAAAATTAGTTGCTTTTAATTCATAAACTTTTACAGACCAAGGGATATGGTGATTAAATTAATGCGAAATGACATGCGATTTTAGTTACCAGATAGAAGACCTTTTAAATAGGTTTTTTGATAACACCAAATGCGATACTGGGAAATATAAAATTTCAGCCATGTTTAAATCGATTCATTATGCCTAAACGTGAATTGATGCAGAATATGTCAACATACTTTAAGTCAGTTCTTTAAAAATTTAATTGCATTTGTTTTGCCCTTGGTAGGG
The DNA here is from genome assembly GCF_000934765.1 of Thiomicrospira microaerophila. GTDB lineage: Bacteria > Pseudomonadota > Gammaproteobacteria > Thiomicrospirales > Thiomicrospiraceae > Thiomicrospira > Thiomicrospira microaerophila. The sequence continues at coordinate 11,964 of NZ_KN882200.1, read as the reverse complement.
TCGGGAAGTTCAACACGGTTTCGATGGTATGTTGATCAGCGTCCTCTGGTATTGGGTTGATAAAGACTTCTTTTCGTGGCAAGGTTACGGTTAGTCTGCCTTTGCTAAAACGCGCTGGATTGCGTTGATAGGCCGTATCGAGTGCTTGTTGGCGAACCTGCTCGATGTGTTAAACTTGGCCACTAAATACTTGATGAGGCGTAAATCCGGCTAAGGCGCTGTGATGATACTCATGGTTATACCAAGTTACATAATCCTGACACCAACGCATGGCATGGTCGTAGTTGTCAAAACGCCGTGGATAATCCGGTTGATATTTAAGCGTTTTAAACTGCGCCTCACTCATCGGGTTATCGTTACTGACTCGTGGTCGACTATGGCTGGCGATAATCGCTAACTCACCGAGTAAATCCAGATAACAATGCACGGTCATCGGTGTGCCACGATCTTGGTGTAATGTTAAGCTATTCGGCGCAATCTTGTAGCGCTGCGAGGCCTCTTGAATCAGCTGTGAAGATAACGCACTGTTTTCTTTGTGCGACAACATCCAAGCCACAATATAGCGACTGAATAAATCCATCACCACATACAGCGATAAGTATTCACCGCGCTTTTGAGTGGCAAGCTTGGCAATATCCCACGTCCACACCTGATTAGGCGAATCAGCACGTAAACGCGGTACACTGTGCGTCTGACCGGACGTTGATTTCGCCGTTCGTCATTGAGAATTTGGGCGCGCAATAACCGATGCATCGTACTGAGCGAACACAGATACTCGCCTTGTTGCAATAGGTCTCACTGGTGACCGTAGTTAACACCGCTTGGCGTTCGGCTTCGGTGATCGCCTTAAGTTGTACAGTGTGTTGACGTGAGCGATTCACTGGCTGCATGGGGATCGTTCTGGTTTAGTTTACAAGTTCACATCTATCTACCAGCATTTATAAGTTATTGATCTAAATTAGTGTAAAGGTATCGAGTATTGTGACAACGTATTTTGAGTCAATCATACAGTTGTGTTGTTTCACCTTTGTACCATCAATACACATATAGTCAGATAGAATCTCTTAGGCACCTATAGCTGCACTTAAGTTGAAATAGGAACATGTCTAGACATATACCTTTGACAAGTGAAAATAGTTTATAGATCATTAATGAATGGCTAACCTTTGGATGTATGTGTACTTAGCTCAGCCTTTATCCCTGAAGTAAGTGGGAACAATAAAAATAATAACTGAGTTCGTTACTATTTCCTACAAGGCTACAATCTAATCAAATGTAAAAAGTATAATAGATTACGAAGTAAGAGTTTGCAGGGCTCCAAATTAATAATTTTTTTGACTGCAAGTGGATTTACTTGTAGTTTAATATGAGAAGAATTTATTCCACACAACTTGAAACTTTAAAGTTATTTGAATAATGATTGATGAACTTTTCAGACACTTGTTTATTACCAACAACCCACCCGTGAAATCATTGAGGTTAACATGATTGCCGAAGGGAATTCTCTATTTAATAGCCAATAGATATTATTTCACTAATTTTTCTTTATGCACCTAATATTAAGGTCGATAAAGACATCGACTAAATTAATAGATATCTCTCTCAGCCTTTTCTTTATCAATTGAATTTTTACATTTGGGTGCAGGTATGATGAAAATGAATAGGCATGTTGTGGAAAATCTAACTATGCAATTGCCTAGATTTATGCACTAGTCCTACATTTGTTTCTAAGAAATTAAATTTTTAGTGACAAGAATCCTCATTAATTTTCTTTGACACTTAAAAGAATAAGCATGTTTTTAAATACTGATTAACTTCAAATACAAGCAATATGGTAGTCAGCCAGCAGTAACGTTTAACGCGTTAAACATACCCTTTTCGTTCTAGCACTTTTATTCGATAAGGCTAACCATCGTCCTAAGCAAGAATGTTCTGTTAATTGTGAATAAGATATCCTGACGTTGATTAAAACTCAGATGTTTAAAAAATAAATAGCGTATTATCAAAAGTGTTTAACACGTTAAACACTTTTGATAAATAGATTTTATGCATTGAAAAAATGTTTTATAAATGACTGACTGTAGATGATCCAGATGAGATTAAGGTGGTTAAGATTGATCGTCGCACCCTGCCAAAAGGGCATACCTACACATTCAAAGGGTATGAGAATCGCCAAGTATTTGATATCGATATTCGTCGTCTCGTCACAGAGTACCGTGCTGAAATTATGGAGGATGAGCAAGGCACACGTTTTGTTGCCCCCTTTCCAGAGCATGTTAGATCATCGGTTCAATACGGACCGGCATTAAAGGCCCATGCGGTTTACTTGTCGCTGTATCAGTTGCTACCCTATGATCGTGTGCGTGAGTACTTTGAAGATCAGCTCAGCATTCCCTTGAGTGTCGGTTCGCTGTTTAACTTCAATACGGAGGCCTTTGAGCGCGCCGCCTCGTTTGAAGAGTGGGTCAGGCCCCAGCTTAGGCATTCAGAATGCCTGCATGTTGATGAAACCAGTATCAATATCAATGGAAAACGCCATTGGCTACATGGTGCCTCAAATACATCGTTTACATGGTTGGCTGCGCACACAAA
>NZ_KN882200.1:0-9217 GCF_000934765.1 Thiomicrospira microaerophila | reverse complement strand
CCTATGCCAAATGAATGAAGCCGTTAAGCAAGCTGGCGGCACACTTACCCCAAAACAGGCGCAAGAATGGCGAGTTGAGTATCGTGCCTGTTTGAAGCAGGCGGATAGTGAATGTCCGCCACCCGATGAAACACAGCGAGAAGGAAAACGCGGTAAATTAAAACGCTCAAAATCACGAAATCTGCTTGAAAGGTTAAGGTGCTATGAAGCAGATGTGCTTCGGTTTTTAGAAGACCCCAACGCCCCGTTTACCAATAATCAAGGTGAGCGCGATATCCGCATGCTTAAGGTGCACCAGAAAGTATCAGGCTGTTTTCGATCAATGGGGTGGTGCGAATATCCTGTGTCGTGTCCGAAGTTATTTATCAAAGGCAACAAAACAAGGCCTCACGAGTTCAGAGGCTATGACATCGCTTTTTAAGGGAGAGCCACTTCCTTTTATGAGGGATGCTGTCACTAGTTCGTCTGAGGTTCCTCTTGTATTCTATAGAGTTGCAGCAACTATCCAGCTACTACATGTAGTACTAAAATCTATTTATAACACTACTTGTTGTAAAAATAGCGTGATAAAAGCATTGAGCAAAAAGATTCTATGGCGATGCTTTCTATGTCTTCAGATCAACGAACCCAATCCACAGTATCAAAACTTTATCAAGTTTAATGATAAGTAGCTGAGTGATTTTTTACTTGTTTTTTTCTCCAACAAATGTCTCTTTTTTTTATCCAAGTAGTTTGTTTTAATAGTTGCTAGGGGAAGTGATATTGCTTCAAACAAGAAAACAAAAAAGGAAAATTGTTATGACAAAAAGGGGGAGTGAATGAAACAGTTGAAAAAAGAAAAAACACTTGCACACTTGCACACTTGCACACTTGCACACTTGCACAGTTGTGGCTTGACGTAAAGTTTATTGAAAAAGACGCTGCAGTAAGTTTAGGTGGGCGTTGGTGTTCAATTCGAAAAAAATGGTATGTACCTTTTGGATTGGACATCAACTTATTTAAAAAATGGTTTAAAACAGGAGGTTAAAGCATTTAGGCAGCGTGAATTAGCACTGCTTGAACAAGAAAAGAAACAAGTGCAACAAAAAAAGAATCGGTTTAAAAAATATGCTCAACAAAGGAGAAAAGTAGCATGAAAAACGATATACAAAAAGCTAGAGAGTTACAAAAAAAACTTTCTTCAGGTCAAGAAATTAGAGGCATTGATAAGTTATTTCTAAAGCGTTTAATGGCGGGAAATGGAGAAGTAGTAGTAAGTTCTCATTCACAATCTATTTTAGATGAAATGTTACTAATTGTGTTAAAGCTTGCTGAATTGGGCGATATTGATTCAAGCAAATTAGCTAGCTTAAATCAAGACTTTAACTGTTTAAAGCATGAGCTGTCAATGCTTTCAGAGCTTTCATTAGCTTATGCAGAAAAAAAGGAGACAACGTATGTTCACTGATGACAAAAAAGAAGGTCACAAATTAACAGCTCGCCAGCAAAATTTGCAACCTGCGAAAAATAATAACACTTCAGCGGGTGTTATGCAAAATAATTTGCCCGGTTTTTCACTCGACCAAGCATGCGATATGCTTGATCATCTTTCAGCTGACATGTCTCGATCCGGGTGGATTAGGGTTTTAATGGCTCTCAAATCTGAGTTTGGTGAGACTGCAAAACCGGTGGCCCAATCGTGGTCTGAGTTGGGTCAAAGTTTTGATTTACGTGATTTTAACAGCGCATGGCGCTCAATCAAGCCGGGTTGTAAGGTGACGATTGGTACGCTCTACCACATGGCTAAGCAGGCGGGTTATCGTGTTTCTGTAGGATCTCTAGATAATGCTGCTTATCAATCATATTTAAAAGTGTTGCCATCGCAAGTTTGGAAGGGGAGCACTGAATGTGATTACGATAAAGCGGCTGAATATGCAAAAATCTTAATCAAAAATGCACAGCCTGCGACCTCAAGCCACCCTTATTTGCTTCGAAAAAATATCCAACCATGTGGTGTTTTGCGCGACCAATCAACAGGTGATTTGTTGATTCCGGTCTATAATTTTGATAGTAGCATTATTCAAACTGTGCAAAGAATTACGGCTGCTGGCAAGAAGCGATTTTTGAAGGGTGGCGCAGTGACGGGCGGATCATACACGGTTCAAAATGGTATAGATCGCAATGCGATTTACATTTGTGAAGGCTTTGCAACAGGGGCCAGTCTTGCTGAAAATCAAGCACTGGGTAAGACAGTGGTTTGCTGCTTTAGCTTGAACAATTTGATGCATGTAGCTAAAGCTGTGCGCACAAAATATCCTGATGCTCACTTGATCATAGCAGGGGACAATGATCACCAAAACTCGCTGAATCCGGGGCTTGCAGAGTCGCAAAAAGTAGCCGTTGCGGTGGGTGGGCAATTGTTTGTGCCACCTTTTAACGACGGTGATGCTGGATCGGACTGGAATGACTATAATCTAGCACAGTTGGTTGTAGCAAAAGGAGGTGTAGCATGAGCGCACTTCGACAAGTAACGTCACCACAGAGACACGACTCTGAAATCTATTGCGTCTCAAGAGGTGATAAAAAACACGCTGAAAATGCGACTGATAACAAGCCATTGCTTGCTGTTGAAGCCGGAAAAATGAACACACTTGTTAATCAGACGCTTGATATTATGCGTGATCATTCAAATATTTTTGACTTGGGTGATGAGTTAGTAGTGGTTTTAGCTTCAACGCTGAAGTTGCTTGATAAGCATTTGCTGGCGCATTGGTTAGGTAGTCATATTAGCTTTGTTAGACATGCACAAACGAAAGATGGCATCGAGATCAAGCCAATCGACCCACCTCAAAAACTAATTGATCAGCTTTTGAGTCATGGCCAGTCTAGGGTTCTTAAGCCATTGCGCGCAGTTATAAGTGCGCCAGTTGTCCGGGCTGATGGCACGTTATTATCAGACACAGGTTACGATGCACAGACACAGTTATATTTAACTCAATATGATACATCTGATTTCTGCATTCCCACTAATCCGAGTCTTGATGATGTGCAAGAGGCGCTCTATGTATTGATGTACGCTTTTAAAGACTTTAAGTTTGCAGAGCCGCTTGATAAGACACTTTTATTGGGTGCATTGTTAACAGCGATTGTCAGACCGGTTTTAAAAACAAGTCCCGGATTTGGGATAGATGCTGCAATGCAGGGCACTGGAAAAACATTACTCGCATCAGCGATTGCAACACTTTGTGTCAGTACTGATAAAACGCCAACCATCGTTCCTTTTAGTGGGTCAAAAGGTGATGAAGAAAATCGTAAACGATTGTTTTCATGCTTAATTAATGGCGAGCGCACTCTCATCATTGATAATGTTTTGGGGCAGTTTGATAGTCCATCACTAGCGGCGGCGATGACGAGCGGTTACTTAACTGATCGAATTTTGGGCGCAAGTAAAACACAAAAGCTGCCTGTAAATCTAATGGTTTTGCTGACGGGTAATAATTTAACCCTTGCAGGCGATATGCCGCGGCGCATCCCAACCATTCGTATTGTGACTGAAAATGACGATGTTCCTGCGTTTAAACGTCGATTTGATCTTGATCCTATTGAATACATAAAACAAAATCGACTCAGGATAGTAGAAGCGGGATTGACGATTATAAAAGCTTGGTTTTGCAGTCCAGACTATAGCAATAAACGGTTTGCGGATGGGAGCTTGGCTTCTTTTGAAGAATGGGACAGTTTAGTTAGACAGCCCATTGCTTGGCTAAGTCGTCAGTCTTGGGGCACTGAGTGGCAAGATCCGATGGCCGGTTTTGAACGTGCGCAGCAAGCTGATCCTGAGCATGAGGGTCTGTTTGACTTGCTTGAAAAGTTGCATAAAGCCTTTAATGATAGTGTGTTTACAGCTAAAGATGTAATGAAGAAGATAAGTTCTGACCCTGACTCTTACTCTGATCTCAAGGAGGCGTTTGAAGAGTATGTTCCAAAGCTAACTACTCGATCAGTCGGAAGAGTTCTGACTTACAGAAAAGACCGAAAAGTCAATGGTTTGATGTTGAAGTCTCTGGGTAAACAAGCAAATGTTTCGCGATGGCGGATTGAGTGTGATGCTACAAAGCAGGCTCAAAATGATTATGATGACTTTGACTCTGTGCCGTTTTAAGCACAATGCGTAATTGGTAGTGTAGTGTTAAGAAGGGGCGATTCGCCCTTTTTTCGTTAGTTTACTGTGCAGGGGGTTTAGTTTAAACGCGACATTTTTAGTTTAATGTATTGTTTAAGTTATGAGCAGAAACGTTGTATTTACTGGGTTTGTGAGTGGTGTCTTTAGTTTAAGTAGTTTAATTAGTTTAATTTAGTATTCTCATCCGTGTGCTTGTTAGGACTGTATAGGCTTGGTTGAATTGGGTTGCTTTTAGCTTATTTGGAGTAGCAGGGTGAGGCCTTTCAAGCAGGGCACTCTCTCTGCTATTTTTTTTAAACACAGTAAAACAAACTAATTAAACTACTTAAACTAAAACTATTGTGAATAAAGCTTGTCATAACAGGGGTTGCGCCACTTAGTTTAGCGAGACACTAAACTAAAATACTATTCATTAAACTTTAACTCAATGGGTTTGAAACTACATTTATGTTGAGTTGATCATGGTATTGATTCAATAGCAGTGAATAATCACCATCAAGGCTACCCAGCCATTTTTTCCTCAGGGCTAAAAACAAGCGACCTAAACTAAAATGAGTGTATATGAGACCTCTTGCAAAACTCCAGTAATCGAATTGCGTTTACGAACAAAATTCCACCAGTAAAAGCCACTTCAAACCTCAGCCAACAAGGAATAAACATCATAACCAGTATTTAGTTTTGCAAGAGGTCTATGGTTAACCTTTGCACGTCACGCTTCAGGCTTTATTTAAGTCTTGTGGTATCATTAATGTTATTAAAATTATCTTTTAATTTATTTTGTATCGTCCTAGATGTTTATAATATCTATTTAGGGGGATAACTTCCTTTTTGGTGGTGTCCAAAAAGATCTAGACTTCTGAACACTTTTGTAAAAAAACTAATAAACCAGCCATTTTTTTACACCGTACGAAGGTGTTTAATTAAATTCAGAAAGGTCTAGCTTTTCGGACACATAGGAGCCAGCATAGATAGCTGAAGTGGAGAGCCACATTTATGAATATTGGATATATACGTGTTTCAAGCTTGCATCAGAACACAGAGCGTCAGCTACATGATGTCGAGCTTGATAAGTTATTTGAAGAAAAAGCCTCAGGCAAAAATCAGTCTCGACCGGTTTTACAGGCGTGTTTAGAGTTTTGTCGGGAGGGTGATAGTTTGCATGTTCATTCAATTGATCGATTAGCACGCAATTTAAAAGATTTGCAGGATGTGGTTGAACAATTAACATCAAAGCGAGTAAGGGTGCAATTTCATAAAGAGCAGCTTGTTTTTGATGCAATGAATGATCCTTTAAAAAAGTTGATGTTTCAGATGATGGGCGCGTTTGCAGAGTTTGAACGTAACTTGATACGCGAGCGTCAAGCAGAGGGTATTGTGCTTGCTAAAGCGAAAGGGCGATATAAGCAAGTCGGGCGCAAAAAAGTGATGACGCCAATTATTATCGAGCAGGCTCGATTATTGATTAAGCAAGAAGTGCCCATTTCACGAGTTGCAAAAAAGTTAGGTGTTTCACGCCCCACCTTGTATCGAGCACTCCAAAGTGCATGAAGTATTAAGCTATAATAGTAAGATACGAATCATAAAGAGCTTTAAAATTCGATGCCAATCTATAAACTAGACACCATTAGTGATATTGAGGAGCTTGTAAATGCACCCATTAGTGAGCAGAACTTGGATGCGTTGCATCGTTTAGCTGATGATTGGCAACTGCATTTACAAGATGTACCGGCTAAGTTATTACTCATTGAACTGTTAGATGAGTTTATTGAGCGATATGAGCTACATGATGATGACCGGTTCAGTGACCTGTATTGTGACTTGGTTGAGGCGGGTCATCGTTATACGCAAGCTTGTCAGCAAGCACTGGGTACTACAACAAAACATCAATAGTGATTGCTCACTTGAGTTTGAGTGGTTAAAATCAAAGCTATTGCATTTAGAGTAAAAATATGACCACAGCAACAGGTGAGAGCATCGCCAACCCTTCCAACCAAGACCACGATAACCCTTGGAAAGAAGCGTTAGAATATTATTTTAAAGACGCGATGGCGTTATTGTTTTCAATGGTGCATCAAGCGATAGATTGGAATCAACCGCCTGAGTTTTTAGACAAAGAACTACAAAAAATCCTAGCCAAAGCTGAGCGCGGTAAAACCTATGCCGACAAACTGGTCAAAGTAAAACTGATCTCCGGTGAAGAAACCTGGTTACTGATCCATATTGAAGTCCAAGGCGAGCCAGAGCATGATTTTGCCCAGCGCATGTTCAACTACAACAGCCGTATTCGCCAACGTTATAAAAAAGACGTGATTAGTCTGGCAATACTCAGTGATACCAGCCCGACATTTAAACCCCAAACCTACCACTATAACGCGCTAGGGTTTAACTTGCGCATGGACTACCCTGTTGTAAAACTGCTCGACTTCTTACCACAGCGCCAATCGCTGCTGACTGGGGAGAATGTATTTGGTTTACTTGTGCTGGCACAGCTCGATGCTAAACTGCTCAAAACCCCACAAGAGCGCTTAAGTGCCAAGGTAGCACTCATTCGTCAACTCTATGAGCGCGGATACAGCAAAGAACAAATCATCACCCTATTCAATTTGATAGACTGGATGATTACGCTTCCCAAGGAACTTGTGATAGAATTTGACCATCAAATCGATGCAATCGAACAGGAGAAGAATATGCAATATATCAATTCATTAGAGGACCTCTATTTAGAGCGTGGTAAGCTAGAGGGCAGGCTAGAGCAAGCAATCGAAATGATTCGAGAGTTTAATTTATCGGTAGAAATAGTGGCAGAGCGTTGTCATTTATCGATAAAAGAGCTCAAAGAACGTTTAAGCCAAATCGAAAAGTAATCCCACCGTATCCAAAAAACGCCCTGCTTAAGGGCGTGTTTTGCATGATGACCATTCGAAACAGGGCTTGATAAGCAAAACCGTTGGTTTCAGCTTGTGCAGTACATTTAAATATGACTTTGCTCAAAGCTATTTTTTATCACTGAAACCCTGCCACTTTATTGTTTCTCCGGCTGTGTTCACAGCTTTCAGTAGTGAATCCTGGTTCAAATGCGCATAACGTTGAGTGGTTTTAACTTGCGTATGCCCTAAAATCTTTTGCACCTCATACAGTGAACGGCCGTTATTGACCAGAAACGAAGCAAATGAATGGCGCAGATCATGAATGCGAACATCCCGAATGCCAGCTTTGTTGCGAACAAGGTCCCATGCCCCAAAAATTTTTTGAAACGGCAATTTTGTTTTGGGGTTTGCGAATACATAATCACAGTCTTTTATTACAGGAACGGATAGTAATAAATCAATCGCTGCATTAGACAAGGGTACATATCGTGTTTGCCCCGTTTTGTTAAACTCAATTTTCCAAACTCGACTCTCCAAGTCAAGGTCATCCCACTTTGCATTTGTTACCTCACTTTTACGTGCGCCTGTTAAAAGAAGAAACATGATTATGTATTTGAGCATTGGCGATCTAGACGCTTCCAGCTGAGCCAATAAGCGCGTCACCTCTTCTGGTGTCAAGTACCGCTCACGCTTATTGTTTTCAGTATAAAGTGGAATTTGATCTGCTGGGTTGCCTTCTAGTCCTGCTATCCCCCACCGCTTCGCGCAATTAAAAATATAGCGGATGATGATGATAATTCGATTGGTTGAGGCAGGTTTATATTTAATGTGGTGCTTGTTAAAGAGTGCTGATAAATGAGCGTGTCGTACTTCATCAAGATGCAAATCCCCAATAATCGGTAGCACATGATTGCGCAACAGTGATTCATCAGTCACCCAGGAGCGTTTATAGCTTTTGATATGAGGCATGTACTGCTGTTCTACAAATTCAGCTACTGTTGGCATCGATTGAATTTGCTTGCGTTGCTCGATAGGATCAATGCCCATCGCAACATTATTGCGAACTTCTTTGGCTTTTTGGCGTGCTTGCGCTAGTGTAAGCTCTTCAATCGAGGCGAGCTTGAGTTGGCGCACTTTTCCACGTAGATCACGATAGCGCACATAATAGGTGGCGCTAGCATTACGAACCTCCACCATTAGCCCTTTAGTATCCTTGTCATGCAGATCTATCTTAGATTTTCCCAGTGCTGGCTTGGCTGTGCGAATATTCTTTTCCGTTAAAACTTGTACTGGCATGTTACCCTCCTTGGGTGATATTAAAAATGTCATAGAAGCTATCTTCTTTATTCAATTATAAGGATGAAGGGATTAAAAACAATAGCTTTTTGTTGGATAAAGATATTAAATATATCACATTATGTTTTATTAGATTTTAATTAGATGCTTTTAGGTTTTTATGGTTACTTGGTAACTCGTTGTAGAGAGTAAAGCACGAAAACGATGCTAAGTGATATAATTGACCTCACTACATTACTAAGAAGAAGGAATATTCGATGCACATGCTCAGAACGGTCTCGGCTATAAAAGCGGGACGAAATGCGCTCGGATGGTCACAAGCTGATTTAGCGACAAGGGCCGGTATTGCAAAAGTGACGCTAGCAAGAATTGAAGCCTGTGCGATTACGCCCCGCTTATCGAGTCTAATGGCATTGCAAAAAGCACTGCAAGATGCCGGCGTCGTGATACAAGATAATTTACCCTTTGAGGGTTATACGCTTACCATCAACCCTTCAGCGATAACTACCTTTTCTGATTTGCACATCGCATCGCCTTTTGAGCCCTAGGAGCCTGTCGGGCAAATAATCGCTAGTTGGCCCAAAACGGGCTTTTTTGCCTTAAAATACGTGATTTTTAGCATATTTGAGCGATTTTCTGTCCTATTTCCCCTACTTTAGACGCAATGATCCCATGCGTTTTATATTCCAGGCTAAACACACAAGTGACCATTCGCCTTTTACGGCCTCTAATCCTCGCAGTGAAAAGGTTCTAAAACCCATGACGGATTTGATGATCCCAAACACCGGTTCGATGGTTTGCTTTCTAAGCGCATAGCGTTTTCGACCTTCTTGGGTTTTGAGCGTGTGTTGCATGGTTTGTTTGATGCTGGCGTTTTCTTCTAGCTTTTCTG
>NZ_JYNN01000043.1 GCF_000934765.1 Thiomicrospira microaerophila | reverse complement strand
ATCAAAGCACTCAAAAACGATTTAGCGGTAGATCGCACCTCATGCCATCGTTTTATCGCCAATCAGATGCGTGTGTTTTATGCCTGTGCGGCCTATAGCCTGATTCACGCGTTGCGAGAAAACACCTTACAGGGCACTCAGTTGGCCAAAGCCCAACCCAAAACCCTCATGCTCAAACTGTTTAAAATCGCGGTGCGTGTGCGTCAATACAAGGATCGTATCAAGCTCCAGCTCCCCAGTCATTACACCCTCAAAGCCGTTTTACACCGCGTGTGTGAACTACTCTATCTATCCAAACCACCGCAACCGGCTTAACACGCGCCTGATCCCTTACAAATCCAGTAAAAAACCAAGCTGAACACCTCAGAGGGGTGCTTTGTGCCACTCATTGAATAAATCATCAGGCTTTAAAAAAACGACAAAAAAAGACAGCCATTTTAGGGCTTGTCGAGGCTTTTCACGCTTCATCAAATTAAAAATAGAACACAAAGTCGAATCATCGGGGAGCCGTCATAAAAAATCGGTTGGGTGGAGAGCGAAATTAGGGTTTATGAAATATCCGGGCTATGTTATTTTGGATGACTTTCTGGGAATGGGTGGCACGTTGGCCAGCTTGAAGTCATTTATCGAAGGCGCTGGTGCTAAGTAGTCGGGCATGAAATATTGACCGGAAAACTCGAATCATCTAAACTTTACCTAAGAACGCAAACATTAAAGGATTTAAGGGAAAAACATGGACAATTTGAAGCCGAATTTAAACAACTCGTCGGGTTCGACTACAGTGGACTCAGCGAATCTGAAGCCCGATATTTACTCAGGACTAAATCTATTGAGCGAATCCGAAACCAAATCACTCGTGCAATTTTTGAAAGAAACAGTGGACAAGATGAACCGAGATAATAACGTCGCACCGGTTCATTCTTAACACCGATTACTAACCCTCTTAATTAACTCGCCTTGTGCGGGTTAAACCTCGTTTAAAAATGATTTAAACAATGCATTAAGAGGGCTTAAAGAAACTTGTTCAAGTGTAGCAGGTCGCAGGGCTTCAAATTCTGTAAATTTTTGTTCAATCCATTGATTCAACACCGGAAGCGGTTCGCCATGACTCGTTTCGCTAGTGTGCTGTTTTAACCACAAAAGATGCTCAATGGCTTTTCTCAAATCTTCATCGCTTACGCAACTTGCTACCAAATCCGAAAACAGCATTGGAATCGGTGTTTGGAATTTTAAGATCCACTCGATGGCCAATAAAGGTCGCAATACATACAAGTATTTTTTGTAACGCACTTGCTCAGCCTTAAGATACTCACGGTAATTCCCCTTTGCCATATTCAAATAATGATAAAAAGTTTTCTCAGGTGAAAAAAATTGCGGCAAAAGTTCACGCATCTTCTGAGTAAATTTGGGCTCGTCACAATAAACAATCGGCGAGTGCAGCCACTCCAATAACACCGGATTGGACTTGTAGTAAAGATTCAAAGCCTTCTTCAAGTCCCAGCCATTAATGTCCAGCAATCCATCAATCGGCAACTCAATCACATCCCTTTGGCGTTGCGCATCTAATTGCAAATACCAATCTTTGGGGTGTACATAAATAAAGCGCACATCATAATCACTATCCGTTGATTCAAAGCCCCACGCCCGGGAACCCGACTCACAAGCATACAAAATCTTCACACCATAATCTGTCTCGATTTTTTCAAGCTGCAGCCTAATTTTGGATAACATTTTTACTCCTTTTCCGGTGCTAAATACACATTCACAGTAAGTCTTGGGCGCGTAAAATCGAGATAATTTAAACGACACGTTAATTGCCAATTTTTTGACCAGGTCTGGTGAATTTTGTGGTTTTCAGATTTCGGAATAAATCCCAGTTTTACCCCTTCCGGGGTGTACACCGCTACCGCATGGGGATCAAATTCGTTGTCCGGTTTCGCTTCAATCTTTAAAGTCTGCCAGGTTTCTAGCGATCTATAGACCTCACTTAAGTCATAGTAGTTTAAGCCAACCACATCCGTTTTCACCAATAAATACCCCCAAGGGGGATTCAGGTTGGCCAAGTGCTGGGTTAAATAATCATACTGTTCAGGGGTAGGGAGCTTATTTTTTACACCCAAGGCTTCCACCACTTTCCATTGTGAGCTTTTAGGAAATGGACTCAACTCTATGGTTAAGGGCATCGGAAAGTTTTCATCACCATGCCAATGGTAAAAATAAGATTGTCCTTTTAATACCCAATCGACATAACCGGCCACACAATGCTGCATGCTCTTGCCTTCGTCCACTAAACCTTTACCCGTAGTAATCGGTGTTAAATAAAGGCTCCCTGCTAGAGGAGGCTTATCAAAAATCGCCACTTTGGCAAAAGTTGTAGCCAGTTTGGCAAGCACCTCTTCTAGCGCATCATACGTAGTGACTTTAGCAAGGGTTTTTAGCATTTGATTTTGGATATTGCCCTCGGCTTCCAAAATCAGCGGCGGCACTACTCGTTCAATTTGCAGTTCATCCAGTTCCGCCACAGCAGACCAAATAGATCCTAACCATAACCATCGAGGCCACTGTAAAATTTTTTTAACGGTATTGAGGTTTAATTGCTTGGTTTGAGACAAAACCGATTTTACATCTTGCTCATTTTCAGCGAGTAACCACAAAAAATTTTTGGCGTCATAAAGCGTCCAAAGGTTGTCCATCAAAGCGAGTTTATAGATAAATTTGAGATCAGCGGATTTTACCGGTACACCACTTAAGCGCATTAAAAAGGTGTGGCGTTCTTGTCCAACCAAGCTTAATAAAAACGTCTCCTTTAACGGCAAGGCCAGTTTTGCAAAAGAAGCCAAGGTCATCACAAACTTTAAATAAGCGCCACCCTGTGTTTCGGCTAAATTAATAAGCCACTGGGCAAAATGAGGGTGCCACTTCATTAGACGGAGCAACATTAACTGCGAAAATCGCGGGTCTTGTCCGCTGAGCTTGCCAACCGCTTGACGATACGCCATTGGAATTTGCTCAGCCCATTGCGTCCAGTGGTCATCAAGATAAGGTGTTATCCAAGCCGATAATTGACCATCCGCGCCAAAAAATGAACAGGCGTAATCGGTTTCTTTAAAACTTAAAGGGAGCTCTTCAAGGGTGTTTTCAGTAACCCGTAAATCAAAGTCCCAACCCCAAATCGTGAGTGTGCTCCTTGTGTTGTCCACTGCATCATAAAGCCTTAAACAAGGCTGAATACCTGGGTTGAATTGCGTCATTTTATAAGTCCAGTGAGAATCCCGCGCGAGCGGGTGAAAAAACGTGGGTTGATATTAAGGCTTAAAAAGCCAAACGAACGTTTTATAGACCAGCCAGCCGAAGCCGATTAACGCCACCATAGCTCAGAGTGAGGGCCAAACCAATGCCGCGCCTATACTAAACGTAAAGAACCACCCCCATAGTGAAAGGTCTGTTCCGATATTAGATGATGCGAAAGCTTGTTTTTTGTTAGCCGCATAGGTTTGAAGCAGGCTTTCAAACCGCTCGCTTTTTGGGCGCTCAAAATGTAAGTTTAAGGGTTCATCTTCCACAGGATGAGCGAGCCTGTTTTGCAAGCCTTGAAGTTGTTTAAGCCCTTGGTTAAGAAGAAACGACATCTGTTGAATCAACTCATTAACCACAGGTTGTAACGCGCTGTCATTTATCAGAGCGTGTTGCATTTGGCGTTTATATTCCAATGCCTGTTCAAAGCACGCCTCCAGTGCTAAAGGGTCTTGGCCGTTCGATTGAACGTACGCGAAAAATGTTTTTCCAAAATAGTTCGGCCAATGATCGAGCCGCTCAACCCAGGGCTCTATGTCATCAAGACTGTGTACCGCAATCAGTTGGAGGGGCGCACGCTGATCGGCGATGGCTTGCTTCAACAAGGGGAGGGTGTCATTAAGCCAGCGTTGGGTCGCGTTAAATGCGCTGCCATCAAGCGTTTCGTCATAATACAATTCTGAATTCATCTGGCTACCTCATTATGGTTTAGTGCTAAGTTGGGCATAGCGTTGAAACAGGTGTTTTACTCGCTCTAGCGGGGTTTTGAAGCCTTGTGGGTGGTAGAGTTTATCGACGGCTTTATCGAGGGCTTGGTGGGCTTTGCGTAATTCTGGCGGCATTAGGTTTGGGTCGTAAAGGTCGGCCAGGCTGGTGTTGGGGTCTTGGGTGAATTGTGTTTCACGTGAAACTAAAATGGCTTGGGCTAATTTTTCAATTTGCGCTTTTTGTTCGGGTGTTGTTTCTGGCCAAGGGAAGTTGTTATAGACCAATTTGGCGGAATAATTGAAGTCACTTTTTAGTCTACCCGTAACCACGCACATCCAGTCGTAATGCATTTTTGAATTTAAAACGCCAAATTCATAAAGTGTTGCATTAGGAATCATTTGGTTTCTGTCGGTGGTGATAGTATCAGAAGTTAAAAATGCCATTGGCACATATTCTCGGCGTTCGGAAGAAACACGGGGTACAAGAATGTACGTACCGTTTTTAGGTTGACGAATTTCGTCAAATAGCCAAGAGGTATTAGCGGATTCTTGAGTTTTTCCCTTGGGGCTGGCTAAACGCATGGCTTTTACGCCTTCAATTCGGGTTTTAATTTCGGGGATTTGCATTAAGTCACGCAGTTGTTTGGTGCTGGCATTTACTAACCATAAACAATAGCGTTCGCCATTATTTAAAAACTCTTGTGAACCTAAAATTGGCTTAATCCATTCCACCAGGCCTGGTTGTTTTTGGAGCAATTCTTGACGTTCTTGGGGGGTTAAAAACAAATAACCACCATCAACTGGCTTATTGCCATAAACCATTTCACTGACTTTGCCTAAAGGTTTAGTTCGGTTGGTAATCACGACATTGGGCGCATCAATTAAATAGGGATTGATATTGCTCACGGCTATTTCAATCGGTTCGCCTTTAATATCTGGGTAGTCGTAAATGATTTTATGGGGTTGGTGAGTGTGGCTAAAGCCAATAATCACACAATGCACGGCGGCTTTGCCGTGGGCTTCGTTGCTCCAGTTAAAGGTGCGGTGCGCAAAGTTGATATGGATACCCATGTCTAATAAGGGTTGCCAAAGGGTGGCGACTTGTTCGCCCATGGTAATCGAGTTGGTGGATACGAGCGCGCATTGGGTCTGGGTGTTTTGGGTAAACACAGCGGCTTTCATAAACCAGCTGGTAACAAAATCGAGTGACTTCCAACTTTTAACCAAGCCTTTAAAGACCTTTTCTTGGCTGCTTTCTTGTGCTTTGGAGCGAAAGTTTTTGCCCACAAACGGCGGATTACCAATCATATAATCCAAGTTTTGCGCGGGGATGACTTGCGCCCAGTCCAGTTCCAGTGCGTTGGCGTGATGGATTTGGGCGTGCTCTTTAAGGGGTAATAAATCGGGTTCAAAGCCAAACACCTTGGCAAATTCGACATTCATTTGGTGCTGGGTGAGCCACATCGCGACTTCGGCAATGCGTGCCGGCCATTCGTCGATTTCTATGCCGTAAAAATTATTAAGCGGTATGGCGGATTGGATTTCGAGTTCAACATGTCCCTGCGATTGATCCGTGCGTTGGGCGTTTAGAATTTGCAGTTCTAAACGGCGCAGTTCACGATAGGTAATAATCAAAAAGTTGCCACAACCGCAGGCCGGGTCTAAAAAGGTGAGATGGCGAATGCGCTCGGTGAGTTGTTGCAGTTTGCTGTTGCGGGCTTTGTCGCTTTTAAGCGAGCAGGCCTGGTTAAATTCGGCTTTAAGAGCGGTTAAAAACAGTGGTTCAATGGTTTTTAAAATATTGGTTTCAGAGGTGTAGTGTGCGCCCAAATTACGCCGCGCGGTTTTGTCCATAATGCTTTGAAACAGGCTGCCGAAAATGGCGGGGCTAATGTCGCGCCAATTAAACAAACAACATTCCAGCAGGGTGGCGCGCATCTCGCTGGTAAAAAACGGCATATCAATGCGCTCTTTAAACAGGTGACCGTTGACATACGGAAGGGCTTGTAACTCAGGCATGAGGTTTTTATTGCGTTGCTCTGGGGCTTGGTCAAGCACTTGAAACAGGCGTTGCAAATGGATTTCGGTATCGTTGCCGCTGTCGTGTGTAAACTTGAGCAGGTATTGGGTAAATTGGTGGCGATTGAATACGCCGGTGTCTTCAGCAAAAAGACAGAACAATACACGCACCATAAACACTTGCAGGTCGTGGCCGCTAAAACCGCTTTGTTCTAGCGCATCGTGCAGATCGCCTAACAGGTCAGCGGCTTTGATGTTTAAGTCTACCTCGCTGAGATCTTGCACGGTTTTACCTTGCATAAAGTCAAACAGGTGGAGGTTTTGCGGCAATTCGTTTAGGGTAAAGGTGTAGTCGGTGCGCCCGGCTAGGTCGTAGAGTTTGAAGGTGTTAAGGTCACAGACCATGACATAGGGCGGTAGGTCGGCATCGGGTATGCCTTTAAAGTAGCCCATGCCTTGTTGATAGGCTTTGTCTAAGTTTTGACCGGTGGATTTCATTTCAACCAATAACACGCCTGGCCAGAACAGGTCGATGCGCTTGGTGCCTTTGTCGTCAGTTTTAACCGGTAGTTCGAAGCTGGCAACGCGCAGGCGGTTAACGCCAAATATTTCAAAAAAGGCGTTTAAAAAACTCTGCGATTCGGCGTTTTCTTTAACGGCATGGCTGTAGTCTTGCACAAATTTATGGGCGCGATTTTTTATGTCTTGAAATGAAAGGGGCATCCGTCATCCTAAAATACGTTAGTTATTTATCTGTAATTGAATGGATGAAATATACCAAACTTTCAAAAGCCCGTCGCAGAAGATTGTGTTTTTAATTCGGGTTAAGGATACAAGGGGCGCAGTGTTGTTGGGTTGTTGGTTTTTGTATTGAGCAGTGCGCTGAGATTTTGTTTCAGTGCTGCTCTGTCTAGCTCTAACGCTAACGCCGTTTGTGGGTCACCGTAGCGCGCTTTTTCGAGCGCGAGCAGTTGTTGGTAGAGCGCAGGATGGGCGGCTTTGAGTGCATGGGTTCCGGCGAACCCTTGTTGTTTAAGCCAGTATTTAATCGCTGGGTCGAGTTGGTCAAGGGGTAATTGGCAGAGGGTTTCTAAGTCTTGATCCAGTGGAATTTCTGCGTTATCAATCTTGTTTTGTCTGGCATTTTCTGCTTGGGTGATCCTAGCCGTTTGGCGGCGTGCTTGCCAATAGAATCCGAAGGTGATGAGCCATAATATCGCTAACAATCCACTGACAAACGGCCAAAAGCGCGATGCCGCTGTTGGGCTAGGGGTGCTGACATCTTCTAGCCCGAGCAGGCTTTCAGTGGATGGCGTGTTGCTGCTTGCGGCGGTTTCGACCTGAATAGCGTGGCCTGCTAAGCGTGCTATTTCAAGCTGATCGGTTTGGGTATTCCACCAGGGAATTTCAATCTCGTTAAACGCCATCGAGCCTGGTGCTTGTAATACCGCCATAAAATCTTGGCTTTTGATGCTGCTAATGCCACTCAGGTCTAAGTGGTCACGTTGACTAACGGGATCGCTGTAGAGGCGCAAGCCGTCTTGTTGCGGCCAATCAGGATTGGGTAATTGACTGGCGCGCAATCCGGTGGCTTCAAGGCTGATGCGTCGCCCGAGGGTATCGCCTACTTGATAGCGGTCTTCGCGGGTCCACTCGTCTTTTAAAATCAGTCGTTTTGCCGGCAGCCAAGTCGCATTCGCCGGAAAACTGGCGGGAATGGGTTTAACATTCAGGGTAATGGGTTCAGAAGTCTGCTCATCTAAACGTATCGAACGCTCATACAGCAAGCGCCCCTCAAAGCTTTGCGGCGGGATAATTAGTTCGCCACTCGCTTGCGGATAAATCGCATACACCCATTCATATACCCGATAGACGCGCCCTTGAACACGGCGCTCAAAGCTGCGTTGGTTTTGTAGTCTTTCCGAAATCATAGTATCAAATTGCGGTGGGTTAATACTGCCACGCACCAGTGAGCCTAAATGATAATAGCGCAGCGTATAGATCACCTGACTTTGCACATAAGGATTGGGGTTATCCACTTCGGCTTCGATAAAGCTGATGCGGAAATCATCCGTGCGCTGACTCGCAGGCGAAACGCTAATTTGAATCGGTTGGCTTTGCGCGCGCTCAACGCTGAAAGCGGGAATGGTTAACTCACCGGTGCGCTTGGCCATCAGCTGAACATCCCAAAGTGTGGTGGCGCTATACTGACCGTTAATAATGCGAAGTTGGTTGGAGGCTTGGGTGCCGAGCACATTAAAATCGGCGTGCAACAGCGCAAAATCAGGCCCACGGCTGGTGGTTTGGAAATTCGCCATCACACTCAATTGGATAATATCACCCTGTTCAACCTGATCACGATCAACCTGGGCCACTAAAATTTGCTGGGCGACAACCAGGCCTGGTAATAAAAATAACAGAAAACTCAGAAATAAGCGGCGGATTACCATAGTTTTGAGGGTTCCTTTTGTGGGTTTCTGGGTGGGTTTTGTTGATACTGATAATCAAACTTGCGTCTTAAAAACACACCGGGTTCGTCTTTAATTTGGTTTAACCAGGTTTGGCGGGCTTGCTCTCGTTCACGGGCTTGTGCGTCCTGTTCGGCGATCTCGGCGATTTCGGATTGGGTTGGTTGATTTAGCAAACCGCTTTGACCCTCTTGATCGCTCTCTCGTTCAGCGTCTTGCTGGCTTTGGCCTAAGGCGGATTCGCTTTCGCTCGCTTGGTCATCTTTAGATTGCTCCTCAATAGCTTGGTCATCTAGCCCCTGTTGCGCTGTGTCGCCTTGTTGACCTTGATCGGCGGATTGAGGGGTTTGGTCATTGGCCTGGTCATCGCCTTGGCTTTGCTCAGACGATTGCTCTGATGACTGTTCAGAAGGTTGCGGTGCGGCGCTGTCGTTGTGTTGCTGACCTTCTTGACCTTCTGCCTCTTGCTGTAGCGCTAACAATTCCTCAATCACCTCAAGGTTATGTTGCGCTTGTGGAAAGTCAGGTTGTAATTCGAGTGCGGTTTGATAGGCTTTGCGCGCGTCTTCTAATTGGTTTGAACGCGCCAGTGCATTGCCGCGATTATAGTGTCCTTGCGCCGAACCATCGCGTGCAAACGCATTTACGGCTTCCTCATAGCGACCTTGACGATATAAGCTGCTACCGCGCCAACTCGGATCACTAAACTCGCGTTCTGCCGCCAGATAATCCTTTTGCTGCCAGGCCTGGTAGCCACGTTGGTTGCCAGTTAAAAACATTTCTCGCCAGCGATCAGAAAACCGGATTTCGGGTTTGTCTGCTTGTAATTGCTGTTGTTGCTGTAATTCTGCTTGCGCCCAAGCTGTTTGCGGCAGTAATGCGCTGGGTAATAATACTATCAACGTCAACGACGTTAACGACGCTAAGGACATCAGCCAACCACGTCGTGCCGCTAATGCAGCGAGCGGCACTAATAACCAAAGTAAATACACGCCATAATCCAACGCTTGAAAAAGAAGTTTTTCGTCATGCTGTTCGCGCTCACTTGCGCCCGCAAAAGGCGGTAATAAGCTGGGCAAATCACTGTCATCCAACTGCATACGGCTGAATTGACCGCCACTATCACGCGCCAATTGCGCCAAACGTTGAACGGGCACTTGCGCTTGCACTAAACGATCGTCTTGGTCTTTAAGCAAGCCAAACTCTGGAATCATAATTGCGCCACCTTGTGGCGTACCGACCGCTAACACACTCAGTTGAATAGCGTGTTGGCTAAGGCGTTGTTGAATCGACGTTATTTCGGATGGCTCGACATCATCGGTAACCCAGATAAGATGACGCTGGGTGATGTTCGCGCCTTCAAACAGTTCAACCGCCTTGTCAAAACCGGCAACCGCATTCGCCCCATAGGAGGGCATAATCAACGGATTCAAATGCGGCAAAAGATTCAGTAGGGTACTGTTGTCGTCGGATATTGACGTAATAATATGGGCCGAAGCCGAATAGCCAACCATACCCACACGCATTTCAGGATGCTGTCTAAGCAGATCGGTGAGTTTAAACTGCACGCGGGTTAAGCGATTGGGTTGCAGGTCATCGGCATACATCGACAAAGACAAGTCGAGCAAAATCACGCTGCCTGTTTGAGTGGCTTGGGCGGCAATCGGTTGTTGTTTCCAGCTTGGCCCGCTGAGCGCAATAATCGCCGCCAGCCAAATTAAGCCCAGCCCAAAAAAACCAATCGGCAGCGACGCTTGGCTAGACGATTGACCGCTGAGTAAATAAGGCTGAAACGCAGGATCAATCCAGGCTTTCCAGCCCGAATCTTGCACCTTGCGTTGCCATACCTGCCAAAGCAACCAGCCCGCAGGCAAGAGCGCCAAAAACCACCAGGGACGTAAAAAAGTCAGTTCAGTCATGCTGACTCCTTGCTCGGTTTTGGCGTGATGCTTCGCCAAACGAGATAAAAACTGAGTAATAACGCCAACCCAAGCGGCCAGCTAAATAACTCAGTGCGTGCTCTAAATTGATTGAGAGTAAACTGAGTGGATTCAATTTCATTGATGCGTTTATAAATCTCCGCTAGTTGCTGGGTTTGGCTGGCGACAAAGCTTTCGCCTCCAGTTAGGGCGGAAATAGCTTCCAGCGTCTCGGTATCTATATCAAATACACGGTTACGCGAACCGCCTGCTTGCACATCACCAAACGCAATCGTGTGAATCACTAAACCGACTTCAGCGGCTTTTTTTGCGGCGTCTAACGGCTCGACCGCGCCGGCGTTATTTGAACCATCGGTGAGCAATACCAACACCGCTTTGTTATTGCGCACCCCTTGCAGGTGTTTAATGGCCAAACCTATTGAGTCGCCAATCGCGGTGTTATTGCCCGCCATGCCGATTTGGGTTTCTTGTAGCAGTTGTTGAATTGCGGATAAATCATAGGTCAGCGGACTCACCATAAAGGCTTCGGTACCAAACACAATCAAGCCCATTCGATCGCCTTGGCGCTGGACGATAAAGTCATCAACCACGCTTTTAAGCGCGACTAAACGATCAACATTGCGCCCATTTAGCAGCATATCCGGCTTTTCCATACTGCCAGACAAATCCACCGACAACAACATATCACGCCCGGTTGATTCAAACGGCGTCGGGGTTAAAAACCAAACCGGGCGCATCGCGGCTAACAACAGCACCAGCCAGAGGGCTAAAAACAACAGCGGCAAACGCAACCCATCGGCGCTGGGTTTTTGCAAGGGTTGCACGGATTGATTCACGCGCAGCCGCGACACTAAATGCGGCGCTAACAGCGGGATTTGTTTTTGTTGCGCGGGTTTTAAAAACGGACGAATCAACCAAGGCAGCGGCAAGAAGGCGATCATCCAAGGCCAAATAAATCCAAAGTTTTCAAACCAATGCATCAGGGCGGTCAAACTCATAGGTGATGCTCCCGAATCCAACGTTGCGCAAAATAAATCAGGCTTTCGCGCTCTGGCGGCGTGAGGGGGTTGGGTTGCGCTTGGTAGCGTTGCTCTAGTTTTTGCAGCGCGTTAGGGTGCTCAATAAACGCCGCTTTGCTTTTTAAAAAGGCTAACCAGGCCTGGTTGTTTAATCCCCCGCAGGCGGCGCGGCCATAGGTGGTAATCGCCACCTGTTTTAATAGCGCATTTAATTGGCTTAAAAATTCTGTATCATCGCGTTGAGCCAGGTCGGATAAATTGGCGATGGCTTCACGACGGTAGGCGGCTTTTTTGTGGCGTTGCCAGAAATACCAAATCAGGCCAATTAACACCGCCAGCACAATAAACAGCGTTACCCAAACACTCGATGCCAGTGGCCATAACCCAATGGGTTCGGGCAGGATAATATCTTCAAGCAGGTCTAATGGATCGCCCATCATCGTCTTAAAATCCTTTGCTTAACCAGCGAATTGATCAACCCATTGCCCATCGCATCCGCGGTTGAAACACGACACAAAGCCACCCCCAAGCGGCTAAAACTGTTCTTTTGGTTTAACCAGGCCTGGTCGTAAGCCTTCTGATAGTTTTGGCGCAGATTTGCGTTTTGTCCGTCTAAATATACCTCGGTTTCGCCATCACTAAACGCCAGCGCATAGCTATCAGGCAAATCGGATTCAATTGGGTCTTCGCAGTGGATCGCGGTCACCGCGCCATGTTTGGCGATTTGGCTTAATACCGCATGGGCGTTTTTATCAATATTCAAACAGTCGCCAATTAAAATAACTCGGCTAGCCGGATGCACCAGCGGCGCGATATGATTCAGCGCACGCAACCAGGCCTGGTTATCGCCTGGTGCGGGTTGATTAAGCGCTTGGTTTTGGTGTAAGCCGTGATGAAATAACTGCAAGAGGTTTTTAGCTTGACGCTTAGGCGTTATCCAATGTGCAGGCTGATCACCAAACACCAAGCCGCCCACCCGATCATCTTGATTTAAGCTGGCCCAAGCGAGGATCGCCAGGATGTCGAGCGCCAATACCGATTTAAAGCAGTGTTGGCTGGCAAAAAATAACCGCGCCGACTGTTCAACCACAAACACCACAGGCCGCTCATGCTCTTCGCTAAACAACTTGGTGTGGGTGTCTTGGCTGCGTGCGCTGACCTTCCAATCAATATGGCGCACATCATCACCCGGCTGATAAACCCGTACTTCGCTAAACTCCATGCCACGGCCTTTGCGTGGACTTGGACGCGAACCGTTGGCTTGCATCATAATGCGCTGTTGATGGCCGAGTTTAAAGTGTTTCACGTGAAACCGCCAAGCATTCAACCGGCCTAAGTCGCTATAAACCGCCGATTGAGGTGTATCGCTCATACCAAGGTCACCCAACCTAAAATATCATCCGTGACCTGATCCACGGTTTTGCCTTGTGCTTCCGCTTCATAGCTCAGCAGTAAACGATGACGAAACACATCATGCACCACCGCTTGCACATCATCTGGGCTTACAAAATCCTTGCCCAACAACCAAGCATGCGCCCGTGCGCAACGCGAAAGCGCAATCGTGGCACGCGGACTGACGCCATAGGTAATCTGCTCAGCCAACTGTTCGTTGTATTTATGCGGCTGGCGCGTGGCGATCACCAATTCAACAAGGTAATCCTTCACACTTTGCGCCATATGCAGATTTAAAATTTCCTCACGTGCACTAAACAAGGCTATTTGATCAATCTTTTCAGGCATGCTGCTTTTTATTTCTTTGGCTTCGTTTTCTACCAGCGCCAAAATCTGGGCTTCATGCTCACGATCAGGATAATCAATCGTAACATGCAACATAAAACGATCCAGCTGTGCTTCGGGTAGCGGATAGGTGCCTTCCTGCTCAATCGGGTTTTGGGTCGCCATCACCATAAACAGTTTTTCCATCGGCAAGGTTTGCTTGCCCACACTCACTTGACCTTCCGCCATCGCCTCTAACAGCGCCGATTGCACCTTAGCTGGCGCGCGGTTAATTTCATCCGCTAAGATCAGGTTATGGAATATTGGCCCCGCTTGGAACTCAAACTGACCCGTAGCGGCACGATAAATCTCGGTACCCGTAATATCAGCAGGCAATAAATCAGGGGTAAACTGAATACGATGAAACCGACCTTCTAGCTGTTCAGCTAGGGTTTTAATCGCTTTGGTTTTAGCCAGGCCTGGTGGGCCTTCAACCAATAAATGACCATCGGATAACAGGGCAATCAACATACGCTGGATTAAATGCGGTTGACCCAGAATCACCTGATTCAACGCCTGTTCCAATGCTTGAAATCGATTCACTAAGCTCATGGCAATCCTTCGAGTAAACAAGACCCCACATTATGGCAACTTACTCAAAAATTGCAATCCACCCAGACAGGCTTCAAGATTAGATTCATATTTTAAAACGGAATCCTTCAAATCGATTAATCTAAGCGCGCAGTCGCAAGTGCCGGTTAAACGAACTTCCTTATTGTCCTACATACCTGCAACCTACATGCCAGCCAATAACGCAGATCCAACCCGGCCGTAATTTTATGCCCCAGAGAAAAGGTATTACGGTTATTCTGGCTCATTGACGGGATCATCCGATTGTCAGATATTTTATAAGCGTCATTCCAGCGAAGGCCGGAACTTCAAACCGGCTGTGCAAAACCGCAACAGATCCCGCCATGTTGGGTGAATAACCGCTCCCATTATGTTCAATATTGGGTTACAATTACTCGTTTAACACATCGTCTCTAATTGTCTAAAAAAGGGCACAGATGTGGAAAGACCACGTAATCTCGTTAAATCCGTAACCGTAGAGTAGGAATAAAATGAAAATCGCCGTAGCAGGAACAGGATATGTTGGCTTATCGTTAGCCGTATTATTAGCCCAGCATCACGAGGTGGTCGCACTGGACATTGTGCCGGAAAAAATTGACCTATTGAATAACAAACAATCACCGATTGTCGATGCTGAGATAGAGGATTTCCTAGCTAATAAATCACTCAACTTTGCGGCCACATTGGACAAGCAACAAGCCTACCTAAACGCTGATTTTGTGGTGATAGCGACCCCAACTGACTACGACACCGAAACCAATACTTTCAACACCAAATCCGTTGAAGCCGTCATCAATGACGTGCTGGCTATAAACCCAAGCGCAACGATGGTGATAAAGAGCACTATCCCCGTTGGCTTTACCTGTAACTTAAAAAAACAACTCAAAACGCAACACCCAGCATTAAACATTAATCTAATCTTCTCCCCAGAATTCCTGCGCGAAGGCAAAGCCCTGTGGGACAACCTTCACCCATCGCGTATCGTCATGGGTGAACAATCCGAGCGTGCGCAAGCCTTTGCCAACCTCCTCGTTGAAGGTGCACAAAAACCCGAAAATGACATTCAGGTATTGTTCACCGACTCCACCGAAGCCGAAGCGATTAAACTATTTTCAAATACCTTCCTAGCCTTACGGGTGTCCTACTTCAACGAACTCGACACCTACTGCGAAACCCACGGACTCAGTACCCGACAAGTCATCGAAGGGGTAGGGCTAGACCCACGTATTGGCGACCACTACAATAACCCAAGTTTTGGCTATGGCGGCTACTGCCTACCCAAAGACACCAAACAGCTACTGGCTAACTACCAAGATGTACCACAAAACCTAATTCAAGCTATCGTCGATTCTAATACGACCAGAAAAGACTTCATTGCTGATCAAGTATTAAAGCGCAAGCCGAAAACCGTTGGTATTTATCGTCTAGTCATGAAACAAGGCAGCGACAACTTCCGCGCCAGCGCCATCCAAGGCATTATGAAACGCATTAAAGCCAAAGGCATCCCGATTGTCATTTATGAACCGGTCTTAACCGAGCAGGGCGAAACAGAATTCTTCCACTCCCAAGTGATCAGCGACCTAAACGACTTCAAAAACCAAGCAGACGTCATCATCGCCAACCGCCTAACCGATGACATCGCTGATGTAAAAGACAAAGTCTATACCCGCGACTTATTTGGAAAGGATTAAAGGTTTATAAACATGGCAAAAATATTAGTAACGGGTGGTGCAGGTTTCATTGGTTTTCACTTAACCAAGGCGTTATTGGCGCGTGGTGATGAAGTAGTCAGTATCGACAACCTAAACGACTACTACGACCCGCAGCTCAAACTCGACCGCCTAAAAGCCTTGGGCTTGCAAACCCCCTCTCCCTTGATGGGAGAGGGCTGGGGTGAGGGTGAAAACTCAACACTCAACACTAAAAACTTAACATTCCAAAAACTAGACCTAGCCGACCGCCAAGGCATAGAAACCCTATTCAAACAAAACCAATTCGACATCGTCGTCAACCTCGGCGCCCAAGCCGGGGTGCGCTACTCCATCGAAAACCCCCATGCCTATGTTGATTCCAATCTAGTCGGTTTCGTCAACATCCTAGAAGGCTGCCGCCATAGCAAAGTCAAACACCTCGTTTACGCCAGCTCCAGCTCCGTCTACGGCATGAACATCAAACAACCCTTTAGCACTGAAGACCGCGTAGACTACCCCATCAGCTTGTATGCCGCCACCAAAAAATCCAACGAACTCATGGCGCATACCTACAGCCACTTATACGGAATCCCAACCACAGGCTTACGTTTCTTTACCGTATACGGCCTATTTGGTCGTCCCGACATGGCCTATTTCTCCTTCACCAAAAAAATCCTAGCCGGTGAAACCATCGACGTCTTCAACAACGGCGAAATGCAACGCGACTTCACCTACATAGGCGATATAGTAGAAGGCATCACCCGCGTAATGCAGAATGCTCCCTCTCCCTTGATGGGAGAGGGCCGGGGTGAGGGTGAATTATCAAACACAAAAAAAATCACCAACGCCGCCGCCCCCTACAAAATCTACAACATCGGCAACAACCAACCCGTAACCCTGCGCCGATTCATTACGGCCATTGAAACCGCCACCGGCCAAAAAGCCAAAGAAAACCTCCTCCCCATGCAGCCCGGTGACGTTCCGATTACCTACGCAGATGTAGACGAACTTATTGCTGACACAGGCTTTAAACCTGCAACAAGCATAGAAGAGGGCATAGGGAAGTTTGTGGAGTGGTATAAAGGTTATTACAACTAATAACACAGTCACTCCAGCAAAGGCCGGAACCTCCAGCCAACCGCACCCCCCGCCATTCCGGCGAAGGCCGGAATCTCCAGCCAACCGCGGACACCTCGTCATTCTGGCGAAGGCCGGAATCTACAGCCAACCGCGCACCTCAAACCATACGTCATTCCAGCAAAGGCCGGAATCTCCAGCCAACTGCGGACACCTCGTCATTCCGGCGAAGGCCGGAATCTCCAGCCAACCGCGGACACCTCGTCATTCCGGCGAAGGCCGGAATCTCCAGCCGACCGTGCACTGACTCAAGAGATTGCTTCGCTCCGCTCGCAATGACACGGATTTTCGCACTGACATCAAACATATCCACTCTGCTATACTAACATCCTGTAAAAACACCAAGCAGGGCCAGCGCATGAAAGAAAAATACCTCAACCTATTCACCGATTACGGCTTCAAACGCCTGTTTGGCGAAGAAGACTCCAAGGACAACCTGATTGCGTTC
Source organism: Thiomicrospira microaerophila (assembly GCF_000934765.1). Taxonomy (GTDB): domain Bacteria; phylum Pseudomonadota; class Gammaproteobacteria; order Thiomicrospirales; family Thiomicrospiraceae; genus Thiomicrospira; species Thiomicrospira microaerophila. The sequence goes on along the minus strand of NZ_JYNN01000043.1, from coordinate 1,302 downwards.
CTCAACACCCTGTTACCGCAAAAACACCAAATTCAAGCGCTCAACTTCACCCATAACGAAAAACTCGGCGTCACCCAGTTGGATCGCCGTGCGGTGTTTGATCTCAACTGTACCAGCCCATCTGGTGAACACTTCATCGTTGAAATCCAAAAAGCCAAACAAAAGTTCTTTAAAGACCGCAGTGTTTATTACGCCAGCTTCCCGATTCAACAACAAGCCGAGCGCGGTAACGACTGGGATTTTGAACTCGATGCGGTCTATACCATCGGCATCCTAGACTTTGAATTCGACGAAGACAAATCGGCGGGCAACAAAGATGTCGTGCATACCGTACAGCTCAAAAACCAACACAACCAAGTCTTCTACGACAAATGCATGTTTATTTACCTCACCATGCCCAACTTCACCAAAACCGAAGACGAACTTGAAACCGACCAAGACAAATGGCTATTCCTATTCAAAAACCTGCACAAACTGCACGACATCCCACGCCGACTACAACAACAAACCTTCCTACGCATCTTCGAAAAAGCCAGCATTGCCAAGTTTACTCCGACTGAGCGCCAAACCTACGAAGCCAGCCTAAAATACTACCGCGACATGAAAAACGTCATTGATACCCATGTTGAGGAGGCCGAAATCCGTGGCGAGGAGCGTGGGATTGAAAAAGGCATTGGGATTGGCATCGAAAAAGGTCGTGAAGAAGGTATCGGTATTGGTGAAGAGCGAGGAGAATTAAAAAAAGCCCTTGAAATCGCTAAAACAATGATAGAACAAGGTTTTGATGATTCAAATATAACGTTGCTAACCAAATTGTCGACAGACCAAATCCAAGCCCTGCGCGAAAAAATAGGTGTCGGTAATGAGTAGCCTTGCAAGCAAAAGTCTTGCAAAGAGATAGTGTAATCAATCACTGGCAATATGTAATAACAATCTTGGAACAAAACCCATCACATTTTTAGACAAAGAGCTCCAGCAAATTATGCCCGAAGCGCAAACAGGGCGCACCTATGCCGACAAACTCGTGCAACTCAACCTGCTCGATGGACAAGAAAAATGGCTACTGGTGCATGTTGAGATTCAAGGCGAACCCGAAGACGACTTTGCCAAAAGAATGTATCGCTACAACTACCGAATCAGCGACAAATACAACAAAGACGTCATCAGTCTGGCGGTATTAACCGACACCAACGCCCAATTCAGACCCAACTGCTATGAGTTTAGCCTGGCGGGCTGTGAAATCACCTTCAAATTCCCCATGGTCAAACTACTCGACTGGAAAGACCGACTCGACGAACTGCT
>NZ_JYNN01000042.1 GCF_000934765.1 Thiomicrospira microaerophila | reverse complement strand
CCAAACACAATGCCCACTGAACCCTCTTTAATAAATTGAATCGCCAACGTCGTGAGTAAATCACTCACATCCAATTCGCTAGACTGATTAACCAGCAGGTTAAGCTTGCCGGCCACAAAGGTCAAATAAAAGTCATCCACGCGGCTGGATTCAAAATAGGGTTGGCTGTGCGGATGGTGAATGGCATGATCAATCTGATTCATGGCAAGTTGAATATAGTGATCCAGACTATTAAAGGATTGGGTTTTCACGTTCATGTTCTCGATTAAATAATCATCTATAAAAGGCTGGTTTAAAGCAAATAATGGGTGTTTTAATAATCCATAAACAATGTATTTAAAACCATGTTTTTTGTCAAATTAAAGCAGTGATTTTTGCTGTGGATTCCAGTAGGTTAAATCCACACATGCTTTGCCCAAACCTAATTTGCGTAGCCATTTAGCCGCCGCATCCAGGGTGCGCCATGCGCGAGGATTGCCATCGGCTGTTTCAATCACATATCGATTACTTGTGGCTTCGATGTGGATATGAAAAACACCACCTTGGGCGATAAGATGGGCTTTTTTAATCGCATTCTCATTGATTAAGAGCCTTAAAGATTTTTCATTCATCGGCATTATCCTGAACAATATCGTTAAATAACTGCCCTTGATCAGGAATGACAATGCCAACCTGTTCACAGTGCTGTCGGATGAGCACTTCAATCATATTCGCAACGCTGCGCTGGTCACGTTGCGCCGCCATTTGAATGGCCTCTTTAATGTTGGGTTCTACGCGTAGGTTAAGCGTTGTTGTTTTTCTTGGTGGCATAGGGATAAATAGTGTGTTGTGATATGCGTTACAATGTATCATAAAATGCTGAAAACAAAAACATGAAAAACGAAGTTTAGCGTTAAACCTACCAAGATCATGTCATACGTCAAGTATTGTTTTTTAGAACAGCCACGTGTCGATTAATAATTGTAGGTATGACCCTATAGCATGCTTTTAGGGTGGATAAAAAGGCAGGTAGGTTAAATAACACAAGTGTTTCACTGCGCTTGCCAGCACCTCAGTAGATAAGAGGGCAGTGGTTTATAGCACAAAGCCCAGACTGCTATTCGGGTTGATGAAAACTGCGATAAACACTCAATAGCCCCTGCATTGTCATATTTTTTGAGTGCTGGTAGTCATTTAAAAACCGTATAAAATTTATTACGGAGTAATAAATACGCTCGGTGCGCTTATTAAGTCACATTCTCTGTGCTAGAATTCATCTTGAAATGAACAAAGCATCTTGCATATGAGTTCGTAGATATTGAATCAACCAATAAAGAATGGCTGTTTATTCTTGGAGTAGCGAGAACAACTGACACGGAATGGCATGACCAATAAAATCAGTTTAATAGTCGACTCGTGGTGTAATGAAAACATCATCCTAGATTGAGAGCTTAATATAAAGTAAAACAAACCTCGTTTTTTATACATAGTAAATAAAAAAGCTGTGCTCTCTTGCTTTGAAGGTATTTTACCCCCTTAATTTAGTGTACTAAGAATGAATTCGTGAAATTGTATTATTTGAGCTCTAGCTCACAAGATTGGAATGATTAAAGTAGCGAATGAAATTAAATGTCTTCGTATACATAGTTTTAACATCGACTTTATTCTTGGCTTAGAAATGAACTTACCCCAAAAACTGGAACAAAATAATGTATGGCAAATTGAAAATAGTTGAAATATAGAAAGTTAAAATGCAAACCAGCGTTGCTGCCACCTGGACAACTCAAAAAAACTTCATGCGTGGAATCAGTAAAGCTAAATGAAACTTCAATTAATAAAATAGAGATCGATTTGTAATATGGAAATACTCAACGTATTTGTTAGTCACCCTTACTTCCCCTATGCCATGTTTGGCATATTCTTCTTTTCTTTGCTGGTATCACTATTCAAGCTCAAGTCCCGTTCTATGTTGGCAAAAAAAGGTTTAGAAGAAGGAATTAGGGTTTTAAATGAAAGTGTTAAGCCAGACAATCCTGAGAAGGATTTTACACGGAATTTTCAGACCATTAATCAAAAGATGCTAAATTCTAAACTAAGTCATTCTTGGTCAGAATTTACTGAAACACTCATTCCACCATATGATGATATTGATTCACCTGAGTTTAAACACTATCAAAACACTAAACGCCCACAAGAATACTTTAAAGCTGAAGAGGTATTCTCGGGTGTTAGGCCATGGATTTCAAGTAATACATTTGTTGGCATAGGTCTTTTATTGACCTTTATAGGACTTATTATTGCATTAACTTTTACAGGTAAATTGTTCGATGGGGGCAATAATGAAGAACTTGTTGCCGGTTTACAAATGCTATTAGCTACTGCTGGTATAAAGTTCGTGGCATCGGTTTCGGGTTTGGGGGCCTCTCTTGTTCAAGAGATGTACTTTTCATCGATTCGGCATAAAAACCATGAGTTGCTAGATAAGTTTAATGCGTTATTAGAAAAAAGTTTGGTTTTTGCTAATGCAGAATCATTAACAGCTCGACAGCTTGCACACTCAATGAAGCAAACTAAAGAGCTGGAAATTTTGGCAGATGGCATTGCTGTGAAAATTGGGGATACTGTTTCAGCGGCAATAAATACTATTCCAATGGCTTTGTCTGAAGAATTAAACAAAACTTTTGAGCCAGTTGTGATTTCCATAGCCGAAACGGCATCAAAAATGGGTGCGAACAATCAAGATGCACTGGCTGAAATGGCAAAACAATTTTCCGAAAACATTACGGGTGCCACTACGAATGCCATGGAACAGGTAGTTGTGCAATTAAATGCTTTGGTTGGTTCACTTGAACAAGCTTCGTTAAATTTGAACAATGGCAGCAGCCATATCAATTCCTCACTGGAATCAGCGTTTTCTGATCTTCAAAGTATTATGGGCAGTGTTTCATCTCAGCTGAATGATGCTGCAAATCAAGCAAGTGCTAGTTTCAAGGAAAACTCCAACTTCTTTTCTAGCCAATTTGAAAGTTTTATTGTTAACTCTCAACAGCAAAATCAAGCTACACAGGAGATGATTAAGCAACTTTCAGATTCTGTATTGAGTAGCTCTGAAAACATAACCACCGTGATGAGCAAAACATTTGAGGATTCCTCTTCTCAGGTTCAATCTGCGTTAACTGAGACGATTCAAAATATTTCTTCACAGCTAACCTCAACAAATTCAGCGTTAAGTCAGGTATTGCAAAAAAACGCTGAGTTTGCCGAAAAATCAATGGAAACAACGGTGAAAACAATGGTTGCCCAAATGGGCGAACTGAGCACAAACTTTGAAGGAATCTCATCAAAATTGCAGGCAACACTAGGATCTACCGTTGAAAGTGTTTCTGCTCAACTGAGTGCAACGAATTCAGAAGTTCAGAAGGCTCTCGTCTCATCTGTCGAAGGTATCTCCAATCAGCTAAATGCGACCAATGCTGAATTGAATAATTCCTTGGAGAACAGTTCTAATGTGGCACAGCAAGTTTTAGAAAAAACGGTCGAAAATATGGCTGAGCAGATATTGAGCATGAACGAACAAGTTGGTCATACTCTAAATAACCAATCAAGTTTGCTGGCTCAAACTTTAGATAAGTCTATGCAGTCTATGACAAGCAAAGTAGCAACAAGCATGGCCGAATCTCAACAAGCAATTATCAACAACTTTAATTCAATGAATAATGTAATCAATGACAGTTCCGCTAAGTTGCAATCTGCCGTGGATAGTTGGGCAGGCAAAGCTCAAGAAAGTTCAAATTCATTAACCAATGTAAATACATCACTAGAATCGATTAATTATAGACTTCAAGAGTCAGGTTCGGCTCTGTTAGCTTCAAAAGACGCTATTAGAAGCTCAACAGATCAACTGATTCAGGCTTCTCAACGTTCATCCTCTGTTATTGAATTAATTAGTAACGCAATATCACGTTCATCAGAGCTTCAAGAAAAATTGTTAGCTTCTACTTCTGAAGTTACTCAAGCTAATAAAGACGTGCTTGAGCGTAACGGTGAAGCAATTTCTGAATTACGTACTATTTGGCAGAGCAGTGCTAGCCGCCTTGAAGGTTTGGATATCGAAATGGAAAGAGCGTTTAATCGATTAGTTGAAGGCCTAAGTATCAACCTGGATAAATTAGCTCAGTTCACTGAAAAACTGGATGACAATACGAGCCAATCCATTAACCTGCTTGGTGGTGTCGTCGAAAACTTAACCGATGCAATCGAAGATATGTCGACTAAATTGAGAAGATAGTTTTATGCGTAATCATCACACAGAAGAAAATTATTTTGTCTCTATGACGGACATGATGGTTGGAGTGTTATTTATTTTTATCATTATGGTAGCGTTTTTTGCATTTCAGATTCAAACAGAGGATTCGATTCCTAAGCCAGTACATGAAAAAAAGGTTCAGGAGTTAAATGTGGAAATCACAAGCTTAGAAACACTGATCAAAGAGCTTAGGAAAAAAATTATAGAGCTTGAGGCTGAAGTTCAGAGGTTGCTGAATTTGTTATCTGTTGCTAATGAATATGAAAAATATTCAATTGAGAGTACTAAAACTCGAGAGACTGTGATTTTAAGTATTCAGTCACGATTGAAAGAGCAAGGCATTGACGCGTCTGCGAATGTTGCGCAAGGGGTTATAACAATTCCTGGAGATACACTATTTGCTTCAGCTTCTTCAGATTTAGGGCAACTTCCTACCGCCTATGATCGAATTAAGAAACTTTCTCAAGTGCTTGGCGAAGAAATAAGCTGCTTTGTTTTAGTTGATCAAAGCAAGCACATTGCAAAAGCTTGCAACCCATCAGGCACCCTAATAGAAACAATCTTTATCGAAGGTCACACGGATAGTTTTCCTGTTTCTCGAGTTTTATCCGACGGCAGTAAAAACAACCTAGAACTTAGTGCCAGAAGGGCAACAAACAGCTATGAAGCTATGATCAATTTCCAGCCATCGCTTATTACTTATAAAAATCCTTTTGCACAACAGGTATTGAGTGTCTCTGCTTTTGGTGAGCAAAGACCTTTAGCTACCAATGCTACGCGTGAGGGGCGAGAGCAAAATCGACGGATCGATATTCGCTTTTTAATGTATATGCCATCGAACCAGACGGAGCTTGAGTCTTTTAAAGAAGAGTTTGGAATTGAATAATGCTTAAAGACATCCTAGCCTCATTTAATTCAAAGTTAACATTTCTACCTATGCAGATACCTAAAACGTTACATATCGAAAAAACGTTAAGAACGCTTGAAAAACTCTCTGAAGCCAGAGAAACTAAAGATATTGCCGCCGCAGATATAAATCAAATTTTGAAAAAATGGCTTGATAGTAAAAACTTGTCTATGAAGGAAAAGAAGTTGTTATTGTTTGCGGCCATGGACAAGTTTGAGGAATACCCAGACCTAAATCCTCTTTGGAGTCAAATTGTCGAAGACTTAAAGCAATCAGATAGAGCATCTCTAATTAAAGCTGCTTTGGCTGCTTATTACCAAAGTTATGGCTCCAGTCATTCAAAAACGCTTCAAAGCATTTTAACAGCCAAGATGGATGTTGTTAATACAAACCTGTCTGACGCGCTAGAAAACAAGAAAATATTCGATGATATCGCGACGCATGAAATTGCCACAACAATTTTAGAGTCTGCAAACCCGATTGATGAGCTGAAAGCCGTTAAATTATCAGGGTTGCTTTTTTCTTCACGGTTTATGAGGGAGTCTTTCAAGGTTGTTGCAAATCAAATGTCACACTTTGGCTACCAACGTGACAAATTAAATCACTTTAAAGCAGTCTTCTTTTCTGAAAACGATCAAGGGCAAGAAGTATTCACTTTAAATGGATATGAAAATTTGTATGCTAAGGCTTTATTAGGCTACTGGGATTCTCAAGCACCTTCTAAGGAATTGAAGGAATATTTAAAGCACCTGTTTTTAAGTAACTTAAGAGATCCCAGAGCCTTTCCACAACGATGGTCATTGGTTGACGAACAATATCAAAAAATTATTAAACGCTGGTTAACTGAAGAATCTTTTGAAATGTTAATTCAAGTTTTGGATGCCGTCGCGGATCTAGGACACTGGAATGATCGTAAAGACTTTTGGAGCTATTATTTAGAAAATGAATATATTTCTGATTCCTGGGTAATTTTTGGAACTGAGGCGCATATTCAAGCAACAAAACTTCAACGAGAAGGACTTTTGTCAAAAAGTGCAGGATTTGCAAGGTTTCAAAGAGGTCAGGGCTCTGTTCAAGCTAATCATTCTGTAATTCTGTTAAAAATTGGAGAGTTAGTGATTTCGGAGTGGACTCACTCTGGAAGAGTTAGAATGTTTACAATTAATTCTGTTCATGCTCCTGAATTTTATATGTCTGAGTACAGCGTAAACTCTATACGTTTTGAAACTGGCTATCGGTATTACAACGAAAATAAAGCAATTTATATAAACCATAATAGTAATTGGCAAATTCAAGTGGCTGAATTTATTAGAAAGCACACAGGTATTTCACATGAAATTCTGAAAAGAGGTTATTACTAATGGAGAAATTTATATATGAATTAATACCTGAACAAGGAATAAAACTATTTTTAGAGCAAGAAACGACAAAGCTCTTCTTCAAAAAGGTTCGAGAAAAAAAACCAACAAGTGAATGGCTTAGTGCTTTGAGCCACCATGCTTCAGGTCTATCTAGGTTACTAATGGCCGCGGAAGACGCTAATGGTGTTATTGAAAATCTACAAGATAATAGTTATGTGCTGTCTTATCGTTTTTTGTCAGAGTTGGCTGAACACCAAGCGGACTCTTTAGGCCTTCCCTCTATTGTTCCCTACACCATGCGTGTGGAACTAACTGGTCCGATAACACGTAAAGGAACAATTATTCGCGCTTACTGGCAAGACAGTATTGGTCGAAAAGTTCTTGCTGATCGAGACGGAAGCTTGCTACATATTGGACAAGAAATATATCGAATACCGGCACCCATCTATAAAATGTTAGAATCGCTGACGAAGTTCAATGAAAGTTCAGAGCTTGAATTCGATGAAAAAATGATAGCACTGTCTGCTCTAACGCCTATTATCGGTGAAAGCTATGATGCCGTTCATTTAGATGAAAGGCTTAAAACCATTAAAATTCGTCACGCATCTGCGTTTTCAGTAGATTTGCAGTATCGCGGCAATAATTTAAAAATAGACCCAGTTTTATTTTCTAAAGATACGCTTAATAAGCTGAATCAAGAGGAAGAACAGCCCGAGCTAGAGCATCAGATGTTTACGCAGGCAGAATCAGAAAAGTTTTTAAACGAATGTTTTAATAAATTCTCCGATTGTAGACCTTCTTATCTGCTTGGAAAAGAGGATTTTGTGTTTATTGACCCAATGCTGCGAGAATCCCTAAATGTCGTTAAGGAAGTTCAAAAATCGGATGAGGGTGTAAAAAAACGATTTGCACAATCTCCAGCCAGTTTTCTTAGTAATCACTTTCAAAACTATAATATCGAGCAGCCTATAGAAATTGTTGAATCTTTGTTTATTGAAACGTCGGCTTTTTCAGAGCGCGTTTTGGGTCTTGGTCTATGGGTGCCACCAGCAATGCCATTGATACCTCGAATCAAAAACGACTGGGTGCCTGATGAACTTTTTCTAAAAGTCGGAAAGAACAATGTAGGATTAAGACCGGAAAATCTTGAAAGTATAAGAACTCAACTCGTGGAAGCTATCTCAAGCGGTAGAGAGTCGATTGAACTAAATGGAAAGGATGGGCAAAAACTATTTCTTAATGCTGATAAAAACTCCATTGACGCAATAGACCAGTTAATTGATTTTGTACAAAGCTATGACGTTCACGAACCAACAAACAAGTATCATGAGACTGAAACCACAGACGTTCGTTTGCCAGCGCCTGCTGTAGAATCAGAAAAAAAAGTACTGTTATCAGAGGATAATATAGATGATACACATTTTATTAAGAGCTTAAAAGTACGAGCCTCTTTTGATGGTTTTGAGCATATCGATTCATTAAAAAATGAATTAAGAAAACATCAGATAACGGGGGTTTCTTGGCTCCAGCAAGCATGGAGCAAAGGTTATCCTGGCGTTTTGCTTGCTGATGATATGGGATTAGGAAAAACATTTCAAACATTAGCTTTCTTAGGCTGGTTGAAACAGAAAAAACAATTGCTTGGAAAATCAAGCACCTCAATTCTTATCGTTGCACCAGTTTCTTTGTTGGAAAACTGGAAAAAAGAAGCTATGATTCATTTGGAAGATGGTGTTTTAGGTGAGCCGCTTCTACTTTATGGCAAAAATATATCACTTTATCGTTCAACCAAGTCACGTTCAAACGGTAATGATGTTTCATGTGGAGGTGCTGTACTTGATACGCAGAGAATTGCCCAAGCAGCGTGGGTTTTAACAAATTATGAAACCATGCGTGATTATCATATCTCGCTTGCTTCAATAAAATTCTCTGCCATTATTTTTGATGAAATGCAGAAAGTAAAAAATCCAACTTCGGCAATGACGAATGCATCTAAATCGCTGAACAGTGAGTTTATGATTGGCTTAACTGGTACACCTATTGAGAATAGTATGGCTGATATATGGACAATATTAGACACTCTTATACCGGGTCATGATTATCTGGGATCTTTAAAAGATTTCTTGAAAAAATACAACGCTGATGATTTAGATTCTTTGAGAGAGCTTCAAAGGAAAATGTTGAAATCTGATGGTGAATTTCCTGCTCCGATACTTCGACGAATGAAATCGGAGATTGCCTCTGATTTACCAGTTAAAAGAGAGCAGCGTATTGAAGTAGATATGCCCCAAGCTCAAGAATGGCAATATTCTGAATTGGTTAAACTAGGTAAGGCAAAAAAAATTTCAGGCTTAGAGCTTGTAAGCAAGTTGAAGATGGCTTCTATTCATCCCATACGAATCAATGAATCAGAATCAGAACATGCTGAAAATTATATACAGCAGTCAGCTAAATATCAGGCACTCATCGAAATATTGGACAAAGCAAATGCAAACGCTGAGAAGGTTTTAGTATTCATTGAGTTTAAGGATATTCACGAGTGGCTTTCAGTGTATATCAAACAGCGTTATAAAATGAGCCACTACCCGAAACGTATATTCGGTGATGTAGATGCCCTACAACGAATGGCAATTGTTGATAAATTCCAAGAAAAAAATAATCAATTCGATGTGCTTTTACTTTCACCTAAAGCAGCAGGGGTTGGTTTAACTTTAACCGAAGCAACAATAGTGATCCATTTCACAAGATGGTGGAATCCAGCTGTAGAAGACCAGTGTACTGATCGCGCCTATCGTATTGGTCAAACAAAAGATGTGACTGTCTACTATCCAATGGCTAAGCACCCTGTATTAGGAGAGGGTAGTTTTGATTATATTCTGGATAAGATTTTGTCTGCTAAGAGAGAGCTTTCAAAAGAATTTCTAGTACCAGTGTTAAGAAAGGATGATGCTGCAAGAATTGAGGCAGCTTTAATAAAAGATTAATAAAGGTTTATTTAAGCTAAGTTGTCATATTCTAACCTAATTTAATTGAGACTGTTATTAAACCGTGTCTTTAAATGAATAAAAAAATTAGATTTTTTATAACTATATCAGATTTAAATGGTTAAACATAGTTTTTTAGTAACCCTACTTTTTTTAAAACTTACTAAGCTATGATTTTACATTTTTAATTTACTTCAGTTGCGATAATCTTTATAAATTACAATTATTGTGAGATTTATTTAATTTTTTTTTGACTTAAAATAAGTACTACCTCGTTTTCAATTTTACCTATTTGGTTTTTGTTTACATTATCCATTATTTTTTTTGCTTTATCACTAAGTTCAGAAAAGTTATTATTTGATATTTCATTTGCTATACTCAATGCTTCTTTATCAAATGAAGTATTTGAAGTGTCATTAAATTTAGATACTTGTTGTAAGGAATTTAAATTTTTATTTAATATATTTTTATTATCTACCTTAATAGTTTGAATTAGTTTTTCAATTCCGCAATTCTTGTACAACTTCCAAAGTCTTTTATACTCAGGAGACCTTGATATCAATGGAAATTGTGGGTGTTTAAAACTTAAAAGACCTATACCTTCAATAAAATTAAAATTAAGATGTGAAAATATTATCTTTTCAGCTTTTAACTCCTCAATTTGAATTTTAAAGTCATATAACCGAATCACTTCCTTTTCAATATTTGTAAGTTCATTATTTAAGATATTGTTTTTTACACTTTTTGCTCTGGGAGATAGTAAGTCGACAGGGTAATATTTAATTTCATGAGCAATTTGTTTTGCTTCTGTATATAATTTTTGGGTGTATTTATCTTCTAGTTTTTTGAAATATTCAATTAATTTATTGTATTTTTTTCCTTTATGAGACCAATTATCACGGTTTAAGTTTTCAATTTCATATTTTCCTTGTTTTATCTCAAGCATTTGGACATCATTCCATTCCTTATTATAAATAGCTTCAATTAATAAATTTTCTTCTATTAATGCTTTAGCCTCTACTGGTGATAATTGAAAACAATCATTGTTATAAATTTTATATTCTTTTAATAAATCAATTATTAAAAACTCTAGAGTTTCAACATTTTTTGTCTTTATAATATATTAAATATTAAATATTGAATTAAATTTAAAGTTTTTTTCTATATCTTTTTCTATGTTACTATTTGTTATCGATGTTTTATCATTTTCTTTCTTAATGTATATAAAACCCGATTTCGATTTATCAGTTAAGATGTAAATATATTCATGCATAATTTCGCTCTTTAATATAATATAGATTAATTTTTAATAGAATCATCTTTATTTTTGATCAAATAATTCTCCATACTATCCCCTTGTGATTCAATGGCCTCTACCCACTTAGGCTTGCGACCACGACCCGTCCATACTATTTTTGGATTGTTTGGATTATAATATTTAGGTTCTATTTTGTTTTTATTAATGGTTTTTGTTTTCTTGAGGATTAAATCAATAACTTCGGACAGCTCCATTAAATGAGCTTCTGCGGTAGATTCTATTAGACCTACTAATTCAATTATTTCTGTGGAGTCTTGGCTTAATTGTAATTGCTCTCGTTTTTCAAGCAGCTCGACTTCTTGCTGTAGTTTTTGTAATTCTTCGCGTTTTTTTTGAAGTTGTTTACTGGTCATGTGTATTTTCCAATTTGTTTTAATATATAAATCGTGTAGAATTTGGTTTGGTTATATTGAAGTTTAATTTAAAAGGAGCGATGATGTCAAAGGAATTATTAGTAGACGCGATAGTAAACCAATCCGGTGTCACTAAAAAAGATGCAGAAGAGGCGATTAAAATGGTTACCTCCGCAATTGAATCTGTTTTAGCGCAGGGTAATGAAATCAACCTTATTGGCTTTGGTAAATTTGAAGTGAAAACCCGTGCCGCACGCACCGGGCGTAATCCGGCAACGGGTGCGCCACTTGAGATCAAAGAAGCCAAGGTCGCCAGCTTCAAGGTCGGCAAAAAGCTAAAAGACGCGGTAAACAACTAGCCAACCGCGTTTTCCTCAAAACCAAGCCTATTTTTGCTTGGTTTTTTTAAATTCAAGATTACTTATGAAAATGACACTTTTCAAAAGTAATGTTTGTAGAATCCATCTTTAGTGGTCTGGAACTTGCTTGCGCGTTATTTTAATTTTTGGCTTTTTTAGCCCCTTTTTTGTAATTTTGGAGGCGACCTATGTCTGCGCTGATTGATCAAGCCCAACCGAGCACCGCCAATTTGGTTTTTGCCCATGACAAATCGCATGGCCCTTCGGTTGGCTACTTGCTCGCACTTCGCTCTAAAACGTCGCGGCGCGTTATGGGCAGCTATCTGAATCGGGTGGCGCAAATGTTTGGTTATGCAAATCATCTGGATGCGCACTGGCATAAGATGGGCCGGGATGAAGTGCAATTGGTGATGGACAAATTGCTCGATAACCACCGCTCACCTAATACCGCGCGCGTTTATCTTTCCGCTATAAAAGGGGTGATGCGTGAAGCCTGGATACAGAAGCGTATTGATGCGGAGCAGTATGAGCGCATCAAGCTGGTCAAAGCCCACCGTGGTCAGCGCTTACCCAAAGGGCGTCGACTTTTGGACGAGGAAGTGAAGGCGCTTTTGTGTGCTTGTGATCTGAAAACCGTTCGCGGTGCACGCGATGCGGCATTATTAGGCATCTTGGCCGAGTGTGGTTTACGCCGAGCTGAGGTGGTGTCGATTCAGCTCAAGGATGTGAATCTCAAAACCAAAACCATTCGGCTTATTGGCAAGGGGAATAAGGAGCGACAAGTATTTGTGCCGCCACTGAGCATTAAGCATATTCAAACTTGGTTGAGCTTTAGGGGTGAGGAACCCGGCTATTTGTTTAATCGTGTTTGGAAGGGCGACACCATTAGTGAGCATGGGCTTAGTGATCAAGCGGTGCTGTTTTTGTTGAAAGAAAAAGTGGGCCAGGCCTGTATAGATAGCTGCGCGCCGCATGACCTTCGACGCACCTTTGCCACCAAACTCTTTGAGCTGAATGTCGACCCACTCACCGTTCAAAAAGCAATGGGGCATGCCAGTCTAACCACCACGCAACGCTATGATCGACGTAATGATGACGAGGTGGCGCGGGTGGCGGAGGCGTTTAGCTATGACTAAAAGTGGATGTAATTTTGCATGAATTTCATCTGTGATACAATTGTTAACACATATTGTGCTACATGGAGACTTAGCTATGTCCGCTTTAACTTTACGACTACCTGCCAATCTTGATCAAGATGTTCGTGATTTAGCCGCACGTCAGCATATAACGCGCTCAGATTTTGCTCGTCGTGCCTTAGAGTTTTATGTAAAACAAACACAACAAGATTTGGCATTGAAATCGATGATTGAAGCGGCTCGCGCTATTAATCAATCAGCAGACATTCAGCGACATCTTGCGGATATGACTAACGCATTTTCATCAACTGAAGCTGATATGGCGTTAAGCCTCCCGAAAGACGATGAGGATAACAACTGGTGGAAATAACCTTAAGGCGTGGTGATATAGTACCGGCTAGATTGAATCCAAATAAAGGGGCTGAAATGGGCAAGGTTCGGCCGGTTATTATATTAACACAGAGCGAGTTAATTAAAGCCGGCCTGCCGATGGTCATGGTTTTACCTTTAACTAGTCAGTTCTGGCCCGCTTTAAGTGCACTGCGTGTGGAAATCGCACCTCGTGAACGTCTGTTAAAACAATCCTATGCCGTGCTTGAGCAGGCTAGGTCTATCGATATAAGTCGTATCCAAGCGGATGTATTAACACGCTTAACCCCAAGCGAGTTCCAGAAAATTGAAACCCAGCTAAAACTTTTGCTTGGTTTTGATTGAGATCAATGTGTGTAATTAGGCGTGAAGAACAGCTTAACACTTGAACAAATCGATGCCCGTTTAAGCTCTCTAGAGCAGGAAAAAGCAAACTTGATTGCGCTCAAAAACCAGCTCACTCAAGCGCAAAAAATGGCCATAAAAACCACCCATACATCCACCCTTAGTGTGTCGCAAAAGCTCGAACTTTTTCAAAAACGATTTCATGGTCGTACAGATATTTATGCTACACGTTGGCAGAACCGCCAAGGTCGCAGTGGTTATTCAGTCGCTTGTGATAATGAGTGGGTCAAAGGAATATGCCAAAAGCCTGTAATTAAATGCCAAGACTGTAATCACCGATTATTTTCACAACTTGATAGCAATGTGATATTCCAGCACTTATCCGGCAAAAAAGTGATTGGGCTTTACCCGTTACTAACAGACAACACAACTAAGCTCTTGGCCATTGACTTTGACAAAACAGGTTGGCAGGATGAAGTAAAAGCGCTATCAGAAGCTTGCCACCAGGTTGGTGTGCCGCATCTCATTGAGCGCTCACGCTCCGGTAATGGCGCGCATGTCTGGATATTTTTTAGTGAAGCCATTGACGCAAAGCTGGCTAGAGATTTTGGGTTTATGTTGCTAGATAAAGCAATGGAAATCCATCCGAATCTCTCTTTTGACTCATATGATCGACTCTTTCCGAATCAAGATGTTCTGCCAGAGGGAGGATTTGGCAATTTAATTGCCTTACCGCTTCAAGGTGAATCGCGGCGCAATGGCAATAGTATTTTTATAGATAATTCATTGAAGATGATTGAAGATCAATGGCAGCACTTAGATAAAATTCAACCCATCACCAAAACATTAATACACCAGTTTTTATCTGAACAGGGTGCGAGCAGGTCTTTTTTAGATTTAAATAACCAATTGGTCGAAGATTTGTTGCCTTGGGAGGTAACGGCTAAACCAGTGCCGTTGGTATTAAATAACCCAGGTAAGCCAATAGAAATCACACTGGCTAATCATGTTTACTTTAAAATCGATAGCCTGTCAAAACCCTTAACGACTAGATTAAAGCGGTTAGCGACATTTTCCAATCCCGTTTTTTTTAAAACCCAAGCCTTGCGATTTCCAACACATGGCATTCCACGTTTTATCAGTTGCGCGCGGTTGGAGCAGGGCTATCTTTCGTTACCTAGAGGGTGCTTTGATGAGGCAACGAGTCTATTAGAAGCACATTCGCTCAATTATCGAATTGAAGATAAGCGCCAACTGGGTTGCGAACTTGAAAAATTGGTTATGAATTTTCATTTAACGCGAGAGCAAACTGCCGCAATCAAGGTTCTTCTCAAACATAATACTGGCATATTGCATGCGCCTACTGCCTTTGGTAAAACTATTACGGCGCTGGCCGTGTTAGCTAAGCGACGCGTGAATACTTTAATATTGGTTCATAGTCGCCAATTACTTGATCAGTGGCGCGAGCGCCTCGCTACATTTTTACCCGGCATACAAATCGGTATTATTGGTGGAGGTAAGAACAAACCGTCTGGCGTGGTCGACGTCGCTACCTACCAAAGCCTGATTAATAAAAAAGACAACAGTGTTGCTGGTCTAGTCCAAGATTACGGTCATGTTATTGTGGATGAATGTCATCATGTATCTGCTGTGAGATATGAAATGGTAATGAATGAGGTTCGGGCAAAATATGTCTTAGGTCTTAGCGCAACGCCTGAGCGTCAGGATGGTCAACAACGCATTATATTTATGATAACTGGCCCGATTCGTCATCACGTGAAAATTTCTCATTCCGAAAATTTCAGCCAACTGGTTTGTATTCATCAACGTTATGACCCTCCACCTGCTAGCTTAATTGTTCCAAATGTTCGACCAAAAATTAATGAAGTCTATCAATGGATCAACGAAAACCAAGAACGAACAGCGCAGATCGTCGCGGATGTGATTGAAAGTGTGAATCAAAAGCAAAACCCACTTGTACTTACTGAGCGAAGAGAACATGCTCTATCAATTTATCAAAAGCTAAAAAATGCAGGTATTCAAACGGTGATACTTCAATGCGCGATGAGGGCATCGCAGCGCAAAGCGGCGGGACAAGAGCTGAGTCATGCACAAGTGGTGGTCGCAACGGGGCGCTACGTAGGTGAAGGATTTGATTTACCAAGGTTAGACACGCTGTTTTTAGCCATGCCAATTGCATGGAGAGGTTCGTTAGCGCAATATGCCGGTCGCATCCACCGCCAATCCGAAGGCAAAGTGTTAGTAACCATCCACGATTATGTTGATGCCAATATTCCAATGCTTAATAGGATGTTTGTTAAACGTGAAAAAAGCTACAAGGCAATGGGATATGAGATGCAGTATGTACAGACTTTACCGGATCAAAAATGATGCGGATATCATAGCTTATTAACATTTTTATGCGCGATTAACTGTTTATTATTCACTTTTAATGCGCGTAAAAGTGTAAGTTGGATTTCACTATCTATCCCATAGCAAATCCATGATCCTGTTGCCTGTCTAAAAAATAAGCAGTTGCAGAACACCTTGATTTTAATAGATTCACCACCTAAACACCGCCAGTTTTCCCCAGATTTTGTGGATAACTTAAGCCTTCACTCAGCTTGCTCAACACTGAATCATCTTGGGTGCCAGCAGGTCATGCGCTTAACCTGTTTTGCGTCGCAACCAGGTTGGAATATCAAGCAGGCTTGTATTCTCAACTTTTGGCTGATGCCGTGCCTGATAAGGGCAATCAAATACTTCTTGATGCGCTAAATCTATTAGTTGTTCTAATGTCGGCTTATCGATCGAACCTAAAAGCAAACCCGCCTCCATGAACCCTTGTATGTGATACGCCTTTTGCGGATGAATCTTCTTTGCGCTTCGCTGTTCATGATAGTGTTCGACCAACAACCCTTTCAAATGGTGTTGGTAAGCAGAAGATGTTGTATTCATAATTCACTCCGTCCGTTGATTGATTTGAGCGCTGTTAGATAACGATTAGGCGACAATTACCCTGTGCCGAAGGCTTGTTTTTCAGCGGTCATTGTCACCAAAACCCATTCTATCGAAAAATAATATTAATTACACCTTTATTTAACAGTTAATGTTTGTTAATCTAGATACATGACGGAGGAGACGCGTTAATGGATAAAGAGCAAGATAAACATTATTGTTTGGATGAGTTGGCGGCAATTACTAATCTCAAGCCACGAACGATTCGTTTTTACATGAGTAAGTCGTTGGTGGATAAACCCTTAGGGGCGCGCAAAACCGCCTATTACACCCAAACCCATTTACACCAGCTCTTAACGCTTATTCATTGGCAGCAGGAAGGCTTATCACTCGATGAGATATTTCAAAAAAAGGCCGTGTTAGCTGATAAATCACCGCCCAGAATAAAACCCGGTGAGGTGGTCGTGATGCATCGCATACAAATTAGCGATGGGCTGGAGTTGAATGTGGATTTACTCAAAACCCAGCTTTCCCAAACTCAGGTTCGCCAGCTAGCTGATCACCTATATCAATGGCTCGCCAGCCACAAGGAGTTGGAAAAATGTTAGGTAGCCTATCCTCATTGCCAATCAAAGCTAAACTACTGCCAATTCAAATGCACTGTTCTATTGAGATTAAGTTACAGGGCCTAATGGTCATCTGTCAGCTAACCCAATCTTTTACCAACACCAGTGATGAAGTTGTAGAAGCCATCCACGCGATACCCATACCGATCGAGAGCACCTTAACGGGATTTAAAGCGATAAAAAACAACCAGGCCTGGTTAGGTAAAGTCATGCCCAAGGATCAAGCCGATAGACGGTATGAAGAAGTGATCGAGGAGGGCAATAGCGCCTTTCAGCTAAAGCGCAAAGATGACCTGATTAGCTTGGTTATGGGTAATTTGTTGTCAAAAGAAACACTCTCGGTTGAGCTATCGCTGATATTCCCCATCCAATTTATTGCTGGCGCAGGTCAGTTGTATTTTCCCTTGGTGATAGGGTCGCGTTATGGGCAATCCAATTTATTAGCCGAGTTTGAACCCAACGACTCTTTTTTAGCCCAATACCCGATCAGCGTGACACTTGATATCGAAGATATAGCTTCCTCAGATATGACTATTCACTCGCCCAGCCATCCGCTAAGTCAAATAACGCCATCGATCTATCGCGCACAAGGACAAATGGATAGCGATTTAAAAATCCTGTTTGATAACCTACCGCTGATAGAACCCACTTTTACACTGACGGGCTTTGATGAGCATAATTATCTGGGACTGCTCTCGATGATGCTACCCAACCCATCTCAAACAAACGCTGAGCCAAAAGACATTCTGTTTTTGCTCGATTGCAGTGGTTCAATGAGCGGTGCGCCTATGCAACAACTCAAAGAATCCGTCAGTGCGATGCTCTCACAGATGCGACCCCAAGACCGATTTAACCTCTACCCATTTGGCTCGAGTGTCCAACCGATGTTTGATAGATTACAAACCGCGACAAGGGAACACCTCATGCAGGCCAAACAAAAAGTGCGCCGTCAACTCGATGCCAATCTTGGTGGAACCGAAACCGTATCTGCCATGCTCACCGCCTTGATGGGCTACCAGACAACACGTCCAACCGATCTAATCTTAATCACCGATGGCGAAGTCTGGTTGGATGAATATGACATCAAAACCAAACTGCTCAAAGCCTATGCAAACCAACATAATATTCGTTTTTTTACAGTGGGCGTGGGTCATGCGGCCTGTGAGAAAACCGTCAAATATCTCGCTGAGATATCCAATGGCAGCTATGTGCTTACCAATCCGCATGAAGATATTCGCTTTCAGATGCAAGCGCAATTTAAACGCCTGTTCCAAACACAAGTGCGTGTGTCGTTATCCAACACCACGCTATGGCATCAGATACCTACAGCCTATCAAGGTGATGCCATCTGTGTGCCGGTCTGGTTACAAAAATCGTAAGCGTCCGACCGTGCCCATACTTTACAGCACAGACCTCATCGCCTAACATACGTCCATGTTGATTAAGCGTGGTGTTTAGGTTTCTGGAAGGGGTGTCCAGTCTCGACCTGGCAGGAGTAGATGAAGGTCTTTGTTTTTGGTGGTGGGTAAGCGTTTAAGGGTATCGCTTAACCCATACCATTACACACAACTCAAGCGCAAAAAAATGACCGAGCATTAAACGCAAAACACAAAAAACTAAAGTACTGGGTGGTATAGCCTTTGCTTTGTTAGACTCTTTTTACTACAGAGAAGCTAACATGTCGTGGGTTGAAGAAGAGTTTTACGGTGCAAATTTAGGTGATGAGCGTTTAAATAAGCGATTGATTAAACTCACCCAACGTTTGGCGGATAAACCCAGTGCAAGCATCCCAAACGCCTGTAACGATTGGAGTGAAACCGCCGCGACCTACCGTTTTTTTGATCAAGCCAATAATTCAAAAAGACCACTAGGCTGGGAAGCCGTGCTTACACCGCATATAGAGCAAACCATGCAGCGGATGGGTCAGCATCCGGTGGTATTGTGTTTGCAAGATACGACAGAACTCAACTACAACGGACAAGAAATTGAAGGGCTAGGTCCGCTGTCTTACGAAACACAACGTGGCATGTATTTACATCCCACCTATGTCGTCACACCGCAAAGAGAGCCCCTAGGGGTGATTGATGCTTGGATGTGGGCACGTGAATTTAAAGATGAAAATGGTCACCGCCCGGGTGTGAAGGAGAGTGATCGCTGGATTGAGGGCTATGAGCGAGTAGCTGAAACCGCTGAATCCATGCCAGATACGCGGTGCGTGTATGTAGCAGATCGTGAGTCTGACATGGTGACACTGATGCACCGTAGCGCACAGCTCAATCATCCAGCAGACTGGCTCATTCGTTCGCGTCACAACAGAGTGTTACCCAGCGGCAAAAAACTGTGGGATCAAACGCTGGCCGGTGATGCCATCGGGGAGATTGAGTTTATCTTGCCCGCTCGAGGAAACCAAAAAACGCGTACAGTGCGCCAATCTATCTGGGTTCAACGCACACGCATTCCAGATGGGCAAAAAGGCAAACAAAAAGGCATGCTGGATATCACCTGCTTGGTCGCAAAAGAAATGAATCCGCCCAAAGGGATTAAAGCCATCGAGTGGCGATTAGTGACCAATCGAGAGGTGAGCGGCTTGAGCGAGGCGGTTCAATTAATTGATTGGTATCGCTGTCGCTGGGGTATTGAGGTGTTTTTTAATGTACTCAAAAATGGTTGCCGTATAGAAGCATTACAGTTAGGGCATGTAAAAAAGATCGAACTGGCCTTAGCGGTTTACATGGTAGTAGCTTGGCGTTTGGCTAAATTAGTTCGACTAGGACGCACCCACCCTGACATCAGTGCCGCCGATTTATTCAGTCTGGACGAATGGCGCGCGGCGTATATTTTGGCGAAAAAAAAGCCGCCG
>NZ_JYNN01000041.1 GCF_000934765.1 Thiomicrospira microaerophila | reverse complement strand
GTAGGTTGATGAAATCAATGTGCTCAACAGGTTCAACAGGCTCAACCGGATCCGGCGTATGAATATGCACAGGCACGAGTGCAGGTGCTGCAGTGGGTGCGCAGCGCAAAAATCGCTTGCGCCAATAGGCAAATTGATCACGTGAGAGCTCATGGGTTTTGCAGTAGTCGGTCTGTGTCTGCTCACTGCGTTGCCATTGATCAAGATGTGTGCGCCAAAAGGTGGCTTTTTTGTCGAGCTGCGTTGTTTTTTTCATGATGCGTCCTTGGATTAATTGACGCGCTCATGATGGCAGATTTAGGATGGGGCGACTAGTATGGGTGCGGTCGGACGCTTACCTTTTATGTTTATTTGCACCACTTCTATCAGAAGACATGGAGCAAAATAAAAGCCTAAAACGATATCGTGAATCCAATAACATTTAATTTTAGGCGTTTGCGATATGTGCACAGGAAATGTTAGTTGGTTGGCTTGAACATTCGTCATATATACCTAAAACCGAAGAAGCTGAGTACATTCTTCAGTAAGCTGATTGTTTTTGAATATCACAACGTTGTCGGCTTCGTGTGTAATTTTCATCGGCGTGATGAGTTCTCCTGTATAAAAAGTTTTCTTATTTTTAAGCGTGAGACTAAAGACAGCACAAGTAGATCCTTTGCTGAATGTAGTTTTAATCTCCTCAACAATTGATGCATTGCAGTCAAGGGTAGACCTGTTAAATAATTCTACGATTGATAAGCTCGATAAGATTAAATTATTCCTCTTCATTTTTTTGATCATACTTAGAACAGTATCTACCTCCGTAGTAATGTATTTTTGATGTTGTTCTTCATCGCCATGGTTTTTTTATTTGCTTTTTCACGAGTAAAGTCTAGGATAAGCAATAAATCAAGATCAAACATCTCAACGATTGGAAATCCTTTTATATTCTTATTGTTGTGAAAGAGGATAGGTGATGAATAGCTTTCCCAGTTCTCGTCTACCATAAAGCTCATTTTTGTCATGCTGATATCTCCTTAAATCAATATCCTAAAATGGGATATTTGTAATAATAACATAAAATTCAGGCATGAAAAAAAGTGTCTGGCAGGAAAATTACAAAATCATCTCAGCAGAGCTTAAGGCAATGAGAATAGAGGCTGGCTTGAGTCAGGTTTCCCTGTCCGAGCGCCTTGAGCGCCCACAAAGCTATGTTTCAAAGTATGAAAATGGTGATCGTTACTTGGACTTTATTGAAGTTTTAGCTATTTGTTCTGTTTGTGGCACCTCACCGAGTCAGCTAATTAAAAAGCTAGGTTTTGACTTTAAAGACCTTTAATTTATGGCGAAGGAAGTCTGCGCGAATATTCCAACCAATATTTTACCTTGCATGCTCGTCCTTATACTGGCAGGGCATTAGGGGAAGCTTCGACATACACTTTAATCTATAAACATTTTCTTACTTGAGTCTTCGATAAAGTGTGGCGACTCCAATACCAAGTTGCTTTGCTACTGCCTCTTTGGTCATGCCTGAATTAATTAAGACTTTAGCTGACTGAATCACCGCATCATTAATAGGTTTTCGTCCCTTGAACTTTCCTTCTGCTTTAGCGCGATTAATGCCAATACGTTGACGCTCTAGCATCATTTCACGTTCGAGCTCTGCAAGCCCGCTGAGCATTGTGAAAAGCAGCTTGCCAACACCAGATGCGATATCAATACCGTTTAACTGGTCAACAAATACTGAAACACCACGCTGCTGCAATTTTTCCACCGTCTCCAAAACTTCACTCGTTTTGCGTCCTAGCCTAGATACGTGATATACAATCAATACATCACCTTTTTCAAGCTTCTCCAATAACGCTTGGAATTTTGGGCGATCTGTTGTGGTACCAGAAAAGGTTTCAGTCACAATTGCATCGTACTCATATTTTTCGGCAAGATACTCAGCTTGCTGCTCTACATTCTGGTCTTCGGTACTAACTCTACTATAGATGTATTTCATAATCACTAGCCTCTTAAACATTGTGATAGTCTATCATAAATCATAGCATGCAATAGTCTAATGATAGATATCTCTTAGTAATTGATTTATATCTTTGAGGGTTGCTCTATTGATAGCTTGAAAGGCAGCAGCACTTTATAATAAAGTTTCAGAACTAACCAAAGGATTTATTACGTTGACTGAAAATACAAAGCTAAGACTAGACAAGTGGCTAGCATGCGCTAGACTATACAAAACCAGAGGTGTAGCACTTGAAGCCATTAAAGGTGGAAAGGTTGAACTGAATGGCTCCAAGCCCAAATCAAGCAAAACGCTTCAAGTTGGTGATAGCTTAAAGGTTACCCAAGCGCATAGACGCGTAACAATCAAAGTTATGCAAATATTGGATAAACGCGGCAATGCAGAAAGCGCACAACAAATGTATGAGCTGATCGAAGAAATACTGAACCAGCGCAAGCCGACGGCAGATATGGCATTAGTCGGCTATCGCGAAAAAGGCGCTGGCCGCCCAACTAAACGTGATAGGCGAAAGATTGAACAGTTAGACTTCCATCCAATAACCTCATAAGTTGGGTTTTTCGATCATTTTTAACAGCCAGCTTCATTGAGTGCTTCAAACTGCAATTCTAAATCTTGTTCGACTGTGGAGGCTCGTGCGTATCCGATAAATGCCATGATATGTACCTAAGCTTTAACTTAAGTACACGATAAATTTATTAAAAACTAAAGTCTATTATTTTAAGTAAAGTTCATGTACTTTATTTGTTTTAGACTTTAGTTTAAAAAAGTTAAACTTAATTGTGAATGTGGGAAATCGAGCCCATAAGACAAAATAATGAGAATTTTTTATAGGCTTTACCGTCTATTCTTAATCTCGGTAACAGGATGATCACTCAAATCTGATGGAAGTTCCTCAAGAAGGTCTTTTGTTCGATATTCAAAAATAATTTCACCTTTGGTTTCTCTTTCAGTCCAATATCTTCCAACCAGCTTCTTTTCGGGTGTTTCAATGATTTTGAATACAGCTGTCCCATCATGAGGAGAGCTTCGGTTACTCAGGTTAAGCCTTGGCTTGCTACTATATGAATAAGCTAAGTTTTTTTCTTGTCTATCGGTATTGATTAGAAACCCTTCTGTATAAGAGTAGCTGTTCATCTCTTCTGTATGCATTACGCAGCTAATTTGAAAAAAAGATTGTTTTATTGTCAGCAATACAGGAATTGGTGGTGTAGCCAATCCTGTTTTTGGGTTTCTCCAATCTGAATATATATGCCCAACCCAACTTCCATTCAAATTAGGAAATGGTACTAACCACCCTCTAAATATTTTTAACTTCCATCCCCATTTAACAAATATAAAAATTACTAACAAATCAATACTCACTACTTTGGGAATGAGTCCAAAAAAATCTTTGTAATCAGAAATATCTGAATTGCCGAGATAAGTAAGAACAGTCCAAGCAATCGCAGAAATGAATACCAATAAATAAACTGAACTTTTAAGCGTTACATTATTCATTATTTAAATCCAAAATAGCTCCATGCTGCTTTTGCAAACTCTCTACCATCTTTTCTATCCCATTGCTGATCGCTATGAAATAAAAAATAACATTCATTCACTTCCAACCAGCGCTTAGATTCTTTAAGAGGTTCTTCCCCTTGCAGCTCATCCAATATATGGGCAAGCATACCCTTTAATCTATCAGTCCATGAGGATCGGGCAAAAATAGTATCAGGGCAGTTATAAGCAAGGCACTCTATAAAATAAGACGGTAATTCACGAAAATAACCTTCGGCAGACATTTCATTCTCAATACGTTTTAGAAGTCGGGCTCCTTTTTTGTAAGCATAATTAGTTCGGTTATTTTTTTCTGTTCCATTACTCTTTTGCTGAGTTGGATAGTTAACAATGCTATTCCCATCTTTCTTAAAAATTTTTGTGCCGTCCCTATGTCCGCTCTTCATGTAATATCTATAACTGAAACAGGGGACAACATCGGCATCAACCCGTGCTGAACTTGAGTTTATTTGAATTGCTGTTGAGCCAGCGGTGACTACTTGCCCTGGAAATTTGGCTCTCATTGCTATAACAAGTTCTTCGCGAAGTTTTTTGGGAGTCCAAATGCCTTCATATGAACTACCTGAAGGTTTAACTCCTTTTTCTGATTCTTCCCAATATCGAACTTCAGTACACTCCACTGCGATATCTACGTCACTGTCTGATCGAACATTCGTATTATTAGCATATGAACCTTTTGCATATACTCTTAATTCACAACCATCAAAGGCAGAATGAGCATCAATTGCTTCTCGAATCATTCGCTCTGTTCGATCTTGTTTATCTTGCTCTGTTGTACTTGAGGGAGCCGTCCAGCGAATTAACTTTTCTTCTAAACTCATTGATTTCCCTTTCTATTTAATAGTTCAGAAACTGCCTGAATTGCTTCATCCAAAGTTACATCGAACCACTCTGTGGCGGTATAAACGCCACCACCTGGACTGGTTATCTTGATTTTTTTGCGTCTGTGATGGAGTTTGTTTTGAATCAGCTTTTCAAGGTTAGGCGCATTCAAGTTATAGCATGGAAGAATTTTAAGAATCTCTACTGGGGCTTCAAGATAGGTTTTATCGGTTTCAGCGCTCTCTATACGCTTAGCTGTTGTCTTCGTAGTAACCCCAATTTTCATTAGGTTTGGGATAGCCCTTATTTCAGGCCTGTTTGAAAGAGAACGTAAAAAGTATATTTCACCGGTTTGAACAGAACCTTCAAGTGTGTTGTCAACATTGAACTGTTCATAAATGGACTCCAAGCCACGTATGATCTGCTTTCCATTTGGATCTTCATAAAGGCTTTTACCCAGTGACCATAGAAGAAGATTTGACTCAGTACCGTTTGAATAAATCACTCGAAGCCTTGGGTCATACCGGCCATCATTATTTGCTCTGTATTCGCCAACATCAGCAACAAAACAATAAAGTCCACCACTGATAAAAATGTCACCTTTCTTTATTTGTTGCGCATGGGTAAAACGCTTAATCTCGACTTGTCGATTTTCAACTAATTTGTCGAGTTCTACAAAGAACGGTATATATTTTCCAAAGTCAGGACATGGTTTCTTTTTAGCGATTTCTTCAGGTTTCTCTCGTTTTTGAGTGACATATTTCAGTTGAAAAATATCGCTCGACTCATCATCCAAAAGACCGCTACCAAAGACATCATCAAGTGTCTTTAGTGATTGTGTAGGCTTATCCTCACTTTTTTTAGATTGTTGCTCTAATATGACCTCTGAATTGTTCAGTAACCCAAAGCTGTCAAGTTTCATAACTTGCTGTCTTAGGCTATCCTTTGATCTTATTCTAGCTAAGGCTCTAGCCAATTTCGATTCCTCAAGATCATCACTGTCTTTAGGTTCTCTCTGGTGAGTTTCATAGAAATTATTTATTTTCTCAAAGTTATCAATTAATGAGTTATTGCTTGATTGGCTTCTTTTCTTAGAGGCTGTTACACCATCAAACAACCCTAGCGTGTCATTAGCAACCAGCTCTTCAAACGTCTTTTTTTTTCGAGTTGCAGGATTGTGTTTAATCATACGCCATTTTCCTCACTCATTTGACGCTGACGCTCTTTACGCAGACATTCCACTGCCTCACCTAAATGGCTTTCATAATCATCAACGCTGCTGATTGATGGTAAGCGATCATGTTCAGCTTTAAACTCGGCTATGCGCTCAACCAGTGCCATTGCCTCTTCTACCCTCATAGTGCTCTTCATGCCTTTAACAACGTCTTGAAGCGTTTTTAGCATCTTCTCGTCAACAGACTTTGATAAAATTTCAAAGGCATTTTGGAATGGATTTATCTCTTTAATAAGATCGACATGGAGATCAGCTATATTGATAAATTTGTTTCCCAGAAGGATGAATTTTTTATCTGGCTCTGCGTCCCCTTTTTCACCGCCAGTAGTTTCACCTACTGTTACAGAAAGACCGGGGATGTATGGCTCTGCATCCTCTGGTAAATCCTCTTCATTTACAACACCTCCATTACCTTGAATAACAAGTTGTTTAAAGATAACCTCAGCAAGCGTTTCAACTTCATTTTCTGAAAGATTTGGGCTTTCTTCTCGTATAAGTTTGGGCAGGTCAACATTTAAGAGTACTTCAGGCAGGGTTTGATTGGTCATTAATCTACCCATTGTTTTTACATCCTGAAGAAGTTTTGCTTGAATGTTGTCTTGGTTAGCCAATACTTTTTTAGCCTCTGGCGAGAGTGGAGAATCTACATCGTCAATGATAATGGTATTCCCAGATACTTCCTCACCCGGCTTTAAGTCTGAGCGAGCTTTAAAGTTGACTGCTGGGGCTAAAACCTGTTCCATCAATAATGAGACTGTAATGGCTTTAATCATGTTGTTGACGGAGTATTGAACCTCTTCATCTTCTGCATCCGGTTGAGCGATAAGGTTAGTGAATTGAGCGTGTGTTTTCCCTTCAGAATCACGGGTGGCACGACCAATAATTTGAATCACTTCCGTCATGGATGAGCGATAACCAATAGTTAAAGCGTGTTCACAGTATTCCCAGTCAAAACCCTCTTTGGCCATACCCAGTGCAATGATAATATCCATATCATCACGGTGCTTTATGTTTCTCAGATAGCCCAACACTTCTGGTCTGGTTTTGCTATCTTCAACTAAATTGGCGACCTTTATTACCTTGTCACTGTTATGCAGTCTTACATTGATAATATCGCTATTCTCTCGACTAATTTCTTCACCGAGCTTGCTAATGATGTATTCAACTTCTAAATACTTGTCGCCGGTAGATTCCCTGGAGTTTACATTTGGAATATGAATGATGGTTTTTTTGTTAGGATTTAACACTTCACCGATTGCTGTCAGATAGTTGCCCGTGTAGAAGTGATAGCCAATGCCTAGCGATTTTAGGTATTGGTATGAATTAAGCTGCTCATAGTAAGAATAGGTGACTTGTTGGAATTTTGCTTCATCTTGAGACAACAGAATGGGAACGGTGTCCCCACGGAAATAAGAGCCAGTCATAGCAATGACATGGGCGGAACTATGGTTCATTACGCCATCAATCAAATTACCCAGCTGATTATCACCCGATGCACTGGCATGGTGAAATTCATCTACAGCAAGAACACAACTATCTAATTGGTTTGTTGTTATCTTTTTATACGCGCCTCGCAACGTTGCATGAGTGCACACAAGAATCTGAGATTTTGGATCATCTAAAAAAGAAATAAGCGTATTGATTGTGCCCACAGAGTCATTAAATTCAATACCGCAAAGATTGTATTTATCTTCTACCGTCCAGTCAGAATAAAAACCATAAGTTGTTAAGTCGGTATCTTTGAACGAACTCCCGATTGCGGTTTCTGGTACAGCCACAATCACTTTTTTAAGTCCTTGATTGATTAGCTTATCTAATGCGACAAACATCAATGCACGGCTTTTACCGGAGGCTGGTGGCGCTTTAATCAGAATATATTGATGATTACGCTCTTCATAAACTTTGGCCTGCATAGGACGCATACCAAGGTCATTATTCTTGCTACCCGTTGTGGAGTTAAAGTGGACATTAACGAGGTTTGGCATTATTCATTTCCCTATGCTTTCAATTGCTTTCTGACTTTTTCCCATACGGGATATACTTCTTGGTAAAAATGGTTAAACTCAGTGGCGAACCATTGAATCCGTTCCTGCTTTCCAACTTCATCCTTCCAATCTGGGATAGACTTCATTTTTTCGATTGGCATTTCATATTTGATGCGTGAGGCTTTTTTATCGTCTAAACGCTGCCAGCCAAGCTGATGTTCAAATTTAGAATCCAATTCAGCCTGATATTGCATCATGGCATCAAAAAGTATTTTGTCTGGGTCGTTTGAAAAATACAGTTCGACTCGTATTGTGTAGCGTCCAAATACAACGCCAAACTTTCCTTCCCATTTCCATGTTCCAAATGAATATGAAGGTTTTGATTTTACGTTGACAAAATAGAAAAGGTTTCGTTGTTTTAATTCGGCTTTTAATTCATTCCAAAATTGAACGAGGTACGCTTCAGAGTCAGCAACCGCCTGGCTTTTAACAGCATCTTCTTTCTGCTTCTCTTTCGCATCAATCATAAATTCTTGTGTTTCTGGTAATGGGATGATTTGCTCAATTTGAAGAAGCACTTCATCACCTAGTAGATAGGGCTTGGCTTTAAAACATTGAATTTGGATGTCATGATTTAATAGCCAAAGAACCGTTGAGGTCACTTCCTTTCTGAAGTTATTGGCCACGAATATCATGCGTTGGTCGTTGCGATTCAAAAGAAGCTCTGCGTCTTCCTCCAGAGATAAGAAATCAAGGATATTGGTCTTTGCATCTTCACCAGAAGAAGTCTGATCTAAGTAATCTTGGTAAATTTTGATAATCTGTGAGGTGGAGAGGGTCGAACAGTAAGAGGTGTATTTTAACGCCTGCCAAACCACATCACGTCCAGTATCATCGAGTTTGTTTTCGATAATTACCAGTCTGCGCTCTTTATCAATTGCTAGAAGATCCAAACGCTCATTGGTATCATTAAAGCCTGAAAATTCTTTTTGGATAATCAGCAGATCATCGTCTTCACCAAGAACTTGTGGATTCTTAGCAATCCACTCTTGTAAGTGCTCGCGTTCTCGAAATTTCAACTCAGCAAAGCTTTTCTCTTCTAGCTGGGTGATATTGTTTTCTTGTCGATTGATTCGATACATATGCTTTCCTGTTAAGTTTTAGATTCGGCTTTAACTAGCTCTTCATAACGAGCAAACAAAAACGCAAGACGTTCTGAGGCATCTTTAAACGGCTTATCTCGATAGAGTTTTTCTACTGCCTTGTCTAGTGCCTGGTGGGTGTCCAAAAGGTCTTTTGGCATTTTGTCAGGGTCATACATATCAGCAAGCGTTTGGCCTTCCAATTCGTAATCTTGGCGGATTAGAATAATTTCCTTGGCTAGTTTTACTATATTTTGTTTTTGTTCTTCATTCATTTCTGGGAAAGGAAAAGTATTGTAGACAAGGGTGTTAGAATACCGATAACGGCTTTCTAACCTGCCTGCAACTACTCTCATCCAGTCGTTATGCATCATTGATGATACTATTCCAAACTCAAAAGGACCTCCGTTAGGAATAATCATGTTTGGTGCAATTGGTATGAAATTTTCATCGAAAATATCAACAGGAATATAAGTTCTTCTTTCCGATGATACTTGAGGAACAAATAAAAAAGATTTTGGGTTATGTTGTTCTCTAAATAAGTGTGGGTATTCAGCTTGTCTACGACTTCCGGCATCACTACTAGAAAGTCGCTTTTCTCTGACTGCATTGACACGGCGGGTTAATTCTTGGGATTTTTCAATATCGTGAGGTGTAGCTTCTTTCAACCATAAGCAAAACCTTTTTCTACCATTAAGATATTCATCTGCACCAACTATTTGCTTAATCCATTTATTTAGTTTAGGTTCACTTTCGAGTATTTTGTTTTTTTCGCTTTCTGTAAATATTAGATAACCGCCGTCATTTGTATAGCTGCCCATAATCATCGGTATTTGCATAGTTATTTGATCACTTCGTGCAATTACGACAGAATTTCCTCCTTCTAGTAAGTAAGGAGATATGTTTTTCACAGCCTTAAAAGAGTCGCCAACAAAAAGATGTTTGTTTTTGCTTTCTGTATAACTAAATCCAGTTATTGATACGTGAACACCTGCTTTATCTTTTGCACTATTACTCCAGCTAAACGGTTGATAAGCGAAGTTTATCTTTATACCTTTTTGTAATAAGTAACTCCAAAGACTTGAAACTTGTACCCCTTGGAATAAAGAGTTTGTTGATACAAGAGCGGCATTGATTTCTGTTCCATCCATATACTCACTAGACTTCACAAACCAGCACGCAACGTAATCAATTTTACCAACACTTTTTAGGTCTGAGAGTACATCTTTGACTTCAATTTTTTGTTCGCTAGTTCTAAATCTGTCTCCGATAAAAGGAGGATTTCCACATATATAAATCTCCAAATCGCCAGACTCATCCGACTTAGGACAAACCTCCTCCCAATCAAGACGAAGGCTATTACCTTGTCGAACATTCCCGGCATCCTTCAATGGTAAGGCGGGTTCTGCGTAGCCAAATTCTTCCTTAAACTCGACATTCATTTGGTGTTCGGTTAGCCATAAAGAAAGCAGTGCAATCTCATGGGCAAAATCATCAATTTCAATGCCATAGAACTGACTTAAACGGATTCCTGAGTAGAACATCACATCTTGATCTGATGCTTCATTCAGAGCCTTGAAAACGGCCATTTCAAAACGTCTGAGTTCTTTATAGGCAATGATTAAGAAGTTACCACTTCCACAGGCAGGGTCAAAGATACGGATGCGCTCAAGACGCACAATCAGAGCTTCAAGCTTTTTGACATTACCTTTGGTTTTTTCCAGCTCTTCATACAGCTTGTCCAAGAATAAAGGCTGAATGACCTTCATGATATTTGGAACAGAAGTATAGTGCTGACCAAGCGAACCGCGCTTTTGTGGGTCAACTACCGACTGGAACATTGAACCGAAAATATCTGGATTAATTTTCTTCCAGTCGAGTGAACCAGCCTCTAAAATGACGCGT
The DNA here is from genome assembly GCF_000934765.1 of Thiomicrospira microaerophila. Lineage (GTDB taxonomy): Bacteria > Pseudomonadota > Gammaproteobacteria > Thiomicrospirales > Thiomicrospiraceae > Thiomicrospira > Thiomicrospira microaerophila. Next base: position 9,367 of record NZ_JYNN01000041.1, on the reverse strand, counting down.
CGAGCTTTTTTACCAAACTTTGGAATAAACGAATCGTTGGCGAACAAACCACCATTTACATATTGGAAATCAGACAGGTGTGAGGGTAGTGTTTTTCGATATGCATCATTAGGTTTCGTATTCAAAACCTTGAACAAGGTAGTAAAGAATTGATCCAAATCTGAGCCATCTGGTTGCGTTGTATTGGCCATTGCATTGGACATCTGGCTTTCTTTAAAAATGCCTGTATCTTCAGCATAAAAGCAGAAAAGAAGTCGGGTTAAAAAGACATTCAGTGCATGACGTTTTTCTTCATCTTCTTCGATATGATTTTGTTTGAGGATTAGGTCGAAGAGCAGTCCAAGCTTTTCAGATGCCTTTACATCAGCCGGGTGATCGGAGTAGACAACCGCTTTCTCATAGCCAGCCAATGGTAGAAAGAAAGCATATTGCTTGTGAAGTTCGCTCAACTCGATTTCAGCAAGCAACTCATAGGCAGTTAGGTCATAAGCGGCTATTTCATTAAAATCAGTGACAACCAGTAGCCGTGCTTTACCTTTGACCACGGCATCAAGCGTTTTTAGCTTTTCTAACTCACCTTGGAGGTTAGTGCCTTTTTCACATTGCCTAAAATATATTTTGTTTTTGAATCCAATATCACCATGCTCAAAGCCGATATTTCGCCCGTTGGTGTTTTTCTTTAAGCCCGTAATCGTTGCTTTTGGTATTCCAAAAGCGGAAAGGAAGTCATAAATAAAATTATCTTTATCTAGTTCAATGACCGCTTTCTCAAGGTCGTCAATGATTTTGCTATGATCTTTATTCATCTAATGCAACTGTATAGTATGTTATAAGTAAAATTGTCTGCTAAGCATACATTAAATCAAGCCTTCTTGCAAGCAGCTTTTGAGATGTATTGACGTTTTAGATGAGGTGTGAAATCCTTGGTTTTTTAGTATATTCAATTAGGCGGACAATTTCTCTTTACCACTACAAATCTTTTCAATTACAAAACGTCTAAAAAAAGCCTGTGTGGTTATTTGATGACCATGCAATTCTTGCTGCAATTGTTAATAAGTTTTCTAAGATTCTGTGATCAAAAGTTCAGACAAGGCTGTCACCATTTCGTTTGATGTTATACTTTTTCAAGTCTTCAGTCTGAACCTGATATTTGTTCTTATTTGTCCGTTTTTAGAAAGGACATTATTTCTTCATCAAGCATCACTTGATTGGGCAACGCTATATCTCTAGCTGAAATAGCCGAATCAATACCATCACCGTAAATCTCGTCGCCATCTTTTTTGTAATAACCAATTGCAACGCCAATTCGCGTCGTTCTTTTCGTATGAACTGATAATTCAATAATGTTTTTGGTCAGCTCTAAAAACATAAGCAACATTTCATAATTGGCTGTTGCTAACACAAACAACGTGTTTGGATAGGATTCGGTTGCCTCAATTTTAACGCGATCAATATGCTGCTGTAAAAATAGCATAATTTTTGAATAGACATCATCCTCATACCTCAGTTCGGCGGCTTGCATAGCCTGTTCTATTTGGATTTTGTTAATATTTTTGTATGTAATAGCCATAATAATATTTGAAGGATTATTATGCTCTGATTCGTCATAAGTTAGCTGCTGAGTTGCAGAAAAACTCAGTTTTTTGGGCGCTACAGCTAGTTTTACTAGGAATTCTAACACTTCATTTTGGGTGATTGCCTTTTCCTGCAAGGCGCCCAACAACTTCTCTTCTAGGGTTCCCACAATAAATAGGTGCAGAATTTTGACTATATTCTTTTGTCCTTGTCGATATAAACGACCATTAAATTGAAGATAATTTGTCAAGTTCCAAGTAAGCCCGAACCAGATTATGGTGCTTCCGCCAAACTGAAGGTTTAACCCCATGCCTGCCGATGCAGGACTCGCTATTAATATTGAAATCTCCTTATTATTCCAGCGTTCAATTTTTTCGGGGTCATGCGTTAAAATTTCGGCATCAGGAAAGGCTTCAAGCAGTAAATTAATTTCAAATCGGAAGTTGTAAGCAATCAAATAGTTCTCACCTGGATTTTCATCAACAAGATCTTTCAATCGTTTTATTTTCTCATTATGAAGGTGATGAACATTGCCATCAGCATCATATATTGCACCACATGCAAACTGTAAACATTTTTGGGCACAAGACTTTATTAGAATTCTTTCCTCTGGCTCTGATGAGCGTTTATTTATTAGATGAAAAAAACGACCTTCTATGGCAGAGTACTGCTGTAACAATGCGCTTGAAATTTCAATAGGTTCATAAATATCTATTCTTTTGGGCAGATCAATTAACTTATCAGAGCCTAGGGTGTAGGTAACGTCAGAGATTTTGTTCATTATCTCTTCTTTCGCACCTGCGTTTAGTTGGTAGCCCCCGCCCATGTAACCCAACGGTGTGAAGTATTTAGATTTGTACTGAGTCATCGAGCGCCCTAATCGCTCACCACCATCAAGCAAGTAAATCTGACTCCATAAGTCCAGCATCCCGTTGGGTAACGGGGTGGCTGTGAGTAGGATAACACGCTCTAGATACTTGGTGATGCGCTTCAGAGCCTTGAACCGAATGGCGCTAGGGTTCTTAATGCCTGTCGATTCATCATAGACCAGCATATCCCAACGCCAAGGGATGCCCGAGTTATTAATCAGCCAAGGGATGTTCTCTTGGTTGATGATAATTATTTCAGCGCCTGAGTTTAATGCTTTTAAACGTTTTTCTGAGCTACCTAAAGCTAACTCAATTCTAAGTTTAGATGTATGTTTCCAACGATGTGCCTCTGCTCTCCAAACGGTTTTTGCAACTCTTAATGGCGCAACAATTAAAACCTGTTCTACTTCCCTAGCATCCAGCACATCTTTGATAGAGGTTAATGCACATATTGTTTTGCCTAATCCCAACCCAAGAAAAGCGGCCGACTTTGGTTGCAATTTAAAAAACTCAACCACATCATTTTGATAAGAATGCAAATCACCTCTATCTAAAGTAGGCTCTGGCAAGTCAATTTTCTTAGGCATAGTCACAAGATTTCATAAACAGTAAAAAGGCTGATTTATTTTCTCAGGCTGTTAATTTTAATTTAAAAATTTGATAAAGGCTTAATTAACAGTGCTTAAATCAAGTAATTAATAATGTACTTCATTATACTACCATTTAAAAAGTTGTAGCTTCTACTTTTGGGACAATTAATACTATGGGGGGGGGAATGTAACTCGAAAAATTCTAAGTTATATGTTCATATTTTATGGATACCAGTGTTAATTAACCGAAATAACACAGTGTGTTGATACGCTAATTAATTCACGTTAAATAACCCAATTTTTAACTATTTTGGCTTGGTGGAATAAAGACTCAGTCATAGCTAAACGCCTCCGCCACCCGCGCCACCTCGTCATCATTACGTCGATCATAGCGTTGCGTGGTGGTTAGACTGGCATGCCCCATCGCTTTTTGAACGGTGAGTGGGTCGACATTCAGCTCAAAGAGTTTAGTGGCAAAGGTGCGTCGAAGGTCATGCGGCGCGCAGCTATCTATACAGGCCTGGCCCACTTTTTCTTTTAACAAAAACAGCACCGCTTGGTCACTAAGCCCATGCTCACTAATGGTATCCCCCTTCCAAACACGATTAAACAAAAACCCCGGTTCCTCACCCCTAAAACTCAGCCAAGTTTGAATATGCTTTATGCTCAGTGGCGGCACAAAAACTTGTCGCTCCTTATTCCCCTTACCGATAAGCCGAATGGTTTTGGTTTTGAGATTCACATCCTTGAGTTGAATCGACACCACTTCAGCTCGACGTAAACCACACTCGGCCAAGATGCCTAATAGTGCCGCATCGCGTGCACCGCGAACGGTTTTCAGATCACAAGCACACAATAGCGCCTTCACTTCCTCATCCAAAAGTCGGCGCCCTTTGGGTAAGCGCTGACCACGGTGGGCTTTGACCAATTTTATGCGCTCATACTGCTCCGCATCAATACGCTTCTGTATCCAGGCTTCACGCATCACTCCTTTTATAGCGGAAAGATAAACGCGCGCGGTATTAGGTGAGCGGTGGTTATCGAGTAATTTGTCCATCACCAACTGCACTTCATCACGCCCCATTTTTTGCCAGTGCGCATCCAGATGATTAGCATAGCCAAACATCTGCGCCACCCGATTCAGATAGCTGCCCATAACGCGGCGTGACGTTTTAGAGCGAAGTGAGAGCAAGTAGCCGACCGAGGGACCATGCGATTTGTCATGGGCAAAAACCAAATTAGCGGTGCTCGGTTGGGGTTGATCAATCAGCGCAGACATAGGTCACCTCCAAAATAACAAAAAAGGGGCTAAAAATCCAAGAATAAAAATAGTGCGCAAGCAAGGACTAGACCACTAAAGTTGGATTCTACAAACATTACTTTTGAAAATCACCATTTTCATAAGTAATCTTGAATTTAAAAAAACCAAGCAAAAAATAGGCTTGGTTTTGAGGAAAACGCGGTTGGCTAGTTGTTTACCGCGTCTTTTAGCTTTTTTCCAACTTTAAAGCTGGCGACCTTGGCTTCCTTGATCTCAAGTGGTGCACCGGTTGCCGGATTACGCCCGGTGCGTGCGGCACGGGTTTTCACTTCAAATTTACCAAAACCAATAAGATTGACGTCATTACCCTGCGCTAAAACAGATTCAATTCCGGAGGTAACCATTTTAATCGCCTCTTCCGCTGCTTTTTTAGTGACACCGGATTGGTTTACTATCGCGTCTACTAATAATTCCTTTGACATCATTGCTCCTTTTAAATTACACTTCAAATATAACCAAACCAAATTCTACACGATTTATATATTAAAACAAATTGGAAAATACGCATGACCAGTAAACAACTTCAAAAAAAACGCGAAGAATTACAAAAACTACAGCAAGAAGTCGAACTGCTTGAAAAACGTGAGCAATTACAATTAAGCCAAGACTCCACAGAAATAATTGAATTAGTAGATTTAATAGAATCCACTGCAGAGTCGCATTTAATGGATTTAGCCGAAGTTATTGATTTAATACTCAAGAAAACAAAAACGATTAATAAAAACAAAATCGAGCCTAAATATTATAATCCAAACAATCCAAAAATAGTATGGACAGGTCGTGGCCGCAAGCCTAAGTGGGTAGAGGCCATTGAATCACAAGGGGATAGCATGGAGAATTATTTAATTAAGAATATGAAAGATTAATAAATTAACTTACTTTATATTTAAATATATGTCATTAGATAAAGACGGCAGGTAATTTACAGAGATTGCTATTTAAATAAAAAGGACTGTGTTTCTTTTCCCCAAAAAGATATATCAATACCCGTTCATTATAATCTTATGATCTTATGGCAAAAAGCACTGAGATAAATTAAATATTCAAATACGAATGGGGTAACTAATTAAAAAACTTGCATGACTTCTTAGTAGGAAAGCAAAGTTTTAATTTAAACCTGCCCCCAGATCCGAGTATGTCCTGTTCTGTAAGGTATGGGCACGGTCGGACGCTTGCCTTGGAGCGGTAGCATAGGGTGATACTGGGTGAAAGGCGAGGAGCCAAATCTAAAAAGATAAAAATCAATTTTACTAAAAAGGAATTATTCGTTGTGTAGATGTAGTGGATATATTTGATTTTATCAAATTTATCGTTAAATCAATACCTTAATTGAGTGTTTTTTTGGTTAATGGGTGTTTTACGATATCTATATTGGATTTTTTTACAACATAACTCAATTTTATCAAGGTTAAATTTTCATTCTAACTCGTGGTTATTTTTCTATTCAAATGGGCGGTTTCTAAGCTTAGGTTTACGTTTAAATTGGCTATTTATTTACAACTAAACAACCAGCCATCATATCGTGAAGACCTTGTTTCCTTTTGGTAAAAGCAACCATAATAAAGCCGATAAAGATGAGCATGTACGAAACAATTTTTCCAAAGTATCGTCCTGTGGCTCTAGCGAAGCTCATTCGATTGCCTTCTAAATCGGTAACCTTTAACCCAAGGGCTCTTTTTCCCCAAGTTGCTTGTTTAGCCGAACTTTCCATCCCTGCAAAATATATCCATGTGACTAAAAAAATAAATAAATTCCATGCACCTTCGTCCTCAAATAAGTCAACTGATACCCCTACCGCGATTCCAAATAACATCATAACTAAACCCAAAACAAATGAAATGCCAATAATAGCAAAGGCATCTAAAATATATGCACCTGCACGAACCCAAAAGCCGGCATAACTTGGTTGTATTAAGTTTATTTGATCTGTGTGGCTTATAACATTCATTTCTTTCTCTTCATGAGCCATTGATGTGGCTATACTATCTCGTACACTGTCAGGGGTCAACTACTTTGCCCACGCTCAAAGTCATCTTGACCACTAGTACCAAATGGCGCAACCGTTTGACCATCACGACTCACAATCTCATTCGGGAAATACTCTTTAATCACCACATGATTGTGAAGATGAATATCCTTGGCTAGATACGCAATCCCAAACCCACCCTGACCGAGCAGGTCTTCAATTACATAATCGCCCAGTTGATAGCCTTGGGATAAGGTGCGGTGGTTGAATTCGAGTTTTGCCATCTATTTTCCTGTTAAATTCTTAATACAAAAGCCGCTACGCGGCCAAAGTTACTGTCCGGTGCGCACAAGACGCACATGATAGCTGTGGTCGCGAGAATAGCCGTAGTCACTGCCACTAGCGAAAAGGACACCCCACGCATGGCCACTATCCGCGGCATCGGACGAGGCCGACCAATAAAACCGAGCAGGCGTATTTGGGAAGGCAGAGCTACAAATAACCGGGTGATGTTTCTTGTCTACTATGCTACGTAATTCATTAAGAGTTGGAACGCGCCAATCATCATAACCAGCAAATGCCGTTGCATATTGCCAATGTTGATCAGGCTCGCCTCCGAATAAACGCATTAACCCGGTCTTCTTGCCGTGATTAACGGCAACATTCCAATGATAGCTGCCGGCTGTACCTGTTGGTGTTTTACCACTCCACCGCTGTCCGACACTAAATCTTTGCCACATTAAACCGGTTTCTATATCCGTTACAGTGCCATCTTTATTATCTGAATAAGCTTAGATTGACCAATCATGCTTTTTGATGAGGGACTGTTTACATGATTTTTTGTGACGTCTTCTTTTTGTTCAATGGTCCAATTTTTAGCATGGGCGATTTGTTTTATCAAATTTTGTATGGATGGGATATCCAGCCCAATTTGTTGCGCTTTTTCAGTAATGTAGATGATTTCTTCTTGCGTAATATGGCCATCTCGTCCGGCCATTTCAATCATGCTCTCGATGTTTGAGTAGTTTGCAGTGCTTTTTGGTTGTTGCCTAATTGGTTGTTGGGACAAAAGTGTTTTGGCTGCTTGCGCATCTTGAAGCCGATTTTTTTGTTTCAGCTCCATGCATTGATCAATCAATTCAACCAGACCGGGTGAACAATCTTTAGCAATCGTTAGTTCGCCAAGGGGTTTATGCTCATCATCTAACAACCGCGTACTCGATTCCTCAGGTGTTTGAGCTGTTAAGCATTTGTAAAGGGTGGCGCCTAGTGCATAGAGATCTGTTGCAGGCGTAAGCTTTGTTTTTGAGCTATATTGTTCAGGCGCTCCGTAACCGCCTGTCACCACTACAGAATGGCTTTTCTCTGCAAGTGCGTCTTTCGCAGCTCCAAAGTCAATCAAGACTGGTTTACCACCTGGGCGCAGCATGATATTGGCCGGTTTAATGTCACGGTGTATCAACCCGTGTTGATGTACTACGGCAAGACCATCCAATAGCTCGATAGCTAAATGCTCCACCACTTCAGGCGTCAGCGTTTCTTTGCGTTTGAGGTACTGATCTAGCGGTTCGCCATCAATAAACTCCATCACCAAATAAGCGGTATTGTTTTGTTGGAAATATTTAAGAATTCGAACTACCGCATGATGGTTAAACCGCGCTAACGCCCGCCCCTCTTCAACAAACCGTTGCATACCGCGCTCAAAGTCATCTTGACCACTAGTGCCAAAGGCCGCCACGGTTTGTCCATCACGACTCACAATCTCATTCGGGAAATACTCTTTAATCACCACATGATTGTGAAGATGAATATCCTTGGCTAAATACGCAATACCAAACCCACCCTGACCGAGTAGGTCTTCAATTACATAATCGCCTAGTTGATAGCCTTGCGGTAAGGTGCGGTGGTTGAATTCGAGTTTAGCCATCTATTTTCCTGTTAAATTCTTATTACAAAAGCCACTTCGTGACCAAAGTTACTGTACGCTGCGCACGAGACGCACATGATAACTATTTGAGGCATCACGAAAGACACTACCGATACTAAAATTGATACACCAAGGTTGCGGGCTTCCATCCAGTTTTTTATTTAGCGTCCAATAAAAGGTTTCTGGTGTACTTGGAAAGACTTGATTGACAATAGCTGGTCGATTGAAATCACCTTTGCAGCGCCCATCTAAAGCCTCTTTATTTTTCTGAATTATTGTATTACCACGTAAATCTAACCGACGTTCCAATTGTTGTCCAGAACTACAATAGACTATAGAGTGAAGTTCATCTACTGTAGGAAGGCGCCAATCATTAAAGCTTGAAAAAGCTGTTGCGTATTTCCAATGTTCATCAGGGTCGACTATGATAAATCCCCGTAATCCACTATGGAAGCCCAAGTTACTTGCTGTTATCCAATTGTAAATCTGAGCCTTGCCCACTACTGCATTGCCACTCCATCTTTGTCCAACACTAAATCTTTGCCACATTAAACCTGTTTTTATATCGGTTACTGTTCCATCTTGGTTGTCAATATAACGTTCTGCAATAAGATTGGTTTGCAACGGTGGTTGCATAGGTTGACCCAGTGTGGCATCCGTTTCAATCTTCCAGTTGTTTTGTTGTGCTATTTTTCGAATAAGACTTTGGACTTCATCTGGTTGGAATTGAAGTTGCTTTGCTTTTTTAAGAATAAAGTCCGTTTCTTTTTGCGTAATCAAGCCATCAGATCCAGCCATCTCAATCATAAGCTCTAAGCCAGAGTAGTCTTTTTGCGTGATATTTTTTTGATATGAGGCTTTATCAAGGATGAGCTTGGCATCCTTGGCGTGAGCTGGTCGATCCTTTTGCTTGATTTGCATGCACTGATCAATAAGTGTAACCAGGCCTGGTGAACATTGCTTCGCGATTGGTAGGTGGCTAATAGGTATGTGCTCATCATCAATGACTCTAGATGTAGCTTCTTCAGGTGTTTGAGCTGTCAGACACTTGTAAAGCGTGCCGCCAAGCGCATATAAATCTGTGGCTGGTGCAAGCTGAGATTTGGAGCTGTATTGTTC
>NZ_JYNN01000040.1 GCF_000934765.1 Thiomicrospira microaerophila | reverse complement strand
TTGGCCGTGAGGTTGTTGCTCTCTCCGTTGGCGTCAGTTATGTTGCTGGCGCGGAGGCTGATGTCACCGCTGGTGGTCAGTTGACCTAGCGTAAGCGTGTTGCTAGCGACATAGCGGATGTGGCCTGTTTGTGCGGTGCTGATCGCGCCGTCTTTCATGTCTATCGCGTTGGCGCTGACGTCGAGGCTGCCTGCTCCTGTGCTTATGGTGATGTCGCCTGTTGCCTGTTGCGTTAGGGTCGCGTTGGCTTTTAGGCTGATGTGGCCTGCATGACTGGTGAGGCTGTGGCCTAGGGTTAGGTTTGAACCCGCCCCTTGTGCGTCTAGGCGGATATTGCCTGCTGCGCTGATTTCACCTGTTGTGATCATGGTGGTAATCGCACCATTGAGTGTGCTTAATACCAGCTCGGCGCCTGAGCGCATCTCTTGCTGGGCTTGTGTTTGTGTGGCTGTGCTAACACCGGTTGTGGCAACACGGTTGATGCTTAGGCTTAGGGTGTCGATGGTTATGGCGTCACTTTCGGTGAGGAAGGTGCCGCCTGCCGTTGAGACCGTGCTCAGTGTATTTACTGCGATGTCGAGGTGGTTGTCACTGGCACCGATCGCTTGGCCCGCGCTCATCATCAAGTTGACTGCGCTGATGGCTACCCTGCGGGTGTCGTTTTCTAGATCGAGGATGCTGCCTTCTGTGGCGGTGAGGCTGACGGTGGCGTCTTGGGTTTGGATGGTGCCAACCGTGATGTTGTTTTGTGCAAGTAGACGGATGTGGCCTGTTGCCCCACTGCTGGTGAATAGACTGCTGGCATCCATGGTGATGTTGCCGGTTTCGGCTTGGAGATCTATCGTGCCATTTTCTTTTGCTGTGCTCGCGGTGCGGATGTCGGCATTGGCTTTGAATTCGATGCCTTGGGCGGCGATCAGGCTGATGTTGCCGTTCGTGCTTGTGATGTCGCTGTGGGCGATGATTGAGCCGCTAGTGAGCGTTTGAACAAGGATGTTGCCTGTGCCGTGGGCTTGAATCGCGGTACCGTCAACGTCATTCGTTGCGCTGCCGTCGTTGAGGGTAATGCTTCCTGCTGTCGCTTGTAACACGATGTGGCCGTTTCCTGATACCGTGATGAGATCAGACTGTTTGATATCAACTTGAGTTGAGTTTGTCACTGAACCATCCGCGGTAACCCGATTCACCGTTACTTCAACATCATCGATCTTAACGTCATCACTTTCAAGCAAATAGATTCCACCGCCAGCCGCACGCGCTGTAAGGCTTGTGACTTGGGTTTCAATGGCGTTATCACCCGCCCCTATCGCATTGCCCGCCCAGAGTCGCAGGCCATTCGCTTGAAGGTTAACATCGGTGTTTTCCGTATTCTCAGTAATAGAGCCTGTGTTGGCGGTCAATGACAAATGCGCCGTCGTTGAGATTTTTCCTGCGAGTTTTATGTCCTTTTGCGCCCATAAACGCACATCACCAGAGGTTGAGGATATGGTGGTGTTGGTGGTCTGCTGGGAACGAATATCAATCGTTCCTAAAGTAGCTTGAAGATCAATGGTGCCGTAACCTGTGGTGACAAAGGAGTTATAGGCGGTAATATGGCGTCCCGCCAGTAATGAAATATGTCCATTGTCAGTGGCGATATGTGCCGAGTGCACTGTGGTGATGTTGCTACCGAGCAAAATATCGCTGGTTGTGCCGCCTGCACTTAACAAGATATTACCTGAGCCGTGCGCGCCCACCGCGCCGCTTGCGCCTGATTCTTGGCTGCCTTCGCGTAAAGTAATACTGCCCGCGGTGGTTTGCAACACAACATTCCCGTTGCCACTGGTTGTGCGCAGATCGGATTGAGTTGCTAAATTTGCTGAACTTGCCCCGCCCGTTTGATCGACTTTTGTTACATTAACCGTCACATCATCAATCATAATGGCATTGGTTTCTTGAATGTAGATGCCGCCTGATGTGGCTGTAGCGCTCAAGGTGGTTACGGTGGTTTCTAGTGCATTAACCACTACGCCATCCGCTGTCGTGCTGCCTATCCCTATGCCAGCGTTTAAGCGTAAACCGTTGGCGACCACATCCACATAGGTATCGCCTGCATCACTAATCGAGCCTTTGGTTGCACTAATCGCCGCATGTCCGGTTGTATTGATCCCGCCAATCTTGGCATCCTGATCCGCATGTAAATTAATCACACCCGAACCGGTGGTAAACAAGCTGTTATCATGCTGCGTAATCGAGCCGGTTTGGGCTTCGATATGAATGGCGCCGGCTTGACTGGTTCGCACATCCGATCCAGAGGTAAAGTCAACCGCGTTTTGGGCGATAATGCTAATATGCCCGCTAGTGCTAAGGATATCTGTATTGGCAAAAATTGAGCCGCTAGTTAACGTTTGAACTAGAATGTTGCCTGTGCCGTGGGCACGGATTGCATGTCCATTGGTATCACCATCTTTTAATGTGATGTCGCCGGCTGAGGCTCGCAATACAATATGACCGTTGCCCGCCGCCGTCGTTAGATCGCTTAGCGCCGCACCGGCGGTTGTTAGAGCATGAATGCCCGCCGTATTGACGCGATTGACGGTGACGTCTGCAACGCTATCCACGTTAATGGCGGTGGCTTCGGTGACAAAGATACCGCCATTACTGGCGCGCGCGGCTAGATTGAGCACTTCGGTTTCGATGTGGTTGCCGCCAGCCCCGACGGCTGTGCGCGCGTCCATACGTAGGTTTTTTGCATAGATATTTACAACAAGCTCACCCGCATCATCATTATGCGCATCAACAATAGAACCACTGGTCCCATTCAATCCCGCCACTACAGAAACATTCCCCCACAGGCTTTGCTCCGCATAGCTCTTATCCGATGATTTTCGTGCATCAACGATGCCTAGGGTCACATTGCCCCGTGCTTCTAAGCGGATATTGCCGCCATCCGCTTTCAACCATGACTCGCCATTCATCGTAATGGCACCGGTTTTCGCTATCAGATCCAGCGTTCCGGCCGTTGTTTGAATTCTTCCATCGGTATTGATAGCAATATTACTATTCGCTTCCAGCGTAAGGTTACCTGCCGCAACGTCTATCTTTGAGTTAACCGTAATGTTTTGATTGTCTGTGCTCAATCGCACATTTCCAGATGTGGTTTGAATCGCAAATCCATTCGCATCGCCATCAATTAAAGTTAAACTGGTTGTGGCACTTAAGACAATCGAACCGGTATTCGTTTTAATATCCGCTTGTGTTTTTACAACATTATCCAGCGCGGCTAAATGACTCACTTTTTTTACTTCAACGGTAACCTGACGCACCTCAACACTGGTTGTATCGTGCATAAACACACTGCCATGGGAGCTGTTCACCGTGAGATGCGAAACCTGAGTTTCCAACCTATTTCCGCTGCTAGCGACACCGGAATGGGCATCGATCAACAGGGCGTTTGTCAAAATATTTACAGCATCATCAGGGTTTTGATTATCTAGAACAGCGCCACCGGTTGTTATAAGTGATACGCTACCTGCAATTGTCGATCCACGAAGCGTATTAATGATTCCAAGTCGAATATCCCCTTGGGTTGTTAAACCAACGTTGCCACCATTAGTCAGGATACTTGCACCGCTTTCCATTGTAATCGAGGTCTCTGCATCAATATATACTGTTCCAGGCGTTGAAGTCGCACCGTTGATGCTAACAACACCTGCTATCCCATGCATAACAACCTTACCTGAATCTTCAACATTCTTAATAGCTTCCGCTAATAAAGTAACGTGTCCGGTTCCGCCATCAACCTGCCCCTGTAGGTCTAAATTACCCGCACGCGCATTAAGCAATATATGACCCGAACCCTTTGCATTTATCGCGATACCTGCGGATTCACCTGGCTTAATGGTCAGCGCATTGGCCTCTAAGACAATCGAACCATTTGCTTCAGTGATGACGTCTTCTTGTTTTTCATCGATAGAGTCGGATAAAGTAGCATCTGTACCAACGGTATTAACCTTTATCGCCGCTACACGATCAATGGTTAAAGTACCCGCTTCATTAATAAACAGACCTTGCGCACCTGAACGGGCACTTAATACACTGACTTGAGTGTCTATCGCATTGATTGTCGTGCCATTATTGCCTATGCCAACGGTGGCGTGGAGTCTTAATTCATTGGCTATTATGTCAGTATGACTATCACCGCCATCTAAAATACTGCCTGCCAGCAGGCTTATATTTCCAGTACCGGCATTGAGGCTGGAGAGGGTTAGCACATTCGCTGCTGTTGAAGCACCTGTTGGTTTTGCCGCATAGCGGATATTGCCGTTATTGCTTATGGTTTGCGTGCCGTTGGCCATCGTAATGGCGCGGGCAGCGAGTACGTCAATCGTTTTGAACTCAGCAACTGCTTCAATATCGGCGCCTGCATTTTGCAGTAAATCGCGCCCTGCATTAAGGCTGATATGTCCTGTCGTGCTGGTGACGTTGGCATTGAGGGTAATATCGGATTCGGTGCCTGTCGTTTTGATCAATATATTGCCTGCAGCGGTGATATCGCCATTGGTTGATTCTGAGATCACACTGCCTGCGGAGACAATAACCAGATGGGCTTGGCTATTGAGTTTAGATAATGCCGCATCATTAATTGATTCAGGTGTAAGTCCCGCTGTATTAACTTGATTAACGCTTATCGCACCCAGTAGGCCGATCGTTAAACCTTGAGATGCGGTTAGGTAAAGGCCGCCGGCTCCGGTGCCTTTTATGTCTGCAGCGAGTTTAGCAACATTGATTTCTAGGTGGTTGCCACCTGTGCCTGCACCCATGCCTGCGTCTTCACCGGTGGTAACGATGCGTAGTTGGTTGGCCGTGAGGTTGTTGGTATCACCGTTGTTGTCGGTAATCGTGCTGGCACTGAGGCTGATATTACCCGCTGTAGTCAGCTGTCCAAGCGCAATGGCACCCTCAGCGTGATAGCGGATGTTGCCACTTCCAGCCGTCGTAACCGCGCCATTTGTCATTGAAATGGCACTGGCGCGAATATCTATCGTGCCCGTTTTTCTTGTTGTGATATCGCCTGCCGACGCATAGGTTTGTTTACCCGATGAATGAATCGAGATTGAGCCTGTGCCCGCATCGATAGCCGCATTGGCTTCAAATTCGCCATCCTTAATATCTAGCAATACATTTCCAGAACCACTCGCCACCAGGCCTGGTTGCTCGGTGCCAGCATTTAAGGTTAATTTCCCAGCCTTTATGACTAATGCTAGCGCACCGTTACCCGTGGTGCGAAGGTCTTCTTGCAGCGATTGAATAAGATTTACTTCTGGCACCTCAGCGTTAAAACCAACTCGGCTAATGTTGAAATCAACTTGTCCAACCACAAGTGTGTTCGTTTCGGTGACAAACATACCGCCACTTCCCGCACTGGCTGAGAGTGTAGCAACGGTGGTGTTGATGTGATTTGTGCCAGAACCTAAAGCATAACCCGCCTTCAAGATGAGTCCGCTGGCCGTGATGTTAACGGCATCGGTATCAGCCGCATCCACAATCGAACCTGCCTCACCTGCCATTAATGCCACATGAGCACTGCCTGCGTTGATAGTGCGCAAAGCAATGCCATTCACACCTTCATCATCGTTATTGGTATTCTCCGCTTCTAAACGGATGTTACCGTTGGTGCTGGTAATGCTTGTATTCTCTGCCATGATGATGTCATCACCGGCTTTCAGGTCGATGGTTTTTGTATCGGCCGTGACGCTGATATTAGCGTTGAGCAGAATATCTTGCCCAGCCTCAAGGCTAGTGTGGCCGGCGGTGTTGGTTAGGCTTGCGCCAAGCGTTAGGTCAGAGCTGTTACCGCCTGCTTTGATCAGCATATTGCCAGCGGCAGTAATAGCACCACCAGCAGCTTGTGTGGTCAATGAGCCCGCAAGAGTTTGCAATACCAAATGACTGGCAGAACTCAGATTACTTTGCGCCGCATCGGTTGTCGCTACTAGGGTAACGCCGTCTGTGCCGACTTGGTTAACATTGATGGCATCAAGGGTGCCAATTTGTAGGGCGTTGGCTTCAGTGAGGTATAGACCACCTGTTCCCGTGCCTTTAATATCAGCAGCGAGTTTGGCAACATTGATTTTTAGGTGGTTGGCGCCTGTACCAGCACCTTGGCCATCAGCTGTGCCGAAGGTGACGATGCGTAATTGGTCAGCAGTGAGGTTATTGGTTTCACCGTTGTTATCGGTTATGTTGCTGGCGGTTAGGCTGATATTACCCGCTGTAGTCAGCTGCCCAAGCGCAATGGCACCCTCAGCGTGATAGCGGATGTTGCCACTTCCAGCCGTCGTAACCGCGCCATCAGTCATCGTAATTTCACTGGCTTGAATATCTATCGTGCCCGTTTCTCTTGTTGTGATATCGCCTGCCGACGCATAGGTTTGTTTACCCGATGAATGAATCGAGATTGAGCCTGTGCCCGCATCGATAGCCGCATTGGCTTCAAGATCGCCTGCTACAACATTCAATAAGACATTTCCAGAACCACTCGCCACCAGGCCTGCTAAATCAGCACCGCCGTTAAGCGTTAAATCGCCTAGTTTTACCACCAATACAATCGTACCATTGTCTGAGGTTTTTAAATCTTCTTGGGTTTTGGCTACAGGATTGGTTTCTCCATCCTCTAAATGGATTCGGTTAACATTAACGGTGAGGGTATCAATCGTTAAGCCATTCGCTTCGTGAATAAAGACACCACCTGCTCCAGCGTGAGCAGACAATAGGGATACAGCCGTCTCAATAAAATTCGTCGTGCCGTCAACCTTTCCTATGCCGTTTCCGGCTTTGAGTAATAAGCCGTGAGCGGTGATGTTAGCATTGGCATCATTATTCGCATCTGTGATGGAACCAGCTGTGGCGATCAGCGCGACATTACCTGTACCCGCTGTGACTGTGCGCAGTTGAATATCGCCACCCGCTTCAAGACGGATATCAGAATTAACACTCATGACACTAACACCAGCTTGCATGACTAAATCGCTAGAATTGTTCGTGCCCGCGCGTAAATCGATGGTGGATGCACCGGTGGCTTCAACGTTTTGCGCCAGCGTTAAGGTTCTGTTGGTGTGAAGACTTATGTGGCCGGCACTGACGATTTTTGATAAGACGTCATCGGTTGGTTTTGTGCTAGCTAAAAAACCCGTACTGATGACTCTTTCAACGCTAAACTCAGTGGTGGTTCCAATGGTGAGCGCGCTGGCTTCGTTAAGGTATAAACCGGTTTCTCCGATCTTAGCCGCCAATAAAGCGACTTCGGTTTCGATGGCTTTATCTAAGGCACCAAAGCCCTTGGCCTCGATTCTCAGCTCATTCGACCAAATATTTTCTGAGGAATTAGCCGCGGCCACAATATCATTAGCGGTAATTAGGCTGATTGAACCCCAGTCGGACTGTATTTGAGTACCGTTGCGCGCATCCAAAGTACCCAGCGTAATCTCACTACTAACCAAACGAATATTGCCACCGTTAGTTTTAAAGGTCGTGGCGCCATCCATTTCTATTACGCTTGCGCCTTTCGCCCAAAGATCGATCGTGCCATTACCGGCGGTGGTGATGTCACCCGCAGCCGCATAGATTTGTGAGCCGGAAGAAAGAATGGAGATTGAGCCTGTACCCGCATCGATAGCCGATTTGGCTTTAAGGTCGCCTGCTACAACATTCAACAAGACATTTCCAGAACCACTCGCCACCAGGCCTGCTGAATCAGCACCGCCCTTAAGCGTTAAATTACCCGCAGCAACATTCAGCACAATCGCGCCATTATCCGTGGTGCGCAGGTCTTCTTGTTTGCTATTTTGGTCTGCATCCCCCGCTTGGCTATTCACGCGACTGATATCAAAATCAATTTTATCAACAATTAAATTATTAGATTCGGTTACAAATACGCCACCACTACCCGCACTTGCTGACAGGGTCGTAACGCTGGTGTCAATATGATTCGTACCTGAACCAATCTCTGTTCCCGCTTTAAGGATTAAGCCGTTGGCGGTAATATTGGTTGTTGCATCGCTTGCCGCATCCACAATCGAACCACTGTTATTGGCGATTAAGGCGACGTTAGCCGTGCCCGCTGTGATGGTGCGTAATGCAATGCCGTTAACCCCTGAATCACCGGTGTTGGCATTCCCTGCTTCTAAACGGATGTTACCGTTGGTGCTGGTAATACTGGTATCCGTAGCCATGATGATGTCATCACCGGCTTTCAGATCGATGGTTTTTGCATCGGCCGTGGCGCTGATATTAGCGTTAAGCAGAATATCTCGCCCCGCCTCAAGACTGGTATGGCCGGCGGAGTTGGTTAGGCTTGCGCCAAGCGTTAGGTCAGCGCTGTTACCGCCTGCTTTCAGTAGTAGATTGCCGGCGACTGTGATTTCACCCGTGTCTGCTAACGTATCGAGTTCACCATCATTGGTTTGCAGTACCAAGTTGCCGGCTGTATCCACATTAGACCAGGTTAAATCTTGATTACTACCATCTTGCTGATTACTAGCCAATCCATCAACACCGACACGCTGTATTACCCCAACATTTCTAAGCGTAAGGGCTGTGTCTTCGGTGAGGTAAATCCCTTTTTTATCGATTTCTTCTTCGTTCACGCCCTCTGCTTTGGCAGATAGGCGTGCGACTTCGAGTTCTAGGTGATTATCATGTGCACCGATGGAGTCTTTTGCATCGAGACGTAATTGGTTAGCAAAAACATTCGTTACTTGTGAGTTTACTTTATCTAATATCGAACCCTCCACCGAACGTGCAATCACACTTCCCCAATCGTCTTGGGTATCTAAACTTTCTGTCGTACGCGCATCCGCCACACCAAACTCGATATTGCCTTGCGCTTGCAAATCAATATCACCGCCCGAGGTTTTGATTTGAGCCGCGTTGAAATCGAGTTCTTCACCTGCGATAGCGGTAATATGCCCTGTTCCAGTGGTTAGGTTTTGTTTAATCTCTAGCTTGCCTGCTGTGGCTTCTAAACGAATATTGGCATTACCCGCAATGTTAAGGGCGCCGTCAATAACAAAATCACCTTGTTTATTGATGATAACGATGTCATCGTGATCACCCTGTACTGCATCGGCATCAACGGTTACACCCGTCAATGTATTATCGATATCTTCAACCTGCAGTGCAGCACTTCCATCAACGCCAACACGATTAACCTGAATATCCTTTACATTACCGATACTCAAGGCACTGGATTCGGTGATATAAATGCCGCCGTCTTGCGTTTTGAGCGCGAGGTTAATCACTTCGGTTTCAAGGTGGTTGTCACCCTGAGCGATATGCGTTCCGGCTTCGATACGTAAGTTGTTTGCATAGATGTCAATAACCCCATCATCCGATGAGGCATCACTGATCGATTGAGCGGAGGCTTTAATACCCACTGACCCCCAATCTTGTTGCGCAGTTAAGGATTCTGGCGTTGAGCTACGATCAGAACTAATACGCGTATCCACCAAACCCACTACCACTGATTCAGAGGCATCGATACGAACATTGCCAGCATTGGTACGCACAGCCGCGTTATTTGCCATTGAAATCGCACCTGCCGTCGCCAATAATTCAATCGTTTTTGCCTGCACTAACGTTTCGACTAAGCCTGTGGTACCGAATGCAATCGCATTTGCAGCAAGTAAACTCACCGAACCGTTATTCGAGGTGACTTTTTCATTAATGGCGATGTTAGCATCTCGTGGATCTGTATTTGCACGTTGCGTATCCACCAACAAGTTCCCGCTAGCACCCTCCAATAACATTTGCCCGGTTGCGGTGAAGCTGCCGTTGAGCAGGGTGAATACGGCATTGCCAGCATTAACAGCACTGCCTGACAGCCACAAGCCTAAATCTGCATTAGTCTCATCAATACCCTTTTTAAGTTCTAAATCCGTGGTTTCTTGAATGAATATCCCACCAGACAGGGTGTTGCGCGCCAGCAGGCCGGCTATTTCTGTTTTCAAGTGAACTGCACTGGTACCTATCCCTTGACTGGCACGCAGCGTAACCGTTTGCGTTTCACCACTGAGGTTTAAAGCACGATTATCACCCGATCCCACCCCGGCTGCCGAGGTGATAGAACCTATGCCACTGTTGTTAGTATCAGCGGTTAAGTTTATCGCTGTTTTCGCATTGATTTGACCTAAAACAATCGAGTTACCGGCCTCATAAATTACCGTGCCTGCGTCGCCTGCGGTACTCGCATCAGTGAGTGAGGTGGCCGCCATTTGAATACTACCTTGAACCGAGCGATAGTGAATCGTTCCACCGGCACTCGAAACATGAACATTCGCATTTTGAGCAATCAACCCATCAGCGACTATAGTGATATGCCCCGCTTGCGCAGAAACAACATTATTGTTGAGCGTGATGGTTTTGCCATCATCGGTCAATTTAGCACCGACCACTTCAGCTTTACTTTTCAACAATTTAGCATCTGTCGCCGCCACCAATACAATCTCACCGGTACCGGCATGGGTAATCTGTGAACCCGCAGCAATCAGCGTGTCGACCGTTGAAGTGATATTGCTTTTAGCAGGTTTAAATTGACCTGATTGTATATTAGATGCACCCGTAGCCAATAATGTGATGTTGCCATTATCGGTAGACACAATAATATCCCCAGCTGCACTTGCGTTTGTCTGCGCTATGCGTTGAATGTTTAAGTTTGCATTGGTCGTACCCCCTGCTCCGCTGCCTTGGGTGTGAATACGAATATCTCCTGAGTCACCGGTATTAACGGCATTCAGGTTATTAATTTCTGTCCAAAGCAATGTGGTACCCGTTGCAGATTGCACATTTAGCGTATCGGTTCGGATTAACTCGGATGTCGGTAAATCATTCGAATCCTGTTGAATAATTGAACCCGTTTCAGAATAGAGCGTTATAGGCTGAGCAGATGAAAAATTGTCAATTGTATTTTTAATCACAATATCTTTATAAGCCACTAAGCCAAGACTTGATTCAACACCCAAGATATGACCTGCATTCTGAAAGTCTTCAACGGTAATCGTTCGCCCATAAATTTCAACCGGGTCAAAAAAGCTAAACTGCTGGGCTTCAGGGCGCGCACCGATGCGAACATTCCCGCCTGTTTCACTTGACTTACCTGTTCTATTACCCTGTTCATCTAAAGCCTCACGCCCAATAATGATCTTGCCAAAGCCCGCCTGCAAAGACTGCAGATCCTTATTTGAAATATCAAGCGTGGTACTGCTATTCACACCCGGCGGTGAAGCGATCGCAATATCTCGACCTAATGTCGTGGTTTCAATCACCAAAACACCGCCATTGTTTTTAATGGCTTGTGATTTGTTTTGAGGTAAGTTTAACGAATCCGCCTGTAAATATATGTAACGTTCACCATCGCTAAAGGTCACCTCAATATCATTACCAAAAAAGATCTGGCTGGCGCCTTTTACAATCAAATCCCCTTCTATAATCATATTGCTTTTAAAATTAACACTGCCGCTGGCTTCAATAACAATGTCACCCTTAACATGCACGGATTGCTCAAACGTCACGTTAACAGCATCTTTAATTGTCAACCCATCTAGTGCGCTAGCAAGACCTATCGTCGAGTTAATCGTAACATGGTGTGTTTTGGTTCCAAGCTCAAAATTTGGATTAAGTGTTAAGCGATTGTTCGTTCCCGACACCCCATCTAAATAATGCCCCGCCGATGCGCCACCTAAGACAATATTGCCCTTTGCATTCACCGTAACGTCATTATCAATAGTGATCGAGTCATTGATGGGGAACCCCGAATCAGAGGTAAATGTTTGAGGTTCGCTGACGCCCCAGTTTTGGGTATTTCCAGAGCCAATAACTTCTATCGAGGCGCCATTGATCGATGATAATCCTTGATAAAACGTATTATGTCCACCTTCTAATGGGTTCATAATGATCACGTCTTTATCTACGATCAGGTTTTCATTGAGCCCTTGTTCGCCAAAAATAAAATGCTGCCCACTCCATTCGCCACCAATCACCAAAGTATCGCCCGCTAGGTTCAGCCATTCGTCGAGTAGGTCTTGGGTAATGTGTACCGTGCCATAGGGGTCGTTGTAGGAGGCATTTGCTTGATCAACAAAATCAAGCTGCAGGGTGTCTTGTTGGGTTTGTGCTAGCGTTTGTTGTGCTTGTTGAATTTGGGTGAGCGACGCTTGGGTGGTTTCGAGTTGGAGGGGATGATAGGTTTGCTCAAAGACCGCTATCGGATCGTGCTCGGTGTTTAAATCGCCGTGCAATGCGATGTGCGCGGCGCCCAATATCGGGTCAGCTGAAAGCAAAAAGCGCGACTCAAGCGGCTCTAGTTTAAAGGCTTTTTTGATCAGCGCGTTGGTTTTTTTGAGCTTAAACACCTTAGTATCTCCTGATAGGCCTTGTTGCAAGGTTATCGTTTTAAATGCTTGTTGTTTTTTTGGGTTTTCCACACAGTTAAAAACTTGGGAGAACGTTTATTTTATATTTTATTTTACTAGTCAAATTTCATTAGAAAGCCACTTGGGCTTTGCTGCCGGGGCGAATCACTTGGTCGGTATTGTCAAGTGAAATGCGAAGTTCAACTAGGCCGCTGGCGGCATCGGCAATGGGGGCAATGTAGGTTAAAACACCTTGTCGCTGCCCGGCTTCGTCAACCTGCACGTCCACCGTTTGATTTAATTGGAGGCGGCGAGCGAGACGGTCCGGTAAGTTTAATTTGACATAGGTGTTAGAGATATCAACCAGTTTGATAATGGGTTCGCCTGGCTTGACCCATTCGCCCGCACTGATTTCTACTTGTACGATGATGCCTTGAACGGGCGCATTGAGCTTTCTGGCGCTTAGATCTTCAAGCGCTAAAAGGTGCTCAATACGTTGACGTTCCTTTTCTAACTTTAGCTGTTCAATGCGACCTTCTAGGGTTATTTTTTCAAGTTTTAATTGATTGAGTTCATCGCGGCTTATGGAGCGTGTGGTTTCAAATAAACGCAATGCCGAGCGATATTGTTCATCAATGATGGCAAGGCGCTGTTGTAGGCTGTTAATTTCTGTTTGATCATTGAGCAGCACTAATCGGCGCGCTACTTCAAGCTGTTGCTCGGTGTTTTTTAACTCTAGCAATAAATCACCTGCATGTACAAATGTACCGGGTTTAACATGCACTTTTTGGGCGATACCACTGACGCCGAGTGATAGGGCTAGGTCTTGGTCTGGATAGACTACACCGATATAGCTTGCGGGTGTGGCATACACCGAAAAAACAGCGAGACTTAGCACTAGACCACTACAGCGCTTTAATCGTTTTATGTGGTGTTCCCTTTTCTTTAGCATACCGGCTATGAACCTTTTTTATGTCGTTGCGGCACCTGTGTCTTGCCGTGCATTAGTCGGCCAAACGCAGGGAAACCGGCTTAACAGGACTGTCATCGAGTGTATTGACATCGGAAACAGTGACACCGTATTGTGCGAGTAGTGTGCCTTCGGCTAAGCGTAATGATAGTAGCGCCAGTTCATAGCGCACAAGGGCGTCGATATAACGCTGGCGACCTTGATTGAGTCGATCTTCTCGATCATAGACGTCGCTTAGGCGTCTTAAACCCGAGTTAAATAAGCCCAGTTCTACTTCGTAAACTTGACGTAGAATCTTTTCTGATTTTTGATAGACTTGCACTTCATCAAAGGCTTTTTCTAACTGTGCCAGACGTGCTTGCAGATCATTGGCTAGGCCAATTTTTACGGCGTCTAAATCAATATTAGATTGTTGTATACGTTGTTGGGCAATCGATTCTTTTGAACG
Organism: Thiomicrospira microaerophila; assembly: GCF_000934765.1. GTDB lineage: Bacteria > Pseudomonadota > Gammaproteobacteria > Thiomicrospirales > Thiomicrospiraceae > Thiomicrospira > Thiomicrospira microaerophila. The sequence continues at coordinate 6,535 of NZ_JYNN01000040.1, read as the reverse complement.
CGCACGCTGGTTTCCTTGCAGTGGGATGGACATGTTTAAGCTGGTAAACCATGTTGGATAGTCATTGCTAAACGCAAACTCTCTTGCGTCTTTGTGTGTTTCGCCTAAGCCGTTCGTTGTGTAACCGGCTCTAAGGTCTAGTTTTGGTTTTAGCTCATCACGTGCCGCAATAAGGGCTTGATCTTGAATGGCACGACGGCTTTCTGCTATTTGATAAGCGGGCCAGTGTGCTAAAACCATCTCAAAATACGCTTCAAATGGGATGGTGAGTTGATAGGGAATCTGTAGCGGTGCATCTTGAAGTACTAGTTGCACGCCTTTATGTTCAAGTGTCGATAAGTTAACCAGCGTTTTTAAGCGATTGACCGCATCGCGGTGTGCACCTTGTACACTTTCTAGCTCCGCTTGTCTTGAGTAGATATTTGACTGGGCTTCTAGGAGCGTTGTTTCTGATAAGCGCCCTGCTTCCACTCGGTGTGCAATGTCGGTGTAGGTGTTTCGGGCATTATCCAGTGCTTCTTGACGAATATGCTTAAATTGCTCTATGCGATAAAGCTGCCAGTAGGCCGATAACGCATCAAAACTGCTGCGCATGAGTTGCTGTTGGTATTGGTAGGCGACCACACTTTGTTCTAACTTGGCTTGTTCAATACGGGTTTTCGCTTGTTTGGCCATCCAGCCGCGCAGGAGTGGTTGGGTAATCGTTAGGTTGACTGCACCGGTCATTTCTGAGCCGAGAACGTTTGCTTCATCAATACTTGGACTAGGACCTGTAATGTGATTACTAGCTCTCTTCTGCTCACGATAACTTAGCTGCACTTCTGCACCGGATCTTAACAAACCCACTACGCCAATTTCGCCTGTTGTACGAGTTTCAATAAATTCTCTTTTTTGCCCAGACCCTGCAATTGCGTTTATACTGGTAAGCTGATCCACGCCCGCTTGCACATGGGTGTCATCATAGCGAAGAGTGGAAAACAACTCGGCTTCAAAAATACCGCGTTCGTGTCGATGCTGTTGGGCGGCAATATCCATCTGCATTTGCGAGTAAAGAATTTGGGCATTGCGCTTAACCAGCTGCATAACCAGGCCTTGTTGGTCAAGCGGCCATACCCATTGCCCGTCGTGCTGGGTAAGTGGAATATCCTTGGCGTGTACTGTCGCCATTGTGGTGCCAAACATCATGGCTGAAAGGCAAGCACCACGGATAAAGCGTGAGGTCAAGTGCGGGAGTGTTTTCATTTTAATTTCACCTAAATACTTTAAAACATTAAGCCGTTTAACCATGACAACTTATTGATAAGTCTGCGCACCCACCCATTAAGACATCATTATTAAACAGCCTAGACAAAGAAACCAGAGTCTATCTGGCTTCTCTATGGATCAATAGGGTTGTTTATGCATTTTCAACATCTTGCTGCGTAACACCTTCTTTGCCTTGGTGCAACATGGTTAAACGTTCAATTTGCGATAACGAGGTTAGGTGCGCATAAACTGGCGCAACATAACGACGGTTTTTGATTTCTAAGAATAGCGTATCTGACAAGTTGTTCAAACGCTCTTCATTGATCACATAACAGCCGGTAATATTTTTAATTTTGTCTTGGTCGCGTACGCGCATGTTGAGGGGGGTAAATAGGTTGTGCTCTGCCATAAAGCGGCAATACTCTTTGGTGAAGGCTTCCATTTGCTGTAACTCGCCTAAATAGCGTTTTACATTTTCAATCACTTCTGTCGGCTCGCCATCTTCACCAAACAGCGCGGCACCCTCTTCATTGCCGACATAAGGACTGTCTTCATCAACACACACCGTAAACTGATTTTCTTGACCGGTACTGGCTAAAGCAAACGGGTAACGGCGAATAATAGCGGGCACATAAGAGGCCTGCCATTTTCCATCTTCAGCAACAAACAGGTTATTTCCCGCATCTAAGCCTAGCAATGCCACAGGTCTAAACTCATCTTTTTCTTTGTCTTCGAGGAAAACGATTGGGTAAACAGAGGCGGCACGTACAAACTCATGCACCATAACCGATGCAATATGAAAATCTTTGGCAAAACCAAATCCATCTAAAGGTTTTACTTTAAGGTCTTTGTGCGCTTCTTTATTTACCGGAACTAATTTTGTAAACATCTATTCTCTCCTAAACGGGGGGTTAATGATTTTAAAAAACAGGTCGAACTTACGATGTATAAATTTTATGACCTCTTTATTAAAATTTTACATAATTTAAAACCTTTATTTCTGATATTTATCTGACATTTTCATGCTGATTTCCGTTAAATACTTAACTCTACAGTGCTAAAAGTTCATCCTCTTCTGTGTAAATGTCATAAAAATAACCCGATTCCACTTTACCGCCTATACTGCTAGCTTGTGTGCTACCTATCAGATTGATGACATTCGTGCCTATCACGTTCTTCGATAAATTAAACGAAGGCGTTACCTTTAATCCACCATCATTGGCGGCTACGGCGCTTGCAACTGAGTTATCCACATTCGTTAAGATTGACTGGCTTGCAGGTAATCTTGGCAATGTGGACGAACTTAGGATAGAGGTTTCAAGCTGACGTTCGAATTCCGTAACAGTTGGGGCAGTAATCCGCTCAATATTAAGCACTGACGCACCTGTTACAGGTTGGGCAACCGATTGAACAGGCGTAAACACTGGAGACGGCGTGCTAGCTTGCCCAGCGGCTTGTCGGGTAGTGGTGCCTGTTGGTGTGCTCGGTGCCACAATACTGCTTTCAAGTCGTTGTTCTAATAAACTCGGCGCGCTTGATCCAGCCGCACCGCTTGTGGTCGTTGAACCGCTTTGCGAACCTGTCACGGGTGACGCACTGTCGCTAGTCGTTGAACCACCGACTAGCGCCGGATTGGTTTGCACATGAACAACAACCGGGTTTCTTAACGTTTGATATTGATTAACGGTGATATTGGTCGCGGTGACGGCTGTCAATGTGGGTTTTTCATTAATATTGAGTGCATAAACGGTTACCGTCTGTTGATTTCCGGTCACGACAAATTGATTACCTTGCGCATCTTTGACGCTTAATACGTTGACTTTTGGCATCGATACAATATCCAGCTCGGCGGCATCAAGCTTCACGAGCTGTTTGCTCAAGTCAGTAAAGTCGTTCGCCAAGTTAGCGGAGGGGGCAAAGCGCAATGGGTTGGCTTCAATCGTCACTTTATTGGCACTCACATTAGTCACTTGCGCATCAGCCAAAGCGGTTATTAATTGCCCTTGTTTTGCGCTCAACAACACATGGCTTTGCGCGGCATCTATCTGGGCTAGTTTGATATCGCCCGTTAGCGCTTGGTAACTGATATTAACCGTGCCCGTTGCACGCATCGTGACATCGGCTGACATCTCAATGCTATTGGCTTTAAAGCTGGCGGCTGTTTGCGCTAAATCGATATCGGCTGTTTGTGCAAGGAGACCTTCAGCAGCAATATTGAGTGCGCCGCCTTGTGCGCTCACGCCTGCGAGTTGCACATTACCTTGGCTGGTGAGGTTTAAGGTGCTTTGATTTAAGTTGGCTGTTAAATCCATTGCACTACTTTGGTTACTGAGGTTCATAGTAAGACCCGTCAGATCTAACACCAACGCTTGCGCACGCGTAACAAGGTTAACCGTTTGCGCTTGGGTTGCGTTAATGTTCAGCGCTAGATTTTGTGCAGCCAGCTCATGACCTGACGTCTGTTGCAAGGCTTTGGCATTCAGTTCAACCTGTGCATTGTTTGCTGCAATCGTTTGTATAGTGAGTGCATTCGTATCCATCGTTAACTGGTTGGACACACTGATGGCTTGGCTCGCGGTTATCGCTTGAGTGGCAGATAGACGAGCCTGAGCGAATGTCAAATTCGCATCCGATACTAGGTTGTTGCCTGCATTCATTAGGGTAGCGCCCGCTACCGTTAAACTCCCTTTCAGATTAATATCGGTTGTGGCATTGATTGACAAGTTACTTGACACAACACTCGTGCCAGTTAGCTGGACGCTATGACCTATCAAATTAGTCGCCTGTGCCACACTTAGATTGTTTATCGAAAGCGCACTATGAGCGGTTGCATTCAAGGCTTGTCCGACTACTGTGGAGCCCGCCAGATTCACTGTGCTAGCGGCACTGGTCAAGTTTGCACCGCCGGCTACCGTTAGCGCACTGCTCATTGCAATGGCATCTTTGGCGTTGATGGTAAGATCTTGACCGATTGTTTGTGTACCACTTAGCGTGATGCTGTTTTGACCGGTGATGGTGGCATCGCTGTTGACCGTTAGGTTGCCTGCTATCGTGATGGCTTGGTCGGCATTTAGGGTTAGAGCGCCTTGGATTAGGATTGTTCCATTTAATGTAACCGTGTCTTGGCCGCTGATGTTTGCATCACCGCTGACGTTTAGGCTGTCTTTTAGGTTGATCGCACCGGTGCCTTCTAAGGTTAGGTCGCCTGTGATGTCTAGCGTGCCATCTAGGTCAGTGGTGCCGGTGACTTCGATCGTGACGTTGCCTTTAGCGGTGTAGTCGCCGGTGATTGCGAGTTTGCCTTGGGTGTTGATGTCGGTTGTTTTGGCAACTTCGGTTGTGCCATTGATGTTGACGTCACTAGCCGCATCAATCGTTAGCAGGCCTGCTAGTTTTGTCTCTCCGCTTAGGTTGAGCGTGCTGGCGGTGCTGGTGAGTGTTGTATTACCCGCTACCGTTAGCGCGTTGCTAAGGGTGATGGCATCCTTGGCGTTGATGCTGAGATCGCTACCCATTGTTTGTGTACCGCTTAGCGTGATGCTGTTTTGGCCTGTGATGGTGGCATCGCTGTTGACCGTTAGGTTGCCTGTCATCGTGATGGCTTGGTCGGCATTTAGGATTAGAGCGTCTTGGATTAGGCTTGTGCCACTTAATGTAACTGTGCCTTTGCCTGTGATCGCTGCATCACCGCTGACCGTTAGCGTGTCTTTTAGGTTGATCGCGCCCGTGCCATTTAGGTTGAGGTCGCCTGTAATGTCTAGCGTGCTATCTAGGTCAGTCGTGCCGGTGACTTCGATCGTGACGTTATCTTTGGCGGTGTAGTCGCCGGTGATTGCGAGTTTGCCTTGGGTGTTGATGTCAGTCGCTTTGGCAACTTCAATCGTGCCCGTTAGGGTGACATCGTCTTTGGCATCCACTTTAAGTAGACCGTTTAGTGTTATATCTCCGCTTAGGTTCAGCGTGCTGGCGGTGCTGGTGAGTGTTGTATCACCGGTTACCGTTAGCGCGTTGCTAAGGGTAATGGCTTCTTTGGCGTTGATGGTGATATCCTTACCAATTGATTGTGTACCGTTTAGCGTGATGCTGTTTTGGCCTGTGATGATGGCATCGCTGTTGACCGTTAGGTTGCCTGTCATCGTGATAGCTTGGTCGGCATTTAGGGTTAAAGCGCCTTGGATTAGGCTTGTGCCATTTAATGTAACCGTTTCTTGGCCAATGATTGTTGCATTTCCATTGACGCTTAGCGATTCACTTAGGTTAATGGCTTTGTCGGCGGTTAAGCGGAGGTTAGCGCTAATATCGGTTTTACCTGTAAGCGTTACCGTGTCTTTGCCTGTGATGTGGGTATCACCGATGACAGTTAGCGTGTCTTTTAGGTTGATCGCGCCCGTGCTTTCTAAGGTTAGGTTGCCTGTGATATCTAGTTTACCATTTAGGTCAGTCGTACCGGTGACTTCGATCGTGACGTTGTCTTTAGCGGTGTAGTCGCCGGTGATTGCGAGTTTGCCTTGGGTGTTGATGTCAGTCGCTTTGGCAACTTCAGTCGTGCCATTGATGATGACGTCACTGGCCGCATCAATACTCAGCAGGCCTGCTAGTTTTGCTTCTCCGCTTAGGTTGAGCGTGCTCGCGGTGCTGGTGAGTGTTGTATCTCCTGCTACCGTTAGCGCGTTGCTAATGCTGATGGCATCCTTGGCGTTGATGGTGAGATCCTTACCAATTTTTTGTGTACCACTTAGCGTGATGCTGTTTTGACCCGTAATGGAGGCATCGCTGTTGACCGTTAGATTGCCTGCCATTGTGATGGCTTGGTCGGCATTTAGGGTTAGAGCGCCTTCGATTAAGCTTGTCCCACTTAATGTAACCGTGTCTTGGCCTGTGATGTCGGCATCACCGCTGACGTTTAGACTGTCTTTTAGGTTGATCGCGCCCGTGCCATTTAGGTTGAGGTTGCCTGTGATGTCTAGCGTGCCCTCTAGGTCCGTCGTGCCGGTGACTTCGAGCGTGACGTTAGCTTCGGCGGTGTAGCTTCCGGTGATCTCTAGGTTACCCTCTGTTGTAATGCTGCTGGTGCCGGTGACGGCGATCGTGCCCGTTAGGGTGATGTCGTCTTGGGCATCCACGTTGAGTAGACCGTTTAGTGTTGTGTCTCCATTTAGGTGGAGCGTGCTTTGGGTGGTGATGCTTGTGGCTTCACCGACCTCTAGTTTGTCACTGATGTTAACCGCGCCTGTTGCGTCAATGGTGAGTGCTTGGCCTATGTCGGTTTTGCCACTTAGTGTGATGCTGT
>NZ_KN882199.1:20986-21787 GCF_000934765.1 Thiomicrospira microaerophila | reverse complement strand
CGCGCTGGCACGATATCCAGCACCTCTTTAACCTCTTCACCCATGCGCACCCAGTCCTGACTCGTGGCGATATCCTCAACACCATCCACCTTAGGATGGTGAATGTACTCCAATCGATCCAGATGCGCGGGCAATGGATGGCGCGCTACGGATTTACTGGGTTGTTTAGATTGCTTAGGGAGCTTGATTGATGCATGCCATGCGGGGCTTTGATCTGCTGGTTGAGGGGCGTGCGCTGAACCGGAGGCACTATCGCTCGGTTGTGCACAACTCGGCGCTAAGCCCTTAATCAAGTCTTTAAGCCCATTGAGTGCCGCCTCATCTTCTAACTGCGTATCTAAAAACAGCTGGCGCACAGCCTCACTCATGCGCTCACTCTTGGCACCAAAGACCCATTTTTGATAGCGCTTAAATGCCGATTCAAGGCGCTCGTTAAGCGCACTTAATCGGGCGTGTTCCAGCTCGAGCGCATGAATGGTTTTATCTCGGGTCACTAACAGGGATTGAAGCGTTTCAACCTGTGCCATGAGCTCGGATAGTGAAGGGGTATTAAGTTTATTTATCATGGTTAAATAATAACCTAAAAAAAGCTTACACTGCAAGCAAAAACTAAAAAATATAATCCGTTTTGCACAACAAATACAACTACATATGCCAATTATTTGACAGTGTGCAATCAATGCGCTCCCATTGCAACCCCATTACTAATCCATCAAACTGGGCTTGGGTTAATGACCAAAGCGCATCCCCCGCTTTAGGCCAATGAAAACGTCCTTTATGCAAGCGACGCTGACACAGCCA
>NZ_KN882199.1:0-19871 GCF_000934765.1 Thiomicrospira microaerophila | reverse complement strand
GAACAACCCGGTAAAAACGTGAAAGCCAAGTCGGGCTTGAATAAAGCCATTCTGGATCAAGGCTGGGGAATGTTCGTGCAGATGCTTGAATACAAGCAGGCCTGGTTGGGTGGAGAGGTGTTAAAGGTTAACCCCAAGCACACCTCTCAAACCTGTCCGTGTTGCGGTCATGTAGCGAAAGAAAATCGTTTAACGCAGTCAAAATTTGAGTGTGTTGAATGTGGATACACTGAAAACGCCGACCTAGTCGGTGCTTTGAATGTGTTAGCCCGAGGACATCGGGTGTTAGCCTGTGGAGTTGAGACGTTGGTCCCGACAGTGAAGCAGGAACCGGTGGGAAGGCGCAAGTCACACCCACTCTTAACGGCTTAACGCCGTTGGAATCCCCGTCGTTCACGGCGGGGAGGATGTCAAATCGACCTCGTGTTTTACAACTTCAAGCTAAAATGTTTCTTACTCATTGATCTAAAGCTCGGTAAACTCACTCACCAAGATGTCGGTCAAATGGATACCTATATCCGCCTATATGATGAACAACGCAAAGGCGAAGATGACAATCCAACAATTGGCCTGGTGTTGTGCAGTGAAAAAAGCGAAGCCGTTGCCAAATACTCGGTGTTGGCCGATCAAAAACAACTCTTCAGCGCCAAGTATTTACCTTACCTACCCAGTGAAGAAGAGCTCCAGCGCGAATTACAACGAGAGCGAGAAAAGGCATTTAAAATGTTGCGAGACGTCTAAGCGATTATCGTGTGTAGTTTAATGTGCATGAAACGGCTAAGATTATTAGCATCGAAGAGGTAAAAAAACGTTATGAACGCACTTACTAATTATCAAGTGATTGAACAAGCGGGTCGCCCAGCGTTTGTGGTGGTGCCTTATGATGAATTTATGGCAAAGTTTTCTGAGCCAGTTGAGCAAGGCTTGATTCCGCATGATATTGTGGTGCGTCATACTTAACATGATGTGCCGTTAGTCAAGTGTTGGCGTGAGCATTTGGGTATTGTGTTGACCTTCGCATGGTTAAAAGAGCAGGGTTATAGCCTTGATCTTCAAAAGCAATATCGAAAAAGCAGGTGGTTTGATTCAATCGGTACCGGCGCTATGATTCGTCACGGCGATCAAGTCGATTATCTAGGTGGTGTGTTTGCCTTACAGAACCAATTGGGGTTATCCGTTCACCCAGGTGCGAAAACCGCTTTAAATCTTCAAGGTAAAGCCCACTATCTTGAGTTATCTAGCACCAATGCACAGCTATTTGGCGCGAAAGAAGATAAGTTGCCGCTTTGGTTTAAACGTCGTGATTGGGGCGTGAACGTAGATTGTAAGTTGACTTCGTTCCTACCACCCAGCTTGGGTTTAGTTGATATGGAATACAAGACCTTTAGTATTCGTGTTTCAAGCCCGGCTAGGGCAATCATGGAGTGTTTATATTTAACGTCGGGAACAGAATCCTTAGTGGAAGCCTATCAGCTTATGGAAGGTTTGAACAACCTACGCCCAACGAGCGTTCAAGCGCTTTTAGAGACCTGTACATCAGTTAAGGTGAAGCGTTTGTTTTTGTTCATGGCAGAAAAAGCTGGGCATGATTGGTTAAAGTATCTTCAGCTTGAAAAAATAGATTTTGGGTCGGGTAAGCGTTCGCTTGTGAGTGATGGCGTTTATGTATCCAAGTACCAGATAACGATCCCGCAAGCCTTAGCTGGGGCGGTGTTATGACTCAAATCTATCGAAAACAAGTCGCGCTACGGCGAATTAAAGCGCGAAGAGAAACAGTTCGCCCATCGGTGCGGATTGAGAATAAAGCAGAGGGTTGCAAATTTTTATTATGATTGTATATGTGCTATCATTTCTCTATGAAAAAAATTGTAATTGATACCAGCGTCATCATCAGTGCGTTGATTGGCGAGCAAGGTCCAAGCCGAAGGTTGCTAAGAAAGTGCTTAGAGCAACAACTCAAGCCTGTGATGAGTAACACCTTATTTACAGAGTATGAGGATGTTTGCTTTCGAGAGAATATCCAACTACGCTGCCCATTGACAGAAGCCGACACAAGGCAGCTTTTAAACGCCTTTTACTCGACTTCGCAGTGGGTGTCGATACATTATATTTGGCGCCCAAATTTAAGAGATGAGGGCGATAATTTTCTGGTTGAGCTGGCTGTTGCAGGTAATGCCAAATACATTGTGACCAATAACGTAAAAGATTTTAGTCAAGCGCAACTGCGTTTTAATTCCTTTTCAGTCATCACACCAGAACAAGCAATAAAGGAGGGCATATGGGAACGCTAACAATTCGTTTACCCGATGAACAACACAGCCGACTCAAAGATTTGGCGGCTCACAAACACCAAAGCCTAAATAAGCTGTTTGAAGAAATTTCAACTCGCATGATTGTTGAATTCGACACCGAAACACGTTTTAAAACACTGGCGGCGCAAGGCGATTTAAAAGAAGGCTTGGTTTTGCTGGATAAGTTAGATGCGCATTTTAAAACCAATACAGAAGCCAAGTAAATTATGATTGGGCGGATTAATTGATGTGCACCGCATCACCAGGCCTGGTTGAATGAGGATTATCAACGATAAATTTATGGCAAAGTTTTCTGAGCCGGTGGAGCAAGGCTTGATTTCGCATGACATTGTGGTGTGTCATACTGAACATGATGTGCCGTAAGTCAAGTGTTGGCGTGAGCATTTGGGTATGACACAGGTGGAATTGGCACAGGCCTCGGGTATACAACAACCCGCGATTGCGCGAATTGAATCCAGTATCGATTACACGCCACGCAAAACCACACTTGAAAAGCTAGCCAAAGCCATGAGCATTACGTTCATCAATTGTTGGTTGAATGAAAAATTATGGCAAAAAGACTCTGACATCTTTTTTCTAGACATCATTTCCAAGAGCATCCCGAGCAACTGCTTTGGCCAAGCGAATCTACGCCGCCAAAAGAAGGCTGGATATTTGTGCCGGTGGATTGACAGGTCAGGCTGCTTGATTGTATGTTAAATACTTAATAATTTCTCAGCGCTTTAAGTAATTATAAGTGCTATATAAGTTTTGCATTAATAATGCCACTACTAAGTAGATGATAGTTTTTTATTTTTGTAATGTCTGCGCTCGCTTCTTTGGAAGATAATAGTGGGTGTGTATAAAGTTTTAAAAATTTTAAAGTCGAAATTTAGTTTGATTCCGTTTCAATCACTCAGATAATAGTCAATATACCACTCATTATGTAATTTTTAGGATCGTTTTTAGGTGCCTATATTAGGTATTTTAATTTTTTGAGACCTAACTTAATGCATAAAAAATAATAAAGCTATACAATAAGGTTTTTTAAAATTGTATTTGGAGGGTTTCTCCAGATGCTAAATGATATGAGATCATAAGACATGAACAACAGGTTCGTTAAAACTAAATTTTCAGGTCACGAAACCTTTCCTTTGCGATACGGATGGCTTTACAAGGGGGTTAAGTATCTTACTCTAAATAACGAGTTAAAACCTGGCGTAAGTGAATTGTTGGAAAAAGCGGTTGTTGATCTAGGAATTGGCAAGAACATGGTTTCTTCGATGAAGTATTGGCTAGAAGCATTCCGTATGACAGAGACAGTGAATGGTAAGCAGGAATTAACTTGTTTAGCAAAAAATATATTTAATGGAAGCGATGCGTGGGATCCTTATCTAGAAAACATAGGCACCCTTTGGTTGCTGCATTGGGAACTTTGTAGTCAAACAGAGCCTTTAAACTCTTATAGGTGGTTTTTTAATTATGTGTCTTCACAATCATTTTCAAAAGAATCATTGTTGATGTTAGCCCACTCTAGCTTCGAGGATATTGAAGACAAGCCTTCACCAAAAACGCTTGAAAAGGATATTGATTGCCTTCTGAATTCGTATGTTTCAAGGGTTAATTCAACCAAGACTATAACCGAAGATTCTTTTTCCTGTCCTTTGCAGGAGTTAGGTCTAATTTCACAAAATAGTTCAAAGTCTTATATTGCGGCTGTAGAGAAAAGACCTAACTTTCCAATTGAAGTTTTTACGTATTCACTGGTTGAGTTTTGGAGGTCAAGTTATTCATCGCTAAAGACTATAAGCTATGAAGATATATTGTATAAACCAGGAAGCCCGGGAAAGGTATTCCGTTTGTCGGTTGATGGGCTTAATGAAATGCTAGACGGTGTTAGTTTACTTACACAACAAAAAATAGACTGGACTGATACTCAAGGATTGAGACAAATAAAATGCGAGGCTATTGATGAATTGTGCTCTTTTACAATATTACAAAAAATGTATCAAAGGAGTGTTTAACTAATGAAGTTGTCGCAAATATACGGCGTTAAATCAAGATATAGTCGTTCAACTAGAATCGATACAGATTTTTGTGCTAAATCATTTGATGGCTTACTTTTTCATGCAACAGCAGAAAAAACACTCAACACTATCGCAAATGAATTTAAGAATAATCATCGAGCTTTTACTTTAACGGGTCCTTATGGCTCTGGAAAGTCCACAGTAAGTTTATTGCTAAGCGGGATTTTATCGAATGATCCGGTAATTAATGAAAAAGTTACGCAAATCCTTGGCACAGACAATGTTGAGTTTTATAAGTCAAGGTTCAATTGTAATGAACAAGGATTTTTAATTATTCAGGCGGTTGGTGGTCTAAATTTAACAAGAGACATGTTAATAGAGTCAATTAAAAAATCATTAAAATCCGGCAATTTTACCAGTACACTTCAGTGGTTATCCAATCAATCGATAAGCTCAGATTATGAGTTTATCGAAGTTTATAAAGAGTTGCATTCTAAATTATTAGGAAAAGTAAACGGCGTTTTATTAATTCATGATGAACTAGGTAAGTCACTAGAGCATATTAGTCGTGAAAATGGTGATTTACACATATTTCAAGAAATTGGTGAACATGTTTCACGATTAGCTTTACCTTCAATTTATATTGGTCTGCTTCACCAAGGGTTTAGTGAGTATGCTAAGGGCCAAGGCTTTAGAACAAGAGAGGAGTGGGCAAAAATTCAAGGGCGCTTTATTGACGTTTTGTATCAAGTGTCTACTGACGAAATAATGACATTAATCTCTGCTTCAATTGAGCTTAAAGAAGAAAAACCGGCTAAATCTTATGTTCGGATAAAGGAATATCACAGCGATTTTATCAACTCTTATGCTCGTGAAGATTTAAAATCTAGTAAATCATTTTCCAAAAACGTGTTGTCCCTAGGCCCCCTTCATCCATATGTTGTTTCAGCTCTTGGTATTATTTCACGTCGACAGTTTTCTCAAAATGAACGCTCCATTTTTTCCTTTCTAGGCTCGCTTGAACCAAACAGTTTTAGATCTTTCCTAGAAAATACAGATGATGGCTCTGATAAACTTTATGAATTGAATGATTTGTGGGACTTTTTAGAGCACAACTTAGAATTTCATATTATACCCAGTGAGGATGGCGCAAACTGGAACGCAGTCAAAGACGCGTTAAATAGAGTTCACTTAAAGTGCAAATCGAATCATGCATCGAAAATTTTAAAATCCATTGCAATCCTTAATTTATTTGGTGGGGCTACTCATTTATTTGCATCTGAAAATGTGATTCGACTGGCAAATATATCCTTAGAGGCTAATGAGGTTAAGCATGCTCTTAGAGAACTAGAGCAACATTCAATTATTCAATATAAATCCCATATTCACTCTTATGTAGTTTTTGCTGGCAGTGATGTGGATGTGGTACAACTTGTAAAAAATTACTCAAAAAGTATTGGCACTGATGATTGGTTAAGTGAAGTTAGAACAGCAGTATTGAGGCATTTAATAATTGCTAAACGGTTTTATCATGAAACAGGTTCACTTAAGTGGCTTGATATTAAAATTGTTCAAGATTTTGAAGCAGTCAGAAAGTTATGTGAGCATTGGCTACCTGATAGAGGTTCGTCATCAACCTTAGTACTAACCTTAGAAAAGGATGTTTATGATTCGTGTTTAGAACATAAATCATCATTCGAAAACAGATATGTTTTTGGGTTAGTAACAGATTTTGAAAGTTTATCAGAGCCGGCAACAGAGTTGTTTGCATTACGCTTAATTGAAGCAAAAGAAGGAGGCGTACTAGCTCATGACAAAATAGCAAGACAGCTAGTTAAAGAACGAAAAGCTATTGCACATAGACAACTTGAAGCTAAGTTGAAATCGTTATTAAAAAATATTGTCTGGGAAGGTGAAGAGTCATTGATCCTAACAGAACTCGCTTCGAATATTATGGAGAAAGTATTTCCAAAGTCCATTAGCTTAAATAATGAAATGATAAATAGAGAAAAACTATCTGGCACAGCTGTGACAGCAAGAAGAAAACTCATGGAGATGATGGTTGACTCTGCTTGCTACACGGAAGAAAACTTGGGGTTTGATAACAAATTCCCGCCAGAAAAAGCAATATACCTGTCATGTATAAAAAACCTAGGGCTTCATGGTTTACAAGGTCAGTCTGAATGGGGGTATCAAAACCCTACTTACTTACCTATTAAGGAGTTATTTGATACTACTTTAGCGTTTTTATCTTCTAGGAGCTTTATTGTATCCTTAGACCAGATTCAAAAAATGTGGTTCGCACCGCCGTACGGGCTATCTAGCGGCTTATTCCCACTATTCATCACAGCCTTTATACAGTTAAATCAAAAAATATTAGCCATATATGATTATGATGTATCACAAAAGTTTAAGTTTGTTCCTGAAGCTGATGAAATTATCGTTACAAAAATTCTAAAGAAGCCTGAGCATGTTGGGATTAGGTTTACAAATCAAATGAATCTTCAGCCCCATTTGATTAAGCGGTTATCAGAGATAAATACGGGTATAAGAAAATATAAAGAAGAGAGTGTACTAGCCGTTGCAAGAGAATTGGTGACATTCACTGCCGCGTTGCCTAAATGGACGCAAAGTACCCGATCTTTGAGTAAAAAAACTATTCAATTTAGAAATACAGCACTTAAATCAGATGATCCCTTTAAATTAGTTTTTGAAGATATCCCTGAAATATTTGGACATCAACAAGATATGAATCCAGAGCTCATAAGAAATGATTTAGATGCATCAATTTCTGAATTGAGAGAGGCTTTTCCCTCCTTGCTAAATAGTTTTAAACAGCAAATAAAAGAAAGTATGGGCGAGTTTGATAGTTCATTTAAAGAGCGTTGCAGAAAAGTGGCGGATACAGCCTCTGATTATCGATTAAAAGGTTTTGCAGAACGTTGCTATAGTGCTACAGATGAGGATATAAAGTGGATTGAATCAATAATTTCGCTTTTAGCATCCACTAGTAGCTTAAACTGGACCGATGGAAAAATAGATATTGCAAGAGAGTCTTTAAACACATTTGTCAGAAGGTTTTATCAAATACTAAAGTTAGATACCAAAATAAAGACTCATGACATTATGACAGTTTCTATTTTGTCTGAGGTATCAGGTGAACAACAAGAGAACATGATTCATATTAAGATTAAGGAAATTGCAGATAGTGATGGTTTGCAAAAGCAAGTTAATCAAACGCTGTCCAGCCTAGACCCAGATTCAAGAATATACCTTCTTAAACAGTTGTTAACTTCAGAGATTGAAAAATTAAAATAGTAAAAGGTATTTTGAACGATGGAATACAAGCAAAAACATGTATTAGGATTGTCCGGCGGTAAGGACAGTGCCGCACTAGCTGTCTACATGAGAGATAACTATCCAAGCATCGATATTGAGTATTTTTTTACAGATACGGGTAAAGAGCTTCCCGAGACACTAGATTTTTTAAATGAGTTAGAGGCTTATCTTGGTAAAGATATACACCGTATCGGTACCGAGGATCGTCAAGAGAAAGATTTTGATTACCTACTTGAGTATGAATTCAATAACTATTTGCCATCACCCCAGCAGCGTTGGTGCACGATACAAATGAAGTTAGTCCCGTTTGAAAACTGGGTTAAAGAATTCCTAGATGATGGCTATGAAATCTTTAGTTATGTAGCAATACGTGCCGATGAACCGATGAGAGAGGGCTACAAACCTACACATGATTTTCTTAAAGTTAGGATGCCATTTGTAGAAGATGGTTTAATAAAGAAAAACATTGAAGATATTTTAGAGACATCAGGACTTGGTTTACCTAAATACTACGAGTGGAGATCTCGGTCAGGTTGTACGTTTTGTTTCTTTCAGCGAAAGATTGAATGGATACGTTTGAAAGAGCGTCATCCTGAGCTATTTGAAGATGCAAAACGTTATGAGAAAAAAGTTGGCGAAACACCATCTGGCCATGCATATTACTGGCTAGGAAAGGACACTCCATTATCGACATTAGAAAACCCCGAAAAAATACAGCAGATAAAAGAAGAGCATGAAAAACAACTTCAGCGATATAAAAAACGTTTAAGAAGAAACGCCTTACTTGACGTTGAAGTTTTGGATACAAAAGTAATGGATGAGATGTACGATGACCAAGAGGGGGCAGGTGCTTGCATCACCTGTTATAAATAATGTTATACCTTGATTATGCTGCATCTACACCCGTTTATCCTGAAGTAGTTGAAGAAATGAGGTACTGGTTTGAGGAGGGGTTTGCAAATCCTTCTTCAAACCATGCAATGGGTCAAGAAGCAAAAGCGGCGATAGATAAAGCAAGAGAGTTTATATCTAATGAGATCGGCTGCTACCCCTCTGAAATCATTTTTACATCTGGTGCAACCGAATCAAATAACCTAGCTTTAAAAGGTTATTGTTTAGCAAATCAGGATAAGGGTAAGCATATTATTACTTCTTCAATTGAGCATAAATGCGTTTTGAATACCTGTGCTTATCTTGAAAAGCAGGGTTTTGAAGTAACCTATTTGCCAGTGAAGCCAAGCGGGCATGTAGATCCAGATATACTGAGAGCGGCAATACGGCCAGATACCATAATGTGTTCAATTATGACAGTTAACAATGAAATCGGTACCATACAACCCGTTAAAGAAATCGGCCAAATTTGTTTTGATGCCGGTGTTAAATTTCATACGGATGCCGCACAGGCGATTGGAAAAATGGATATTGACGTTGAGGATATGAATATTGATTTCTTATCTATGTCAGCGCATAAATTCAGAGGCCCTAAAGGGATCGGTGCGCTTTTTATCCGAGATGCAAAAACGATAAAAATGGATGCACTTATTCATGGAGGTGGACAAGAGCTTGGCTTAAGAGGCGGGACGTTAGCAACTCCTTTAATCGTAGGTATGGCTAAAAGTTTAATATTTTATAAAAGAGATTATTTAAACTCAGTGAAAACTGGTATTTTTGACGACATCTTTGATACTTTTTGTAAAAAATTCAGTGGCAAAGATTTTTATGAAAATGGTGACATTCCGAAGCTATCTCATATTCGCAATATCACAATTTCTAACAAAGATATCATTACTTTATTTGATAAAAATATGCAAGGTTTTTGCTTATCCAGTGGATCAGCCTGCTCATCAAAAGAAATAAAGCCATCTCATGTTTTGATGGCTTTAGATACTAATAACGAGGTAAGGCTAATGTTTTCCTACAGAATAAGTCTACAACCATCCGGATAGCTTATCATATACCCTTTCGCATAAATGTTCACTGCGTTTTTCTATAAAGGCCTTATCCCAAGACAATCCCTCTGCGCCTCTATACGCAATAGGCGCAACAGTAACTAGGTAAGATGTTGTGCTCGATAAATTATGAAGGGATGGCGGGAAATTACTTAAGTGGTTTGCTGTTAACCCAAGATTAGTTAATAGCTGTTGCACTTGGTAAGATTTATTAGCTGTCGGCGTAGTTAAGCTCCAATAGAAGAATACTTTTTCAGGCCACTCAGAGTCGATCGAAGAATTTTGTTGTCTAGAGAAGTTAGCTAAGTTTCCAATTTTATTTACCACTGACGTATTTCCTGGGTAAATTTGTAAATCGAAATAATTTTTATATTTTATGTTTTTAGGCATATTCTGTGGAGCCACGTGTTCAATTACTTCGTGATCAGAGTTAAACCATTTTGCACATGTCAAAAGATCATTAGCACCTGATTGTGCACTAGTTAACAATCCTTCATATCCAGGTCGGGTATCTGCGGTTGCATCGTGATGAGCACAAAATAAAGCAAATTTGGATACTATTTGTCTTTTATACCACTCTATATTTTTAGCTTTTAGAACCCATTGAAATTTGGAAGTTTTATTGTTATTAATATCAAAAACTTTTTCCCTTGTTAGTGCTGTCTTAAACTTATCTTTCACAAATTTTACTTTTTGATTTGCTTTACCATTTCTTATTGATATATTGTTAACATCTGTAAATAATTCAGTGTAAACTTTATCGGGAAACCTTGTAGACAGTGATCCCATCCACAATGTAAAGAAAGCAGCTGTTGCTTTACATACCTCCTCAAAATCACTTAGTGCTTTTATACGGTTCGGTGTTCCCGGGGCCGAATCGAAAATCAATCCATAAAACACACTAAGTAGAATGTATGATTTTGTGTGGTTTGCTTTTTTTAGATAGTATATGCATAAAGTAGTAATGTCTGCTTGTTTAGTGCCCATTCCTAACTTTGATAAGTGGTTAGATATGCGGTATGTTTGTGAGTTAATCTTTGGCTGATTAGGAGCAACAATTTCATTATAAAATTCTGATTGTATGGCAATATTCTTTAAAAAAAGCTCTTTATCTACAGCTTGAGTCAATGCTGTGAAGGTATTGTTCAACCAATTTCTTCCGTCACTGAATTTAGCCGATATGATTTCACCATTGTATGTTACAGCTGACGATACAATTATCTTGTCATTTAATCTCTCTTTTGCATCAGAAGTTGTTTCTGTCTCAAGGATGTTCTCGATCCTATCTATAAATGGTTTTAGTGTGGTCTGATAGCTATTGCCGACAGAAGATACGGCTTTAGGTTTGAAGACTTCAAAAGAAGTTAGGGGAGTGCCAGATGCATTTAATGTCTGAAACATATCAAAAGCCAAATCTTCGTTTTGGCATCCAATAACTACAATGAAACAGTTTTTATGAAGAAAATGACATACTCCTAGTAGAAAAATACCATGTCTTATTATTTCCTTTTCATAAACAGACAATGCATTAAATTGCTGTACATTTATTTCAAATTCGAGAAACTGGAATAAGTTTGAATCCGAATCTTCATTTGCAGAGATAAAGTCAGCCGCATCGTTATCCGTGAAATCATGAAGACCCTCACTCAAGCAATAAATGAACGTATCAGTATTTTCAGCAACCTTTTTATCTGCAGTTAGTAAATTTTTGTTTGTAATAAAATGTGCAAAAAACTTAGATGTATTAGATTTGTAATAGTCTGTCCAATTACCGTTAAGTGTCCATTGATCTGTCTTTATAGAAGACGAGTGATCAAATGCTCTAATTATTCTAGGCTTCTGACTTGGGTTTGCATTTTGCTTGTTAATTGTAATTGAGTAATAATCTTGAAGGGGGTACTTAGCATTTGCTAAATTATTTTTTAACGCCTTTAAATAATCGGTTTTATCTTCACCTATTTTTTTAACTAATTCATCAATTGTTTTTTCTAATATGCACGCTAGTATACCAATGGATGTTATACGCTGTTGGCCGTCAACAACATTTGAAATAAGTGTTATTAAATTTGCATTATCGTAATGCGTGCCTACAACTCTTTTATTTTCATTATGAAGAATTGTTGTGCCTAAAAAACTGTATTTTCTTTATTTTTTATTGTTTTTTTAGTATTAAAGATAATATCTTGAATAAGATTTCTACAATTTTCAGTATCCCATGAGTATTTTCTTTGGTATAAGGGTATGTAAAAAGCTCTGCCTGACTGGCTAAGAAAGCTGTGTATATTTTCAGCACTTTCATCGAATTGTTTTTTCATAGTTTCTCTCCTAAATTTATCAATATTAATTGGTTTTTTCTATTCAGTAAGCGCCAATATCATATCTTCTGCCATGCGGCCCCAGTCTTCTCTAATTCGCCGTATGAGTCGCTTTTCTTTTTCATCCTCCGCTTCTAATTCCACTTTTGCAAAAGCCGCAATGATTAACTTAAAAGCATTAAATGATTGATCATCTGACTCAAGTGTCGAACTGATTTCTTCAAATGGTTTAATAAAATGTTCAAAAGCTTCATGGTCGCGATTAAATAAAACTAGAACTTTTCCGCATTTTATTTGTGTACTAAAAAATGAGTTGCCGATGGCTATCGGGCTAACCCCGAATGCAATGCTTTGTGTTTCTAACCAATCCTTTACAATCTTTTGTGTTTCTAAACTGGTACTATCAAGGCCTAAGCTTTCAAGTGAGCGTGTCATGCTTTCTTTGACTTCAATTGGATTGTCGATAGGCTCAGGTTTGTGGTTTGTTGCTTTTGAATAGGCTGCATCAACGCGATCTTGCTTTGGTTCACCCGTGAGCTTATTTTTTGAACGCATAACATTAGGTAAGGCATGTCTTGCGTTCACTATCATTGAATTTACTTTTTTTATTACATTTTTCACTAGGATATATCTTAAGTCTTGATTTCTTTCTAGTTCGAATTCGTTTTCTAAACCTTCTTCAGCTAGCAACTCTTCCATGGTAATGAGATTAAATGCCGTTGCGGATTGCTTGTTATTAGTTACGCCAAATAGTTCGTCTAGTGCGGCAGGGAAGTGTACTTCAATACTCCAAAATCGTTCTTTTGGATCACCTGATTTTACGAAAGTTTTATTAAGTTCAAGCTCTCTACCTTCTCTTACAACTGAAACGCCAAGGTGCTTGTTAACTTCTTTGCCGAAAGGACTACTACCAGGGGCATCACCTGCTGTATGAAACCAGGCCTGCTCAACGATTGCTGTTCTAATAACGACCTTGTGTGTTTCACCATCTAATGTAATATCAATAACTTCTTTAAAAAACTCATGAAACTTTGCTCCTGAATGCTTTTCAGGCCAATCCGCATCTTCTAAAGTATAAGCTGGATCATAGGGCTTTACGATTTCTTCACTGCTTATGGCGTTACCATTCTGGGTGAAAGCTTGTACAGTTATGTTAAGTTTGTGGTTTGATTGGTATATATATGAGGCACTCTTGTCTTTCGTTAGATAGTATCGATACATTCTCCCTAAAAGTACGGCCGTGTTTCTGAAGAATGCTTTATGTCTTTTCCATTTGAGTCGAGTTAACTTAGACCAAATAACCAATGTTCCTGAGTCCTCGGTGGTTTCTAAGATTTCAATCCATTTTTTTGGAAGTTGATCAACGCGTATTGGATTTTTTAATGTTTCTGCTTCTGTAGCAATAATTTCATCTATGTCTAAATAACTAAAATAAATTTCACCGTTTTGCCATGAGTAAACTTCAACACGGTCAGCTTGTGAAATAGATGCATTAGGCAACCCCATGCCAAACTTACCCATACCGCTTTTTGCACCTTTACGTGTTCCTACACCAAATGCCAGTGCTTGGCCAAGTATATCACTGCTCATTCCTGATGCATTGTCATATATGCCAATCTCAGTTATTGTGCCACCAGTATTAAGGGCGCTATTATCCTGGTTTTCAATAGCTATAATCTTGATGTCTATATCTCTATTTAATCCATAAGCTGCTTGTATGCTGTTGTCGACTACTTCAGCTACTGCATGTGCAGCATCTTTGTAGCCGCTAGATTTCATCGAGTCAATCACAAGGCTTGTTGGAAAAATTTTAGTGCTCATTGTTAATCCTTTAGTCAAAATAGCGATCGAAATAGGTAAAAGCAATCTCGGCATCGTTAAAGCCAAGGTTGTTGTCTACAAGTGTATAGATTTGGCAGGTTTCAGTTCCACCGGATTTTTTCCCACGCATAGCCCTGCCCACCATTTGGCTATATAGAGAAATCGATGTTGTTGGTCGGCCAATTACACACACGTTAGTTTTTGGCGCGTCAAATCCGGTAGTAAGTACACCATAATTAACAATAATATTGTATTCTCCGTTTAGATAACCACTTATGCTTGCTTCTCGATTAATCGCGTTGGATTTACTTGTAACGAGAGTAACTTTGTATTTTAAAAGCTTTAGGTAAGCAAAGATTGCCGTTGCACTATCAACTGAAGGTGCGAATACAATGACCGAGTTATCTTCTTCTGCTGACTGAATGCATTCAATGATCTTAAGGTTTCTTTTAGCGTCCTCACCTAACCGTTTTAAAGTTCTGCTTGAAAAGTCCATTCCACTAGTTAGATTACGTAATTCTTGTGGGCTTATTGGTTCACCTTCGTTGTAATTTATTTGGTGGAAAGTTGGTTTTGAGAGGTAGTCTCTGGACTGAAGATATGCGATCGGTGAACTATCTGGAGTTGTGAGTGTAATTTTGTTGGCATGAAAAAAGTCTGCAAACGCTTGGTTCTTGTGAATGTTAAATGTATCGCGCCCTGGTGTAGCTGAAAGTCCAAGTAGTGATGACTCAGTACCGGCACTAGTTAGGTAGGTAACAATTCTTTGATAAGTTGGAGCTAGAATTTTGTGGGCTTCATCAAAAACAGTCAGGCCAATCCGACTAGAAAAATGAATGATATCCTTCGTAGTGTTATTGCCTTTATTTAACCATTTATTGATTTTATGTACACTTGCGACCACGAGCGTATCATTTTTAATGTCGGTGAGATCAGATGGATTATTACCATAAAAATCAAGCATACTAATTTTTCTATTACCCAAAAAACGCCAAGCTCTCTGAAACTCATCAAAAGCTTGATCACATAGCTCTTTTGTATCAGCAATCCAAAAGACAATAGATTGATTGTTCTTAAGATATTCACACACGATATGCATACCAATCCGGGTCTTTCCACCTCCGGTGGGGATATGCAAAATAGCTCTGTCTACTTGATCAATAATCAATGCTTTCGTTTCGAAGTAAGCACTTAGTTGATAAGGATATAGCAGGTAATTCGGTTCTACTGATAATTCTTTCTCTAGATATTCGTTTTTTGTATGCGGTTGAATTACAGGCTTGTTAAAGTAGTAGTTGTTTAAATGGTTAATAATAGTTTTTGCAGGCGTGTTATTTAAGGAATCCCATGGATTGGTACAATCGCCAGCATCACAGCTGCTAATACTTGAATGTAGAGACAGTGCTTTATCTTTCGGTAAATTACTTATGAATGACTTAAGGTTATTTTCAGTATGAAAAAAATCCGTGCCGTAAAGTGTAAATATCATCGCTGCTAATTTGTGATCATCAAGACTATCAATGATTTTAATAATTTTTAATACCGATTTTGGCAAGTATTCACAACAGGCTAGAATGCCTTGACTTTCAAGCTCCCTGATAAACCTATCACTCATGCTTCAACCTTCATTAGTAATCTGCCAATATCTTGTCTAAGTCGAGTTATAGTTCGTTTTTCCTTAGTGGTTTCTGTCGAATCTTCACAATATATCCAGCTGCAAATAAATTTTGTAAATGCGTTATTGGTATTTGGCTCAATATTTAATGCGAGCGGGTGATTTTGATTTATTGAGACAATATATTGATTTTGCATACGACGATAAACAAACAACTCGGTTTCTGAATCTAAAGCAAGCGTTTGAAAGGTAAACGGTATCCCATTTAGATAAAAGGATTGTTGATCTTTTTTCACTTCTGATGGTATTGGGTTAATCGTAATTGTTTCAGGTGTGTTATTTAAATTTAATGAGTATTTTCCCGCCCTTTGTAAAACAGTCATTTCATTGGCGAGGCTCTGAATAGCGTGCTTGACGCTCAATATGCTCGTACTAAGAATAGAGGCCATTTCTCTTACAGAAAGCTCTTCATGTTTTTTTAGCAAACTTAGTATCATTGTTGATTTTTCTTCTTCATGCATATCTTGATTCATATACACCTTAATTTTCACATCATACACATTTGTTCAATAGTGATCTTTAACTGTCACATGAATAGGTAACTTAGTGTTTTTTTATGTAGTATTGCGTTAATACATGAATTTACCATAAATAGCTTGGAATGGTGCATCTTTTTTAACCTTAAGTGTATTCTGCTCAAAAAAACAGTCAAGAAAAATCGGATAATTAAAAAACACAACTAATTGTTTTTCTCTGTGCATTTATATAGGTTTAGAAACCTACTTCTCAAGTATGAGCTGACAGCTAATTTGATTTGTTTTTTAGTAAAAACTAACAAGAAAAGACCTTTACAGCTGACCCTAGTTAGGGTTAGCGATCTTATCGCAATAATAGATAGTCGAAAATCGGATCGGCACCGTTTATCGCTTGATCAATACCTGTATTGGTCAAGCGTCGTTAGTTTTTAGCTTACTTTATGGCAGCGTAATATTAAATTATCGCCGCTATAGAGGTCACCAACCAGGCCTGGTTGGCTTCACCATTATTCAAACACTTTATCAAACTTCTCCAGCGCATCCATAAACGTTTTTCTTGCTTCTTGGTAGGCGATTTCAGTGTCTTTTCGTTTGGGGTAGTTGTGTCTGCGCTTTTTGCTCAGGTAGTGTTCAAAGCTGAGGTTGTAGTCGTTGTCGGCCAGCTGTTGGGTGGTGAGGGTTTCAATGATGTTGCTGACACTAAAAAACACCTCGGCATTGGCTATCTGCGCTTCATCCCAGAAGGGAGCTTGGGTTAGGTTGATAACATTATCCATGTTGCCATTCATTACATAAAAACTGCTGTATTCTCGTAGATACACCATTTTTATTTGATGATCGGGTTTTAGGCGTTTTCGTTTGTTGAGCACCAGCAAGGATAATTGGTTGTATTGGGATTGGCGGGCATGATCGCTATGCAGTGAGATTACAAAATCCACCCATTGGTTATTGACTAATTGCTTGCGCAGCTGAGCATCATAGCCTGAGCGACGTAAAAAACCATCCTGCACCAATAAAAACCCGATGCCTTCATCCTTTAAACAGTGCATCGCATATTGAACCCATATCGCATCCGAGGCATATTTAGGAATAGTTTTTTCAAAGTGTATTAACCCAAAGCTGTGGGTGGGTCGGCGCTCGATGCTATTGAGCGTATAAGGCATGGCGGGAAAACTCAGATACACATCGGCTTGTTGTGCCTTGATGCCATTATAGCCGGTTAGCGGATTATTGAGCGTGGTGCGTAGGGTCTTCTCGATGAAGTTCTTGGTCTCGGCACCTTGATTGGCCGTGTGCTCAAGACGTTCGAGGTGATTTTTGAATAGGGTTAATTGGTGTGCTAGGGTTTGAGATGATCGATTATTCATTTCACAATGGCGAATCGGTGGGGTGTCGAACGGATAGGGTTGCTCGAGGGTTAATAACCCTAAGCCGGCACAGCCATCGACGATATGGATCGGTTTTTGGCTCGATGCGGGGTGTTGATCTAAGCCATAGCCCGCCATCAAAAGACAGATCATGTGTTTAATGTGTGGGTTGATCTCATAAAACCCCAGTGGTTCGGGGTTGCGGCGAATTAAGCCAAGCAGGTCATTATAAAAACGCGCAGGCGCTTGCTCGTCCATGTAGTATTGGCCGAAAAACATCAGCACCTGATGGATGCGCGTTAGGGGGGATTTTAGGTCCGCCAGTTCGCTGGGCTGCTTTAGATTAAACGCCTGTTCGGGTTTGTCAGCCTCTATTGGGTAGGCCCATTGATAATGTTGGTAGAGTTGCATCAGTTGAGTGCTGACCTGATCGGTTTGGTTTTGCTGTGAGGCTTGGCGCAGTGGTTCAACCCAGTCCTTGTGGAAAAACGTGAGCACAGCCAGCCCCACAAATAGGCTCAGCTTGTCATTAAGCTCGGGTAGCATCAGCTCATTGGTCAGGTTGTAAAATTGCAATGATTTTTCAGCTTCGAACTTAGCCGCTTGCTTGGCGGCCAGCGCTTTAGCTTTCTTCGCCGCTATCTCCTCTGGGGTGGGTTTGGGGTTCATGCGTGATTGGCGGATTGGGAATTCCGTATCTTTTGCTATAGCGGCGTAGTATTCCTCAAGGCTCTCAAACGGCTCGGGTTCATCAATGCCAAGCAGGTAGTTTAATTGCTGGTCCGCCGACATTTGATCAAAGGCCTCATTCTCAAGCTGGCGCGCTCGCGCTTGTTCTGCAAACAACCATTCAAAGGTCTCCTCAAACCAAGGATCAATAGATTTAAAGTTAGGTTGGATTTCAGCCATGTGGTTTCTCCTCGTTGGTATCAAACAACTGGGATTCAAGGCGCAAACTGGCGCACTGCATAAGCTTTGCATTGTGTAACGCTAATTGGTCATACTGCTTTACCGCTTTCTTGAGTTGGCGTGATACCTCTGGGCTGGGCGGATTAAAAGCTAGCTCCTTAACCCACTTCACTGTGATATTGATCATTTTTGGAAATTCCTTTTTAACCACCTGTTCTCTAAACCATTGTGAGTTGAGATACACCAGTATGGCATACGCCTCGGGTTGATCGGGCTTGGGGCGCAAGCAAATCATGTTGTTACTAATCAGCAGGCGGGTTTTATCGGGTACTGTGCTAATCATCGCGACCTGATAACTGGTACTGCGTGCGCTAATGACAATGTCATTTACCTGCAGATAATGTTCTGGTTTGATTTTGGCTTTTAAGGTTGGTGTTAAAGTCACATAAGGGACATGGGCGAGTTCGCGCGCGGTGAGTAGCATGGATTGGGCTAAATCCTGCGGGCGAATTAATTTAAAGCCCCCCTCATAGGCGGGCGCTTCATAATCGCTGACTTTGCTCAGCGCAATACCCGAGCTGACTTTAATAATCTGATGAAGTGTTTGCATAATGGCATCCAAATGGGTGGTTGTGTCATTTATTATAGCCATGTTAGGCTTAGGTGTAAACAGTGGTTGATTTAAAAATAATTAACATAATTTAAAAAATCATTTGACAAGTGGTGGTGGTTGGCAATATTATACACCCAAGCTTTAAATATTTATTTTTGAATTAGAAGAAAGCGGGATAGCAAGAACACCCTATACAACAAGACATACGCTGTCCTTTTTTTTACGCTTACATTGTATTCCAATCTAAAAATAAAGTAAAGCACATGACACCAAAAGGAGAACACTATGTCAGAGATTAATACCTTGAAAACCGATCATCATCTTGAAGCGGATTTTCATCAGCCGGTGAGTTTTGAGTCGATTAATGGGTTGCACCGCATTTTTCGTAATGCGATTGAGTATGAGCAATACAAGCGTCTGCGCCTCAATGTCAATTCGCCGGGTGGGGAGTTTAGTGCCTTAACCCATTATTTGTGGTATCTCAAAGCCATGCGCCATCAGGCTGTTGAAGTGGCCACGCTGGGTCAAATTCAAGTGGCGTCTGCGGCCGCGATTATGGTGAGTATGGGCGATATTGGTCATCGTGCGGCTTATCCGCATACCGAGTTTGTGTATCACTTTGCCCGTTTGGGTCGGGTAGAACGCTTAACCGCCCAAAAAGCCGACTATTTACGCAAGGAGATTGAGGATGTTGATAAGACCATGCTCGATCAATTAGTTGAACACATTGCACCGGCGGTGGGCCAGCAGTCGTTTCCTCGAGGGGATATCAAAATCGGGCGCAGCCGGTTTGTAGCTAAAGCGGGAATGAATTTGGCGGAATGCAAACGCAAAATGCGTGCGGATCTTGAGCGTTTGTTTTTACTTGATTTGTCGATCACCGCCGAGCAAGCGCGTGATTTTTACCTGATTGATACCATCAAATTACCAGAGGGAGGACTTTAATATGATGAAAACCAAAAATACCAAACCAACCCAATCAACCCAGTCAACCAAAAAATCCGTTGCACCGGTTGCGCATAATGCCGATGGCGCCAAAAATCGCAAGAGCTCATTCCACTCGATTGCCTGGAATGGGGACGAGGTGGC
>NZ_KN882198.1:19207-21859 GCF_000934765.1 Thiomicrospira microaerophila | reverse complement strand
TGTGCCGCCCCAGCCCCATGTCATGGAATTAGAGATGATGACACCGCTACGTTTGCTAAAGCATAAACGTTTAATGCAACCGGATCGTTTTGAGTGGGAATTTTTTATTCGAACATTGGTTAGACGTATCACGAGTTTGGCCTATTTTCATCAAAACCATGAAGAGACGATTGACTTTAATGCATTGTTTGCCAATGCCGCTGAGCATCAGATAGTCCAAAATTTAGTATTCGAACAAAATCATCGCTACTCAAATCGTCAAAAAAAAGAGATACCACTGGATGGTTTAAAAGGCGTAATGGAATTGAAATTTACAAAACAAGATGACCCTTTATGGCCCTGGATTTGGATGGGACAATACACGCATAACGGAAAATCCACAGTGATGGGCTTAGGGCAGTATGTACTTCATTATTAAAAATTAATCACACACATCACAAACTTGCGACCTGTCAGCTTTATTCATTTAGTGAATAAAATAGGCACATCGAATAGATCGCAACATCATCAGCGAACCATTCTATATTTATTTTAATTCGAAATTAGATATTTATGAGCATCATGGAGGTTCGCTATGAATGGTTTTCCAGTTATTATTGATCATAAAGAAGCACACGTTAGTTACAAAACAGACACCCTTGTCATTAAGACATCCGAGGCTAGTACTCAAAGCCTACCTATAGAGTTAATCAGTTATGTTGTCATTCATGGCAAGCCAGCTGTAGAGTCAGATGTATGGCGACATTTAGCTGATAAGGGAATTCCTGCTGTTATTATTCCACTAAAGGGGCAGGGCCAGCCAGCCTGGTTGGGAGCGGGTTTGACAAACAGCATACCGCTGCGTATGACACAATATAGTTGTTATCAAACACCAGCATGTCGTCATGATTATGCGCTGCAGTTAGTTTATTTAAAATACTTGGCGCAATGCCGAACGCTTGAACTCTTAAATATCCCTCATATAGCAAACATATTACCTATTGAGCATGTTGGACTAAATAAATTATTGGGTTTGGAAGGCACATTGGCGAGAAATTACTTTAATGCGCTTAAGCCTGCCATTGAGTCGCATTGGAATTTTAATGGTCGAAACCGCCAGCCACCAAAAGACCCCCTCAACGCTTTTTTAAGTCTCAGCTATACTATGTTAACACTGGTCATGCAAAGGGTTATACAGGAAACGGGGCTAGATCCTTGGTTAGGAATTTATCATCAGCCATACCCAGGAAGGCCTGCTTTAGCGATAGATTTAATAGAGCCAATACGACCCCAATTAGACCTATGGGTTATTCAGACGCTACATGAATCATTTAGGCCTGAAGACTTTGCAAACTCCGATCAAGATGGTTGCCGACTGATTAAGGAAAAAAGGCACGATTACTATCATGCTTGGGCTGATCTTTGTGCGCAGTTTACGGAGAATAAGACACTAGAGCAATACTGTCGAGAGCAAGTGGTAGCGTTCATAAAATATATAAGGCTCAATCCTTACGCCAAAAATTATCAAGATGATGCTTTTTGAAAAATGTTTAAGGCTAAGGTGAAAAAGCATGGCAACTAGATACCCTGTTATCATCGCATATGACATAAAAAGTAATGCCATGAGAGCAAAGATGTTAAGAATACTCAAGCGATGGCGCTTAGATGGGCAAAAATCTGTTCATGAGTGTTTGCTTACGCGCCAGCAAGCTCAAGAACTTTACCTGCAACTAAAGTCTATTGCAAATCCAGAATCAGATAGAGTTATGTTAGCGTGGATAAACCAAAATAGACCCATATATAACAAGGGCACTGGAATAGGAATAGGTTTTTTTAAAACGCTGTTTTATATTAAGTAGCAAATTAAGGGGTTTAGGATGGATAACAACGCGAAGTGGCACGTACTTGCATATGATATTCGTCATGTAAGACGTTTGGCTAAAATACACCGAATAGTTAAAAAAGTTGGGCTTCCTTTCCAAAAGTCAGTCTTTCTAATACACGCAAGTGAAAAACGGCTACAAAAAATACTATCACTCATTGAAAAATACATGGATGTGAATGAAGATGATGTAAGAACATACCCAGTAGAAAGTGCTCAAACTATTTGGGTATATGGCCTTGGTTTAACGCCTGATTTAATAATGGATAGCTCACCAAAAATAAGTGCTTGGCAAAAAACAAAACAGTGGCTTAAAGCTAACTACCCTAAGAATAATGAAGGACTTGGTAATCCTTCAACCTGATAGACGTGTGAGTGATGATTATTTTTCTTTTGTCGAGTATTAGGATTGCTCAAGATGGGTTGTATTGGTTATTGGATTAAGATTTTAATTTTGACTTGATCTTGAACGCTGTCTGAAATCAACTCTATAAAAGGTTATAATATGATAAGTTTTAATTGAAACAATATTATATACACGTTCTAAGTTGTGTTGATGGTACAGTATATTGCCTTCAAATTTGTTTTAAAAAAACTTATTAAGCGTTTGTGTTGATTTAATCTAGTTCTTTAAAAATGTGGATAAGTCGGGGCAAATTCGTTCGTTTTCAAACATAGCTTTTTTGCCTAAAAAATAGGCAGAAATTTTCCTGTGTAAGTTATTGAAAAATAACAAAATAAGTTATCCACAACTGTTCATGATCAGCCCCGCCAAATAGGGGATTAAGACC
>NZ_KN882198.1:10829-16934 GCF_000934765.1 Thiomicrospira microaerophila | reverse complement strand
CGTTCATGATCAGCCCCGCCAAATAGGGGATTAAGACTTAGCTTTGATGTCTTTTAGTTGTTCTGCTGTAAGTTCATGATCACCCCGCTAAATAGGGGATTAAGACGATGAGTTTCTATAATTAATATTATGGAAACTCAACATGGTATTAAAACGCGCTGTTTTATTGATCTGTTGACACCCCTCCACTAATGGTTTGATGTCAACAACTTCAGGGTGAAGATGATGGTAATATGGGGTTAATAGTTAATGCGGTGATTTGATGAAAACATGACATAATAATCTAGCTATTTACTGTTTGTTTGATTAATATTTAAGAAATATGAATCTTGTTCAAGTCCAATGACAATGAGTGAATGAATTGCCCGCCTTTTTTGTTTGCGATTATTTCATAGTGTTTAGCGTTAACACCGAGTGATTCTTTAAGTTGTTTTTTAATTGAGGTTTTCCTTTGTGATATGAATTCTTTTGTCATCCCGTTTTGAATGGACGACAATGATCGATCCATGTCATACTTATCGCCTATTACTTGATCTACCATTTTTATGAATTCATCTCGGTAACTCTCATCTGGATATCCTTCTGGCGGTACGATAATGCCAACATTTTCCTTGCGTTTGTCCACTAGCCATAAATAAAACGCAAAATTTACAGGGCTTAGTTTTATTTCATTTTTATCAACGGTTAACGTTCTGTTATGTATGTTGATTTCGATATCCTGTACTTCAAAAGACTGTTGAAGGTGTGCAACCAGTTCACTAAAGTCTTGAGCTTTAGACACTAGCGTTTGATCAATCGCATGGCGCATACGTACAATCGGCAGATAAGCCAAATCAACTTTAGCCTCTCTTACTTCGAGTAACTCCTGCTGATCATGAGTCCTGATAACCTGAGAGTAAGGTGTCGGGTAAAAAAAGTTAGGATGACCTTCAAATTTGGGTTCAACTAATACGTGTGATAGCCTATCTTGTTCACGCCCATACATCGACAAAACATAACCGGCATAAAACCCCATGGTTTTTCGACCGCCTGCTATAGATACATGTATAGCCGTGTTAGGATCAGATGTTATTTCTCTGATATGTGAGGTAATCAAGTTCGCAACAGCATTATTTTCTTCGGGTGTGCGTATGTCATCAATGGCATTTCCTTTATTATCCTTCAAAACATGAATACAACTTTCATCAAAGTGAATAGACTGTAGATTGTAATCATTACAAAAACGATGAAACCACCCACCATTTTCACTAAATAATGCAAGCCTGCAATGTTGAGCACCTTTTAGTGTTGTTAGTACATGAATTTCGGTTGGTATCCAAGGGTCAACGGACGCCTGAAGAGCGTAAAGGGTCTCTGTTAAAATTTGTGGAGATAAGCCTAGCACAGAGTATAAAACTCTTCTGGAAAAATGGTTAGGTGAAGTCATGTCGTTCATGTTTCTCTCAAGATATGTTAAAAAAACTAAGCGTCAAAAAAATTTAAACATATTATACGTCGTTAATTATAACTAGGAATACATCACAAACTTGCGAGTTATGTTTTATAGTCTGAATTCAATTATCATAATTTTTTTAAAATTTGTGAGGATGTGCATTATGATATATTTAATTACAAGACATCAGGGTGCACTCGAGTGGTTTAAAAAAAACCATATTGCCTATGATAAACACTTAGCGCATTTGAATACGGACGTTTTGCAGTCAGGGGATCAGGTAATAGGAAATCTACCCGTGAATCTAATTGCACAAATTAATAAAATTGGCGTATCATATTTTCATTTGTCATTTAACGTTCCCTATGAATGGAGAGGTCAAGAGCTTACTTCTAGTCAGTTAGATGAGCTTTGCGTCGAAATAAAGCCCTACTGTGTCAAGGATGTTACTAGCCCCATTTAAATAAACGCACCGAGGAGTCACATGAAGAAGCAGGAATACCGAATATTGCAACTCTGCAATTTGCCAGAAGATCAAATGTTTTTTTTTAAAAATAGCACAAGTATCCACTTATTCAAGCCGTCCGATCCAGACAATTTTAGTTCAACGAAGTCAGAATTAAGCGATTTGATAAAATCGCTAACCTCGGTTGAGTGCGTTTTGGGGCAGGTAAATACACCGATTGCGTGGTGGATGCAAGCCGCTCACACGCTTTCTGATGCACAGTACTTGTGTTTTGACCCGACTAAGACAGAGTGGCTAAACCTCAATACACTAGAGGCTGAATCCCTGTCTGATGTAGACACAGATAGGGTATCAGAGATACAAGAGTCTGTAGAAGTTGAGCAACCTGTCGTCACTGAAAAAGTAAAAACAAATAACCAACCTTACGCCAACCTCTCTTTTGGTGCACTACTTAATGAAATTTTAAAAATCGCCAGCTGGACATCTTCAAAAGACGTTGATCGCCAGCTCAACGAGCTATTAATTGAAGTGCAGCGCCGTGAAGCATCCAATCGGGGCATGACAAAAAAAGCGAAAGACAATATCCTGCTAGGTCAGCAAGCTAATGCGCTGGAAAAAGAAATTAAGAAGAAAGTGAATCAGGCGATAGGTTCGAAAAACGCGGCAGCTATCGATGAAATTAAGGTCTGGTTGCAATCTCAGCCAAACATGGAACTTCCTCATTACAAGCGTTTGGTAGAGTTTAGATTTCGTCAAGCTAAAAAATTTGGTTTAAACACAATAGCTAAGAACGAAATAAAGCCGAAAAATAGTTCAGTTAAGTTGACTATGCACGACAATCACCACCCCAATAACCTTCGTTTTTTACCTCCGACATCACGCTGGACGTTTGTCGTTGATGAGACGGGTGAAACATTTAATTACGACGATGCACAACAGTTGGGTTATGCAGATAAAAAACTAGGTCGTGTTGTATGTTTAGCGATTCCTGATTATGTTGAAAACGCATTGCCAAAATTAAACAGACATCACGCTACCGAGGCCTCTCATCAGCAAAATGATGAAGTCATCCAAAATACAATTAATGCGCAGGTAGGCGTATTTGGCTTTACAGTAAATGATAAAGGTCTCGATGTAAAATCACGTTGGTTTGATGCCATTTATCAGCTAACGCGCTGGGTTGTATTGATGACGCCATTTGACCCTAATAGCCCAACTGAACTTAATTTTGAAATTGAGCAACGTGGTGTGTATACATCTAACTATTCTATACAAGTCATTGCCGAGCGCATTGAGAGTGAGTTGATCGCTGTCGATCCAGAGCGTTATAAAAACTGTAAACTCTCCATGCGTTTTATCGGTAAGGATGGTTCACCTTATAACGGTTATGTCGATACTATAGCGCATATGTGGGGCAGTAAAGATGGTTTAGCTAAAGAGCGTCTAAGACGCTCTGGTCTTGAGGCACATTGTTTAATGCGTCCTGATTCTGAGAGTATTGAACAGTTTTATTTGAATGTTAACCAGCATGAACTGAAGCCTGATCAATGGTACAAAATGCTGTCGAGCATTATTGATGAGCCTAGAAATAGCTTGTTAAACACAATAATGGATCGTTTAAAGGTTTCATTAAAAGACAATCCAAGTCTTTGGTTGAGTTATTTGGACTTAATATTAGAGAGACTTCGAGCCAAACAATATTCAACAAAAACGTTAGGTCTTTACCTTGACTGGCTCGAAGCAGCACGTCCAGCAGAGCAGCAACTACCGCCTATGGCTAAGTTGCAATGGTTAGCATTTCAGTTAGCTCAATCAAACCATTCAGGTAGAATGAATGTGGGACTAATAGATCAAGCCTTTTTACTGAGTAACCAGCTTTTTGATGAATCTGCGCCAGATGCAATGGAAGTTTCGCTTCGCATAGCCGTAGCGGCAACCAATGCTTTTGAGTATTCATCCGTTAAACCCTTAGTGGAAAAGTGGCTCACTTATCCAGTTGCAACGGTAGGGTTAGCTAATTATGCCAAGTTACAATCAACGTTGGGTCAACTTAATGCATTTGAACTTAATGCAGACAAATCTATTCAATGCTTTGAGGGCGCGCTAGACTCCATTGATAAGCTATCTGATCGCACTCAATCTCATCGCGAACGTAAGCAAACGTATACCTATTTGTTAATGGCTCAAATGGATGCTAATCAGGATGGTTGGGTAGCAAACATAAAGGCGCATTTATTTAACTTTGAAACAGATATAAAAAAGGCCATGCGTAAGCTAGCTTTTAACCAAGCATCGAATCCTGTTGAGCTTCAGTATCTGCATCACTTAATGCTGCGGGCATTTGTAAGAAGTCCACATGAATTTGAGGAGTATATTTTATCTTATCTTTCACACTCGCAAGTATGGTGTAGCCAGTCAGAGCATCATCCGTGGCAATGGATTTACGCCTATAGGGGCGTACTCCTAGCCCAGAATAATGACACATCTGGTGCAGTCACAGAGTTTCGCAATGCATTAGATTTAACGCTTGATACCGAACAGGTTGGGGTCACGGTTCAGTGGATTGGGTATGTTATTTTACATTTGGCGGACCACCTAGGCCTGAACTTGCAACCTGAGTACCAAGCAAGATTTGACCAACTTCAACTGGAGCAAACTTTGCCGCGTGCTCCACACGATGCATTAACGTCTTGGAGATTGAGTAATGAGTTTGAGATATGGGATGGCTTAATGCAATGTACACCTTTTAATTTCCATTAAGAATGAAAACTAACATGAAAGCAGAACCGGAGCATAAGGTTATTTATGTGCTAATTGTTTCCGCTCATAATGTGCCAGGTTTAGCTACTTTGATATCTCTTGGTTGCGATATTCATAAAGTGATTTTAATTTCAACGTCGGGTAGTGGTTTTTACGATGCAACAGAGCGATTAAAAGGCGTTATAACACAGTTAAACCCCAACTGGTTGATTGAAATCTGGCCCAAAAGCATGAATCTCTCTGGAGAGTCATATCAAGAGATGATGAAGTGGGTTCAGCAGGAGGTTAAGCCTTATTATCAGCGTCATGAAGATTACCATTGGATGATAAACATCACCGGTGGTACAAAGATTATGCCGATTGCACTCCTGGATGCTCTGCCATGGACCGAAGTACATTATAAGGCATTTAACTATCCGCATCTTCAGAGGTGGCGGCATCAACCTGTCTATGAGCCGCTTGAGGATAAAACTATAGAAACGCTTTCAGTTAAAAGCGCGCTTGAAACCTACAAAGTTATTGAGCAAATAAAACCGAATCCTCTAGACATTAACCCAGAAGCAGTCAAACTGGCTAATGACATATGGCAGGCATACCTAACATATGACGAGTCCAACCCAACACATCCGCATCATATTTTAACGATGAAACTTCAAAAAGCATGGGCTCTAGGAGAAAATACAAAATCGGTAAATTGGCCACTAACGGATTGGTTACCACTATCAGAGGATGAAACGCTGGCGTGGTTTAAAAAACTTGAAGTCATTTCATCAGGGTCAGTACAAGTCATGGAGGGCAAAGTTTATTTCCCTGGTTCATCGCCAAAGAAAAGACATAAAGCATTTCAGCGATGGTTGAAAGGTCTATGGTTTGAAACATTAATCTCGTCCTGGTTGGACTCTATCCCTGGGTTATTGAAATCTCACCGAATGCAAAATATCAGAGTTAATGATTTAAAGCGTGAGATAGACTTTATGTTGATTAAGAATAATAAATTGATATCTATCGAAGCGAAGGTTGCATCAGCACCGGGGAAGGCGCATAAGTCAAGCGAGATAATTCAACAAATAAAGTCGATACAAGATATTGGACAACTGGAAACTTTATTATGCATTAGTCCATTGTTTGATAAAATGATCGAGTCCGAAGATGCTAAGAATGATTTTTATGAAAGCTGCAGTGCAAATCGTATTAGGTTGATTAAATCAAGGTCAGACTTGATTAACTATTGTTCTGAGTAGTTAATTAATCCACTTAAATAGAGTAAAATGACTTAAGTTGACGATCTTTAACAATGTGGATAAGTAAGGGTAAATTCGTTCGTTTTCAAACATAACTTTTTTGCCTAAAATATAGGCAGAAATTTACCTATGTAAGATATTGAAAAGTAACAAAAAAGTTATCCACAACTGTTCATGATCAGCCCCGCCAAATAGGGGATTAAGAC
>NZ_KN882198.1:0-8813 GCF_000934765.1 Thiomicrospira microaerophila | reverse complement strand
AATGTTCATGATCAGCCCCGCCAAATAGGGGATTAAGACTTACAAGCTGATAGGGTTTCTTTGTTTCATTCGAAAACTCAATCTCACAAGTTTGTGACTTCCTTCAGGCGCTCCTAATAACTCTATACTGTGATGGTACTACTCAATACATCATTCTTATCTGGTTTAAGATTAATGCAATAAACCAATTGAATAAGAATATGTTCATCATGCGTCATTAAAAATTAGGGGTTTAAACCATGAAAAAATTTGCATTAATTATTGCTGGAATAGCTATTCAAAGCGGAGTTTACGCCAACAGCTATACCTTAACTCCACATGGTAACTATGTGGGTGGTAGCAGTTCAACGCTTGCACCTGATGGTAGTTATGTTGGTGGCAGCCGATCTACATTAGCACCTGATGGTAGTTATGTTGGCGGTAGCCGTTCTACATTAGCACCTGATGGTAGTTATGTTGGCGGTAGCCGATCTACGCTAGCCCCTGATGGTAGTTATGTCGGTGGAACAGGTTTTAGCCTGACACCAGACGGACGCTATGTTGGTAATGGCCGCTAGTTGTAAATAAACGTATATATCACATCACTTGGCTTTATCGTCAAGTGTTAAAAAGGATACCACAATGAATTATGTAGATTTAGATGAGCTTTTGTTAATGGCTGGGCATCAAATACCGGCGCGTGATATGTCCGCTTATGATGGCAAACCTTTTCAGTGTGCCTGTGGCAAAACACATAGCTTTAACACCAGTTATATGGATTTTCGAAACTATGGAAGCACAGGAGTGAATGCTAAAATGCTGGTTGTTTGCCCTGATGATCCTCGCTACAGTACGCTTATTCAAACCAAGTATAAGTTTATGGTTATCTTTGATCGTTTTGAATCCCTAGCCGGCCATAAATCTTAAGAGTGATAGGAGAGGAGCCATGTTTGCCCTGTATTTAATCGGTTACTTTATTACCTTTTTTATTCTGTTTTTTTGTAGACCAGGGGTTAAAACTCCGATGGTCGATTATCTGGATAGAATGGGGGTTGTAACGCCATTTAATTGTGCTAACGGCCAATTTTCATCT
This sequence comes from Thiomicrospira microaerophila, assembly GCF_000934765.1. Lineage (GTDB taxonomy): Bacteria > Pseudomonadota > Gammaproteobacteria > Thiomicrospirales > Thiomicrospiraceae > Thiomicrospira > Thiomicrospira microaerophila. The sequence continues at coordinate 7,741 of NZ_KN882198.1, read as the reverse complement.
GCGATGATACAGGCCTTGTTTTGGCCGTGGGTGCTAATTGTTTTGGGGTTGATTTTGGTTTTCTTCCCTCTGATCCTGATTTATTTGGCGATATTTAAACGCGATAAACTAAATTAGCGAGGCTGATATGTGGGAGTTTATCATCGCGGTAGTTGTTATCTGGCTTGTGATTAAGTTCACATCTGTTAAAAAGAATGTCGAAACCAATCAGGAGATTGGTAAAGAGGTCAAGCATATTGCCATAGAGGAGCTGGGCGTGCCTGAGCCGGACTACTACCGGCTTGTTATGCACCACATGCCAGATTTGAAACGCAGAGCACTGATGATGCAAAATTGGCCTGAATATAGAGGTTATAGTTGGTCGCGTGTTTTAGCGCACGCGATTTACAATAGATATATGGATATTCTCTGATTAATTATTAGCTGTTGACGTCGCAATCTAATCTAGTCGAAAATCATACAAGTAGGATAGTGTTTAATGATTGAAATTCTAATTATGGTGTTAGGTTAGGCTAGGTTTTTATAAATAGCCGAAAACTTAACCAAGTTGGATAAATCTTCTTGAGTAATGAGGTTTTTATTCAAAATATGTGCAATTGTTGCAAGCATTGTTTGGCGTAACACACTTGCATCACCGTCTAACTTATGTTCATCCGGATTTGAAATAATAAAAGGATTCTCAATAAAAATATTAGCTTCGTCATTGTGGTTCTGTTCAGTATTGGTCATTTAATTCATCCAAATAATTAAAAATTTATAAAATATGGGGTAATGATCCCTTCAGGGGTGTTAAAAGTATAGCTACTATGTACAGCAACTACAACGCCTAAACCCTAGTTGTTTTAGCAGCGAACCTTCAAATGAAAGATGTTTATTTAATTTAACTCTGAAATACCGTTGGAGTAAAGTTTTTAGTTCATTTTTGTATGTGTGGTGCCAAATATAAATTGTAGAATCCTTTATGCCGTTTAGAACATCAAGGTGTCGGTGAGTTCCATATCCATAAGCCGCGATTATTTTTTTTGTTTCAGTCGTTTGATGTCTAAACTTTTCAGCATCTTCTAGTAGTTGTGAGATCGCATTTTTGATTATTGGTAAATCGTAATTCTCAAACTCATGCACTCCCGAGTTTGCCCCCTGAATTTCTTTTGGCGGGTTTTTCAAGAAAAAGTGAGCATCTTGTTTAAGTAAAAACGCATTTGGATCGGTTCTGAGCAAGGATGCATGCTCTTTGGCAAATGCACGATAACGCTCAACCTCTTCTGAACCTTTATGAACTATTTCATTAGGAATCTCAATGTTGTAATAATCGCTATTTAGTCGTTCACAGCCTATATCGCAATGGTAGGCTGGCTTTTGACTCCCTTCAAAGACTAACCGGCTAGTTTTTGCGTAACTCATATCAATGCGCTTATAGTAATTTAAAGCATCTTGAGGGTTTTCGCAAAAAGACTTGTAGGCGGCAAGTGCAGATAGCTCTTTTCCAGATAGAATTTTATTTAAGGGTTGTTCATAGAGACGAGAGTAGTCTGCATTATTATCGACAGATGTGTTGAATTTAGACAAGATATTTTTTAAGTTACCATTGGTGATGTAAACCATGCTTGATTCGTTATTGCACATAAATGATCCTCATCTAAAAGTAATATTAAATTTTAATTTTTTAATGTTATTTCAACAAAATACACAAACTTCTACGTGTTGATTGAATGTGCCGGTTGTGTTGACTTATTATTTAGTGAGGACGAACCATGGAGCTATTATCTCGGTTTGAGTCAATGAGATGGTAATTGACAAACTTGTGAAGCTTTTATTCAATAACGGTACCTTGAAGGTTGAACACTTTATTTATCACAACCTTGTGGTGTTACCTAGGCTGAATTAAATCAATTAATATGCACTCAACATTTAAGCCAAAGGCAATTTGCTAGGTTTGTTTGGTAAAACTATCTTTTTTTAATGGAGGTGTGCATGAAAGGTCGTCTTATTTTTAGTTCAGTTATTTTTGCGTTAGTGTTCTTTGGCTTGTTATCTATGGTCGGTAACGTTCATGTTGCAGAATTTTATGGAATTTTAGTGATCGCTGTGATTTCTAGTATTATATCTTGGTTCAAGTACCCTGAAGTTAAGCAACTTTAAAACATCTTTATTTCGACATACACTTTGTGTGTCGAGTTATATTTCAGGCAAATAATAGACAAGGTGGGGAGCGTATGGCGATAACAATCATCAAGGGCAATATCTTTAGATCACAATGCCAAACACTGGTCAACACAATTAATTGTGAGGGTGTGATGGGAGCGGGCATTGCTTTAGAGTGTCGCCTACGTTATCCAGAGCTATACACGCGCTATCAAACCCTTTGCCAAGAAAAACAAATCTCAATCGGTAAATTATGGATTTATAAATCTACGGATAGATGGATTTTAAATTTTCCAACCAAAAACTTATGGCAACTACCTTCTAAACCAGAGTATTTGAAATCAGGTTTATTTAAGTTTGCGCAAACTTATCAGCAAAGAGGGATTAGCTCTATTGCGTTCCCGATGTTGGGTGCAGATAAGGGCGGGTTGTCCGCTTCTGAAAGCCAAAAAATTATGCTCGACTATCTTGATAAGCTCGATTTGGAAATTGAAATATACCAGTATGATCCTTATGCAGAGGATGACATTTACACGGATACCAAGGCATGGTTCTTTAGCCAACCCATTGAATATTTATCAAAAACGTTTCGTATTCGGATGGCGTTTTTAGAGAATTTGCAACGTGCGTTTAATAATAATAAATATTGCCAACTCAACCAGCTCGCTCAGGTGGATGGTGTGGGTATTAAAACGCTTGAAAAACTATTTCAAGCATCAAAGCAACAGCCCAAGCAGCAGAGCTTGATTGATTTATAGCGTTCTAAATTTCACAAACTTGTGAATTAACCCTTTTAGGTTGTCCCACCTACAATATACATCAGACTTCTTGAAGAAGAAAACATACAGCCTTTGATTACATGAGGCTCGTTACATCCTTTGTATCACACATATTAGTTACCACTTTGGTCGTACTAGGGATGATGAATTACATTTTCTTTTTTTTGGAGTTAGGTTATGAGCATTGTCGCTAGATCACATGTTAATGGCTATTCACAACAGAATGGTGTCTTGGTTAAGAATGCCTTCTCTGAGGCAGGCTTGCATAACGTTTGGCATATCACTCACTTCAAAAACCTAAATGGAATATTTAAAACGGGTGGTCTATTAAGTCACTCTGCAGTGCCTGCAAACGCGTATGAGGATATATCTGACCATGCTGTTCAAATATATCGCAGACGTAATGAGCCCGTTTATTCAAGGTCGATTCATTCTTATGTACCAACCTACTTGAACCCGATGAATCCAATGCTTTACGTAAAAAAGGAGATGTTCGATTCGCTCTGTATTTTAAAAATTCAGATGTCTGTTGTTTTAGAAAATGAATTTATATTTACGGATGGTAATGCGGCATCCAGAGATACGAATTTCTATAACGACCCTCAATCAGTATCAAAATTAAACTGGGATCTTTTACATGGTAGCACCTGGACGGACAGTAGTTTAGAGCCACACGTGGCTAAACGTATTCGTTGTGCTGAACTACTCGTCTATCCCTTTATTGATGTGAAGTATATAAATGGTATTTATTCCTGCTCTTCTGAATTGGTTGAGCGCCTTCAAAAAAATGGCTTAAAGGCAACTTATGAGCCAAGATTATTTTTTAGACGTTAAAAAGACGTACTTTTTCTAATTATAACTTGGTTAATTCTTTTTTGGTATTTTGGGGGTTTGAATGGATTATATATTTAGTATTATATTAGCTTTCATGTTTGCTATTGGAATTATAACCTTGATTTTGACATTTTTGCTGCACGTAAAAAACTGGATAGTTGGTTTATTTGGCAGTTCTACAAATAACAATCAAGTAGCGTCTTCAACCCGGTCTAATTCTTATGTTGCCAAGAGTAGCGTTGCAAGCCAGTCTGTCGCTACTCGTTCATCATTGGTTGCAACAACCAGCCATACACCGCGTCGCTCTGTTTATGAGCTTGATGAGTCTGACGTGTATGTGGTGCGTGAATATGAAAAGCCACGTCATGTTGCAAGAACAAACCGTTATTGTGGAGAAGCTCATAAAGACCATACCGAGGCTGTATGGAATCGTATGGGCTTCCGAGTAAAATCTGGGGAGTGCTATGCATATCGTTATTATGGTCGTGAAATATATAGCCCCGATCAGGTGGTGAGCATGAATGATTATAGCGGTTTGAGCCATAACCAAAAAAAGGTTAAAAAGATCGGCAGTGCTTTAGTGGCACGAACCGGATCTAAAGCCCATGCTAAGTCAATTTTGGTTGAACAGTATGGCTTTTCAGAATCAACGGCGAAGTATGCAACAGGTTATCGGGGTTATTATAACTATTAATGCGAGGGCTTAATTGTGGGGAGGCCTAAATAGACCCCATTAGCAAGCACATTAGGCTGTAACCCAGACGTTCGCTATGACGCAAATGGGAATGCGATTGCTAAGCTAAGTTTGGTAACCAGTGTGCATTAAAATAATCGCGCTATGGGAGAAGAACTCTAGTTTTTTAGATACTCAGAAAAAGCGTTATTAAACTTCAGTGCTCGTATTTTATAGGATTGCCATTGCATCATCATAATATTGATAAAATAAATTACCGAGAGTTACTTGACAGTGCGCTAGATCCCTCACAAGAGAGGCGAATGGATCAAGCTTTTAGAGCATTTCATCGATACTCGACTTTAAACCAAGTGCTTGCCATGCGCCAGCTTGACGAAGTGGCACCTATCGCATCTAAAGCGTCATGGCTAAAGAAGGGGCGAACAATAAAGCCAGGTGCAAAACCTATTCGCTTAATTGTGCCGGTTATGGCGCCTGTTTTGGATAGTTTTGAGCGTCAAGTATTTCTATCTTCAGGGTATCTGCATGAAGTGTTGGTTGGGTTTCGTTATGAAGCAAAATGGTATAGTTTAAAACAAACAGAGGGCGAGCCACTTGATTGGCGCTGTGATCAAGTCGATATTGGTCAATGGGATGTGCAGTTAGCCCAAAAGTCGCTTGGTATTTGCGTTGTCGATTTTGATATGCTTGATGGAAACACGCAAGGTTTTGCCAAGAGATCCGGTATTGGGTCCTCTTTGCGAAGGGAGGTCGCCATCAATCCATTGGCGATTTATCCTCAGGCAGCGATGTTTCATGAATTCGCGCATCATGTTTTAGGCCATTTGGATGGCTATTATGGTGATGTCAAGCACATGACTAACCTGGAAAAATATTGTATTAAAGAGGTTGAGGCTGAAAGTGTGGCGTTTATATGTTGTGCGTCACTTGGTCTCAAAGGTCTTGCTGAGTCTAGAGACTATATTCAAATTTTCTTGATACATACAAAACTAAACGACAAACAGGCGCAACGCATATTTTCGGCCGCTAATAAAATCTTGAAAGCAGGTTTTTTACTATGAATTACTTGGAAATAGGAATAGCGTTTGGAAATGTTGCAGAGGCGCACGATTATAAAATTTTACACACAAGGGGATTAGTATGAGAGGCGTGAACAAAGTAATTTTAGTCGGTACCTTAGGCCGTGATCCAGAAGTGCGCTATGCCGCAAATGGAAATGCGATTGCTAACTTAAGCTTGGCGACCAGTGAGCAGTGGACTGATCGCGCAACGGGTGAAAAGCAGGAGAGAACAGAGTGGCACCGGGTTGTTATTTTCGGCAAGGTGGCTGAAGTAGCAGGGCAGTATCTGAAAAAAGGCTCACAGGTGTATATCGAAGGAAAGCTGCAAACCCGCAAATGGCAGGATCAAGCCACCCAGCAAGATAAATACGCCACGGAAGTGGTTGTCGATATCACTGGCACCATGCAGATGGTCGGTAGCAAAAATGCAGGTGATGCTTCGCCCAATCCCGACCCACGTGGTATACAGCGCCCCGCTGTGGTCGGTGGAGTGGCTTATCCAGCCGTAGCCAATAATAGCAGCGCTCCTAAACCTAATACCGGGGTAATGTCTGATTTTGATGACATGGATGTGCCGTTTTAAAAAATACTTAATACATAAGTGTAAAGTTATTATTTGTAAGTTATTGTTAAATAAATCGGCAAATTTGGGTCACGTGATGTGCGCGCGATCATTGAAAATGGAGTGGGCATGAGTGATTTACAAGACGACGATTCTTGGATTGCGCGTTTATTTGCGTGGGCGGATGCCCATAACCTGCCGCCTTATGAGTGGCTTGATGATGAAACGGATGAAAATGAAGGTGGTTTTTGGGTTGGTTTTCCTAGGGACCGCGCTACGCTGTTGAGTTTTACGTGTTTAAATCTAAGTTGGCACGATTTGACTGAGTTACCCGAAGAACTGGCGAACTTAACGCAACTAACCGAGTTAAGTATGGCTAAAACATGCTGTGGTATGCAGCCAGATTGGGAGCCTAAAACAGACAATAAAATCCAAGCCATCCCAGCATGGATTAGCCGGTTGCACAATTTACGGGTATTGGATTTTTCTAGAAATGCAATCAATGAAATTCCTAGCAACATTGGTCAGCTCCAACAGCTCGAAGTGCTTTGGATGTGCTCCAATAATATATCGTATATTCCAGAGAGCATATTTGAGTTGAAGCGATTAAAAAGGTTATGTTTCTCCTTTAACCAAATAGAAGTGATTCCACCGGGCCTCTCTAAGCTAACACAGCTTCAGTATTTAGGTTTTCAATCCAACCGCCTGTTATGTGTTCCGCAGGAGATAGTCGAACTCGAATGTTTAAGTATCGTTGATCTTAACAAGAACAGCTTTAGTTCCTTTCCAGTTCAGGTTTTTAAGTTAAAAGCATTGGAACAATTTGACATGGTAGAAATCATGTTCAATCTATTAGGCAGGGATGTTGTGCATTAGCGTCATCTAACATGTAGGCAACCCCAAACGCTTATATATCGATCAATTTTAATTAACGTAGAGAAGGTTAAGCATGCCTGTGATGTATTTTAATAAAATAGGACACGTATATTTGTTGAAACAGCTCAGCGTCTGGCTAGTGATGGTGATTGTACTTTTAACCTCAGGGTGTACACATCCCACCAAAATAGACGCTCATCAAACAGCCGAGCTATCAGATATAACGCCAATCCCGGATACTTTAGCGCTGATTGAAGCTATGGATCAAAGCGATATAGCGGCAATAGAAAACTTCTTGCTGCGTGGCGGCAATGTAAACGTCGTTGATGAACAGGGTGTAAGTCTTCTCTATGCAAGCATCTATTTAGACGAACTTGATATTTTTGAGCTACTGCTTAGCCATAAGGCCGATGTTAATCAAGCAGACAGTAACGGTTGGACACCACTCATGGTCGCCGTTTATCATAATCGTGTGGACATGGTGAACCGATTACTTGCACTCGGAGCCAATCCAAATGCGATGAACGACACGGGTCGAACAGCTTTGCATTTCACGGTTAATGGGTTCAGGTGGGAGCAGGATAGTGAAATCTTGGCCAAGGCACTAATTGATGCCGGCGCACAGATAAATGCAACCAACCATATTGGCAACACGGCATTAATGGGTGCTGTGTTTACCGACAAAACTAAAACCTTCGTTTATTTAATGTCACTTAATGCGGATGTTAATGTGATCAATATCAGGGGTCACAATGCGCTCATGCTCGCGATTATAAAGAAACGCCCCGAGATG
>NZ_JYNN01000034.1:3726-24464 GCF_000934765.1 Thiomicrospira microaerophila | reverse complement strand
CATCCGAAAAATTTAAATGCACCACCGGATAGGTTTTAGCCCAATCCCATTTATCTTCAATGTACAAACCCTGGAACCAGGCCTGGTTGCCTTCAAACAATTCTTTAAGGGTATCGACCAACAAACTTTTACCAAACCGACGCGGACGCGAGAGAAAAAAACGTCCCGCGCTGTTTACTAGCTTGTGAATCAATGGTGTTTTATCAATATAGATAAAATCGTTTTCACGAATCATGCTAAAAGTTTGAATCCCAATCGGCAGTTTTTTCATCCAGCGTTCCCGTTGATTTTGATCGTTTAATCATTTTAACACGTTAGATTGAAAGCCACGTAATCTTGCGTTAATTTCCAGGGCAAACGTATCTAAAGTATTTAATAAATCAACAGCTTACAATCAGGTTTCGCTCCCACGTTGAACGTCACGGCCATTAAGTTAAGAAAAAACGGTCACTGCGAGAGCGCAGCGACGCGGCCAACGAAGTCAGCGCGAAGCCTGAATCTCTCAAGGGCGTGCACAGTCTGAAAGAGATTGCCACGGCCTTCGGCCTCGCAATGACCAACTTCTTTTACCCAGAGACGTCACCCTGCGCGAAGTCGCAGGATCCAGCCGCTGGCGGCAATAGACCCTGCGACTTCGCGCAGGGTGACAGGGCAATGAGGGAAACAAGTCCAGTTGCCCCACAATCCTTAACTTAGTGGCCGTGACGCACAGCGTGGGAACGAGGTTAACTTTCGATCAGTGCCAACCAGGCCTGGTTGTAAATCCCCGCCTTTTTGTTATTTGACATATTCCTGTCATATTCACTCTATATATTAAGCTTGTTCAATTTACTTTAACTGGGAATCTATTATGAGCGAGCAAACAAAGCAAGGTCTGCATGACACGCTTAATGGGCCAAAAACCAAAAAGCGTTTGGCTATAAGGCGTTTTAAAGATCATGCCGCTAAGTATGGTATCAGCGTGGGCGGGGTGAGCATTATTTTTGCTGTATTCCTGATCATGTTCTTCTTAATGTATGTGGTACTACCCATTTTTACGCCAGCGACCATTGAGAAACGTGTCGAAATGCAGGTGCCGGGCGGGATGGATACGAAAACGCTTCATTATGCGCTGGATGATCATCGTGAAGCGGGCGTTCGAATTACGGATACGGGCCGTATTATTGGGTTTTCTACTGAAAATGCGGATGTCATGCTTGATAAAACGCTGCCTATCCAAAATAGCCGCATTACAAGTTTTACATTAATAAATGAAGCCGAGAATGAGTTTGCTTTTGGTTTTGCTGATGGGCGGGTGTTGATAGGCAAAATCAGCTTTCGTATTAGTTACCCAAATAATCAGCGATTGGTTTTGCCAGTGATTGAGTGGCCTTATGGTGAAGAAGGTAAGCAGATCATTAATGAGCCGATTGAGCAGTTAGCTGTGCGTGAGCGTGAAACCGCGATGATGATTGTGGTGCAAGCGGCGGGTTCAAATGTGCTGCATGTGCAAACTTTCCGTAAGCGTTCTTCGTTTTTAAGTGATGAGGTGCAGCTTGATTTAGATGAGCGTACCCAATTCACGACGGAATCTCATGTCGATCATATGCTGTTAGGTGGATTGATGCGTGATTTGGTGTTAGTGAGTCATGATGGTCAGGCTTACTACTACTCGCTTGCGAATATGAGTCAGCCCGAACTCTTGCAAAAAGTGCGGGTGATTCTTCCGGGTGAAACGCTGACGAGTGTGCGTTTTTTGAATGGTAATACCTCAATGATGTTTGGGACGGATACCGGACGCGTTGTGCAGTGGTTCCCTGTGCGTGATAAAAATAATGATTTTGCGTTGCAAGAAATTCGAAGTTTTCAGCGTGACAGTCACCCGGTTATTTCGATGGGGATGGAGGCAACGCGAAAGGGCTTTGCAGTAGGCGATGCACAAGGTGGTTTTCATTTGTATTATTCCACATCGCATCGCCATTTGCGCAGCGTTGATGTGGCGAATGAACCGCTTAGTTTTGTTCGCTTTGCACCGCGTTCTAACGGCGCCATCGTGGAAACCGCGTCAGGGCGCTTGATTAGTTATGATATTGATAACCCACATCCAGAAGTGTCGTTCGGCAGCTTGTGGAATAAGGTTTGGTATGAGGGCTATTCAGAACCCACTCACACTTGGCAGTCTTCGTCAGGTAATGATGACTTTGAATTTAAGTTTTCCTTAACCCCCTTAACCTTCGGTACGATTAAAGCGGCGCTTTACTCGATGCTGTTTGCGGTGCCGATTGCGATTTTTGCGGCGATTTATACCGCCTTCTTTATGGACAAACGCACTCGTCAGTGGGTAAAGCCCTCGGTGGAGTTAATTGAAGCCTTGCCAACGGTTATTTTAGGATTCTTGGCAGGTCTGTGGCTTGCGCCCTATGTCGAATCCAACCTTCCCGCCTTCTTTGCGATCATTATCGTGGTGCCGCTGGGGATACTGCTGTTTGGCTATGGATGGTCGCGAATGCCAGACAAAATTCGCTTGATGATTCCGGTCGGACGTCGTGTGGTATTGATGATTCCGGTGGTGGCCTTCTTGGGATGGTTGTCGATGGCGATGAGTGATCCGCTGCAATATATGTTCTTCCAAGGTGATATGCGTACCTGGTTAACAGAAACCGCAGGCATCACCTATGACCAACGTAATGCGATGATTATCGGTTTTGCGATGGGCTTTGCGTTGATTCCGACTATTTTCTCGGTAGCGGAAGATGCGATCTACTCGGTACCTAACTATTTGGTTAACGGTTCTTATGCCTTGGGTGCAAGTGGCTGGCAAACCTTGAAAGGGGTGGTGTTACCGACTGCCAGTCCAGGTATTTTCTCCGCCATTATGTTGGGCTTTGGTCGCGGTGTCGGTGAAACGATGATTGTATTAATGGCATCGGGCAATACGCCGCTGATGGATATCAACCTGTTTGAAGGGATGCGTACCTTGTCGGCTAACTTGGCGGTAGAAATGGGCGAAACCGAAGTGGATAGTACCCATTATCGTGTGTTGTTCTTAGCGGGCTTGGTGTTGTTTATGTTCACCTTCTTCTTTAATACGGTGGCCGAGGTCGTTCGACAGCGTATGCGTCGTAAATACGGTCAACTTTAAGCCCATCAATCAAAGGAATAGTGTAATGAAAACATGGTTAAATAAAGGCGAGCATTGGGTTTGGTATAGTGCTGCCGCTGCCGCTGCCTCAGTGGTGTTGGTGTTTGGTTTGCTCTTAATGATTGCCTTTCGTGGGTTAAGTCACTTTTGGCCTCATGCGGTGTATGAGTTTCAAATTCAGCCGACACCCAGTGCCCAGATTCAATTGGTTCAAGGTGAGATTCACAATACACGGATGCGTGAAACGCGTGACCCGGAAAACCCAGGTTTTGTATTGCGTGAACCGCAGATTCTAATTAAAACCGGTAATCGAGACCTGTATAGTTTTGACTTTAGATGGGTAGATCAAGCGCATATTGTCGGTCAAACCTGGAATAAAGCTCAAGGTATTAGTGTGATTGAGCGTTATGCGTCGGGCAATATGTACGGCTATATTCAGTCATTTAAAAATAACCAGCTTGAATTAACGGAGCGTGATCAGGTTTTTAAAGCGATTAATGCGGCGATAAGAGAAGGTGATAAGATTCGTAGCAAAATACGTCACCTTGAAAAAAGTGTAATTGGTGGTATTAACCACGACTTACAAACCCTACGCTATGATCAACGTAAACTAGAGATGCGCGATCGACTCACGCCGGCTATTGAAGCGGAATTTGAAGCCAAGCGTCAAGCGATGCATGATCAGTTTGGTGTGTTACAGCTACAGCTTGATGGCTATTATAAAGAGCTTAGAGCCTTGGGTACGGTCACGGTACGCGTGGGTGATGACAGAGATGTTGAGGTAAATGTGAGTCAGTTCGTTAGGTTTTGGCAGCCTAATGAAATGCATCTTGGCAACAAACTGAGTTCTTTTTTTAGTTCAGTTGGTTCGTTCTTAACCGATGACCCGCGTGAATCGAATACAGAAGGCGGGGTGTTTCCTGCTATAGTCGGTACGCTGACGATGGTTATCATGATGACATTATTCGTGATGCCCATGGGGGTGATTGCAGCTATTTATATGCGTGAGTATGCCAAGGAAGGTAAATTGCTGCGTTTGATCCGTATTTCGATCAATAACCTAGCCGGTGTACCCTCTATTGTGTTCGGTATCTTTGGTTTAGGGTTTTTCGTGTACGTATTGGGCTATTCAGTCGATCAGATGTTCTACAGTCATGCTTTGCCTAATCCCACCTTTGGAACCCCGGGTTTACTTTGGGCTTCTCTCACCATGGCGCTCTTGACCTTGCCGGTGGTGATTGTGGCGACTGATGAAGGTTTGTCACGCATTCCTCGCGCCCTGCGAGAAGGGGGATTGGCACTGGGCGCGACCAAGGCTGAGGTCATTATGCGCATTGTGCTGCCGATGACAACGCCTGCGATTATGACAGGCTTGATCTTAGCGGTCGCCCGCGCAGCGGGTGAGGTGGCGCCTTTGATGCTCGTCGGTGTGGTGAAGTTAGTGACCGAGCTGCCTGTCAACGCCAATGCACCATTTATTCATTTGGATCAGAAATTTATGCATCTAGGCTTTCATATCTATGATGTCGGCTTTCAAAGTCCTAACGTAGAAGCCGCTCAACCGTTGGTTTACGCGACCTCTTTATTGTTGGTGGTATTGATTGTGAGCTTAAACCTAGCGGCGATTGTGATTCGTAATCGATTGCGTGAAAAATACAAGTCACTGGATAATTAAACAATTAACCCGGATGTTTCATAAATTCGCGTGATGATCGCGCAGGATATTGGTTTCCCAGTGCTTTTTTTGAAGGAGTGCTGTAGTTATTCATACAGCCGACTGAGAAAAAAGTACTGGGGAATCAATAGACAAGCGAGAGCGCGTGAACTTTATGAAATATCCGGGTTATTAGAAATCAAGCCTTTTCTCAACCAGGCCTGGTTGAGAAAAGCTTAGCGAATTGATGAAAAGGAATAATGAAATGAGTAACAATACAGTTAAAGTGGCGATGGATCGAGATAACCGTGGGTTGGCGTTAAGTGATGAGAAAATGGCGATTCAGGTTAAGGATTGGAATCTGTATTATGGAAAATCGCAGGCGTTGAAAAATGTCACGATGGATTTACCTGAAAACCGTGTTACTGCTTTTATCGGGCCATCGGGCTGCGGTAAATCAACCTTGTTGCGTTGTTTTAATCGAATGAATGATTTGATAGATATTGTCAGTGTAGATGGAAAAATGTTGCTACACGGTCAAGACATGTATGCCAAAGAATTGGATGTCGCTGAAATTCGTCGTCGTATCGGCATGGTATTCCAAAAGCCAAACCCATTTCCTAAATCTATATATGAAAACGTTGCCTATGGCTTACGTCTACAAGGTGTGAACGATAAAAAAACACTTGATGAAACCGTTGAATGGGCGTTGAAAGGCGCGGGTTTGTGGAATGAGGCGAAAGATCGCTTGCATGAAAATGCCTTGGGTATGTCAGGTGGTCAGCAACAGCGGTTGTGTATTGCGCGTGCGATTGCGATTCAGCCTGAAGTGTTATTGTTGGATGAACCGACTTCAGCCCTAGACCCGATTTCAACGCTGGCAATTGAAGAATTGATTTTTGAATTGAAAAAAGATTTTACGATTTTGATTGTGACCCATAACATGCAGCAAGCGGCACGCGTCTCAGATTACACCGCGTTTATGTATATGGGTGAACTGGTTGAGTACACAGATACCGATAGTTTGTTTACCAATCCACAGGTGAAGCGCACCGAAGACTATATTACGGGTCGTTATGGTTAAGTTTGGCGCATGTTAATGAAAAGTAAAAAACATTGAAATAAAAGGAATTTACCATGAATAGAAAAGAATTTGGCACTCACGTGTCGGCCAGTTATAACCAGTACCTTGAAGACCTGTTTAATCAGATTTTAGAAATGGGTAGTTTGGTTGAGCGTCAATTACAAGCTTCGGTTGTGTCATTACAAAATGCTGATTATGACTTGGCCCGTGAAGTGATTCAACTCGATAAATTAGTCAATCGCGAAGAAATGGAAATTGATCGTTTGTGCGTGCGTGTGTTAGCACGTCATCAGCCGACCGCTTCTGATTTACGTTTAATTGTGTCATCGATTCGCATCGCGGTTGACTTGGAGCGTATGGGCGATGAAGTTGTTAAGATAGCGCGCTTAGTGTTAAGTTTAGAAGCTAGAGTTGATATTGACTGTCAAAACCTTCAGGGCTACAAGCAGTTAGTTGAGATTACCTCGCGCGCTTGCGACATGGTTAAAAACGTATTGGATGCCTTTACGCGCATGGACTTATCAGGTGCGGCGGCGGTTATTGAGGAAGAAAATCGAGTCGATGAGTTATTCGCGCTTGCCATCAGCGGTGTGACAAAAAACTTTAAAGAAGACAAGCATGACGTTGAGTGTTTGTTACAGTTGGTTTATGCTTTACGTGCCGCCGAACGCATTACTGATCACGCGAGCAATATTGCTGAATCGGTTGTTTACTTGGTGAATGGTCAAGACATGCGTAATATGGATGCAACCGCTTTAGGTAAATATCTAGCGTTGATGAAAGAAGAGTAGGAAAGCTATGCCACAAGCCAAAATTTTAATTGTCGAAGATGAAACCGCAATTCGCGATATGTTGAGTTTTACGCTGCATGCCGCCGAGTTCGAGGTGGTCGAAGCGGCGAATGCGGAGCAGGGTTGGGCGATGCTTTTAGAGCATAAGCCCGATCTGCTGATTTTGGATTGGATGCTACCCGGTGTGAGCGGTGTAAATTTGGCCAAGCGCATTCGTCAGAACGACCAGACGCGCGCTTTGCCACTTATTTTGCTCACCGCGCGCGGCGAGGAATCGGATCAAGTACAGGGTTTTGAAGCGGGAGCCGATGATTATGTCATTAAGCCTTTTTCTCCACGCGCGCTGGTGGCGCGGGTGAAGGCGTTACTGCGCCGCAAAGATCCTGAAGGCGCGTTGCATGTTGATGTGCTTGAGCGTGGAGATTTAAAGTTGGATTTATCCAGTCATCGATTCTGGGCAAAGTCTGAGGAAGTCAAGCTGGGTCCTACTGAGTTTCGATTGATTCATTTTTTTATGAGCCATCCCAATCGCGTGTATTCACGCAGTCAGTTGTTAGATCAGGTGTGGGGCGATAGTGTGATTGTGGAGGAACGCACGGTCGATGTGCATATTCGTCGTTTGCGTCGCCTTTTGGAACCCGTGTCTTGTGAAGACTATATCCACACCATTCGCGGTGCGGGTTATCGTTTTTCCATTCCTGAATAACCAGGCCTGCTTGCATTATGCTCAGCATCAAACCCGTCAGTTCACTTGAAGATTCTTCACGGATTGTTGAAGAATTAATTGGTGTGGGTGCACTTTTAAGCGCGGCGATGCTATTGGGCGGCTTAACCGGTTTTTGGGGGCTGGCTTTTCTGATGGCATTTGGGATTTATCTGGCGCGTAATTTATTTTATTTTTTGCACTTTTTGAATCTGGTTCGCAGTCGGGCGCTAGAACCCAGTAAGGCGCCTTTTGGTGTCTGGGGGGATATTTATGAGGCGTATTTTGAAAAGGTATTTCAAGACAAGCGGCGAATCAAACGTTTGCGTTCTGAAACTGATCAAGTCTATGATGCGATGAATCTGCTGCCCGATGCGCATATTTCTTTAAATGAAAAGTTTCAGATTGAATGGGTTAACCACAGTGCAGAAAACATGCTGGGGCTCAGGCGTAATGATGCAGGTCATAAAATCACTAATTTATTGCGCCAAAATGAAATGGTGCAGTACCTTGAACGCCAAGATTTTGGTCATGCGATTGAGTTTTATTTAAGTGCCGAGAGTACCCGGCGTTTGAGTGCCAAGATCGTGCCTTATTTTGATAAGCATTATCTATTGATTATTCGCGATATCACCGATGCACATAACCTCGCGCAAGTACGCCGTGACTTTGTCGCGAATGCTTCACATGAACTGCGCACGCCCTTAACGGTGTTAAATGGTTATTTGGAGCTAATGCTTGATAGCGCGGATTCCTTACCGGTGATTTGGGCCAATCCCTTAACCCAAATGCATCAGCAATCCTTAAGAATGCAAAATATTATTAATGATTTGCTCACGCTATCGAACATTGAAGCGGAAGATGTTGAGTTAGAAGCCGACTATGTGCCGGTGCATAGTATGTTGCAGAAGCTGGAAGCCGAAGCGCAACAGCTAAGTGGTGGTAAACACCAATTTCATTTTAACCTTGAATCGAAAGAGGGGCTATTGGGCAAAACCGAAGCCCTGCGCTCGGTATTTACCAATTTAGTATCCAATGCGATTCGTTATACCCCCGATGGCGGCGAGATTTGGGTGCGCTGGTATCAAACGCCTCAGTCGATGGTGTTTGAGGTTAAGGATACGGGGATAGGGATAGCACGGGAACACATACCACGCTTAACCGAACGTTTTTATCGTGTTGATACCGCGCGTTCGCGCAGTTCCGGTGGCACAGGGCTAGGCCTGGCGATTGTTAAACACATTATTGAACGGCATCACGCTAAACTAGCGGTCTATAGTCGTTTACAAGTCGGCTCAACCTTTCGTGTTGAGTTTCCTATTTCGTTAAAGCACAGCGAACCAGACGTTTAGTTTTTAAATCCATAAACCAATTGTCATAGCGAGGCCGAAGGCTGTGGCAATCTCTGGCAGACTGCGCACGCCCTTGAGAGATTGCCGCGTCGCTGCGCTCCTCGCAATGACGGTTTTTTTATTTACGTAACCCGCACATTCTCAAGATGTCATAAAACTGTAATGCTTTGTTCATTCCATTGTTATGTTTGGCTTTCATAATTTAACGCGAGTCTTACGAAGGATTTAAATGTTTTAAATCCAAGTAATTTTAATCTCTCCTAAGGAGCAATAATACATGTTAAATCGTAAACTACTTTCCGCGTTAGGCCTTGCGGCGGCTTCATTAGCAGTTCAGCCAGCCATCGCAGCGGTTGATCCAACTTTGCCAGACTATCAGCGTACTTCAGGCGTTTCAGGTAGCTTAACTTCAATCGGTTCTGATACCCTAAACAACCTTATGACCATGTGGGGCGAAGAGTTTAACCGTTTCTATCCTAACGTTAACTTCCAGGTACAGGGCGCGGGTTCTTCAACTGCACCACCCGCGATCACTGAAGGTACCGCTCAGTTGGCACCGATGAGCCGTGAAATGCGTGCAGGTGAAATCGCCGCGTTTGAACAGCGTCACGGTTATGCGCCTACTGCGATTGGTGTAGCGATTGATGCGTTAGCGGTATTTGTACACAAGGATAACCCCATCAAAGGCTTGACCATGCAACAGGTTGATGCGATGTTTTCATCAACGCGTTCTTGTGGTGCTACACAAGATATCGATACTTGGGGTAAAGCGGGCTTAACAGGTGAATGGGCTAACCGTTCAGTTCAGTTATACGGTCGTAACTCGGTATCAGGTACTTATGGTTACTTCAAAAACCGCGCACTTTGCCGTGGAGACTTTAAAAATGCCGTAAACGAACAACCCGGTTCGGCTTCGGTGGTTCAAGGGGTATCAGCGTCTACTAACGGTATTGGTTATTCAGGTGTCGGTTACCTAACGGCCAGCGTACGTTCTGTGCCTTTAGCACAGCGTGCCGGTGATCCTTTCTACGACGCAACACCTGAAAATGCGGCAACAGGCCAGTATCCATTGGCACGCTTGTTGTATGTGTATGTTAACAACGCACCCAACAGAGCGATGGATCCAGCGACCAAAGAATTTATGACATTAGTATTGTCTAAGCAAGGTCAGCAGGTTGTATTGAATAACGGTTATGTTCCGCTTCCAAAAGCGGCATCAGATCGTGAAAAGAGAAAGTTACAATAATTTATTGTTAGCTTGATAAAAAATCCCTCTTAGTGAGGGATTTTTTTTAGCCCTCATTTGTGGATTAGACAAAACCCGGATATTCCATAAAGTTCACGCGCCCTCGCTGGTCTATTGATTCCCCAGCGCTTTTTTCTCAGTTGGCTGTATGAGTAACTACAGCGCGCCTTCGAAAAAAGCACTGGGAAACCAATATCCTGCGCGATCATCACGCGAATTTATGAAACATCCGGGATAAAACTTCACAAAGCGTCATTTATCACGGGTTATAATATTCGCAATTTCAAATATAAAGTTGATTATCACAAGGAGTAACACAAATGACAATTAGAATAGCCATTAATGGTTTTGGTCGTATGGGGCGTTTGGCGATGCGCGAGGTCTGGGATTGGCCGGATATCGAAATCGTCCATATCAATGAAATCGCCTGTGATGCCTATTCATCAGCGCACTTGGTGACCTTTGACTCAGCACACGGTCGCTGGTTCCATGAAGCCTTTGGCGAGGGTGATGCGATTTATGTCGGCGACAAAAAAATTAGCTACTCAATGAATAAAGCGATTGAAGACACCGATTGGGCGAGTATGGATTTGGATTTGGTGATTGAATGTACCGGTAAATTCCGCACGGTTGAACAGGTTAGCGCCTATTTGGAGCGCGGCGTTAAACAAGTCGTGGTCGCCGCGCCGATGAAAGAGGGGATTAAAAATATTGTGATGGGCATCAATGACCATATTTTTGAAGCCGGCAAAGACCCAATTATCACTGCCGCCTCTTGCACCACCAATTGCATTGCCCCGGTGATTAAAGTGATTCACGAGCAATTTGGCATTAAACACGGCATGATTACCACCATGCACAACATCACCAACACCCAAAAAGTGGTGGATCATGGTCATGCGGATTTACGCCGCGCACGTGCGAGCTTCCAATCCTTAATCCCAACCACTACAGGTTCGGCCACCGCCATCGGCACGATTTTCCCTGAATTAAATGGCAAGTTGAATGGCATTGCGGTGCGCGTTCCGTTTATGAATGCCTCGCTAACGGATTTGGTGTTGGAGCTGAATGTGTCCACCACGAAAGACGAAGTGAATGCTAAATTCAAAGCCGCCGCCGAAAGCTATTTGCAAGGTATTCTAGGCTACGAAGACCGTCCTTTAGTGTCGGCAGACTATGAAGGCGAAAAATGTTCATCGGTGATCGATGCCCTATCGACGATGGTGGTCAATGGAACCCAAGTGAAAGTCTTAGCTTGGTATGACAATGAAATCGGCTATGTCGCGCGGATGATGGAACTTGCCCGCAAAGCGGCCAGACTTAATCAATCGGTTTAACAGAGAAACTAGCAATGAACCCTATTAAACAATACGCGCTGATTACCGGCAACTACTGGGCGTTTACGGTCACCGATGGCGCCTTGAGGATGCTCGTGGTGTTATATTTCTGGCAGTTGGGCTACAGTCCGCTGGAAATCGCGTTGTTGTTTTTGTTTTATGAGTTTTTTGGCATAGTCACAAACCTGGTCGGTGGCTGGCTCGGCGCACGCTGGGGGTTGAATATCACCATGAACATTGGGCTGGGCTTGCAAGTCTTCGCGCTGATGATGTTGACTGTACCGCCCGAATGGTTGGGTGTGGTGTATGTGATGTTTGCACAAGCCCTGTCGGGTATCGCCAAGGACCTCAATAAAATGAGCGCCAAAAGCGCGATTAAAAACCTTGCATCGGACGATTCTGGACAGCTGTATCGCTGGGTAAGTTTGCTCACGGGTTCAAAAAACGCGCTCAAGGGTGTCGGTTTTTTTGTAGGCGCAGTGTTATTGGCGTGGATTGGTTTTGCCAATGCGATGATGGTGATGAGTGGGGTGCTTGCTGGCGCTTTATTGCTCTCCATTATTATGCTGGATGGTTCACTCGGCAAGGCGAAAAATAAGCCGAAGTTTAATGAGATGTTTTCCAAAAATCCACAGCTTAACTGGCTGTCCACCGCACGTTTCTTTTTGTTTGGTGCGCGTGATGTTTGGTTTGTGGTGGCGTTGCCGGTGTTCTTGGTCGGCGTGTTGGAATGGGATCATACCTACGTGGGCGCATTTATGGCGCTCTGGGTGATAGGTTATGGCATTGTTCAAGCCCTATCGCCAAAAATAACCGGTTTAAAATCCGGCGCCAACCCAACAGGGCGAACGGCTAGCGTGCTGGGCTTTGTGTTAGCCGCCGTGCCGTTTGCGATGGCGATGAGTTTAAGCATTGACCCGCAAACTGTGTTAATTGTCGGTTTAACCCTGTTTGGGGTGTTGTTTGCGCTCAACTCGGCGGTGCATTCGTATTTAATCGTGTCGATTGCCAGCGCCGATGGCACCTCAAAAGATGTCGGCTTTTACTACATGGCGAACGCCGCCGGCCGCTTAGTCGGTACCTTGCTATCCGGTTATGTTTATCAAGAGTGGGGCATGGAAGCCTGTTTATACTTCTCGGCAGGCTTTATTTTATTAGCCGCGCTGTTAGTGATTAAAATGGAACCAAAAAAAGCGACCGCTTGATCCTTGTTAATTGATTTAAGCCAACAAAAAAAGCCCAAAACACAACCAGGCCTGGTTATGTTTTGGGCTTTTTTATTGCCTAAATATCTTGTCATATTTCTGTTATTTTTCTGTCTATTATCCTTAAGGAAACCTTAACAAAACATCCCTGTCGAGGCGTTAAAGTATGCGTGTGTTTAATTAACGCGTTTAATTTTTATAGGCAAACGAAAGGGAAACAACAATGAAAAAGAATGTACTCGCTTTAGCAATTGGCGCAGCAATGACCGCTGCTTATGTTCCAGCCATGGCGGAAATGAAGGTTTCAGGCCGAGCTCATATGTCTGTGGATCACATGGATAATGGTGCAGATTCAAAAATGGATTTATCAAGCAACTCATCACGTATTCGTTTTGCTGGAAAAAAAGACATTACTGAAGGCCTGCAAGGTTTTGTTCAGTTAGAAACTACCATCAATTTAGATCGTCGAGCAGAAGATAGCTCAGGAACACGTGGTGATACGTTTATGACACGTGACTCATTCCTTGGTTTTAAGGGGGATTTTGGTACGGTTCGTTTGGGTTATTTTGATACCCCAACCAAAAAAGTAAGAAGCTTTACTGATATGTTCGGTGACCGTGTAGGTGATGCGCGTAACATGACTCAAGGTACTTTTGATCAGCGTTTCCATAACTCTATACATTATCAAGCGCCCGCTATGAGTGGCTTAACATTTGATATTCAGTATTCTACAGACAATCGTGGTCGCTCTGGAGAGCAGGTTGCGACTACGGGTGAGCGTGATTCCGTTTCTACTTCTTTAACCTTTAAATCGGGTGATTTAACCGCTATGTTAGCTTATGAAGCGCAAGGTCGTGGTGATAATGCTAAAGATTGGACAGCTGTTCGTTTAGGCGCAACCTATAATGTAGCAAAAGGGTTCCGTGTTGCCGGTTTCTTTGAAGATGCCGACAAGAATTCAAACGACAACACAGTCATTGGTGTAGGTACTTATTATGATATGACACCAGAATACCGTCTACGCGCACAGTATTACATTGCAGGTGAGTCGAGTGCTAAGAAAGATGGTGCGAACATGTTAGCCTTAGGTGTTGATCGTCGTTTTGGTCGTGATTTGACGCTGTATGCTATGTATGCAGCGACTTCAAACGATTCAGGTGCTGAATTCCGTGTAACGGGCGGTGGTCATGGTTCAAGCATGGCTCCAAGTGCAGCAGGTAAAAATGTATCCGCGATCTCTTTAGGTGCGATTTACAACTTCTAATCGCTCCATGTCTTCTTAGTTAGTTCTAGTTAGTTTTGTACCTCCTCGTTAAAAATGGTACTTTGCCTCGCACACCCCGCGGGGCTTTTTTTTGGCCGTTTACAACCCATCTTAAATCTCCAAAACAGCAACCAGGCCTGGTCACCTAACAAAAAAACCGGTCATTGCGAGGAGTGGAGCGACGCGGCCATCTCTCAAGGCCGTGGCCGTCTGCAACAGATTGCCACGGCCTTCGGCCTCGCGATGACCGTGCTTTAACTTAATGGCCGAGACCTGGTAATAAAGTGCAGTGAATGGCTGTAATTGGAAGAAGGCTATTTTAGCGTTAAATTTTATAACAGTACGTAAATAGAAAAATAAAAAATAAAAGGCCAGACCGCAAAACCTACGGCCTAGTTTTCTTAGTGCGGGGGAGGGGGCACGGTGGGGTTTGCGTTTTTCGAGGTGAATTCAAGGTCTTTAGGGCCTTTTTGCATATGGCCTTCACTACAATACGTGTGCTGACCATCGTAATAGGCTTCGGATTGGGGCAGGTGGATGCCGCAATGCGCGCAGCGCACCATCGCTTGACTTTCGGGCTCATCGCCTTCTCCCGATTCCTCTTTTAGTCTTGCACGGGCATCAATAATGACATTAATCAAATAACGCAGTACAAAATAAATTAGTATAACAATCGATAAAAGTAGAATAGCTTGCATGGGTTTGAGCGCCTTTGGTTAGTTTTAATGACTTTTATTGGTTTATAAGCCAGTTTGTCGTGCAATCATTTGTTAACCATTTTACAATAATCCTAATCTCATTATTAAGACATCTATTTGGAGTTTAACCCTTTCCATGAATTTACATGAATATCAGGCTAAAAAACTGTTTAGCGACTACGGCATTGCGGTGCCACAAGGTGAAGTAATTAACAATTTGGCACAATTGCCAGCCGCGATGGAAAAAATCCAGTCTAATGGCTGGGTGGTCAAGGCGCAAATTCATGCTGGCGCACGCGGTAAAGCGGGTGGCGTGAAACTGGTGAAAAACCTCGAAGAAGCCAGCGAAGTGGCGAGTTCGCTATTAGGTTCGTCGTTAGCCACGATTCAAACCGCAGGCAAAGCCTTACCTATTAGCGAGCTGTTGATTGAGCAAACGCTGGATATTGCACAAGAGCTGTATTTGAGTTTGGTGGTGGATCGCGTGACCCGTCGTTACCGTTTTGTATTGTCTGCCTCCGGCGGTATGGATATTGAAGCGGTCGCGGAGCATCATCCAGAAAAAATCCATACCCTTGATATTAATCCTATTGTCGGTGTGATGCCTTATCAAGCGCGAGAAGCGGGCTTTGCATTGGGTTTGAAAGCCGAAGCCTTTAAACAGCTGGGCGTGATGTTGAACCAGTTTTACAAACTTGCGATTGAAAAAGATTTGGCTCAGGTGGAGATTAATCCATTGGTCGTTACGGCAGATAATCAATTAGTCGCGCTGGATGCAAAGGTCAATATTGACCCGAATGCGCTTTATCGTCAACCAGGCCTGGTTGCGATGCGTGATATTTCACAAGAAGATGTTCGTGAAGCGCAGGCTTCAGAGCATCAGTTAAACTATATTGCGCTTGAAGGTAATATTGGTTGCATGGTGAATGGCGCAGGTCTGGCGATGGCGACGATGGATTTGATTAAGCTTAATGGTGGGCAACCGGCCAACTTTTTGGATGTGGGCGGTGGCACTACGCCTGAGCGTGTCGCTGAAGCATTTAAATTGATTTTATCATCGTCCGAAGTGAAGGCTATTTTAGTGAATATTTTTGGTGGCATTGTGCGCTGTGATTTAATTGCGGATGGCATTATTCAGGCGGTGAAAGAAGTCGGTTTGTCGATTCCAGTCGTGGTGCGCTTAGAAGGCACCAATGTCGAGCTAGGGCGCGAACGCCTCGCACAAAGTGGATTAAAAATTGTATCAGCCGACGATTTGGCGCATGCCGCGAAAACCGTGGTGGAATTGGCAGGAGAAGTCGCATGAGTATTTTAATTAACAAAGACACCCGCGTAATTTGCCAAGGCTTTACCGGTAAACAAGGTTCGTTTCATTCTGAGCAGGCTTTGGCCTATGGCACTAAGATGGTCGGTGGTGTGACACCGGGTAAGGGCGGTCAAACTCATTTAGGTTTACCCGTTTTTAATACCGTGCGTGATGCGGTTAAACAAACCGGTGCAGAGGCGAGTATGATTTATGTGCCGCCCGCGTTTGCCGCCGATTCAATTATCGAAGCGATTGATGCGGGGATTAAGGTGATTGCTTGTATCACAGAAGGCATTCCGGTTACCGATATGATCAAGGTTCGTGCGGTATTGGATGCCTCTGACAGTGTGTTGATTGGACCGAACTGCCCTGGTCTGATTACACCGGGTGAGTGTAAAATCGGGATTATGCCAGGGCATATTCATTTACCCGGCAAAATTGGCGTGGTATCGCGTTCGGGCACGCTGACCTATGAAGCGGTGCATCAAACCACGCAAAACGGCTTGGGGCAATCGACTTGCGTGGGGATTGGTGGTGATCCGATTCATGGCATGAACTTTATAGATTGTTTGAAACTGTTTGAACAAGACCCGCAAACCCAAGGCATTATTATGGTGGGTGAAATCGGCGGCCAAGCGGAAGAAGATGCGGCGGAGTATATTCAAGCCCATGTGACTAAACCGGTGGTGGCCTATATCGCTGGCGTGACCGCACCGGCTGGCAAACGCATGGGGCATGCGGGTGCGATAGTCAGTGGTGGCAAGGGCACAGCACAAGCTAAGTTTGCCGCGCTAGAAGCCGCCGGTGTCACGATTGTACATTCGCCGACGGATTTGGGTTCTGCTATTAAACAGCGTTTGGAAAGCTAAACGCTCTAATTACTGAGGTAAACCACTATGTCACACACAGTTCAGGTTGTAATGGCGCAAATCGACCCACTAGTGGGCGATATTGCAGGTAATGTTAAGCGTATTATTGACGCCGCTGAACGTGCAAGAGATGAACTGAATGCCGATCTGGTGGTGTTTCCCGAGTTAAGCCTAGTGGGCTATCCACCTGAAGACTTGCTATTGCGTCATGGACTCTATCCACAAGTACAATCCGCGCTCACTGAGCTGACCAAACGCGTCAAGGATGTGGCGATTGTGGTCGGTTACCCGATGATGGATGCATTGGGTGAACGATTTAATATGGCCGCATGGATTCATGATGGTTTAATCCAAGCTAGTTATATGAAACAGCATTTACCCAATTATGGCGTGTTTGATGAACAGCGCTATTTTTCATCAGGTAAAAAAGCCTGTGTTATTGAGTTTAAGGGTATTCATTTTGGTTTGGTGATTTGTGAGGATATTTGGCGACCAGGCCCTGTGATCCAAACTGCACGCGCAGGAGCCGAGGTTATTTTGAATTTGAATGCCTCGCCATTTCATGCTGAAAAACACCATGACCGTTTAGAAGTTGCGCGTCGTCGGGTGGATGAGGTTAAATTGCCACTGATTTATGTGAATCAAGTTGGCGGTCAAGACGAGTTAGTGTTTGATGGCGGCTCCTTTGCGATGGACGCCGATGGCGAAATCCAAGTCCAAGCGCAGGAGTTTGAGGTTGATTTGATTCCAGTTGAGCTGGTGAAACAGGCCGAAAATATTGTGCTGATAAATGGTCAGCAAGCCGAACTCTATCGCAGCGAGGCGCGGGTGTATGAGGCGATTAAACTCGGTATCCGTGATTATGTGCAAAAGAATGGCTTTAAAGGCGTGCTGTTAGGTTTATCTGGTGGAATCGACTCGGCGCTGACGCTGGCGCTAGCGGTTGATGCCTTGGGTGCGGAGCAGGTTGAAGCGGTGATGATGCCTTTTCACTATACCGCGCAAATGAGCATAGAAGATGCGCAACAGCAAGCGGATACGATGGGCGTGGCTTATCAGTCCCTGCCGATTGAATCAATCTACAAAGGGTTTGAGTCAAGCTTGGCGCCGCGTTTTGAGGGCATGGCCCCCGACCTAACCGAAGAAAACTTGCAAGCCCGGATTCGCGGTTGCTTGCTAATGGCGATGTCAAATAAGCTGGGGAAACTGGTGCTGGCGACCAGCAACAAGAGCGAATCGGCGGTAGGCTATAGCACCCTGTATGGTGATATGGTCGGCGGATTTTCACCATTAAAAGATGTACCCAAAACCCTAGTTTATCGTTTAGCCCATTACCGCAATGGTATCAACCCAGTGATTCCAGAAAGAGTTATCACTCGTCCGCCCTCGGCGGAATTACGCCCCGACCAATGTGATCAGGATTCCTTGCCGGATTATCATGTGTTGGATGCGATTATCAAAGCTTATGTCGAACTAGACCAAACGCCTGCTGAAATGCACGCCCAAGCCTTAGCCTCGAAAGAGGAGATTGATCGGGTAGTGGGTTTAATTCAGCGCAGCGAATACAAGCGACGCCAAGCCGCGCCGGGTGTGCGCATTTCATTGCGTGCGTTTGGTCGTGATCGTCGTTATCCGATTACTAGCGGCTACAAAGAATAACTAGGTCGGGTTGTGTTAAATCCTGAGCGTTATCGTGAACATCATCGTGAAAATCATATTGAAGTGTGCTTGCGACAGCAAACCTTGACGCTACATCAAGCTGGAAAACCACCGATGAGCTTTCCAATCAGCTCGGCGCTCAAAGGCGCTGGGCAACAAAAAAACTCCAACCAAACCCCTGTGGGTCAACATATTATCCGTGCCAAAATTGGCAACCAACACCCCATCAATAGCGTGTTTGTTGGTCGCCGTCCGACAGGCGAAATCTATACGCCAGATTTAGCGCAAGCCAACCCACAAAGAGATTGGATTTTGAGTCGTATTTTGTGGCTTAGCGGCTGTGAAATCGGGCTCAATCGTTTGGGGCAGGTTGATAGCATGCAGCGTTATATCTATATCCACGGCACCCCCGATAGCGAACCCATGGGCGTGCCCTGTTCACATGGCTGTATTCGGATGCGTAATCAGGATGTGATGCGTTTGTTTGATCTCGTGGCGATCGGCACGCCAGTGGAGATTAAATCATGATCGGTTATCTGCTGCGTCAACTCGGCTCGCTGCTGTTTGTCACCTGGGTGGTGAGCTCCTTGGTGTTTTTGTTGATTCATTTAGTGCCAGGTGACCCTGTATCGGTGATGCTAGGTGATTGGGCTTCGCCAGCGGATGAACAAGCCTTACGCCAGCAGCTGGGCCTGGATAAACCCCTTTGGCAGCAATATGTGATTTATTTTAGCGGCCTGTTGCAGTTTGATTTTGGTCAGTCATTGTTTTTTCAACAGCCGGTGAGTGAATTATTGCTAGAGCGTTTACCGATGACGGCCTATTTAGCGGTGATGGCGATGCTCATTGCCGTTTTGATTGCGTTTCCACTCGGCATGTGGGCGGCGTTAAGGGCGGGGCAGTGGCCTGATTATACAGCGATGACTGTCGCGCTGGTGGGGGTGTCGATTCCGAATTTCTGGCTAGGGCCGATGTTGATTTTATTGTTTTCGATAAGTTTAGCTTGGTTGCCGGTAAGTGGCGCTGACCAGCCCTGGGCATGGGTACTGCCAGCGCTCACGCTGGGCACGGCCTTGGCGGCAATTTTAGCCAGAATGTTACGCGCTTCGTTACTCGAAATTTTTCATGAAGACTATATCCGCACCGCGAAAGCAAAAGGCTTAAACAAAACCCGGGTTTATGGCGTACATGCCTTGCGCAATGCGCTGTTGCCGGTGGTGACGATTATGGGCTTACAGCTCGGTACCTTGCTCGGTGGCGCGGTGATTACCGAAGTGGTGTTTGATTGGCCAGGCTTGGGGCAATTATTAGTTGATTCGATTCAGCGGCGTGATTATCCAGTGGTGCAAGGCTGTATTTTAATTATCAGCGTGATTTATATCAGCGTAAACGCCCTGACCGAGCTGGTGTATGCTTGGCTGGATCCACGAATTAGGTTGGCCAATTAATATGCGGTTTAATTTTCACATCAACACCCTAATGCGCTGGTTGGCGATGGCGATTGTGACCCTGTGGCTGTTAATGGCGATCGGGGCGTTTTTTGTTGGTGAATCGGCCAACCAAATCGATCTAGCCAAGCTGATGGCATCGGGCGATGCACAACGCTGGCTAGGTTATGACGAACTAGGGCGGCCATTATTTGAGCGCTTATTGCTCGGTGCGCAAACCTCCTTGTTTGTTGCGCTGGGTGTGGTGACCTTTTCTGCGTTGATTGGCATTACGATTGGCACCTATAGCGGCTATGTGGGCGGCTGGATTGATCGGGTGATTGTCAAAATCATTGATGTGTTTTTAGCCTTTCCCGGCTTATTATTAGCGATAGGCTTGGCGGCGGTATTGGGACCGGGTATTGAAAATGTGATTATTGCATTAGTGGTGGTCGGTTGGGTGGGTTATGCGCGCTTAGCTCGTGCCCAGGTCTTGAGTTTGCGTCATCGAGAGCACATCCAAGCGGCACGCGCACTGGGTGTGAGCCAGCCGGTGATTTTACGCCGTCATTTGCTGCCCTTAATTGCCGCGCCCTTGGGCGTCGAGGCGACGTTTGGTTTTGCGGGTGCGGTGATTTCTGAAGCCGGTTTGTCGTTTTTAGGCTTAGGTGTACAACCGCCGGATGCCTCTTGGGGGAATATGATTCGGGAGGGCACCCGCTATTTATTGGTCGCACCGCATTTGGTGATCGTCCCCGGTGTGTCCTTGATGCTGGTGGTGTTGGCGATTAATATCCTCGGTGATATGGCGCGCGATAAACTTGATGTGAAGCATCAAACTAAAAAATGATAAATTCCGGCGATGGTCGGAATCTCAAACCGACGGCACACAACCTCAAAAGATCCCGGCCTACGCCGGGATGACGGCGCTGCTATTAAGTTAAAAAAAACGCGTCATTGCGAGGAGCGCAGCGACGCGGCAATCTTTCAAGGGCGTGCACCGTCTGCAAGAGATTGCCACG
>NZ_JYNN01000034.1:0-3716 GCF_000934765.1 Thiomicrospira microaerophila | reverse complement strand
GTCATTGCGAGGAGCGCAGCGACGCGGCAATCTTTCAAGGGCGTGCACCGTCTGCAAGAGATTGCCACGGCCTTCGGCCTCGCAATGACGGGGTTTTTCTTAACTTTATGGCAGTGACTCCAAAGGGCGTAATGACTCGGTTGTAAATTAAAGGAAAATAGATGATTCAAACACAAGGAAAAGCCCTGTCTTTGGGGGCGGTGATGATTGGTTTGGCGGGTGAGAGTTTGCTGCCGCATGAGCGTGATTATTTGCTGCATCCACGGGTGGCTGGGGTCATTCTGTTTAGTCGAAACTATTCATCGCCTCAACAGTTGCAAACCCTGTGTGAACAGATTCATAACCTGCGTCATCCTAAATTACTGATTGCGGTGGATCATGAAGGCGGGCGAGTACAACGCTTTCGAGAAGGTTTTAGTCGATTGCCGGCGATGCGCCAATTAGGGCAGCTTTATCAAGATGATAATGCAAAGGGCTTGAAGCTGGCCAAAGAAATGGGCTGGCTGATGGCAACGGAACTTCTTGCTTGTGGCGTCGATTTTAGTTTTGCACCGGTAGTCGATTTGGATTATGGAGAAAGCCATGTGATCGGTGATCGCGCCTTTTCTGCCGACCCGATTGTTACAGGAAAACTCTCTTTGGCCTTAACCCAAGGCATGCGTGAAGCGGGGATGGCGAGTGTGGCCAAACATTTTCCAGGACATGGCTTTGTGCAGGCGGATACCCATCATACAGTAGCAATAGATTCACGCACTTTGCCAGAAATTGAACAGCGTGATTTACAACCTTTTTTGACCTTGATGGCACATGGATTAGACGCGGTGATGCCCGCGCATGTGCGTTATCCATCGGTTGATGACTTGCCTGTTGGGTTTTCTAAAATTTGGTTACAAAAAATTTTGCGTCAAACCTGTCACTTTGAGGGCGCGATTATTAGTGATGACCTAGGTATGCAAGCCGCGGCAGTGTATGGTGACACGGTTGAGCGGGTCAAAATGGCGATAGAGGCGGGCTGTGATCTGGTGTTGGTATGCAACGAGTTGACTGAAATTTCGCAGGTGCTAAATGCTGGGGTACATCGACCTTGTGTGGTTTCGCATGCCCGTCTTATTCGCCTGCATGGTCACCCAAAAATTCGTTATGACAAACTCCACTACAACCCACTCTGGCAAGCAGCGGTTAAACACCTAGCCCAGTTTAACGAACAAGCTGACTTGGGTTTGAGCTGACAGGGCAAACGTATTTTAAGTAAATAATAAATCAACAACTTACAACCAGGTCGCGCTCCCACGTTGAACATGGATGCGCCTTGGATGTGGGTTCGAGCGTTGTTTCATCGGTTAAATCAGTCTGCATTCCCACGCACAGCGTCACGGCCATTAAGTTAAGGAATGAGTGACAACACGGAGCTAACCAACTTGCGTCATTGCGAGGCCGAAGGCCGCGGCAATCTCTGGCAGACTGCGCACGCCCTTGAGAGATTGCCGCGTCGCTGCGCTCCTCGCAATGACCGTTTTTTTTCTTAACTTAATGGCAGTGACGCACAGCGTGGGAACGAGGTTAAGTTTTTAGGTTAATGGCCTTGATAGGTAGGGTGGATAAGCGCAGCGCATCCACCGATGCGCAAACCAGCATGGTGTTATTAGATTTAGTTTGGTTTCTCTTCTTTTGGACGTAAAAAGAATTCGTAGATAATTAACATCGCCGCGCCGACTGAAATCGCCATGTCAGCGATGTTGAAGGTGGCAAAGTGCCAGCTGGCATAATAAAAATCTAAAAAATCAGTGACCCGTCCAAACAAAATGCGATCAATCAGGTTACCCATCGCGCCGCCTAAAATTAAAACCAACCCTAGAACCTCAAAGGTTGGTTTTGCCTTGAGCTTAGACAGCCAGACAATTAAAAACACACTCACCGCTATCGCTAATCCAGCAAAAAACCAACGCTGCCAGCCACCCATGTCGGCCAAAAAACTAAACGCCGCGCCATAGTTATACACCAGCGTTAAATTAAAATGCGGCAACACCGCAACCGGGTCTGCAAAGTTTAAATAAGTCACCGCTAAAAACTTGGTGATTTGGTCTAAAAACACAACCAGGCCTACTAGCCAAAGATACCGCAAACCTGATTGTTTTATTGATAATGTCATATTCTTATCCAATGTTATTTTCCTGCAAACTATTTTGAGGGTGTATTTAAAACGATAATGGCAAAATTAACAATATTTTTACGTTAATTCCGGCGTAGGCCCACTGCCATTACGTTAAGAAAAACCCGATTTTTTTACCCTGGTTGTAACTTGTTGAATTATTATTTATTTAGATGTCTATGCCCTGAATCTTACTTTTAATCAAGAAAATTAAATTAACTGAGATCAAAAATGCTTTAAAATTATAAAAATTAAACACAAATCAATTTTGGCAGGCTGCTCAAACGACCGCTATGATAAAATCCTATGTAACAAACCCATGACTACCATGAATATCTTACTCGTTGAAGATCAACCGCTTATTCAACAATCCTTAATCCATATCCTTGAGTCCGAGCGCTATCAGGTCGATGCCTTTGAGTCGGCTGAGCAGGCTTTGGGGCATATCACCCCCGCAACCGATTGGCCCTTGGCTATTTTGGATATTAGTTTGCCCGGCATCGATGGTATTACGCTTGCACAACGATTGCGTGCTATCTATCCCGCCATTGGCATCATTATGCTCACGATGCATCAAGACCTAGATAAAAAACTGCAAAGCTATGAAGCCGGCGCAGATATTTTTTTAAGCAAACCGATTGCCGCTGAAGAACTGATTGCCACCATTGGCAGTTTAACCAAGCGACTGCGTCCGAGTACAGAAGCGGAGCCCGATATCACGCCTATTTTATTAGCCAATAGGCTGCGTTTTGATCCGGTTAAACAGAAAATTTGGCTGCGCGATGGCACGGTTGAAGCGCTTAGCTTAAAAGAAGCGAAGATACTCAATCAATTTCGTATGGCAAAAAACCAGCAGCTTGAATACTGGGAGTTACTTGAAACCAATCAGCTTGATTTTGACACCAAAGGGCGTAAACAGCTTGAGGTCATCATGTCGCGGCTACGTCAAAAACTAGTGCGGATTAGTGAAAGAATGGATTGTTTGATTGCCTTGCGTGGGGTTGGATATAAGTTAACGCTTGAGTTGTTTGATTAATCCATCAGTACGCCTGTAGGTTAAAGGGCATTTTTTTTGCATAATATTTTTTTATAGCTATTAGTTATAACTTATTAATTTAA
Source organism: Thiomicrospira microaerophila (assembly GCF_000934765.1). Lineage (GTDB taxonomy): Bacteria > Pseudomonadota > Gammaproteobacteria > Thiomicrospirales > Thiomicrospiraceae > Thiomicrospira > Thiomicrospira microaerophila. The sequence goes on along the minus strand of NZ_JYNN01000034.1, from coordinate 448 downwards.
CTTAAACCTGCAAGTTTTTGCAAGGTATCTCTAATTATGTTTGTTACAATGTCGAAAAATTTAATCTACCTATAAAATTATTCAAGTCATTTCTAGGTAGAGTCCGCTCAAAAAATCAGCGAACAAGAAACCGAACAATTCGAACTCAGCGCTAATTTGTTTTTTTCATGCGCTAACTCTTTTTAGTGATGGCGTAATTCTGTGTTTTTGGATGCGATAGAAGCCATAAATAGCCTATAGGGCGAGAATAGCCCGCTATTTTGGTAAAAATAGCGCCAAAAAAAGGCCTTCAACAGCACCAATAGGTTCATCACCAAGAAGATTGAGTTTATCCAAGCCACGCTGGTGTTGGCGCGCTTGGTTGGAACGCGGTTTAAACCATAGTATTGCTTGGCTTGACCGAATTTGCCTTCAATCGGAATGCGTTGTCGATAATCGGCTTGACGCT
>NZ_JYNN01000033.1 GCF_000934765.1 Thiomicrospira microaerophila | reverse complement strand
AACGTTTTCGACAGGATACCTATCGCTACAACGAACTGGGTTTTAAAATGACCATGCACTTTCCAATCTGCAAACTGCTGGATTTTATCCCAAGGCGCGAAGAACTATTGGTGAGTGACAATGTGTTCGGCCTCATTGTGTTGGCGCAATTGGACGCCAAACAAATCAAAGACCCGCACCAGCGGATGAATGCCAAACTCAACCTAATCCGTGAGTTATTCAGGCGCGGATTAAACAAAGAGGACGTGATCCACCTGTTCAATCTAATTGACTGGTTCATCAATTTACCGCATAATTTAGAACAAGCATTTATCGACAAAATCGAAGAGATTGAGGAGGAACAAAAAGTGGAATACGTCAATACCATTGAAAGACTCGCGATGGAAAAGGGTAAGTTAGAGGGTAAGTTAGAGGGTAAGTTGGAGGGTGAGCAAATCGGCATACTTAAAACCCGTTTAGAAGATGCTAGGATTATGGTTAAAGAGTTTAACCTGTCAATTCAACTTGTCGCCGAACGACTCAGTTTGCCATTGAATCAACTTAAGGATTACATAAACCAACACTCGATGAAAACCAAGTCCTAATCAGATGTAGTGATTTTTATCGAACTCAAATCTTAGGCGCTCCCACATGCAACGTGGGAGCGCCAGACTGCCGCAACATTCAAAACTGCACCGCCAGCTGCCCAAAAGGACTCGACCCCAGCGCGGCGATTTCTGATTTAAAACATCGAATAATCAATAATGACTAGCGCGGGAATAAGCCTTTATAATTGCGCCCTTGGCGTGGCACAGCCATCATATCAGCAACCGTTTCGCGCCACTGCAGATAATGTGGTGTGTTTTTATGCGCCATGGCATCCTCTTTAGTTTGATAGGCTTCATACAGCCGAAATTCTGACGGATTTTGCGCATCCTGCAACACATCAAATCGACGATTACCATTTTCCTGTACCGATGCCAGGTGATTCAGCTCGCAGGCTTTAATAAACGCATCAATATAGGCCTCTTTAACGACCACCTCTACCCAGGTAACATACATTATCTATTCTGCCCTATCTAATAAAAATGTTTCAAATACCTGATACAACTTCGTCATATCAATCGGCTTGGCTAACACCTCGTCCATTTGATGTGAAAGGTACTTTTCTCGATCACCACGCAATACATTCGCGGTTAAGGCGACAATCGGCACGCGGTGGCATCCTGTTTCAACTTCAAACTCACGCATGCGCTGTGTCGCTTCAACACCATCCATAATCGGCATATTAATATCCATCAACACAAGATCATAACACGCCTGTTGATTCTGAAACTGCTCAACCGCCTGTTGACCGTTTTCAGCTAAATCCGGTTTGATCTGCATTTTAGCTAAAATCGCTTTCATCAGCATTTGGTTAACTTTGTTATCCTCTACCAGCAAAATCCGCTTGTCAGGATAGGTCGTTACAACTAACGCCGCACTGGGCTTTGGCTTTATCAGGGTCAACGGGTCCGCAGCCATCTCAGCTTGCCAATTAAAATAAAAACAACTGCCTTTGCCTAGCTCACTTTTAACCTGTAGTGATGAGCCCATCAATGCCAGTAAACCCTTGCAAATCGCCAAGCCCAAGCCTGTACCCCCAAAATCACGCGTAGTCGAGTTTTCTGCCTGCACAAATGGTTGACCTAAAACCATCAACTTCTCTGTCGCAATGCCAATTCCCGTGTCTTTAACGCTTAATGTTAAGTCTACCTTGCTTGGATAGTCGCTAGGTTTAGCCTGTAAAGTGACGCTCACATGCCCACCTACTGAGAACTTAACCGCATTACTCACCAAATTACTAATAATTTGCTTAAGCCTTAACGCGTCGCCCTTGATACGTGCAGGCATATGGCCTTGCTGAATAAACTCCACACAAGTACCTTGTTGTGAGGCCTTAGCACGGAACAGCTCAATAATCGGCGTAACACAATCAAGTAAATGAAACGGCTCTGACGCTAAAGTGAGTTTACCTGCATCCATTTTAGAAAAATCTAAAATGTCATTAATAATACCGACAAGGGTCTCGGAACTATGTTGAATAATCGACAGGTATTTTTTCTGTTGTTTATCTAACGAGGTATCTTCGAGTTGGTGTAAAAAACCCAAAATACCATTGAGCGGCGTTCGAATTTCATGGCTCATATTGGCCAAAAAACTATCGCGTGCTTGCTGGGCTTTTTTAAGATCATACAAAGCAGCTTGCAAATCATGCTCTTGTTCAATTAACTGTTGATTCGTTCGACAAGAACGGATTGAAGTAGCCAGTTTATCGCAAACAGGCCCGAGCGAGCCTAACGTCAACGCATCAATTGGCTGTGAACTGATCAGGCTGAGCCAACCGACGGCTCCGACTTTAAAGGCATAGTGTAGTTGGCCATCGTGCTGCAACCAAGACTCAACAAAACCTGATACCGCCGTTTTGCTTTTCTCATCGGCAAGCAGCGTTTCTAGCTGTTCAATATAAGCAGGCTTCATGCCGCGTCGTGGCAACGAAACCCGCACTTGCTGGCTAGACTGGTCATAAAAAGCAATCAACAACCCATTAAACTTACGTAAAAAAACCTTTAAGCAATCACTTAACAACTGTTTTTCATCGAGTGTATTACCCATCGCCATCGCAATTTCATACAGAACTTTGACCCGTGTTTCAACATTGGACGGCGTCATGCTTGAATGCTCCCGCTCAGCATAAAACACTATAGTACCGCAATGGCTGTTGTTTTGTTATAAAACTCTAAATACCCCTCACCTGAGTTTGCAATTTCGCCTAGCACCAACGCACCGACAATAGGTAAGGTTTTATCCGCATGATACTGAATGGCCTCAAGCTCTTGACTAAACGCCTCTTTCAAGAAAAGCCCACGCGATATGCAGTCAATGGTTAAATTAATCACAGGGGGTTGGGTTGAATCGGTTGAATAAGCCTTTTGAGTTGTCTGACCTGCTGATGCGATTAACTCATCGGCATTCGCCGTTAAAATATCCACAAAATCACCCTGTGCAATTTCGCCAACACAAATCAATCCCAATCCCCCTTCAGAGGTCACTGCAATGGGATCGCGTACCACCTTATCACCGTTTAATTTGTTAATGCCAAACGGAAAGGCTTGCGCGATACTAAAGAAGTTCTCTGGCGTAATCGGTTCGGCGACATGCGGGTTCACAATTTCACTGTAAACCTCGAACGCATTGCGATTATCGATTTGATAAATAATATTCTTATCTACCTGCGTCACCTGATGATCAGCATGAATTGTTTTCCAGCCATGCCCCACACCTAACCGACTTGGCTGATCCAACAACCCAATAACCGCCGCATCCATTATGACACCTTGATTTGTCAACAGACAGGGTTTTTGAACAAAGCTCAATGAACCGGCACCTCCGCCAATAAAATTCAACGTTGAACCAAACACATCAAATAAACCATCGACAAGCGCTGAAATTCGCTTAGCCAGACCGTCCACAAATACGATCCCCGTTTGCGCCTGGATATCCAGCTCAAATACCGCCTCAATCTGGTCCGCATAATTCACCGACGCATCACTCAACCCCTGAATCACCTGCACATTTATTGCATAAGGCAAGCCGACAATCAAGCACCCCTGATGATAACTGTGTGTCTGATAAACCAGTTCAGGAAAGATGCCGCCAATAACCGTACTAGATTGGCTTTGTAAAAGCGCATCAAGCGCGCTATGATCATAGTCATTCGCATCGGCCACAAAAACCAACAGGCTTTTGATAGCAGGATTTTGCGCTAATTGACTAAATCCCTGCGACAAAGAGAGCAAATCCGTTTTATCTGAAAAATAAGTGGTCGCGCTTGACATTGTTAAACCCCACAAAAGAAACATTAAAAATTTTTATACATTTTAATTCCATTATTCATTCGGCGCAAGCTTATTAAAAAGAACAACTCAATATGATTAACAATAAAATCAAATTAATAAAAAAACTCAAACTCGCTGCACGTAGAGGCAACCTAGAAACCGATCTACTGCTCAATCGCTTTATTGACCAGTATTTAGCACATGAAACTCACCCCGCCCTCTGGTCTGATTTTGAACAATTATTAGAACTGGATGAACAAAGTTTGCTTACGTATCTACTAGACCCAGCACAAGCTGACTCAAAACACCAGGGGCTCCTAAAATTGATTCGCAAAAATTATTTGATTTCAACAGACTAACCTGTGCTATAATCCGCAACAATTTTAATCAAGGACATCCTCAGACAGGACTTATGGCAAAACAAGACGTAATTGAATTTGAAGGTACGGTTTTAGAAACCCTACCCAACACCATGTTTAAAGTAGAACTTGAAAATGGGCACTGCATACTCGCACACATTTCAGGCCGCATGCGAAAGAATTATATCCGCATTCTAGCGGGTGATAAGGTAAAAGTAGAACTTACACCTTACGACCTAACCAAAGGTCGGATCACTTATCGCGGCAAGTAATTCCGCACAACAAACAATAAAAAAACCGGCTTAATGCCGGTTTTTTTATTACTAGAATTTTTATTGCTGAAAATCATCACATACTACACAACAAACATGATCCATTAAATTTTAGGCAATAAAAAACCCCGAATTAGCAAAACTAATTCGGGGTTAGCGTGTGGCGTCCCGTAGGGGAGTCGAACCCCTGTCGCCGCCGTGAAAGGGCAGTGTCCTAGGCCTCTAGACGAACGGGACGTATTTTGCACCCTATTGAAGCAATTGGCCTAGCGCTTCAATAATAAGAATTTGGAGCGGGAAACGAGACTCGAACTCGCGACCCCAACCTTGGCAAGGTTGTGCTCTACCAACTGAGCTATTCCCGCATGGCGTCCCGTAGGGGAGTCGAACCCCTGTCGCCGCCGTGAAAGGGCAGTGTCCTAGGCCTCTAGACGAACGGGACGAATTGTCAAACATTTTAAAGCATTTACTTCACAACTTGAGGATTTGGTGGAGCTAGGCGGGATCGAACCGCCGACCTCTACAATGCCATTGTAGCGCTCTCCCAGCTGAGCTATAGCCCCTCAAGCTGATGGATGCGTATTATAGTGACTTGAGCGCCAGCGTCAAGCAGTTTTTAATAAAAATTTTAAACTTTTTTAACAACGGATAATAAAGAGTCTAAACGCCCATCAGCAAATAGTTGATAACCTGATAGATTTCTCCTCATCACCGCATATTGGTTCTCAAACCATAGGGGCATTATTGGCAAGCTGGCTTGCAAATGCGCTTGAAGCGTTCGATATAACCTCGCTTGCTCAGCTAAATCTTGCGTCTGCCCGGCTTGTTTAATTAAATCATCGGCCTTGCTATCACGATAACGCCCCCTATTCGCCCCTTTTGGCGGAATCGCATCACTGGCAAACACATATTGAAATATATCTGGGCTTTTAATACCCACCCAGGCCAAGCTAAACAGCTGAAAACGCCCTTGCACTATGTCATTGTAAAAGGTGCCCCAATCATAGCTCTGCACCTGTAAATCAATACCCAACGGCTTTAACTGCGCTTGATACAGGGTTGCGAGCCGAATGCGAGTTGGATCGCTTGAGGTTTTAAAGCTTAGGCGAATAGGCTGGTGTTTTTGTCCGCTTGGTCGCGCAAGCTGACTTATCAGCTCGCTCGCCTTATCAGGATTATAATCCCAACCGGATAAATCAGGATGCCCCGCCCAGTGCTCAGGCGGCAGTAACCCCCCGGCTAAACGTGCTTGACCTTGAAACATCGCATCTATCACCTGCTGGCGATTTAAACCCTGCGCGATGGCTTGGCGTAATTCAGGCTGCGCCAACCAAGGGTCATCCAAGTTAAAGCCAATATAGGCATAACTGGTCCCCTTTTGCCATGTCACCTTGAGCGCCGTTTGGGTGCTGCAATAATTAACCAGCTCCGGCGACAAATCATTTTGCACGCAATCTAATTCGCCCTTCTGCAATTTAAGCACCCGCACCATCGGGTCTTTGACCACGATAAAATGCAGCTCCACCTGATCCTTGCGCCGCAGGATCAGTCTTTGCTCATTCAAGCTTACAAACTGCGCCGCACCAGAACCTATCGGCTCAGCCGCAAAATTGTGATCTTTCTCCACCCGATCTGCCGGCAAAATTCCGAGCGTTAAACGCCCAACAAACAAGGCATCATCTTTATCGAGTATAAAATCAACTTGGGTTGAATTAATCGCCGTGATGGTTTTGATATGACTCAGCGTGCCGCGATGGGGGGAGCCAAAATCCTTATCCAACACCGACCGATAGGTGGCGACCACATCTTCTGCTACCAAGGGCTTAGCGTGATGGAATTGCGCCTGTTTTTTGAGCGTAAACCGATAGTGCTTAGCGGACAGCATTTGCCAATCCGCTAAATCAGGGATGGGTTCGGACGCTTCGTTAAAGTCAATCAACTGGTGATAAAGCAAACGATTAACGCGACTGGATAAGGCATCGGTAGCCCGTCGAGGATCTAACATCCGTGGTCTGGAGGTAACCCCCACTAGAATATGTTGGGGATTAACGGGAGAGTGGCAACCACTCAACAAAGCGGGCGCAATCGCGGCAGCGGCGCCCGTTTTGAATAATCCGCGCCGAGTAAACCGAGGTTCAGTGACCCGCTGAGACATAATTACTGCGGCGCACTCAACAACTGATCTAGATTACGCAAGTCATCAACACTCAACACGCCGAGTGTATTTTGCAGTTGAAGCTGGGTTAAGAGTAAATTATGCAAGGCCGCGGCTAGATTGCTCTGCGCATCAAATAAATTGGCGCGGGCGCTCACCACGTCAATCATATTACGCAGGCCGACACGATAGCCCTCTTCAGCCGCTTCTAAAAACGCCTCACCGGATTTCACCGCTTCACGCAGTGCGCCCACCAGTGCATGACCGCGCTCTAAATTACGCGCTTGAACACGCACGTTAAGGCGCGCTTGTTCTTGGGCATCACGCAATGCATTCGCCGATGACTCGGCTTGAAAACGTGCTTGATCGACCTGTGAGTTAATTCGACCACCGGTATAAAGCGGGACAGAGGCAACAACCGATAATCCGGTATTATGGCCGTCATTACAGCCTTGACTAGAACTACAATGTGTATAACTATGCGCCGCGCGTAAACTCACGTTCACCGATTGGGTTGATTGTTTAGCTTCAACTTCTTCATTTGCAATGCGCTGCTGCTGCTGCGCTAGACGTACCAATAGATTTTCGGTCTGTGCTTGGGCTTCCAATACCGCTTTATCCAACCTAGGCTCGGTGATTGCGGTATCCAACATTAATTGTTTAACCTGACCAAGCGTTTGACCTGTTAATTTCGACAGGGTTTCATAGGCAATATCCAAATCGTTTTCAGCGCTAATCAAGCTCGACAGCGTAATGTCATAGGCAGAGCGGGCTTGCAATACATCCGTGCGACTGGCCAACCCCACCTCCGCCGAGGCTTGTGCGCGTTCCCACAATATCTTATCCGCCTCCATTTTTGATTTAGCCAGCATGAGTTTTTGCTCAGCAAGTAGCACATCAAAATAGGCCGACGACACACGCATCATTAATTCTTGCTGGGCTAATTGAAAATTGACTTCAGCGGTTTCAACAATATGTTTAGCTTGAGCGTGGCGACTAAAGGCTTCACGGTTATAGAGTGCCTGATTAAGCTCAACCTCCACCACTTGTCGGTTGTTAGACTCACCCAAGTCAGGGTGAGAATAGAGTGCGGAGCCTGAAATATTTGGCAGCAACAAGGATCGAGCCTGTGTCATCACTTCACGTTCCGCATCATAGTTCGCGCGAGCTTGCGCGAGCTTGGCATCGTGCAACACGGACATTTGATAAACATGCACCAGGCCTGGTGCTTTGGCTTGGAGGGTGATCGCGCTAAATGAAACCCCGAGTGCTAGCGCAAGGGATAGCAGTTTGGAAGTTCTAAAACCGCTAAAGTCGTTAAACGTCTGATTGAGTGTATTATTGCGCTTTTTCATCATGCCAATCCTTAAAAGGGTGTTTACTTAAACTGATATTGTAATACTTTACGTCATCCGTCACTTCTCTGCCAACCCAGTCGCGCAGGGACAGGGCTTGGGTTTCAGATTCTAGCTCAACCTCGGCAACCACTAGACCCGCATTATCACTAAAAAACTCATCGATTTCCCACACCAAGTCATCCACCTCCACAAGATGGCGAACCTTCTCAATAACGGGGCCAACTGTCAGTTTTTTTAGCATTTTTTCAGCATCCGCCACCGGTATCGCGTATTCATATTCATCACGACTCAGTCCTATTTCAAGGCTCTTAATATTAATGTTCGCCTGCTCACCTTCTATGCGAATACGCACTGAGCTTTTGCTTGAACTTTCCTCAATTTGATTCAGATAACCCTGCACAAATCGGGTCTGTTTGACTACCTCTTGCCGCCAATCATCATTTTTTAATAAAAACTTACGTTCAATTTCTCGTGCCATAACTATTAACTATTCTCTTTATTTTTTCAACCAGGCCTGGTTGTACTTTTGCCAATGAGGTTGGTTTGGATTATCTAGGATAACCGCTAGTTCTTCACATTGTACTTGATACTGTGGCGGCGTAAGCCAACCGCGCATTAACTGAAACCGCAGATAAACTAAATAAGTGTTAATCACATCCAACTCGCAATAGTCGCGAATACCTTTAATATCCCCTGCCCTATACTGATCTAACACCCCCGCACCGCTGAGCCCCATCTTGCCGGGCAATCCGAGTAGCATCGCAATCTCGTCCAACTTCGCCACGGCACGGGGTTGATAACCCGCCATCACGTCCATTAAATCGATGTGTGCAAACTGATAGCGACTAATGTAATTATTCCATTTGCGCTCACGATTAAAATCGCCCATATCCCAGTAGGTTCTGGCGGGGATACCATGCAACAAGGCGCGATAATGCAAAACAGGCAAATCAAAACCGCCGCCATTCCAGCTCACCAAGGTCGGCTGAAAACGCTCAATGCCCTCAAAAAACCGTTCGATTAGGTTTTTCTCATCGGATTCAAGATCGCCAATCGACCAGATTTTAAGCAGGCTATCGGACTTAAGCACCGCTGAAATCGCCACAATTTTATGCAAGTAATGTTTTTGAAACTCACCGCCACTCTCAATCCGGCGTTTGAGATTGATGGCCTGCAACACATCCGCGTCCGACAAGTCTTCAAAGCCAAATACGCGCCGTGCTGCCTCAATATCGGGCACGGTTTCAATATCAAAAATAAGCGCTGGCGACATGCTTAACCTACTGGAAACACATTAGTTGAAAGATAACGATCACCGCGATCACAAATAATCGACACAATCAGCGCATTTTCAACTTCAGCCGCCAGCTTCAAAGCCGCCGCTGTCGTCCCCCCCGATGAAATACCGGCAAAAATACCTTCCTCAACCGCTAAACGGCGCGTCATGGTTTCAGCGGTTTGCTGGTCAATATCAATAATACGGTCCACGCGTTTAGGGTCGTAAATCTCAGGTAAATACTCCAGGGGCCAGCGGCGAATACCTGGAATAGATGCGCCTTCGGTTGGCTGAACGCCTACAATCTGAATAGAGGGGTTTTGCTGTTTTAAAAACATCGAACAGCCCATAATTGTGCCTGTAGTACCCATTGAGCTGACAAAGTGGGTTAGTTTTCCTTCGGTGTCGCGCCAAATTTCCGGGCCGGTAGATTGAAAGTGCGCCAACGGATTATCAGGGTTGGCAAACTGATTCAATACCACACCTTCTCCCGCTGCCTGCATCGCCAGCGCTTTATCGCGCGCACCCTCCATGCCCTCCGCTTGGGTCACCAGCATCAGCCTGGCACCATAAGCCGCCATGGAAGCACGACGCTCAATACTCATATTGTCGGGCATCAACAAAATCATTTTGTAACCCAACATCGAAGCCGCCATCGCCAATGCAATGCCCGTATTGCCGCTGGTCGCTTCAATCAAGGTATCACCGGGTTTAATCTCACCGCGTTTTTGCGCCTGTAAAATCATATTCAGCGCAGGACGATCTTTTACCGAGCCAGCGGGATTATTGCCTTCTAGCTTAACCAGCACTACCGACCCGGTATCTTTGTTAACCAAACGCTGCAACTGCACCAAAGGCGTGTTGCCCACTGTATCCATTAAGGTTTTAAACGCCATAAGGCCTCCTAGCTTGCTATCCATAATCCAACTGCTATCAACATCGGCATGGTTAAGTTTATCACTACATTCCATGCCAAGGCAGGCTGTAATTGCTCAATGGATTGATAATGTTGGTTAACTTTAATAACCAAGGGCAAAGCCAAGCCCAACATTAAACCGCCCAACAATCCCCAAACAGGCACACAACCCAACGCCACCAGGCCTGCTAGGATAATAAACGCCGCCGCTAAAAAACCGCTAAACACCCGTACACCGGTTTTTTCACCAAAGGCGATTAAGAGATTGCGTCGCCCAACCTGCCGGTCTGCCTCCAAATCAGGGTATTGGTTTAACAGTAATAAATTATTCACTAAGAAAAACGGAATCAACGATAGCGCAAACGCTATACAACTGTAACTGCCGGTTAACACATAATAAGCCCCCATGACCATCAAGGGTCCAAAGCCTAAACCTGGCGCGATCAAACACAGCCAAGGCGAACGGGTTATTGTCGGAGTATAAAGCAACACGACGCCCACGCCGATCAAACCGATAGGCAATAAGCCCCAACCCGTCAACCAAACAAAATAAAGCCCAAGGGCAATCACAACGCCTAACAAGCCCAGTCCAATCGCTTCAACCCGATTAATCAACGCGCTGTTTTGTTGCAGCGCCCCACTGCCACCGCTAAACGGCGTGCGTTGGGTCAAGTCATCTAAGCCTGAGCGTGCATCATGCGCCTCATTGAGCATATTAACACTGGCATGGGCGGCCAGTGCGCCTAACATTACCAAGATAAACAAACTGATCGAAAAGCTGGCATTATCATAATAAGCCAGCGCCGTTGCCATCAACATCACCGACAGGGTCAGCAATAAAAACGGCGGACGACTGGTGGCGACAAGTGTGCGGAGTGGGCTGAGTGAGCTGACATGCGTTTTAGCGTTTGTGTTCATGGCAGATAACCCTCCATTCTGCGCGCCCATCCTGCCATCCAACGTTGCTCATTGCGCGCAGCGGGAGCGAGTTCAATCCTTCGCTGTAAAACAGTTTTTGCCGCTTGTGAAAAGGCCGACATCAAAACAACATTATCTTTGAGTTCCTCTGCTTCTGGCATGGCTTGCAACACCTGTAACAAGCCCCAGCCCTCGCCTTGATAACGCTCTATGGGATTGGTTCCCCAGCCTTTAAAATTCACATAGTCAATCAAGCCATACTGGCCGTGTCGCGTTTGCATCAACTGATTAAATTTAGCCTGAATCTGCGCCGCTTCCTCGGGTTGCAAGCCTTGGGTCAAGTCGGGTGCGCGTTGTTTAAAACGCTGAACAATAAACGCTATTTGCTGTGCCTTGGTATCTTCCAACCAATCGCGTAAATCCGCCATATCAGCGGATGACCAGGCCTGGTCGAACTCGGCTTTGGTTTGCCAAGGTGGATGCGGCTGTTGGATCCAATCAGGTGCGGGGTGGCTTTGAGCAACAAAATCGACCATTTGTGAAAAAGTGGCCTCAAACGGCAAATCAAGTCCAGCGGGCAGCCAAATAAAATGACCTAAACCAAACGAAGGAAACTCCTCTGCCGAGCTCCAAAAAGTTAAGTGCGCTCGCTGCCCACCGGTTTCATTTTGAAAAATGCGCTCACCAATCCACTGGTAATCTTCAGCACTTAGGCTATCGGCCCTTGCTGAATAAGGCAACACGCTTAAGAACAAGACCGATAAAAATAAACGCTTCAAGATCACAATCAACGCTACCCAAATAACCCAATTAACGGCGGCGGCGTTGAACGCCTGACTTAGGCATCGTTCTGACACCTGTTTTTGACTTTGAACTCGGTCGCGCCGCTTTTGCCGTTGAAGCGGCACGCTGATCTGGACGGTTTTCTGCTGGCAAATCAACCGACTTTAGTAAGCGATTCACCTCTTTCCAATCGAATTCGCGGGTTTGTCCACGACGAAGGTTAGCGGGTAAACTAAACTCGCCATAGCGTATGCGCATTAAACGACTCACCTGTACACCTTGCGACTCCCATAAACGACGCACTTCACGATAACGCCCTTCTTTCAAGATAACGCGATACCACTGATTTTGTGCATCCTCATCTGAAGGAAGTCGCGAAACAAAATTAAACTTAGCTTCACCGTCTTCTAGCATCACGCCTTGACGCAAGGTGGTTAATATCGCCTCGGTCACCTCGCCAAAAATCCGAACGGCATACTCACGCTCGAGCTCAAAAGAAGGGTGCATTAAACGGTTCGCTAACTCGCCATTATTGGTCACTAACAACAAACCACTGGTGTTTATATCTAGGCGCCCGATTGAAATCCAACGGCCATTTCGAATGGGCGGCAACTGTGAAAAAATCGTATCCCTTTCTTGCTCATCGGAACGACTACACACCAAACCATCCGGCTTGTGATAATACAAAACCTGCGTGGGTTGCTGCTCTAAACGCGTGGCTTTAACGGTATGACCGCGCACTTGAATCTTATCGGTTTCCACTGCACGATCGCCCAGCTTGGCCGTGCGACCATTAAGCTGCACCAAACCCTGCTCAATCATACGCTCGATTTCGCGCCTTGAACCAAAACCGCCGCGTGCTAGCATTTTTTGTAATTTTTCGCCTTGAATCATGTTTATAAACTCTTTGATAATAATTTTAATAATTTGAGTATTCTAGTGTATTAAGTTAGAACTGTGTTGTGTTTGTTTGTCTGACAGAAAATGATTAATCTGTTGATCAAGCTGCTCGATTAATCGCTCTTTCGAACTCAGGCCTAAATCCTGTAATAACTTATCCGTTGTGACCCACAGGGTCGGGTGCCCTGGCACTTGTTTTACGCCAGCGGATTTCACCCAGCCATGCTGTTTTAATTGATTCATAATCTGTGTACTCACCGATACACCACGAATCGCCTCAACTTCGGCACGCGTTACAGGCTGACGATGCGCCATAATCGCTAGGGTTTCCAATAAAGCGCGTGATAACTTGGGTGGGCTTTGCTCAAAAAGTGAATATACCCAGTCCAAATAATCTTTTACCACCTCAACGCGATAACCCGCGTCAGAAGGCACTAATGCCACACCCGAGTGCGCCAAACATGTTTGAAAAACATCCAACACCGCATTTAAGTCTGGCGCTTTAACTTTTTTAAAGTCCTGATGACTATTGAGTAAGCGCAGCATATAGGTTTCACTCAAAGGCTGTTGGGCACTCAACAGCCATGCCGTGACAACAGGATAGAGCGCCTGCTGCGTTGTCGTCAACCCCTCAAAACGCATGCGGCCCGCCTAACTAAGATATCTGCATACGCCTCCGTTTGCTCCAAACAAATAAGCTGTTGGCGCCATAACTCAAGCAAAGCGATAAAAGTAACAACCAGGCCTGGTTTTCCCTCGCTGATGACCAATAAACGCCATAAGGATACTGGCTGATCCGTCAGCTGCTGCATCACCCAATCAATCTTGTCGGTTATTTCAATCGGCTCCTCACAGACTTGATGGACACTGCGCATGGCGGCACGTTGCAATAGCTGCTGCATCGCTAGAAACAAACCGTCTAAATCAATATTTGCCACCACATCCGTTGGCGGCGCCACTTCAAGCTGAATTGGCCACAAATCCCGCCCAACGATTTTTAAACTATCTAACCAACGCGCACCCTGTTGATAAGCCTCGTACGCCAAGAGTTTTTGCATCAACTCCGCGCGCGGATCATCCGGTTCACACGGCACCTCATCCTCCTGCGGCGGCTTAGGTAATAACATGCGCGACTTAATCTCTGTTAACCAGGCTGCCATAAACAAATACTCGCCTGCCAACTCAATATCTAACTGTTGCATCAAGTCAATATACTGCTGATATTGCTGTGCAATCTCGAACACAGGAATATCAAGAATATCAAACTTGTTTTTACGAATTAAAAACGAGAGTAGATCCAGCGGCCCCTCAAAGTCAGTGAGCAATACTTTGAGCGCATTCGGAGGGATATACAAGCCTTTAGGCGCCTCGACAATCGGCGTACCCTGCACAATCGCAAAGGGGGCGACACAAGACGTTAACACAGGTGGTAACATGATCTAAACAACACCAACCATTTTAAATAGCAGTTGTTGAATAAACTGATAAGGGCCGGAAATTAAAAAAGTTAACACACCAAAAAACAATAACCCAAGCAAAATAAACAAACCATAAGGCTCTAACCGATTATATTGCCACGCCAAACGATCTGGAATAAATGCAGAAATAATTCGACTACCATCTAACGGCGGAATCGGTAATAAATTCAATACCATGAGAATAATGTTAATACTCACCCCAGCAATACCCGAATAAATCATAAACTGACCGATATCAGGCGAACTGGCCACCAGCATAAAGCCGATTTTCAAGATCACAGCCCAACCTATCGCCATGATTAAATTAGCCGCAGGTCCTGCCAATGCCACCCAGGCCATATCGGTTTTTGGGCGTCGCAAGTTACGCTGAGTAACTGGCACCGCTTTGGCCCAACCAAAAATAAAACCACCAAAAGCGAGCAACAAACCTGGCACCAAAATTGTGCCCAATGGGTCGATATGCTTAATAGGATTAAGTGTGACACGTCCAAGCATCCGTGCTGTTTTATCACCTAACTTTTCCGCTGACCAAGCATGTGCCGCTTCATGTAACGTAATGGCAAAAATAACGGGCAACGCCCAAATAGAGAGCTGCTGAATCAGCGTCAACTCACTCATTGACATCATGGGTTAAATGGTCCTTGACCTTGACGCACTAACACTGGTATCTCATCGGTAAAATCAATCACAGTGGTCGGCTCATACCCACAAAACCCACCGTCTACCACAGCATCAAGTGCATGCCCCAGTTCCTCTTGAATAGTCCAGCCATCTGTCATGGGTAAGGCTTCACCTGGCAAGATCAAACTCACCGACATCAACGGCTTGTCAAAGAAACTTAATAGGGTTTGAGTGATCTTATTCGGTGTCACACGTAAACCAATCGTTTTGCGCTTAGGATTTTGCAAGCGTCTTGGAACCTCACGGCTCGCGGTTAACAAAAACGTATAAGCCCCAGGCAAGCTGGCTTTAAGATAACGAAACTGGCTATTACCAACTTTAGCATAATGTGAAAGATGACTTAAATCGGGGCACATCAAAGTAAAATCATGCTTATCAGACAACTGGCGCAACTGACGAATACGCTCCGCACCCTCTTTATTATCCAACAAACAACCCAGCGCGTAGCCTGACTCAGTTGGATAAGCAATCACCCCGCCCTTTTCTAAAATCGTCACAACTTGCTTCAACAAGCGCGCCTGCGGGCTCTCAGGGTGCACATTAATATATAAACAATCCGCCATTCAACACTCTCAACCTTTTATAAAATAAAGCAAATTATAACAACTATCTCCACCACCATGTTGACATTCCACACCCAAACACTAAGCGCGGCGCCAGCTAGTGCCCTCTTTGCTGTCTAATAGCTCGATGCCTTGCGCCAATAATTCATCACGAATTTCATCGGAACGCGCCCAGTTTTTGTCGGCGCGTGCTTGGGTGCGTTGGGCTATTAAATCCGCAATCGCCTCATCGCTTAGCCCTTGCGCTTGGCCGACTTGGTTTTTAAAGAAAGCCTCTGGGGTTTCAGTCAATAACCCTAAACGGTTCGCTAGGCTTTGCAGCAAAGCCACTAGCGCAGGTTGTTTAGTTTTGTTTATTTCTTTGATCAACTCAAACAACACCGCCATCGCTTGCGGGGTATTAAAATCATCATCCATCGCCTCGTTAAATTTGCGCTCAAATTCGCTACCCGCGATAACCAGGCCTGGTTGGATTGTCGCCGCTTCTAGCGCGGTATATAAACGCGCAAGATTGGTTTTCGCAATGTCTAGGTTTTCAATCGTGTAGTTTAACGGGCTGCGATAATGACTCGATAACAAGAAATAACGAATGACTTCTGGGTGATAGTCTTTTAGCACTTCACGAATCGTGAAAAAGTTATTCAGCGACTTGGACATCTTTTCATTGTCCACACGCACAAAGCCAACATGCATCCAGGTATTAACATAATGTTCGCCATGCGCACATTCGGATTGCGCGATTTCGTTTTCATGGTGTGGGAACTGTAAATCCATCCCGCCGCCATGAATATCCAAACGCTCGCCAATGCACGAACCCGACATCGCCGAACATTCAATATGCCAACCCGGTCTACCTTGCCCCCAAGCCGAATCCCAAGCGGGTTCGTTTTCTTTGGAGGCTTTCCACAATACAAAATCCATCGGGTCTTGTTTATTCGGATTCACTTCAACCCGCGCACCCGCTTCAAGATCATCTTGCTTTTTACCGGACAAACGACCATAGGATTCAAAGGATTTCACCTTGAAATAGACATCGCCATTATCTGCCGCATAGGCATGACCTTTGTCAATCAGGGTTTTCACTAGCTGTTGGATTTCCGGGATAAAGTCAGTCGCTTTGGGTTCAATATCTGGGCGCAAAATATTCAACGCGGTTTCATCTTCGTGCATGGCACGGATAAAGCGTTGCGTTAGGCTTTGCACCGATTCTTTATTTTCAAACGCACGGTTAATTATCTTGTCGTCTATATCAGTGATGTTGCGCACATACTTCACCTCTAGTCCACGCGCACGCATATGGCGCACCACCGTATCAAACACCACCATCACCCGCGCATGGCCGATATGGCAATAGTCATACACCGTCACACCACAAACATACATCCCCACCTTGCCAGGCACAATCGGTTTAAATGCGTCTTTCTGACGGGTTTCAGTATTGTAAATATGTAAATCCATAAGTCTCTCAATTATTTAATTCATTCGAAATGCTTAGTCACTCAATGAAGGCCGCATTCCCACGCAGGAGCGTGGGAACGAGGTTAAAAAACCTGTCATTGCGAGGAGCACAGCGACGCGGCAATCTCTCAAGGCCGTGCTCAGTCTGCAAGAGATTGCCACGGCCTTTGGCCTCGCAATGACGCAAGTTGGTTCGGTCCGCGTTGCCATTTAGGCCTCGTTCCCACTGTCCTCAGTGGGAATGCATACCAATCTATCAGACAGCTTCGTACTCAAAACAATAGGCATCACTCTCTACCGGTCTGCATTCCCACGCAGGAGCGTGGGAACGAGTTATAACGCGAAACGGGCTCTGCAACTTTTTTCACTTGAGCCACCACCTTGTCATACAAGGTTTCTGGGGCAATATCAGCTTCATTCGGCCACAGCAGGGTTCCGGCATCCACGCGTGCTTGAGCAAAAAACGCTTTATCTTTCAACGGTTCAAAAACGCTACCCTTCGTCAAATACTCGCTCAAATCCACTTCGCCTGCCACTCCATCGTCATAAGCGATATAAAAACGATATTCGCCACTATATTCAGCTTTAACAATCTCATTAAAATGCCACATGCTGAACCCTCCTATCAATCTAAAGGATCAATTTTTTTAATTTCTTTGCCATCAACCGCCAGTAACCAGTCATCTTCAAGCGCAGTCTGATTAGAATCAATCCATTCACGCACAAGCTTCGTTGCGGTTTTTGAATTCAAATCACCTTTAAGGATATTGCCCTTGAAATCAAAAATTGCATGCTGACCTGAATATTCAACATGAACATGCGGTGGATTGTGATCATCAAAAAACATTCGGATAATAATTCCGAAAAAACGAGATATTATTGGCATAATGATAAACTCATTTATTAATCCATCTCAATCTATTCGCTCCAGGTGTCGCGTAGGCCGACGGTACGGTTGAATACCAGGCCTGGGTGTTTGTTATCGCGACAGAAATAGCCTTCGCGCTCAAATTGATAGGCCAATTCTTTTTGCGCATCCACCAGGCCTGGCTCTACATAGCCCTTTTTAATCACCAAAGAATTGGGGTTTAATACCGCTTCAAAATCCTCGGCCTTAGCTGGGTTGGGTACACTAAACAAACGATCATATAAATGAAACTCGGCCTCAACCGCTTTGCTGGCTTCTACCCAGTGAATCACGCCTTTGACTTTACGACCATCGGCTGGGTTTTTGCCTAGCGTTTCTGGATCATAGTTACAATAAATCGTTTTTAGTTCGCCGTTTTCATCGTTTTCAAACCGCTCGGCCTTGATAATATAGGCATTACGCAAACGTACTTCCTTGCCCAATACCAAGCGTTTGAAATGCTTATTTGCTTCTTCACGGAAATCATCACGATCAATGTAGACTTCACGACTAAAGAAAATCTCGCGCTTCCCCATTGCCTCATTTTGCGGATGGATCGGGGCTTGAATCGATTCAACCTGCGCTTCAGGATAGTTTTCAATCACCAGCTTCACTGGATTCAAAACCGCCATTGAACGCGGTGCATGAACGTTTAGGTCATCACGCACCGCCGCTTCTAAAATCGACATTTCGGTAAAGCTATCGACTTTGCTGATACCGATGCGTTCCGCAAAATCACGCAAAGAGGCGGGCGTATAACCACGACGACGTAAACCTGAAATGGTTGGCATGCGCGGGTCATCCCAACCCGACACCAATTTATCATCCACCAACTGATGCAGCTTACGCTTTGACATCACGGTGTATTCCAAGTTCAAGCGCGAAAACTCATACTGACGCGGACGCGTGGCATTGGGCAGGGTAATATTGTCCAAAATCCAGTCATATAACCGACGGTTATCTTGGAACTCTAGGGTACACAACGAATGGGTCACACTTTCAATCGCATCAGAAATACAATGCGCAAAATCATACATCGGGTAGATACACCAGGCATCACCGGTTTGATGGTGGTGCTGGAAACGCACGCGATATAAAATCGGGTCTCGCATACACATAATCGGCGAGCTCATATCTATCTTGGCACGCAACACACACTCGCCTTCTTTGAAGCCCCCCGCGCGCATTTTTTCAAGCAATTCGCGGTTTTCAGCTGGCGGAGTATCACGATAAGGACTAGGTTTACCGACTTCAGTCAGGGTTCCACGGTACTCGCGTTGTTGATCTGCGCCCAAAAAGCACACATAAGCCAAGCCCTTATCCACCAGCTCCAACGCATAGTGATAAAACTGTTCAAAATAACTTGAGCTATAACGAATCTCACCCGACCACTCAAAACCTAACCATTGCACATCACGCTGAATCGAGTCCACATATTCCATGTCTTCTTTGGCAGGGTTGGTATCATCAAAACGCAAGTTACACTGCCCGTTATAATCGAGCGCCAAGCCAAAATTCAAGCAAATCGATTTTGCATGACCGATATGTAAATAGCCATTGGGTTCAGGCGGAAAGCGGGTTTGGATAGCGGGATGTAATCCTGAGGCTAGGTCTTCATCAATGATATTTCGAATAAAATGTGTGGCGCGTTCGCCGTTTTCAGCATGACTCATTGCACAATCCATTGGGTTAATGATAAATGCCGCTATTATAGCAACCTCAAGGCCAATAAAGTGAGCAGAAGTTAAGCTTCATTCACAAAAGTCATCAACGAATTACGAATTTCAGGCAAAGCCGTGTCTTCAAGCATTAACTCGTCCAAACCATCATTTTGATAAGCCAGCATTTCTGCACTGCGATAAGTGCCATAGACCGCCTCAGCCACAACCGAGTTCGCGACTTTAATCATCGCTACTAATGCCCTAACTTTGGGTGTCACTATCGATGCACACGCAGAGTTATGATGCAACAAGATGGCACTCAGCATATCCAGTGGCAAATGCCATTTCTTCCCCAACAACACCCCCACCGCGGCATGATGGGAACCATAAGTCGCTTGTTCTTTTTCTAAAATCAAATGTGGGTTTGAGTGACCATTTTGAAACAGCTTGCCATAGTTTTCAGGATCTTTAGTGGCAAACATCAGGGAACCCGCATTGTGAAACAAACCCAGCATATAGGCTTCATCACGAGAGACATCTGCCACCCACTCCGATAACTCGGCCATGCAAAACGCCACATCGACACCATGTCCCATGATGTCTTTATACAACTGCGTAGAGTTGAACATTTTTTCGAGCAATACTGACGTCACAAGATTTCGAATATTCGTAAATCCTAAATTACTCACCGCATCAACAATATTTTTACACTCACTTCTCATCTTCATAGAGGGTGAATTAGCTACTCTTAACACCTCGCCTGACAAGGTGGTATTTTTTTCAATAATCGCTGCAATACTTTTACTGCTGACAAACTTGCTTTGTAGCTCCGCTTCAAGTGCGATAATTTCTGCGGGTAGCTCTGGTAATTTGACGCCTCTAATCGCCATCATCGCTTGGCGAAGGGTTTGCTCCATGCTCATCGTGTTATTCTCGTTATTTTATTGTCCAAATGGTATTTTTTTAAAAATCAATCTGGGTTGACAGCCATAATTGCTGCTGCCCTAATGTTTTATCCAAGCCTTGCGCGAACCCAAAGCTCACAGGTATCAGCACCCGGTACCCCAAGACCGCTTCCAAGGTCAATTGCGCCCCCACAGACGACAAACTCTTGTCTTGGGTTAGTGCGTTATCAAAGAATATTTGACCATATAAATCACGTACACCCAGTGGATACACCTGCCAGTTTTGCTGGATACGCGCTAAGGGCGCACGATATTCTAGGCTGCCCAGCACAAATCTATTGTCAATAATACTCGAAGCCGCATAACCGCGCAAAGGATAATCTGTACGTGCAAACAGTGATGATGAGAACACGCCGGTATCCGAACCCAATACAAAAGGATGCGCTGTGTCTTGGGCATAGCCTGCCGCAAGGCGAGTGTAGAGTAGCTGCGACTGATGAATATGCCAATAGTGTTTAAGATCAAACTGCGTTCGATAACCCGCGTAATCCCCATCCTGTAACGCATGGCTATCTAGCGCCCAATACCCCTGCCATCCACTCGCTGGGCTAATGCTATAACGATAGGTTTGTGTTGAATCCCAATGCAACACCGCGCTAATATCGCCACGCTGACGTTTCGGCTGTTGTGCTAAGCGTGGGTCACGCCATGCATCCTGAGTTTGTTCATGTATCAAGCCTAAATGCACGGCAAGTTGGTCATGCTGAAAATTCATCAGATTTAAGCGTGCAAATATCGCCTGATCTCGGGCACGCAAAAGCACCAATTCATTGGAATTTAATCTATTGTAACCTTCTTGCCAGCTCCGCTGCAGCTGGATTAAATAGCGATTATCCATTTGATAACTCAACTGCCCAAAAGGCATCTGCGCCAAATCATCATAAGCCAAAGTGAGCTGATAATGATGGCGCGCCAACGCATCCTGACCGTCCAGCATCACCCCCCATTGATTTCGGTTTTCGGTCAGATTAAAAATCGGCCACCAAACCTGCGGTCTTAAACTGGAATAGGGTTGATAGGCTTTAGGCGCTGAAAGCGTGATAGTATTGGAAACATCTTCGAATGAAACAGCGGTTTTTTCTAACCAGGCCTGGTTGTTATTTTCAGGTATTTTAATGTTTTGCTGTAACTGATTTATTTTGGCCAATTCAACCCAGTCATAACCCTGGGCAGAATACAACTGATAAACAAGATTACCCTGCTCTGTTAGCCAGGGTTGAAAGGCGCCGCTAGTTATATTGGTCAAACCAACAACTTCAGAAGTATCTCTATCCAATTGATAAACTTGGTAAACCGAAGTGTAGTTAGCCGAAAACACCACTGAACGGCCATCGGTGCTATAACTCGGGTCGGCTTGATTAAAGCTGTTATTAGTTAGCCATTGCCATTGTTTGCTAACCAAATCAAACTCCGCTAATTGCCAACTACCGAAAGCGGGTTTTTTCATCGCCAGGATTTTTTGTTCCGTTGGATGCTTGTCCATCTGCCCTAGCACCGTTTGCTCATCACCCTGCCACAAGACCTCCAACAACGCACCTTGGTCCGATAATAAATGCAATTCAGACACGCCAGCGACCTGACGACGCGCAATTAACTTATCCTCACCCAACCACAAAGCTTGGCGATAACGTTGATGATGGGTAAGTCGCTGCCAGCTTGCGCGGCCTGATGGCGATGCATCCCACAACCACAAATCGGCATAAGAACGATTTTGGCGATTATCTCGCATTTGCGACATCACCACACGCCCTTGTCCAGACACATCAAACGCGCCGGGATATGCCGTGCGGGCTATCTCACGTTGCGATGCAACGCCTTGCTGCCAGCGCTGCTCAATCAAACGAGGCATGGCATGACCGTCGGCTTCAATTCGATACAAAGCCTGGTTGCGCCAAACCCCCGCATAGCTTCGCCCGCCTTGGTTGCTAATCTTGATAATATTACTAATGGCTTCACCCAGTCTATCGCTATCACCCGCCGCCAAGGGCGAATAGCGATAGCGCAACCAGGCCTGGTAGCGGTTCCAAACCTGTTTAAAATCCTCGCCCCACACCCGTCTGGCCGTCGGATTCATCCAATAAGGAATCAGGTTATAGCTATAGCTGCGCAACCAAAGTTCGAGCGCCTGTTCACCGTACACCTCAGCAAGAAAGCGATAAAAATACGCGCCGTATAAATACGCCTGCCCCGCTGGCCAATCGCGATTTAAGCCTGACACCCGACCAACTGAAACCAAGCCACGCGCCACTTCCGCACGCATTTGCATCGCATAATAATCACTTTGTCCGCGCCCAACGCCCCGTCTAGCATCGGTTTCCTGCTCAATCGCCAAGCCTTCAATCATCCAGAGCGGCTGAAACTGATGCGGAAAACTAAACACCTGACGACCAAAAACCGCACGCAACGCCGCTGGCAAACCTCTGGCCTGGTCAAGATGGAGGCTATGGGTGTATTCATGACGAATCAGCAAGGCCAACCAATCGCGGTAATCTTCCAACGAATTAATCGCGTCTGGCGCGCTGATAAAAAGCCGGTTTTGGTTAAACGGATAGACGCTAGCCCAGCCATTGGCGCTATCGACATCATCGCTCAGCACGAGATGTGTTTTGCGGCTCGGCGTCCAATTGAGGGTTTGACTCAGTTCTTGATGCACCTGTTCAGCCAAAACCGCCACGCGCGGCAACTGGTCAACAAGCGGTTCAGGCGCATACAAAATAAAATGCGGGGTCTGTTGAGTCCACCAGGCCTGGTTCGTTTGCCAACCGACACTCATTGGATGGGTAATAGGATTCGCTGGATTCGCCGCTGACGCTGGTGAAAGCCAAGCTGACAAAACCCAAGCCAGCGACAGCGACAAGCTTAAAAGCCAAACGGATAAGCCGCCTAAAAAGGGCTGTATGATCATATTTAGGGCACTTACTGCGGAAAATCAGGCCAAGGGTAACGGCTATTGCCGACCACCATAAAATGTGGGTTTAAAATTGTTTCAGTCGGCAGATATTGCAAATCGCGTCCCAGCGCATCGACGATGCGCCCGCCTGCCGCCTCCACAATCACTTGCGATGCGGCGGTATCCCAATGCGAAGTTGGTCCAAACCGAGGATAGACATCCGCTTGACCTTCGGCGACTAAACAGGATTTTATTGCCGAACCACAATGCACTGTTTTGGCGGGGGCAATCGCGTCAATAAACTGCTCAACCTTTTTACCATGCCGACGACTGACCGTCACATTAACCGGCGGTTTGATGAGCTTTCGCACACTAACAACCTGCTCGACACCCCGATCAACCTTGATCGCTTGGCCGCCTTTGTGCGCCATATACAACCAGTCAAATACCGGTACATACACCACCCCCAGCACCGACTCGCCATTGATCACCAGCGCGATATTGACACAAAACTCATCCGTACGTTCGATGAACTCTTTAGTACCATCCAGCGGATCCACCAGCCAAAAACAAGCCCAGGTTTCACGCTCTGAAAAAGGCGTGGCATGAATATTTTCTTCACTCACTACTGGAATATCAGGTGATAAACGCCCCAATGCTTGTCGAATCAGCTGGTCGGCTTGTTTATCCGCTTCGGTAACGGGTGAGCCATCGGCTTTTTTCTCGACACCACAGTCTTCACAGCGATACACCTGCAAAATCACCTCTCCGGCTTGGCGTGCAATTTCAGCCACATCGGCTAACCAGGCCTGGTAGAAGGTTGGGGATAGGTTCATGTAATTTTTCCTAGTTTTTGTAACATTAAAAGCAAGGCCGCATAAGCACGCCCTTCGCTAAAAGTCGGCTCGGCTAACAAGGCGCGCCAATCGCTAATTTTCCAAGGCACCACCTCTAAAGGTTCAGGCTCATCGCCTTCGGCTTGGGCTGGCTTTAAGTCACGCACCAAAACCAGATGGGTATGATGATCCATGTAACCCGCCGCCAAACTCACTTTATCCAAATAATCAATCTGTGATGGCTGATAACCGACCTCTTCAATACACTCGCGCACACTCGCTTCGCGCCAGGTTTCACCTGGATCAATTTTTCCTTTCGGAAAGCCGAGTTCATAGCGCCCGACACCTGCGCCGTATTCGCGGATGAGCAGAAATGTTTCCTCATCCAACATCGGTACAATCAGCACCGCGCCATCAGGGTGACCGATTAAACGCTCATAATCAACTTGGGTTCCGTTAGAAAATTGTAACTTTTGCGCTTGCACGGTAAAGATTCGTGATTTAAGCACGATATTTTCCGCTAAAATGTCAGGATGTTTTTTTGTTTTCATAAGAGCATAATACGCCAAGCGCGCCAAGGCTTCAACTGAGATCATAACCCTGGCTAAAAATAAGGAGAGACTATGCACCCCATCCCCTGGGATCAAATTGACACCGTACTGCTTGACATGGACGGCACGCTACTAGACTTACACTTTGACTGGCACTTTTGGTCGGAATATCTGCCAGAAGCTTACGCACGCCATCACCGGTTACCTTTAGACAACGCCAAGCGCTTTGTGCGCAATGCCATCAAACAACAAACCGGCACACTCAACTGGTATTGCTTGGATTACTGGAGCCGTCGGCTTAATTTGTCTGTCGCTGATTTAAAGCATGACCTCAAGCACCTAATACGCGAACATCCCGATGTTATCGAATTTCTCGGCCAGCTCAAACAACTTAACAAACAAGTGATTATGGTCACTAATGCCCACCGCGATAGCTTAGTCATCAAACTCGAACGCACCGCGATTGAACCCTATTTTGATCATATTATCTCCGCCCACGACTTCCGCACACCCAAAGAAGACATCCGCATTTGGGGCTTTATTCAACAGGTCGCCCCCTATGATCCAGCGCGCACCCTGTTGGTGGATGACAATATCCGCGCACTGAATACCGCTAAAGAATACGGCATCGCCCATTTATTAGCCGCCACCCACGTTAGCCCTTTGATGGATAAAGTTGATCCAAAAGGCTACCCCTGTTTTGAACATTACGCTGAAATTATGCCAATTAAAAAGAGTGTGTCATGAACGATTCAAATCCGCAGACTACTCAAACCACTCAAACCACCAAAGAAAAACTCAAAGCGCTTTGGCAAAACAAGTGGATTAACAATGGCGTTTGGTTAATCGGTTTTTTGGTGATTTACTTAACATTACGTCCGTTTATGCAAGGTGACGTGGTTAAAGACATCGCACCAAACTTCAGCGCCACCACCCTAGCGGGTGAGCAAATCCAACTCAGCGATTTCCAAGGCGAAGCGGTTTTGATTCATTTTTGGGCGACCTGGTGCCCGATTTGCGAATTCTCCCGTGATGGCATAGAAAAAGTGGCGCAGGACTATCAGGTTATTAGCATCGCCACCCAATCGGGTGATAACGCGACCTTGCTGGCCTATGCACAACAACACGAAATGAACCCCGCGCTGATCGTTAATGATGCGGATGGCGCTTTATTTAACCTTTACGGTGCGCGTGCGGTGCCGGCTGATTTTATTATCAATGCCAATGGCGAAGTCGCCTTTGTCGAAGTCGGTCTGAGCTCCAGCTGGGGAATGCGCGCGCGATTATGGTGGGCGAATCGCTAAATGCTAAGACACCTGCAACAACGCTTTAAAAAAGCCAAACTAGTAGATAACCCCGTTCATCGTTACGGCGGTGAAGTCGTACACACGGAGCAAGATGAATTTGGGCTGATTCAGGTCATCGACAGCCCGATTTGCCGCAGTTTACATTTTGATAGCGCCGTCAAACAAAACCGCTACTTTTTTAAAGCGCCGATGAGCCTCGCGTTTGAGTACCAACAAATTATCGAACAACAACTCTGGCAACGCCACATTGAAAAACCCTTGCAAAATTTATTAATGCTGGGTGTCGGCGGCGGTTCGCTGGCGAGCAAATTGTTTATCAGTCACCCGCAAGTGAGGATGACATTGGTTGAACTGCGCCCCACGGTGATTGAGATCGCCCATGACTTTTTTCACCTGCCCATTCACTCGCGCATTCAAATTCACACCCGCGATGCCGCCGTGTTCATTGAAGATAATCTCGATGAGTATGATGTGATAGTGGTGGATGTGTTTGATGATGATGGCATGCCAACACCCTTTAGCCAACCGCCTTTTTTAAACAACCTGTTAAATCAACTACAACCTGGCAATATGCTACTATTCAATCTCTGGCAAAGCACACCAGAACCGACGCTCGCCGTGATTGATTTTTTTGAAAAAGCCAGCCAAAACCAACCAGGCCTGGTGGAGTTGATACCGATTAAATCCAGCAATAACCTGATTCTAAGTTATGTTAGACATTAAATCATGAAACGCACTTACCCTGATTTTTACCCCGCCTGGCTCGACGACCGGATGCCGCCGGCTTTTCCAGATACCTCCACGGCGCTCGATGAGCCCAATGGACTGATTGCGATAGGCGTTGAATGCCTAACCCCCGAATGGATGCTCGCCGCCTATAGCCAAGGCATTTTCCCTTGGTCTGGCGATGACGAAGACATTACCTGGTGGACACCCAGCCCGCGTGCCGTGTTAATGACCGATCAAGTTCGCTACGCCACCAGCCTGCAAAAAACTTGGCGCAATGGCGGTTATAGGATTAGCTTTAACCAGGTCTTTAGCCAAGTGGTTCAAGCCTGTGCGCAAATAGCGCGCCCGGGACAAAACGGCACCTGGATTCGCAAAGACATGCAGGCCAGCCTAAAAGAACTCCACCAACAAGGCCATGCGCACTCGGTTGAAGTCTGGCACCAGAATGAATTAGTCGGGGGGCTTTATGGTTTGAGCATTGGCAAGATGTTTTATGGCGAATCCATGTTCGCCAAACAGTCCAACTGCTCCAAACTCGCGCTGGTCGCCCTTTGCCGCCATTTAGACCACTGGGGCTGGCCAATGATTGACTGCCAAATGGAAACCGCGCACCTAAAAAGCATGGGCGCCATCACCCTTGCGCGCCCCGCTTTTGAAAAAATCCTACACCAACAAACCCAGCAAACTCAACTAAACCACAGCCAGGCCTGGTTATTTAACCCTGAGTTAATGGAAGACTAAGGCCTTGAAAAACGCCGTCATCCCGGCGAAGGCCGTGATAAAAAAACCCGTCATCCCGGCGAAGGCCGGGATCTCTTGAGGATGTACACCGCAAGGCTTAAGATTCCTGCCTTCGCCGGGATGACGAGACGCCTTAATTTTGGATCAACGCATTACTGGCGGCGGTAAAACCTTTTAGCGATAGCTGCAAGAGGGTGTTTTCAGGCTGCCCTAATCCACGAATCCCGATCTTAGCCTTCTGCCCTGCTCTGAGTTGACGCCATACTTTATTATCTAACGCGATCACAGCGGCACAGCCGTTGGCGTT